>NZ_JBHEEV010000011.1:0-113932 GCF_041930145.1 Brucella ciceri | reverse complement strand
GCAGGGCCGTCATATTGCCAGTTGCTGCGTTCATTCAACCAGCCTCTTTTACTGCTTCACAAGCGGGCAGCCGCTTTTATCGAGCGGACGGAACGCTTCATCACCCGGGATGGTGCGCAGAACCTTGTAATAGTCCCACGGGCCGTTGGATTCTTCCGGCGACTTAACCTGAACGAGATACATATCGTGGACCATGCGACCATCTTCGCGCAGTTTGGCGTTTCGGGCGAAGAAATCGTTAATGTCCATGGTGCGCATCTTGTCGAGCACAGCCTTGCCGCTGGTGGATTTTGCAGCTTCGGAAGCTTTGAGGTAATTCATGACAGACGAATAAACGCCAGCATGAACCATGGTCGGCATCTTGCCGTTCATTCGTTCCCCGAAGCGCTTCGACCAAGCACGGGTCTGGTCATCATAATCCCAGTAAAAGCCGGTAGTCAGTGTCAGGCCCTTTGCAGTTTCGAGACCGACGCTGTGCACGTCGGAGAGAAACAGCAGCATTCCTGCAATTTTCTGGCCACCTTGCGCTATCCCATATTCATTCGCCTGCTTAAGGGCGGTCATTGTATCGCCCGACGAGTTAGCAAGAGCAATAACGTCAGCGCCCGATGCTTGCGCCTGCAACAGGAACGAAGAGAAATCGGTGGTTTCGCGCGGATGACGCACAGAGCCCACGACTTCACCGCCGCTAGCCTTGACGGCTTCCGCAGTATCGCGCTCAAGCGCATGACCGAAGGTGTAGTCAACAGTAATGAAGTACCATTTCTTGCCCCCCTCCTGTGTCATGGCGCGTCCCGTTCCGTTGGCAAGCGCATAGGTGTCCCAGGTCCATTGCGCGGTCGTGGGTGAACAAGCTTTCCCCGTCAAATCCGAAGAGCCTGCGGTGGACGCCAGAAACGCCACATCCTTGTTGCGGGTGATTTCCTGCACGGCCATTGCGACCGAGGACGTGGGGACGTCGATAATTGCCTTGACGTTCTTCTCATCGATCCAGCTACGTGCCAGAGTGGACCCGATGTCAGGCTTATTCTGATGATCTCCAACGATGACTTCGATAGGCTCGCCATTCAACTTACCCCCGAAATCCTCCACAGCCATCTTAGCCGCGACGACCGACCCGTCGCCTGCAAGATCGAAATTCATGCCGGACATATCCGTCAACACGCCCAGTCTAACCGGTTCTGCCAAGGTCGGGCTTGCGAGCACCATGGTGGCAAAAGCACCCGAAAGCATCATTGATTTCATTTTCATGTTTTCCTCCTCCCAAATTATAAATGTGTCAGCCCGATTGGCTGCTACTTTCCGCAATCAGTCTCGCCAGATAAAACTGGTCGGCTTCGTAAGATGCGGCCCAGTTGGCGCGGTGTTCCTGATCAATGGCTCTTTTCGTCATCCGCAAGCCCATGGGCGGGCATTCAGCGATGGTCTGCGCGAAGCGCTTGGCGGTTTCGACCGCGCCACCGGCCGGTGAAAACTTGTCGCAAAGCCCCATATGAAGCGCGTCCTGCCCGCCAATTCGTTCATTGGCGAAAAGCGCACGCTTGGCGCGTGTCGGACCGATCAGCGATGAAAGTAACGGCAGTCCGCCCCAGCCTAGCGTCATGCCCAGACGAACTTCAGGAAACTGAAAGAAGGCCCCCTCAGCCATCACGCGGAAATCGGTTGCCAAAGCCAGAATGCCGCCGCCACCAATCGCCGGGCCTTCAACCGCTGCTATAGTGATCTGTGGCAGCAACCGCCACCGATCACACATGACGCCGCCAAGCGACATGGACGTATGGCGTGTGACAGCGCCCGCGTTGACGCGCCACAGATTCTCGTCCGTCAGGTCCACTCCACCGGAGAAACGACTTTCGGTTCCTGTTAGGATAACAACCTGGACACTGTCATCCGCTGATAATTCGTCCGCCGCCTGTATGAGCGCAGTTATCGATTCTTCATTGAGAGCATTGGCCTTACCGCCACGGTCATAGCGCGCCACCGCAATCGGTCCTTCACGCCTTATATCGACTATGGCCATTTCCACATTCCTCAGGTTTTCACTTTGACATACTACCGAGTATGTTGCATATTCCGAATAGGTTTGCAACAGGCCTGTTTTGGCGGTTTAGTTGCGGCCGAGTAGGAGGAATTCAGAACATGACGCCAGACCAGCGCGCGCTCGACCGCAGCCATTCCGTGTTGCGATATCTTCTCGATCGACATGCAGCGGAGCGCCCCGCAGCACCATTCGTGCATTTTTGGCCTTCGACCGAATGGGATTACAAAACGACCAGAGACCGCGTCCGTCAGCGGGCGGCGACGCTTCAATCACACGGCGTGAAACGTGGCCATCATGTGCTTTGTTTTATGGGTAACGGCCCGGATTTGCTCACTACCTGGTTCGCAATCAACTATATCGGGGCGGTCTATGTCCCCATAAACACTGCAGCACTCGGGCGCTCCCTGGAACATATCCTGGGCGATGCGGATGCCGCGCTGATGGTTGCCCATGCCGATCTGGTGGAGCGATTGCTGGACGTTGCCCCCGGCAAGCTGCGCAAAGTCCTGGTGGTCGAAGGCTCTGCAAGCTGCGCCATTGCTGGGGTGGAAATCCTGCCTTTGACTGACGTGGAAACCGTTAGCGAGAGCGAACTTGCCCTCGACACGCCGATTGAGCCGTGGGACACGCTTGCCATCATGTATACGTCGGGCACGACCGGCAATGCCAAGGGCGTCGTGACCTCTTATGTGCAACTTTACACGATGGGTCCCGACGCCTTCGAGTGCGTGGATGAAACGGACCGTTGTATGATTTGTGGTCCGATCTTCCATTGCGGCTCCACGCTCTATGTCTATGCGATGCTGGCGCGCGGGCTGTCGATTGGCATGATGCGCGAGTTCAAAACGCAGCATTTCTGGCAGGCGGTGCGGGAAACGAACTCGACCTATTGCCTGTTGCTAGGCGTCATGGCGAGTTTCCTTCTGAAACAGCCGGTTTCACCGGATGATCGCAACCACCCGCTGCGACGCGCCTTCATTACCCCATTTGGCGAGGATGGCCCCTTATTTGCGGCAAGATTTGGCGTCGAGGCCTGGACTATCTACAACATGACCGAAATCGCTAGCCCACTCGTTGCCGGACCCGGGATTTCGCAAAAGGGAATCGCGGGAACACCGCGCCCCTGGTATCAGCTGCGCATCGTTGACGAGAACGATATCGAGCTGCCCGATGGCACAGCCGGTGAGTTGGTCATTCGTTCCGACCGCCCCTGGGCCTTGATGAAAGGTTACTACAACAATCCGAAAGCTACCGTCGAAGCCATGCGCAACGGCTGGTTTCACACAGGCGATAGCTTTCGCAAGGACGAAAATGGCGTCTATTTCTTCGTTGATCGTCTGAAAGACATCATCCGACGGCGGGGCGAAAATATCTCTTCCTTCGCTTTGGAAGCCGAAGTGCTTTTCCACGACAGCGTCAAAGAGTGCGCGGCTATCGCGGTGCCAAGCGAATTGAGCGAGGATGAAGTTCTTATCGCCGTAACCCCTGTCGAAGGCCACCAAATCAATGCTGGAGAACTGCTGGAGTTTCTAACAGGCCGCCTGCCCCGCTTTATGGTGCCTCGCTATGTACGAATTCTGGATTCTTTGCCGAAGACGTCAAGCGGTAAAATCCAGAAACATATCCTACGCAGCCAAGGCATTACCGGAGATACAATCGATCGCGATTTCAACGCCAAGCGCGCAAGCTGATCTCTCAAAATCGACAGACCTGAAACAAACTTCGTCATCAACACCACGCCATCTATCGTGCAACAAACCGGCGGGCTGGCGAAAATGGTTGATATTACAGAGCGTTTGCTGGGCAAGAGCGTCGTTATCGTCACCGACAAGGGAGCGCAAGCTCGGATCACTGAGCCGGCCAGAGGCGGATGCCCTGTCGATTTATAAAGCCGCATATTGATCGCAACGCAGGCAATCTTATAAAAAAAGGCCGGTTTTCACCGGCCTTTTTCGTTTCCATCAACAAATTTCAAACAGGCCCGCAGCACCCATGCCACCGCCGACGCACATGGTTACCACCACATAGCGTCCATTGCGCCGTTTGCCTTCGATGAGGGCGTGCCCGGTCATTCGCGCGCCCGACATTCCATAGGGATGGCCAATCGAAATAGCGCCGCCACTCACGTTCAGCTTTTCATTATCGATGCCAAGCTTGTCGCGGCAATAAAGCACCTGCGCCGCAAAGGCTTCGTTCAATTCCCACAGATCGATATCATCGACCGTCAGGCCATGCTGTTTGAGCAGTTTCGGCACGGCATAAACAGGGCCGATACCCATCTCGTCCGGTTCACATCCGGCTACAGCCATTCCGCGATAGATACCGAGCGGCGAAAGCCCCCGTTTTTCAGCCTCCTTCGCTTCCATCAGCACCGATGCCGAGGCGCCGTCCGATAATTGCGAGGCGTTGCCAGCAGTGATAAAGTGACCCTGTGCTATCGTCTGACCATCGGAAAAGACAGGCTTCAATCCGCGCAAGCCTTCCAGAGTCGTTTCGGAACGATTGCCTTCGTCCATAGCCAGCTCAACGTTTTTCGCGGAGACTTCTCCGGTGGTCTTGTCCTTGACCAGCATGGTGGAGCGGATCGGGACGATCTCGGCGTTAAGGCGACCTGCGACCTGCGCGGCGGCAGTGCGCTGCTGCGATTGCAACGCATATTCGTCCTGCGCCTCACGCGATATGCCATAACGCGCCGAAACGATCTCCGCTGTTTCGATCATGCTCATATAGGTGGCGGGCAGATGCTCCGTCAGCCACGGATCGCGCCAGCGATAGACGTTCATATGCTCGTTTTGCACCAGCGATATCTGCTCCACGCCACCGCCAATGGCAATCGTCATACCATCGGCGGTAATCTGCTTGGCCGCTGTGGCAATAGCCATCAGGCCGGACGCGCATTGGCGATCCATAGACTGGCCCGGAACGGAAACCGGAAGGCCAGCCCGCAACAAGGATGTACGGGCGATATTCATGTGGGTCGAGCCTTGCTGAAGTGCCGCACCAAGGACGACATCCTCCACTTCCGCGCTATCAATACCGGCGCGCTCCACTGCAGCGGCAATCGCGTGGCCTGCTAGGGTTGGCGCGGTCGTATCGTTGAAGGCTCCGCGATAGGCTTTGCCAATCGGCGTGCGTGCAGTTGATACGATTACAGCTTCTCTCATCAGATCTCCTCCGCTGACGCGGGCACGTAAAGCCTTTCGGCCAATTGTCTCAGCTCCGGGGTCAGCGCAACCGGGCGTCGCGTGTCTCGGTTGACATAGACATGCACATATTCGCTTTTAGCTGCGGCCAGCTCTTCGCCATCCTTGAAAATGCCAAATCCCCACAGCAGACTGGTATTGCCGATATGCTCGACACGAACCCCAACAGCGACATTGTCCGGGTAGGAAATCTCGGCGAAATAATTCGTCGAATTGCGCGCAACGATACCAATGGGCGTGGAGCCAAGCAGATCCAGTGCACCCGCCGCAATAAGCGATCGGTTCAGTGCGGCATCGCAATACTGCATATAGACGACGTTGTTGACATGGCCATAAATGTCCATGTCGCTCCAACGCGTCTGCATCTGATAAAACTCCCGATAGGCTGACCGTGGTTCAGCCTTGGGGCGGGGTTTTGAGGCCGTCATTCGATGACCTCATGTGCGCGGGAGGTCGCGATAATGCGATCAACATGCGCCAAACCGGCATCGGTCTCGATAAAGTTGGATATGTCGCCGATCTTTTTGAAAGCAGCAGCAACGGCTTCTGGCGTCCGCTCACTTTTCGGCAGATAAACGCCTTCACTTTCCACAATCGCCATACGGGCTACAGTGCCCGCGCCTGCCAGAAGCATGGTGCGGCTTGGCGCCTGATCGCTGACAAGGAAGAGAGCCGCAGGAACCACATTTTCGGGTGCGAGACGCACCAGCATTTCCTCGTCCAGCACATCGCCTGTCATACGGGTTGCCGCTGTCGGGGCAATCGCATTGACATGAATGTCATATCTATCACCCTCAAAATGCAACACATTCATCAGACCGACGAGCCCCGCCTTCGCCGCACCATAATTGGACTGGCCGAAATTGCCATAGACGCCCGACGTGGACGTCGTCATCAGGATGCGGCCAAAGTTTTGGCCTTTCATAATGTCCCAGACGGCACGGCTGGCGTTGGCCGAGCCAATAAGATGCACATCCACCACCGCGCGAAAATCAGCCATTTCCATTTTCGCGAAGCTCTTGTCACGCAAGATCCCGGCATTGTTGATGAGAATATCGATGCGACCGAATTCTTCGACTGTGCGCTTTGCCAGCGCCTGCATATCTTCCAACTTCGTGACATTGCCCGCATCAGCAATGGCGACGCCGCCCCTGGCGCGTATCTCCGCAACGACCTTTTCCGCCGCTTCAGAGGTGCCGCCGGTGCCATCACGGCTGCCGCCAAAATCGTTCACGACGACTTTTGCGCCGCGCCCTGCAAGCTCAAGGGCATAAGCACGCCCAAGTCCACCGCCTGCACCCGTTACGATTGCAACACGATTCTCGAAAGAAATAGCCATGTGGTCCTCAACCTACTGTCAGTATGAGCCAGTCAGCGGCGAGTGCTGGCTTGGTTTCGTCTTTGATTTCAATAGTCGCTGCAAGGGACTGGAGCTGACCATTACCCTTTGGTTGAACCGATTTGGAGCTGAACACACCTCGAATGGAAGCTCCCACCTTTACTGGTGAAAGGAAGCGAACCTTGTCGAAACCATAGTTGACTTCAATCGTGCCACTTGCAACCTCCGGCAATACCTGGCGACTGAGCTTGGTCAACAGACCAAGCAGGAGAAAACCGTGGGCGATAGTTCCGCCGAAAATACTTTCCGCCGCTGCGCGTGCCGGGTCGGTATGAATGAATTGATGATCGTCAATCACATCTGCAAACCGATCCACAAGCTGCTGATCGATCTTGATCCAGTCCGAATAAAGGGGCTGGCTTTGTGCGTCTGCTGGGCGTGCACACGCAACAGAATTAGGGCTAGTTTCCAAATTACATCCTCCAAGCGTCGAGAAATGGACAGTAGCCCATTACTTAACAACATACTGAGTAGTATGCACTTGAACGTAGCTCTGTCTAGTGGCATTCTGACATCGAAATTTGCTAAGCTGCCGCTTACCTATGCATAAATCGGAGAAGCAGATGGCTGAAAGCCGCCGTAATAACCGAACGGACAGTACCGGGAATGTCGTAATCCTGGAAACCGCCGCTCAGTGCTTCATGGAGCAAGGCTTCGCCACAACAAGCATTGATGATGTGGCGCGCAGGATGGGTTCGACCAAAGGGCGCATTTATCACTACTACTCGTCGAAGACGGATTTGTTTTTCGACGTGCATCGCGAAGGTATGGATCGGCTGTTCAAGGCTGTCGAACCGGTCATGACGATGAACAGCTCGGGCCTGCACCGACTTGAGGAGATGCTCATGGCGCATGCGCTCGCCATGATGACCAACGTCGCTTTCGAAGCCGTCGTGGTGCAAGGCGTCCATATGCACAAGCTAGCAGCAACCACGCCAGATCAGCGCCGCACACTGAACGAACTTATTTCCATCCGGCGCCGTTTCGAAGGTTTATTCAAGCAGGCTATTCGCGATGGAATAGAGGACGGCAGCATTCGGCAAGTTGATATATCAATAGCTGCCAAGGCGGTGCTCGGCGCGATCAACTGGTTGTCCATTTGGTATCAACCGAGAAGCGCAGAAACCGAAAACGACAAAATCACCTTAGCTAAGGAGATCGTGGGAATTCAGATAAATGGGCTTCGTTTATCCAACTAAGCATACGCTAGCAAACAATTGTAACATCCGAGATTGTACCTTGCCGTGTCCGAAACCATTGTCGGCAAAGCGAGGCCGAAGTGTACGCATTTATCGCGTTGATTAGTCGGAGTTACGCCGAGTAGAAATTGGCCCAACGATCGAGGCGAGGGTGAGTCCTGGGCTCGCGGTGCGTTAGGTGGCGTGAGGAGAACTCTAATCATAAAAAGAACGAATCGAGCCAAGTTGCCTGTCAAGGACCGCGGCAGGTCCAACAACATCGCAGATATTCTGGTAAAGGAAACGAGCGGGATTGACGTTCGTTTCTTCGGTAACGCTGATGTCTTGGAACTCCCGACGCTTGTAAGAACGCCGCACAGGTCAAGGCGCAGAGAGGTGAATACGGACTGGCCGAGAATGTCGATAAGGTCATTCTCTATGGCTCGATCATGGCCAGCGGCTGCAGAAGAACGCACCCTGGCGTAACAAGAAAAAGCGCTAAAGAAGCCCGAATAAATGAATGGCCCGGATATCCGGGCCCTTCATTTATGTCGATCAGAAACGAAATGTCTTCACTTCGTTTCCGCGCTCGATATTTCGGTTTTCGTGATGACGGACAGCCTCTGCATTTTCAATTTCGTCTTCCTGCAGATGTTTCAGGACCATTTCCAGACGTTCCAGCGCCGTTGCCTTGTTTCTATGCTGAGATCGCTCATTGCGCGCGATCAGTTGGATGCCCGTTGGAATATGAACAACACGTACGGCACTGTCGCTTGTGTTCTGGTGCTGACCGCCTGGACCACCAGCACGCAAAGTTTCGAAGCGAACATCATTTGGCTGAATGACAATGTCATTAATTGCTGGCCGCGCGATCCTGCTCACCGAAATAAACCAGTGCTGCCGCTTATGCTGCGGTCGAACTGGGCTTTTGAAAACCAACAGATAGCGAGTCAGCCATAAGATCATTCATTGCCGTAGACAGGGGGGGAGATGTCAGACCTTACCGTAGAAACGGCGGCGATCGACTGGGTGGATGTTACTTGCTGAGTGTTGCGGCCATCGGCAGTGATCGGCGAAACTGGCAGGCCGGGCGGGATTCGAACTTTTAGGGCGCGCTCGACTGACGCTCCGCCATTCCGCAGTATATGTCAGCTTTCGGGGACTCTTGGGGCGCACGGGCGTAGACTGCCGGAGGAAGCCGGCGGCTATAAGGTGGGCGTTCTTGTGCAGAGCAATTTCGGCAAGCGGCGGACCGATACCCGGCTCCTGCTTTATCAATTGAAGCGTCTTGCGCGGCCCGTGCCGATCGGTATCGGCCGCGTGGGTGGCTTTGGTGGCAATGGCAGCGGCGATATCTTCATTGCCTTTTCCACCGCCAACGAAGGGGCTTCAGCCGCGAGAAGAATGCGACAGCCAAAGTCGTTTCCAACGACGAGAGGGACCCGTTGATCCATGCGACGGCGCTCGCGTGGTCAATGCCGTGGTGGCGGCGGGAACCGCGACGACAACCTGTCCTTCGCGATCACACATGGCCATCAGCGGGGGAACCTCAGGAAATACAACCGCCGCAACCAATAGCTTGGATTGCGCGCGCTCAGTCTGCGTTCTTCGGTCGGTGCGGCTTGCCGGGCACCTGTTGACGCAGACTGTTGACGAGATAGCCTCGCCTCCCATTTACTCCAGATAAAGGCCGTTCGCTTCGTCTCGTCGCTCTGGCGTTGGACGACCGGTTGGTGAGCAGGAGTATCCATGGCCAGTCCCGACACTGTACCTTCCGAGCCAGCCGCGAGCGGCTCGCTCGCGATCGGCGACGTGACAATCATCGATAATGCCAAGCTGAAAAAAGCCATCACGGCGGCCGCGCTCGGGAACGCCATGGAATGGTTCGATTTCGGTGTCTATGGCTTCGTGGCCTATGCGCTCGGACAGGTCTTTTTTCCCGACGCTTCGCCCGGCCTTCAGATGATTGCTGCGCTCGGCACGTTCTCGGTGCCCTTCCTGGTGCGTCCGTTGGGTGGAGTGTTTTTCGGCGTGATGGGCGACCGATTTGGTCGTCAGAAAGTGCTGTCGCTTACCATCGTTATCATGGCCGTCAGCACGCTTTGCATTGGACTCATTCCGTCTTACGCGCAGATCGGGATCTGGGCGCCGATTCTGCTTTTATTGTGCAAGCTGGCGCAGGGTTTTTCAGTCGGCGGCGAATATACCGGTGCCGCCATTTATGTCGCTGAATATGCGCCCGACCGTCGACGGGGGTTTTTGGGAAGCTGGCTTGATTTCGGCTCCATAGCGGGCTTTGTGCTTGGCGCGGGGGTGGTGGTGCTGATTTCGACTATTCTCGGCGAAGAACGTCTTCTGGAATGGGGCTGGCGCCTTCCATTTTTCCTTGCGGCCCCGCTTGGCTTAGTGGGGCTTTATCTGCGCCGCGCGGCGGAGGAAACGCCGGCGTTCCAAGAACAGCTGGAAAAGATGGAGCAGGAGGACAGAGATGCAGTCCAGAATCCACCGCGTATCTCCATCCGGGTCATTCTGCGCAAATTTTGGCACGCGTTCGTCGTGTGCATTGGCATCGTGCTGGTAACCAATGTCACCTATTACATGCTGCTTACATATATGCCGAGCTATCTGTCCCACAACCTGAATTATTCCGAGGACCACGGCGTGCTCATCATCATTGTGGTGATGATCGGTATGTTGTTCGTGCAGCCGGTCGTGGGTTTTGCGAGCGACCGCTTGGGACGTAGGCCGTTCATCATGGCGGGCAGCATCGGGCTGTTCGTTATGGCATTGCCCGCCTTCAGGCTCATCATCAGCGGCAATATCGGTTTCATTTTCCTGGGTCTGCTGCTTCTGGCGGTGCTGCTTAATTTCCTTACCGGTGTGATGGCATCCACCCTGCCGGCCATGTTTCCGACACGCATCCGCTACAGCGCTCTTGCAAGTGCTTTCAACGTATCGATCATCGTGGCGGGCCTTACTCCCACGCTTGCCGCCTGGCTGGTCGAAAGCACCGACAACCTGATGATGCCGGCCTACTATCTGATGGCCGTGGCTGTGGTGGGGTTTGTAACGGCACTCATCATGAAGGAAACAGCTAACCGCCCGCTGCGTGGCGATACGCCCAACGCTTCCAGCCATGCGGAGGCGAAGGAACTGCTGCAGGACGCTTATGACCATATCGAGCAACGCGTCGAGGATATCGACGCCGAGATCAAAGCGGTCCGTGCCCAGCTCGCGGAGCTGGAGGCGCGGCGCCGCGACCTGGTGAACCAGCATCCTGAACTGGAGTAAAAGCAACGGTGCCTTTCGTCAAGCGACCCATCGGCTTTCGGGAATGGCGGCACCGGTCGCATAGCGGAGATCGAGGCCGTACCATCTCACGCGGCTGCAGGAAGACTCACTGCGGGCGGTTAGACTCGCCATCGCAAGCGCAGCGCAGGCCTCGGGAGGATCATCGGCGACAGCGGGATCCCTCGTCCACGAGTATTAGTTTCCGCCCCACAGTTGCATGAGTTCCAACCCTCTCCCGGAAATGCGTTAAGCCTATGGCAACGGATGAGGCCCAATAATCAGTCACACCACTGCATCCTATGCTTCAATATCCTCGCCTGCGGTCGATCTCTCCAATAAGCGCTTCGTCTCTATGCAGCCGCTTGAGGTTTTCAACCAGTACGTCTGCCGCGCCTTGGCTGTCAGTCATGCAAGCGATATGCGGGGTAACGATCACCTTTGGATGAGACCAGAGTGGATGTCCGGAGGGGAGCGGTTCCGGTGCTGTTACATCAATGAAGGCGGAGGAAAGCTGGCCGCTATCGAGCGCTGCAAGAAGCGCGTCGTAATCCGTCTGCGGCCCGCGACCGACCAGAACTACGCTTGCCCCTGTGGGCAAGCAGGCCAAAAATTGGGCATTGATCAAGCCTTCCGTCTCTGCCGTGAGCGGTAGCAGACAGACCAGAATGTCTGTTTGCGCAACGAATGTCCTAAACCCTTCTGCCCCGGAGAAACAACGTACGCCCTCGACATTCTTCTCGCTTCGGCTCCAGCCGGACAGAGGGAAGCCGAAAGGCTTGAGGGCCGACAACGCAGCCTGCCCCAGATATCCAAGCCCCATTACACCTACCCGACGGCAGCGGGCGCTTGGCTGGGGCAACGTCTGCCAGATCTCCCTACGACTGTGTTCCAGATAAGCGGGCAATTGTCGGAATAGAGCCAGCACGGCGAGTGTCACGTATTCCTGCATCATACGGGCAAGACCCGGCTCGGTCATGCGGACGATGCGGATATGAGCAGGGATCTCCGCCTGGAGAAATTGCTCTACACCCGCCCCGCTTGAGAAAATAATCTCAAGCGCAGGGAACCGATCCTGCAGCCTGTCAGGAACCTGCCAGCATAGCAAATGACGCACCCTTGCCGAAGCATCGGCATCCAACTCCCCTGAGAGGAACTCCACTTCCGGCAATTCGCGCGCAAATACCCCGCGGATTACTCCGGCGCGGGCCGGATCGAGGGAACAATAGAAAGCCATAACGCCTCCCCTTGCGCGACACGCAACCCGCGTCGCGCATCCATATAAATCAATGATTAAGAACGCGGCGCAGGAAGTCCTGCGTACGCGGATGCTGTGGCGCGCCGAGCACTTCCTTTGCCTTGCCCTGTTCCACGATGACGCCGCCATCAAGGAAAAGTACCCGATCAGCCACGTCGCGGGCGAAGCCCATTTCGTGCGTTACGACCAACATGGTGAGCCCCTCGTCAGCAAGGCTGCGCATGACATCGAGCACATCGCCCACCAGTTCAGGATCGAGCGCTGACGTCGGCTCATCGAACAGGATCGCCTGCGGGCGCATTGCTAAGGCACGGGCAATCGCAACACGCTGCATCTGACCGCCGGAAAGCTGGCCCGGGTAATGGTCGGCCCGGTCTCCTAGACCTACGCGCTGAAGCAGGTGTTGGCCGTATTTACGAGCTTCACTTGGGTTTTCGCCTTTGACGTAAACCGGTCCTTCAACGACATTTTCGAGGGCCGTGCGATGTGGAAACAGGTTGAACCGCTGGAAAACCATCGCCATCCGCGTGCGGAGATCGCGGATCGATCGATCCTGCGCGTCAACCCGCTGACCTTCGATCAAAATGTCGCCACCCTGATAGGTTTCGAGCCCGTTCAGGCAGCGCAGCATCGTCGACTTTCCCGACCCAGAAGGGCCAATCAGACAAACGACTTCACCCTTCTGCACGTCAGCGCTGATGCCTTTGAGGACCTGAAGCGGACCATAGGATTTTGTGACGTTCTTTATTTCAATCATCGCCATGATCAATGTCCGTTTCTTTTACCAAAGAGCTTTTCAAGACGCCCGACAGCCATCATCAGCGGCAAGCTCAGGCAGAGATAGAACATGGCAACCAGCGTATAGACGCTCATATTCTTGAAGGTCGAAGCAGCGAGCAGCTGGCCTTGCAGGGTCAGTTCGGCAACCGTGATGGCAGACGCCTGCGAACTGTCCTTCAAGAGCATGACCATTATGTTGCCATAGGGCGGCAGGATCACTCGAACGGCTTGCGGCAGGATCACGCGGCGCATCGTCATGAACCAGCCCATACCGATGGATTGCGCGGCTTCTGTCTGCCCGTGATCGATGGCCTCGATGCCGGCACGGAAATTCTCTGCCTGGTAGGCCGAATAGGCAATTCCGAGGCCTATGATACCGGCCTGAAGAGCGGAAAGCGCAATGCCGAATTCCGGTAGAACGAAGTAGATATAGAAGAGCTGCACCAGGATAGGAATGCCACGGATCACATTGACGATAGCTCCGGCAACAGCCGACAGCCAGCCGATTCCCGACACCCGCATCAGCGCCCAGACAAGCCCCAGAAGGGTCGAAAGGACAAGTGAGCCCAGCGTCACGAGGAGTGTATATTTCACGCCTTCCAGCAAGATCGGGAAGAACTCGCGGATGTCCATAAGGAAGTTTTGCATTGACTTTAACTCTATTTATTTGGCGCGATCAAACGCGGATGAGGCGCTGCGGCCGGTAAGCCCCGTTTCGGGCGCAGGCCGAGAAGCACAAAGAGCTTCTGCTTGGACGCGCGTGGAGCACACCTGAATTGTGAGCATGGGGATCAATCCCCATGCTCACACCGGAATTATTTCAGTCCGTATTTGGCAAGAATTTTCTGAAGCGTGCCGTCCGACTTGATGCGGGCGATGGCTGCATTGATTTTGGGCATACGTTCGTCGCCTTTGCGGAGGGCCAGACCGAACTCGCCCCCGGCCGACGCTTCATAGCTCTCGACCATCTTCACCTTGGGGTAGCGGCCCTGCGAGAGGTAGTAGGCAGCCATTGGTCCATCCCCGAAGCCGGCATCGATGCGCCCGGCATTCACGTCAGCAATGATATCGGGAATGCCTTTGTAGACCTTGACATCACTGAACAGGCCGCTCTTCCTGAACAGATCAACGAAGGTGGTTCCCACCTGTACGCCGACGGTCTTACCCTTGAGATCCGCATAGGTCTTGTAGGCCGTATCATCGGAAACCGGCACGAAAACGCCTTCACCATAGCCATAGACCGGATCGGAAAAGTCCACGATTTTTGCGCGCTCTTCAGTGATGAACATTGCCGAAGCAATCATATCGATCTTGTTCGCGGTGAGCGACGGCACGAGCGCCGAAAACTGTACGGCCTCGAATTCCGCCTTGATACCGATATCGGGTTCGATGGCCTTGACCACATCGATCAACACGCCATCCATGGCCTTGGTTTCCGTGTTCACAAAGGTAAACGGCAAACCGGTGGGAGACGAACCTACTTTGACCGCTTCCTGAGCCAAGGCAGGCATTGCGCCCCACATGATGATCGCCGTAGCTGCCAAACCAAAAATTTTCTTGAGACGCATGGCATTCTCCTTCCTAAATGCAGCGATAAGTTTTCTATTCGAAACGCCGGTCGTGAAACCACGTTTGATAAAGTGAAATTTGTTGTGACCAGCGTTCACGGTGCAGCTTCTCAATTGCGTTCACCCTGGAAGCTGGCACTGTTTCTCAACGCCCGTTCATTGGATGCTGTTGCTTCCAACTTGCGATCCTTTCGTTCAAGGTCGGCAAAAACCAGCGGCATGAACCAGGCTTTTCCGCGCCAGGTCGGCACAAACTGCGGCGCGCGAAAATCGAAACTGCTTTCGCTGTTCGGCACCCCCAGTATTTTCTGCGCGACCTTGAAGCCGAGCCATGGTGCCCAGACAACACCGGAGCCACAGAATCCTGTTGCATAATGCACTGCCCCGCGCTGAAAAATTCGCGGAACCATGTCCCTGTTCATGGCTACATAGCCGAACCAGCTATGCGAAATACCGACACCTTCCAGTTGCGGAAAAACCTTGCACATTTCCGTATAGTTACGTTGCGTAGCGCTATCCGGATCGCCGCGGCTCGTAACATCCCGACCACCAAACAAGATGCGTCGCCCATCCGGCGACGGGCGGAAATAGTAGGTCATCGCCCGGGTGTCGGTGAGCATTTTCAATCCTGGCACCAACGCGCTTACACGTTCCTCGCCCAGATCCTCGGTTGCGATTATTCGGGAACGCAATGGCACCAGTCGCTGACGCAGCCAGCGGTCCGAATGATCGGTATATCCGTTCGTGCAAACAAGGGCATCGCGCGCCCGGGCACGACCGCGTGCGGTTACTACCGTTTTCCTATCAGCTCCTTGGTTGATGCCTTCCACGCGACATTCGCTGTGGATCAATACTCCCTCAGCAACGACCAGCCGTACCAGTTCTGCATGAAACTTTGCGGGATGCAGGCCACCAATATCCATACGAACACTGCCGCCCGCATAGAGGTCAGTCGCGATATGCCGGTGGACCTCGCTAAGAGGAACCGCGTAGGATTCGACACCGGTTGCTCGCTGGATAGCTTCAGCGCTTCGCGCCATGGCATCATATTCTGCGCGCGTCATCGCACCGCTGAATCGACCCACAAGCTTGAAATCCGCGTCAACGCCTTCATTGGCCAGAAAATCGATCATGAAGCGACGCGCTTCATGGCCTTCAGAAGCAATCTTTGCCGCCCGTTCCATACCGAATTTGCGGATCAGCGTCTTGTCATCGGGACGAATATTGCCACTGGTAAACCCGCCGTTACGACTGGAAGCACCAAAGCCAAGTTGTTCCCGCTCGAAAACCTGAACCTTGCGCCCGGCTCTCGCCAGATAAAGTGCAGCGCAAAGGCCCGCATAACCGGCGCCAACGATGGCCACATCGCAGTCCGGCTCGATGGCACGTTGTCCGACGCTTCGCGGCGGGGCGGCCTCCCACCAGTAGGGCGTATCCTTGTGAGCCATTTCTGACATGTCCCCTCCATGTTCTGGATGGATTTTGTTTTTAGTTTATTGAATGTATGACGATTATGAAGCAGAATACTAAAAACTAATCAACCCCGATTCATTCGAGTTCGTAGCGAGAGCCATTAAAAGATGCCAAAAGTGAACAAGGCAGAGATATCGCGGATCGCCCCTATCAGCGAACCCACACCGAACGATGCGGGGGATATCGGAGCACGTATCCGTACGCGCAGGCAGGCACTGGGCCTCACTCTTGGCTATCTGTCGGAAGTGTCAGGCCTATCGACAGGGGCGCTGTCCCAGATCGAACGCGGTCTGGTGTCGCCAACGGTTCGCACCCTTTATACTATTGCCGATGTGCTCTCCATGAGTCCGGCGCAGCTCATTGACCCGCAGGGGTTCGCAGCTGCAGCTCGCGCCAATCCCTACGTATTGCGGGCAAGCGAACAGCCCGAAGTGTTGAACGGTGGCGGTGTCATCAAGCACCGCGCTTCGCCAGAACTCATTGAAACCATGAAGTCCTTCGCGGTGCGGATCGTTCCGGGAGGGAGTTCCGGTGAGGAGTGCTATACCCATTCCGGCGAGGAGCTAGGGTATGTCATTTCGGGCAGTTTCACGTTGCAGATTGAAGATGCTCAATATCTGCTTTCAGCAGGTGACGGATTTGCCTTGCCTTCAACGACCCGCCACAGATTCTTCAATAATAGTGAAGCGGAAGCTTTCGTTCTCTGGGTGAACAAACCCGAGTGAAATCACCTGGCAGGCCAAAAAAAGCTGGAGAAAGATGAAAATGGCAAGCAGTCCTGAGAGCTTCTCGCGCTCGCTCTGGTGGAACGCGGCTGGCGAAGCAAAGCCGAACCATCCCAAACTGAACGGCGTACACGATGCGGACGTCGTTATTATCGGCGGCGGCTTTACGGGTCTTTCAAGCGCATTGTTCCTTGCCGAGCGTGGCAAGACGGTCGTGGTCCTTGAAGCGCGTCATGTCGGCTTCGGTGCATCTGGACGTAATGGCGGACAGGTGATCCCCGGCTTGAAGCACGATCCGGAAGATCTTATTGCGACCTATGGGCTCGAACATGGCAAGCGCATGATCGACCTTGTAGGGGGCGCAGCCGATCTTGTCTTTAGCCTTGTGCGCGAACACGCTATCCTATGCTCGCCCGTTCGCGCCGGATGGATTCAGGCCGCCCATTCTCAGCTTGCAACCGCTGCCGTTCACAAGCGTGCCCGACAATGGCAGGCGCAAGGCGTCGAAGTCGAGATATTGGACCGCGAACAGATTGCCAGACTTTCCGGCACGGAGCGCTATTTCGGTGGATGGCGTGATCCACGCGCCGGCGCCTTGCAACCGCTGGATTATGCCCGAGGGCTGGCGCGGGCCGCTTCGGCACGCGGCGTTCAGATTTTTGAAGATTCGTCCGTCACGTCTCTCACGCACGAAAACGGCGATTGGGTGGCACGGACGGCGCGTGGAGCAATTCGCGCGAGAGAGGCCCTCGTCGCAACCAACGCCTACACCGACAAACTCGTGCCGAATCTCGCCCAAAGCATTCTTCCTGTGCAAAGCATGCTGATCGCGACAGAGCCCCTTTCAGAAAAGCAACGCGGGGAAATCATGCCGGGGGGTGTGGTACTTTCCGAAACGCGCAAGATTGCTTTTTATATGCGTCAATCAGTAGACGGGCGTTTTCTCATTGGCGGACGCGGCGCCGTGGGAATGAACGAAAAGAAGGCACTCATGGAAGCGCTGAAGGCCGGAATGGTTAGGCTGTTTCCGCAACTGGATGGCATTGGCATCGACTATCACTGGTCCGGTCATGTGGCGCTAACGATGGATGGCCTGCCTCATCTTCACAATCCCGCTCCAGGTTTGCACGCAATGCTTGGCTATAACGGCCGAGGCGTAGCGATGGCGACCGCTTTTGGCAAGATGTATGCCGAATACATCGCCGAAGGCCGCCCCATGGTTTATCCCACCACGCAGATACCGCGCCTTTCCTGGCACTCGATCCGCAAACCCGTCATGGATGTTGGCATCCGCTGGTATTGGGTCAAGGACAGTCTTGGATTCGCATCGAAATAAACCCTCTGCAGAAAGTACTGGACTTGTTGAAAAACGTAATCAATCTGGGAATTGCGCCCTCTTGCGCCGCGGATTTGGAAGCAGCTTTCCAAGCCCTCACTTTGAATGGACAGTCTACTGAACCCTTCGGCGTCGGACGCGCTGTTCTTTCAGGAGAAGGAAAGGGGACGAAAAGCCTGTTCCCCTCTATTGTAATGGTTCGTGAGGGCTCTTTATCGCTCGTGGACAGTAACGGTTTCGAAATCGTGCTGGCCAAGGGTGAGGCCGCGAGCCTACCCGCGTCCAGTTTTGCATGGAAGGCACAGGCGGCCGATTGCGTAATCCTCACGATTCATCAGGGGACCGCGCCAGTGTCGTTCACCAAACTCGACCTTGACCATCCCATGGTTCCCGGTGGCGCGCCCAATGCAGCGCTGCTTACCACGCCCGCTCCGACGACTCATCGTCACGAATTCCAGAGTGACGATCCACTTTCCTGGGGCATTTGGGCGACTACGCCTTACGCCCGCCATCCCATCAACTATTCCTTCTCTGAACTGATGATGCTGCGCAAGGGCGACGTTACCTTATCCAACCCAGACGAGGGGAGCGTGTCTTTTGCGGCAGGGGACATTTTCCTTATTCGCCCCGGCGCTATCGCCGCGTGGAGCAATCCTACGGATCTGCAGAAGTTTTGGATCATCCACGAGCCAGATTAGGTCACATACCCTTGTGCTCCACTGTATCCATCGATTTGAAGGCAGTGATAGCCCCCTTGTTCCGATGAAGTGCGTGATACCCTGTTGACGACCTGAGGATTTTGAACGTAAGCGCGATTTTCGATGCGGATTGACGGCTGTGGCACCGCTAGAGCCGCCTTGCATCGGAAGCGATATCCGGCTCCGTTAGGCGGCGGAGGTTTTCGAGAAGTTGATCGGTAGCAGGTCGCCGATGTCGGCATCGTCGTCTCGCTGCGGCACTCCGTGAGCACGTGCCGCAGCCAGATCAGAGTGTCCACAGGCGCGGCATGTCAGCATCAAACTATAGATCACTGCGCTGGCCCTGGCTCCGTCAGCAGTGTCGCTGAACAGCCATGATTTTCTTCTGGTCGCAAAACTCTGATGTCACATTCCAAAATATTGTTATCGATCGGCATCCTGCCGTCGCTGATGTAACGCGTCAGGCCATTGCCCATTCACTGATGGGCAATTCCGAACTCCTGCTGCTCGAGGAACCTTCGCTAGGTCTGGCGCCGATTATCATTCACCAGATTTTCGAGATCATGATCAAGCTCGCCGAGGCGGGTGTCTCCATTGTTCTGGTCGCACAGAATGTCGATCTGTCCCTCGAAATAGCCGATTATGTTTATGCGTTCGAACATGGCGAGATCCACGTCTCCGGCCCGGCTGACAAGTTGTCCGGCGATGCGCGCGTGCGTGAAATCTACTTGCCAGCTTAACTTGTTTATCAAACGGCAAAGGGGATTATTCAGTAAAGTAAATGATACCCCCTATAGCCACTGAAACCGGACACCAGCCTTCAATGGGACAATACGAATTTGGAGAAAGATCTCTTCTCAATTTAACCTCGATCTACATGATGACGTAGGTTATGAAATACTTTGTCCAACGACAACGTCCTTTGCCGTGAATGGAGCGCCGCTTGCCTCTGCCAATAGGCGATGTGTTGATTGCCAGTCGATACTGGATTCCATGTTTGGCATGGTCAATGCGCTTCGCTCCGTCAGACCTCGACCCCTTCATTTCGTTGGTCAAAGCTTGCAGTGACGGGCCATCATTTCGGCGAGGTGTTCCCGCCCCTCTTCATGCAACTTTTTGATCGCTGCACTCATATCTGCTGCCCGCTCATCCTGTCCCAGCTTGAACTTGACTTCCATCTTCTCAATAGGCATTTCGTAGCCGACAATATTGCGCAGACGCCGCTCCAGACCACCGGGGCCGAGTTCCTTCATCTGCCAGGGGTTGTCACGACCCTTCTCCATATGTTTGACGAGTTCGTGGAGATGCTTTGCAGTCGCTCCTTCCGATAAGATTTTGGGCGTGCCATGGATATGAGCAACCATGAAGCTCCAGGTCGGCGCGCTGTCCCTTTCCGGACAACCCGGATACCAAGACGATGACACATAATGACCAGCATCCATCAGGATTGCAATTGATGGCAGGCCACGTTTCAGAAACTCAACATGATCGTTGGATGCAGCAACATGCGAGACCAGCGTGCCGTTTTCGCCGCGTGTCCGATCCATTATGAAGACCGGGTGCGATATTGCAACACCATCCTCATGACTGGCTTACCACGAATGATGCCTTGAAGACCCATAGACCTCATAAGTCGAGCCACAGTGCAGCGGGCGACATCGAACCCCTCACGCTTCAATTGCCGCCAGACCTTGCGAACGCCATAAACGCAGAAGTTTTGCTCGAAGACACGACGTATCTCGATCTTCAGACTGATATCGTTGCGGGTGCGGACCGACAGCCGGTTGATGTCCAGGCGCTTGGCGACGTTCTCGTATTAGGTTGACGGGGCAATCGGCAATAATCTGCAGATCGGCTCGACCCCAAACACGCTACGGTATTCGTCAATGAATGAAATCATCGTTTGAAGGGGCGGTCGAGCTCCGCCTGGGCAAAATAAGCAGACGCTTTGCGCAATATCTCATTGGCCTGACGAAGCTCGCGATTCTCTCGCTCAAGAGCCTTCATCTTCTCGGCGACATCGCTCGGCAGGCCTGCTCGTTTACCAGTGTTGACCTCGGTCTTCTTCACCCACTCATGCAGGGTGGCTGGCGAACAACCAATCTTGGTAGCGATTGATGAAACGGCAGCCCACCGAGAAGGGTGCTCTGCTTCGTGATCCAGCACCATACGGATGGCACGTTCACGCACTTCAGGTGAAAACTTGTTCGTTGTTTTGCTCATAGTGGCCCCAATCTCTCAGAAGTTGGAGCCTCCGGCAAACCCGGTACGGTTCAGTTTAGATATCTGCGCCGTCAGGAGACCAATGAGGCGATACAAGGATTGGCCAAGAAGGGAATATCAATTCGGCAGATTGTCCGGCAAACCGGTCATAGTCGAAAACTGGTTCGCGATGTCCTGCGTGGTCAACGCCTCGATGTATTCCGAACGAAGCCGAGTTCGCTGGATAACTGGCTGCCATGGCTTAACAACCGTTGGGAAGAAGGGGCGCGAAACGCCTTGGCGCTGTGGCGCGAGATGAAAGCAAAAGGCTTCCCAGGACAGAGCGGTGTTGTCTCGCAATGGGCACAACGTCGACGTTTGGCTGAGAAGGCAGGCCAGAGCGGATTTGCGCGCACGCCATCGTCGCGGGTTATTGCTCGACTGATGACCGCCGCACGCGATGACCTGGCAAAATCCGAGGCTATCCTTGTCGCGGCAATCGAAGTGAACGTTCCGGAGTTGGTTGCTGCCCGCAAGGCCATTGGGGACTTTCAATCTATGATCCGTTCAAAGTCAGCGGCGAAACTTGAAGGCTGGCTTGAAACCGCCAGGGACAGTTTGATTGGGTCCTTTGTAGGCGGCGTTGAAAAGGACCTCGATGCAGTCCGAAATGCTATCGTCTCCCCTTGGTCGAACGGGCAAACAGAAGGCCAAATTACCCGCCTGAAACTGATCAAACGCCAGATGTACGGGCGCGCAAAAATCGACCTTCTGCAAGCACGGCTGATTGGTACATCATAGGGCTTCTACTTCAGCAAATCTGCGTCAGAGCCGAGAATTGACCCGCCTTTTAATTAATGTTCGGGTTTTTATTCACGGTCAAGTTTCGTGTATTCCTTTGCTCGTTTTGGTTCCTGAGCGGAACTGTTTTTGAACCTGAAGCTTTCATTTCCGGTTTCCAGTATGTGGCAGTGATGGGTGAGCCTGTCGAGCAATGCAGTCGTCATTTTGGCGTCTCCAAACACGCTTGCCCATTCACTGAAGCTGAGATTGGTGGTGATTATGACACTCGTGCGCTCGTAAAGTTTGCTGAGCAGGTGGAATAAAAGCGCGCCACCGGATGCACGAATGGTAGATATCCGAGCTCATCAAGAATGATGAGATCAGAATAAATGTAAGCGTGTAGGCGATCCCACGTAGCGCGTTTGTGCTTGGAAGCTCATTTTCTGCATGAATCATGCGGAGAGTCATATGAGCGACAAGGTGAATCAGGTTCGGACATTCGAAGTTTTGACGGCGACGCCGTCGCGACGTTCGCCGCGGCATTGGTCTGATGACGAGAAAGCGCGGCTCGTAGCGGAAGCGTTTTCGCCGGCAGGCACGGTGGCGGAGGTTGCGCGCGCCTATGAACTGGACGTGTCGCAACTTTATGCGTGGCGCAGGAAGGCGCTTTCCAGGGGGGCGATGGCGCCATTGACGGTGCGATTGGGCGGACGAACCATGATGGAAAGCGAGCCGGCGAAGTTCACGCGCTTTGAGGCGAGCGGCGGCGCGACGGTGGAGATCGTGATTGGCGATGTCGTCATGCGGGTACGCGGTGATATCGATCCGGACCAGTTGGCGGGCATTATCGGCGCGGTGCGCAAGGCATGATTGCTTCCGGCGTTGTGGTTTACGTGTCTTGCCAACCGGTCGACTTCCGCAAGGGAGCCGCATCGTTGATGGCGTTGGTGCGGGATGGCGGCCTCGACCCGTTCAATGGCGCGCTTTACGTCTTCCGGTCGAAACGGGCGGACTGTGTCCGCATTGTCTGGTGGGATGGCAGCGGGGTCTGCCTCTACTCGAAAACCCTGGAAGAGAGCAGCTTCTGCTGGCCGGGCATATCGGCGGCGCGGGTGCGTCTCGACCATTCACAACTGATGACGCTTCTGGCCGGAATGGATTGGAAAAAGATCCGTCCAGCCAAGGTCCGGCGACCGTTGCTGACGGGCTGATACCTGCCTGCGGCAAGATGAATCATGATGGTGTAATGGTTGGGAAAATGGCCGCATTTGTGCTCTATTTCTCCCATGGTTTTGCCTGCTTCCGAATTACCAGATGACGTCAGTGCGCTGAAGGCGGACCTGCCAGCTGTTCCGGTTTCATAAAACCGGAACATAATCATTTCAAACTGGATCATAGCCGCAAGCAGCAAATTATCTGGCGCACAGGATCGTAGCTTTGGATATCGTAGCGTGCTATAGCGTGGTTGCGGGGGTGTGCAACCACCGATGCCGACATTCATTGCAAGTACCTGTTTAGAAACAAGATATCATGGCTCTTTGCCTTTCTCCTTTAGGATCAGCCGCTAGGTTGGTGAAATTTGGGAGGTATTCCAGCACCACGGACGGATAACGATTGGAGAAAAACCATCATAGTTACGAACATTGAGGCGAACTATGATGACAGAGTCTATCAATCTTCAAACGGAAGCAGACTACGAGGCCGCGTCGGCTGAGGCAACCGCTTCCAACGAAGTGATGAAGCGCGACTTCGGCGTTCAAGTCGTTCGCATATCACAAGGCCTTGAACTTTTATGTCAGGTGATTACTTTCGGTGGTACGGCGTGTGCTGCGTGCGCCCAGGGAATGCCCTGACTACGGAGACTGTTTTTAACCGTTTCTGACAGGGAGTTGCCCATGGCTGGCCGCATCCAGAATACTATCCGCAATTTTCTCGACAGCGAATCCGCAGGTGGCCTGCTTCTGATCGCCTCGGCCATCGCCGCCCTGATGGTGGCGAATTCCCCGGTCGCGGATTCCTATTTCCATGTACTGCATTTCCATCTGGGGCCCCTTTCTGTCCAGCACTGGGTCAACGACGCCATGATGGCGGTCTTCTTTCTGATGGTCGGCCTCGAGATCAAGCGTGAAATGGTTGACGGGCATCTTTCGTCATGGCCCCGCCGCATTCTGCCCGGTGCAGCCGCAATGGCCGGGATGGCCGTGCCGGCAGTCATCTATCTCGCCTTCAACCTGAACAGCGGCGCTTCTCACGGATGGGCCATTCCCGCCGCCACCGACATCGCGTTCGCGCTTGGCGTCATATCTCTGCTCGGCCCGCGGGTTCCAACCTCTCTCAAGGTCTTTCTCGCCGCTCTCGCCATTATCGACGACCTCGGTGCAGTGGTCATCATAGGCCTGTTCTACACCACTGGCGTCTCGGCAATTGATCTCGGACTGGCTGCCTTGGTCTTTGCGATTCTTCTCGTCCTTAATCTTACGGGTGTGAAGCGTCTCCTGCCCTATCTGATCCTTGGACTCCTCCTCTGGATCTTCACCTATCGCTCCGGCGTCCACGCAACGATTGCAGGTGTCCTGCTGGCGTTGACGGTGCCGATCAAACGAACACCCGCCGCACCCGAGGCCCATATTTCCGAAAGCCCGCTACACCTCCTCGAACATAGCCTGATCAAACCCGTATCTTTCGTTATCGTTCCGATTTTCGGTTTTGCCAATGCAGGCGTGAACTTTACAGGTCTGGGTATCGATGCAGTCTTTGCTCCGGTGACCATGGGTGTGGCAGCGGGGCTGGCACTTGGTAAGCTCATCGGGATTTTTGGCGCGGTTCTGATTCTTGTAAAGAGCGACATCGTCGATCTGCCTGCCGGTGCAAGCTGGCAGCAGATGTTGGGAACGACACTTCTTTGCGGTATCGGCTTCACGATGAGCCTGTTTATCTCGCTGCTCGCCTTCAACGACGTGCTCCTTCAGGATGAAGCAAAAATAGGAATTCTGATCGGCTCTCTGATCGCCGGCCTGGCTGGCTATATCGTGCTGAGACTATCGAAACGCGCTGACGGGCGTTTTATATCGTGAGGCGCGATTCCGGCAGATTTCCATGTGCCGGAACACCCGACCCTCCTTGCATACTATGTGCGACAGTTGATCCAAGGCAGATCGCGCTCTTCGCTGCTCGAACTGTCCCCAAGAATTATATAGTCAAACCCGCCTGGCGCGGGAGGAAATTATTCTTCCGTCTAACAACGTCCAAAAGCACTTGGGATTTTCTCCGGAATGCTATAGCGTTTTTCTCTCGTTCCAAGGGAGGAAATTTGCGAACGTGGTGAGGGAAATGATCTTCATGAATCTCCCTGCTTCGCAGCAGATTGTCGCGGCACAGCGATATCTATGAAAGGGAGGAGGAAACATGAAATTCCTGGACAAGAAGACGGCCGTTTCTCTGGCGACAGCGCTTGGATTTGTTCTCGGCGCGGCGCAGGCCCGTGCCGAGGAATTCGTCAATATCCTGACCGGCGGCACCAGCGGGGTCTATTATCCACTCGGCGTTGCCATGGAAAAGATCTATTCCGGCATCCCCGACGTACGGCCTTCCGTTCAGGCCACGAAGGCATCGATCGAAAATATCAATCTGATCAACAGCGGCCGTGGTGAAGTCGCCTTCACACTGGGCGATTCCCTGCGCGATGCCTACGAGGGCAATGAAGCCGCCGGTTTCAAGACGAAGCTCACCAAGCTCAGCACGCTGGCGGCTATCTATCCCAATTACGTCCAGATCGTCGCCTCGAAGGAATCGGGCATCAAGACTCTGGCCGACCTGAAGGGCAAGCGCCTTTCCGTCGGCGCGCCGAAGTCCGGCACCGAACTCAATGCGCGCACCATTCTGGAAGCGGCGGGCCTTTCCTACGACGATCTGGGAAAGATCGAATATCTGCCCTTCGCGGAATCGGTCGAACTGATGAAAAACCGCCAGCTTGACGCCACCCTGCAGTCTTCGGGCCTCGGCGTCGCCTCGCTGCGCGATCTCGCCAATTCGGTTGAAATCAATGTCGTTGAGATCCCTTCGGACGTTATCGAGAAGATCGGTGCGCCCTATCAGGTCAACACGATTCCCGCGAACACCTATACTGGGCAGGACAAGGATGTCGTGACCGCCTCGGTCATCAACTATCTGATCGTGCGCCCCGACATGGATGAAGAACTGGTCTACCAGATGACCAAGGGCCTGTTCGAGAATCTCGACCAGCTTGCGGCAGCGCACGCTTCCGCCAAGGCGATCAAGCTCGACAAGAACACCATCGTCTCGCCCGTTCCGGTCCATCCCGGCGCAATGCGCTATTTCAAGGAAAAGGGGATCGAATAGATCGCCGGCAGATCGGCGAGGCCTGCCGCCTCGCCCAATGCTCAGATGCCCGGACGACACATCCGGGCATCCATCCGTTCCCCCCAATGCATAATCTGGTGAAGGTTCCTCATGGCGCAGAGCGAAAAAACGGCTGCCGAAACGGCTATCGAATCGGCTGAACATATTCCCGGCTGGGGTTCAGGCGCAGGCGCAAGGATCCTGTTCGCCATCGCCGTGGCCTTCTCCGTTTTCCAGCTCTGGACCTCGGCTTACTCGCCCCTGCCGAGCCAGGTCGTGCGGTCCGTCCATGTCGGATTTCTGCTTTTACTGCTGTTCGGCCTCTACGCCAATGCGGCGACGGACGCCGCCAGACGGACCGTGTTCTGGCTGGCGGCGGTCGTGGCCTTCGCGCTCAGTCTCTATCACTGGATCTTCTATGAAGACCTCCTGATTCGGGCGGGCGAGCCCAGCCACACCGATATCGTGATCGGGGTCCTCGCCGTCGGGCTCGTCTTCTGGGCCGGCAAGAAAATGATGGGCTGGACCCTGCCGCTCATCTGTCTGATCTTTCTGGCCTACGGCCTGTTCGGCCAGTATCTGCCGCATCCGTTCAATCACCGCGGCTATGATTTCGAGCAGGTGGTCGAGGTCCTGTTTCTGGGAACCGAGGGCATTTACGGCACGCCGATCTATGTGTCGTCGAGCTATATCTTCCTGTTCATCCTGTTCGGCGCGTTTCTGGAGCGCGCCGGCATGATCCAGCTTTTCAATGACATCGCCATGGGCACAGTTGGCGCGTCGCGGGGCGGCCCTGCCAAGGTTTCGGTGATCTCATCCGCGCTGATGGGCACGATCAACGGCTCCGGCGTCGCCAATGTGGTGACGACGGGCGCTTTCACCATTCCGCTCATGAAGCGCTCCGGCTTCCGCCCGGCCTTTGCCGGGGGCGTGGAGGCCGTGGCGTCGATGGGTGGTCAGATCATGCCGCCGGTGATGGGGGCCGTCGCCTTCATCATGGCCGAAACGCTCGGCCTGCCCTATGTCGAGATCGTCAAGGCGGCCATCGTGCCGGCCATCCTCTATTTCATCACCGTCTTCGTGATGGTCGATCTGGAAGCGCGACGCCTGAGGATGAAGGGCCTCAACAAAAGCGAAATGCCGAGCGCGCTGGAAGCAATCCGCAGGCGCTGGTTCCTCATCCTGCCGCTGGCCGCTTTGGTCTGGCTTCTCTTCTCCGGCTATACACCGCTTTTCGCCGGCACGGTCGGTCTCAGCCTCACCGCGCTCATCATACTGGGCGTGCCGGTGTCGGGTGGCCTGTCGATGCCGCTGCGGGTTCTGTTCTGGATCGCGCTCGGCGTGATGTCCGCCGCCGCCTTCGGCACCACGTTCAACATCTTCGGTTATGCGCTGCGCGGGATCACGCTGATCATTCTCCTCGTCGCCCTTCTGGTAGCGATCAATTTCGCGGTGCGCGGAGGTCGGGAAACGCTCAGCCTTTGCTTGGAAAGCCTTGCGGAAGGCGCCAAGAACGCGCTGCCGGTCGGCATCGCCTGTGCGCTGGTAGGCGTCATCATCGGCATTCTCGCGCTGACCGGAGCCGGCTCGACATTTGCCCGCGTCATCGTCAGCGTGGGGGAAAACTCGCTGTTCTTCTCGCTGGTGCTGACCATGCTCGCCTGCCTCGTGCTCGGCATGGGCATTCCCACCATTCCGAACTATATCATCACCTCTTCGATCGCCGGCCCGGCGCTTCTGCATCTAGAAGTGCCGCTTCTCGTCTCGCACATGTTCGTCTTCTATTTCGGCATCATGGCGGACCTCACGCCGCCGGTGGCGCTGGCCGCCTTCGCCGCCGCGCCCATCGCGCGGGAATCGGGGATGAAGATCGGCATGCAGGCGATCCGCATCGCGGTGGCAGGCTTCGCCGTGCCGTTCATGGCCGTCTATGAGCCGGTCATCATGCTTCAGGAAGGCGGGCCCCTTACCGAAAAATACGGCTTCTGGCTGGCCTTCGCGTATATGCTCGTCAAGGCGCTGCTGAGCATTCTTCTGTGGGGCGCGGCGGCCATCGGACATCTGCGCACGCCCCTCCAGCTATGGGAGCGTATCTGGGCATTTGTAGCAATCGCGCTGATGCTCGCCACCTATCCCTATAGCGACGAACTGGGCTTTGCGGCCTGCGCGGCCTTCCTCATATGGCATTTCTGGAGGTCGCGGCCATCCGTCGTCGCGTCGTCGGGTTGATGGCGATCTGCATCACGACGGCCGGCGGCCTCATGAAAATCGCCGCCGCAAGCTTCGTCCTCTCATGGACCCATAGCGTGGAAAAAATTCCTTGGCAGGAACACTGGTCGGTCACGGATCAGGGGCTGGTGCTCACCGAGGCGCGCATCAAGGGATCGGGAGCCGGGATGGAGCCACCGGAAGACGCGGTCTTGCGGAACGGCTGGTACAGCTACCATCCGCACATCCCGCCGCGAAGAGATATCGTCCTCGCTGCGTCCGGCAAGACGGGTGGCGGCTGGACCCTGTGCGCCGGCCAGACCTGTACCGACCTGGGCAAGGAGGCGGAAGCAGAGCCGATCCATATCAGGTCGTGTGACTAAGACGCGATAACGGCGCAAAAAGGAATGTTGCAGCCTGCGCGAGAAGCCAGTCTTTCGAAACAGGCACGTCGGCTCGCGCCGACTGCCTGAATAAGTAGAGATAGCGGCCTCCGACAAAGCTGCTGCCGAATTCACGCTCGCCTTAAATTGCTGCAGGCTCTTTCCGCGCTGCAAGATGGCGGATCAGAACGGGTACCAACAGCAGCAGACCTACGGCCGACGAGTAAATCTCCGGTGCGACCAGAAGCATCGCGCCGACGATCATCAGCACATTTTCCCACGCTTTGGTCCGCACGAGGAAGAAACCGGAAAGTGCAGCTCCCAGTGCGGTGATGCCGATGGCGCAGCCGAGAAATGCCAGCAGGAAATCCGCCCAGTTGAATCCCGACGTTACCAGCAGCAAAGACGGCGAAAAGACGAAGACGAACGGCACCAGCACCTTGCCCAGTCCGAGGCGGAATGCGGTGTTGCCCGTCTTGAACGGGTCCGCACCCGCCATGCCCGCGGCCGCATAAGCCGCCAGCGCTACGGGCGGCGTGATGTCTGCCAGAACGCCGTAATAGAAGACGAAGAAATGCGCGACGATCGGCTCGACGCCCAGAAGGCCGAGGGCCGGAGCGGCGATGGTGGCCATGATGATGTAATTGGCCGTCGTCGGGATGCCACAGCCCATCAGGATGCAGACGACGCCGGTCATGATGAGCGTGAACAGAAGGGTGAGCGTCTGCGGACCGAACCAACTTGCCGGCAGAACGGTACCGAAGAAGGCAGCAAGCTGCCCTGCGGTGGATGTGACGATATAGGAGATCTTGAAGCCCACGCCGGTCAGCGTCACTACGCCAACGATGATGCCGACCGTGGCGGCAGCCGCGCCGACGGCAAGCGCATATTTCGCACCATCGCGCAGACCATCGAAGATTTCGCTGACGGTCATACGCTTGCGCGGATTGAGCAACCCTACCGCGATGCACAGCGTGATGCCCCAGAAGGCCGCGAGATAGGGCGTATAGCCGGACAGAAGCACACCGATCAGCACGATCAGCGGAATGACGGTCGGCCAGTCGCGCTTGAACGCTTCCTTCAGATCAGGCAGTTCCTCGCGGGTCATGCCACGCAGGCCGTTGCGCTTGGCCTCGAAATGCACCTGCATCAAAACGCCGAAGAAATGCATGAAGGCCGGAACAATGGCGGCCAGAATGATCGTCGTATAGGGCAGATTGAGGAATTCTATCATCAGGAAGGCGGCAGCGCCCATGATGGGCGGCGTGATCTGACCGCCGGTCGAGGATGCGGATTCTACGGCGGCCGCGAAATGGCGCTTGTAGCCGAGCCGGATCATGGCCGGGATGGTCAGCGATCCGACAGTGACTGTGTTGGCGACCGAGGAACCGGAAATCATGCCGAACAGCGCGGAGCCGAAAATCGACACTTTCGCGGGACCGCCCGCAAAACGCCCTGCCACCCAGGCTGCACAGTCGAGGAACAACTGGCCAAGGCCGATGCGCGTGGCGAAAACGCCGAACAGCACGAAATGGAAGACATAGGTTGCGACGACGCCGAGCGCGATGCCGTAAATGCCCTGTGTGGTCAGATAAAGATGATTGACCAACTGGCTGACCGTGGCGCCGGGATGAACAAGAATACCCGGCATGGACGGTCCGTAAAGTGCGTAAAGCATGAACAGGATAGAGATGATCGGCAGGGGCCAACCCACCGATCGGCGCGTCGCTTCCAGAAGAATGAGGATCAGGAGGCCCCCGAGCACCACATCGGTGGTCGTCGGATTGCCGACGCGGAAAGCCAGATCGTCAAGCGGGATCAATGGCACATGGAGAACAGCCACGACCGCGACAATCGCCAGCGCCCAGTCGATGATCGATATGCCGAGCGGCCGCAGCAGCGAGGAAACCGCCGGCTTGTCATAACCCGTGCGGGAGAAAGGAAAGACGAGAAACACGAGGCCGAGCACGAACGAGAGATGGATGCCGCGGTGCACCATTTCCGACAGGATACCGAAGCCGGCCGTGTAGTAATGAAAAAGCGACAGGACGATCAGAAGGCCGCCAACGATGCGGGCAGAGAGCGGAGCCAGCGGGCGGAAACGAATTTCGGTATCGAACTGCTCTTCCAGTTCGCGCGCCTTGACCTCGTCCAGTTCCATCGGCGCGAGTTTTACGTTCTGGTCCTCAGACATGTCGGTTCAACTCCATGTCGCCCGTTCTGACTGGGCCAAATAAGAAATTGGGAGACGGCCGCTCAATCTCTGAGTTGCCGTCCCACATGCTTCGATTCTTTCATGAAAACGGTAGGAAGTTTCCTGGAATTATTTCAGGACACCCGCTTCCTTATAAAAGCGTTCCGCTCCCGGATGCAGCGGAATGCCCTGGCTGGCCGTGGCCGTATCGAGCTTGATCAGCTTGCCCTTGGCATGGCCGGCATCGAGGGCCTTCTGACTGGCTTCATTGAACAGCACCTTGGTGATGTTGTAGACGAGTTCATCCGGCTGCTTGGCGCTCGTCACCCATTGCGCAGCGACAGCAAGCGTCTGGGTTTCGCCGACGTCCTTATAGGTGTCGGCGGGGACGGTATCCTTCGTGAAGAATGAATACTTCTCCAGAATCTTGTCGGCTTCCGGGCCGCTGATCGGAACCAGAGCGATACCGTTGGAGGTGGCAAGTTCGGAAATCGCCCCGGTCGGATAGCCGCCAACGAAGAAATAGGCGTCGAGCGCGCCGTCTTTCAGCCGTTCACCCGCAGGGCCGGGCTTGAGATGTTCCGCCTTTACGTCGCTCTCGCTGAGGCCATAGGCTTCAAGAACGATGCGCGCATCGACGATCGTGCCCGAACCCGGCTCATCAAGCGAAACACGCTTGCCCTTGAGATCCGCAACCGACTTGATGCCGGAATCCTTGCGCGCGACCAGATGGATGGTTTCGGGATAGAGCGTGGCAAGAAGCCGGAGGTCTTCCACCTTTCCCTTGCCGTCATAGAGTCCCGTTCCCGTATAGGCCCAATAGGCTACGTCCGACTGTGTGAACCCCGATTCCAGCGAGCCCGACTGCACCGCGTTGATGTTCGCCACCGAACCGTTCGAGGACACCGCCGTCGCCACCAGGCCCGGCACACCCTTGTCGCCCGCGCCGGAGATCGCGTTCGCGATCAGGCCGCCGATGGGATAATAAGTACCGGCCGTACCGCCGGTACCGATGCGGAAAAAGGCAGGAGCCTGTGCAAACGCGATACCGGCGCCTAGAGCCACAGCCCCTGCAAACGCTGCAATCATCCCGCGCCGGGTAAATATTCCAAATGTCATAACCGCCTCTTTCCCTCATAAATTATGTTCGAATTGTGTCCGTCGAGCATGGAAAGCATAACCCGGCTTGTCAATAGTCCGGTGGACAATTTGGATAAGTCGACCGACTCGTCTACCGCTTGTGCATAAAACGGAAACGCGTGAAGCAGCATGACAATCAGTTGCGGGCGGCCTACCAAAAACCTTCACGCTTATAGTCTTAATGCGTCACGAAATCTTGGTCCGGGGATTCGCCCATGGCGTGGTGTGATACGCTGCCGATTCACAGCGATGGATGAGCGACATGGAGAGGATGGACGATGGGCGGGCAAGCGCGTTCGATGAGTATGTGGAGGCGCTGGTCAAAGTGATCGGACACCGCTGATCGTGCGGAATCTCTATTGTACGGGGTTGATGATGCCGTGGCGCGCAACAGCGTAGAGCAACTGGCAGCGGTGAAGGCCCTGCCCGCGCTTCTGCCAAGCACCATCTTTGCTGCATTTCGTAGGATGTCATTAAGCATGGAATAAGGACCCCATTTGAGGGGTTATCGGCATCCAAACGGGACCCCTTATTTAAAGGGTAACATGACCTTCGATTTCAATCGGAGGTTTTCTATTGGATGCTTATTGTGGAGACTATTTCGAAGATACGACGTCTTGTTCATGTGCAGGGCAAAACGATCAAAGCGATCTGTCGGGAACTGGGCGTTTCGCGCAAAGTTGTGCGGAGGGTTCTGCGCAGTGAAGAAACTGAGTTCAAATAGGAGCGCAGCCGTCAACCACAGCCAAAGCTCGGTCCCTGGCGTGACCATCTTGATGGAATACTGCTAGCTAATGAGGCGAAGGCCTCGCGCGAACGCCTGACACTGATCCGGATATTCGAAGATCTACGCGATCTGGGTTACACGGGTGGCTATGATACGGTCCGGCGTTATGCACGCTCGTGGTTGAAAGAGCGTGGGGCCGTAACGGCGGAAGCCTATGTACCACTTTATTACGCACCGGGCGAAGCTTACCAGTTCGACTGGAGCCACGAGATTGTTGTTCTGGGCGGTGTGACGACGACCGTGAAGGTTGCGCATGTCCGGCTCTGCCACAGCCGGATGATGTATGTGCGGGCCTATCCGCGCGAGACGCAGGAGATGGTCTTCGACGCCCATGACCGGGCATTCGCCTTTTTTGGCGGGTCCTGCACGCGCGGCATCTACGACAATCTATGGACGCCTCCCGGGCGAGAAGAACATTTGGCGGCAACTCGGCATTGGATGCGTGAATCTATCCGGCCTATCGCTGGAGCGATCACGCTCCTGGCCTTGATGGGAGTCCGCTACCTCTGTCCTCATAACATGATCGACCTTTATGGCCTTGTCGTAAATCAGGATCCGAAGCTGCGGTCCGTGCCGTTACGCCATCAGTTCTTACCCCGCATTCATCATTGCCTCATCGGCAACGATTGGCAAATGACTATTGTGCGGCGTATCGCTCCTGTCGTGTGAGCAGGGCCCATGCTATCCGCGCGGTCTTATTGGCAAGCGCTACGATCGCTTTGTTATAACCCCGGCGAGAGACGAGCTCTTTCAGCCATTGAGATCGACGATCATCGTGACTGGCAAGTCGACTGATAACTGCACGTGCGCCATGAATCATCTGGCGACGTAGATAATGGTTCGCTCGGCGGCCAATTCCGCCAAGGCGTGGTTTGCCGCCAGTCGAGTATTGTCGCGGGACCAGCCCGATCCAAGCCGCCAGCTCTCGCCCGGATTTAAAGTGACGTCCGTCCTCAACGCTAGCAACGAGTGCCGTTGCAATGATCGGACCGACGCCTGGCAGTTCGGACAAACGACGGCAATCCTCTCGATCGCGGCAAATCTCGCTAATCTTCCTATCAATCTTGGCAATTCGGTCATTCACATCGGTGAGTTGGTCGAGTAGTTCGAGGAATAGCTCGCGCCCGAGATCGGAGAGATCAGCGCTCTCAACAGCCGCGGGTGCCTGGGATACAAAACGCCATGCTCCTTGCGGCAACACGATGCCATATTCGGCGAGAAGACCGCGTGCATGATTGATCAGCGATGTACGCTGGATGATCATACGTTCTCTAACTCTATGCAGCGACTGAACGTCTTGCTGTGTGATCGATTTGACCGGCACAAATCGCATGGTCGGCCGGGTCGCCGCTTCATAAATTGCCGCAGCATCTACGGCGTCGTTTTTGGAGCCGCGAACGAAGGGCTTCACAAAGCGAGGGTTGATAAGCAGGACCTCTCGCCCATTATCTTTGAATTGCCGTCCCCAGTGATGCGCACTGGCGCACGCTTCCATAGCAATCGTCTTTGGTGCGAGTGCGTTAACAGTCTCGGCCAACTTCGATCTGCTGACCTTGCGCGACAGAATAGCGCCATCTGAAGCAATGCTGTGCAGATGAAACGACGACTTTCCGAGATCGATTGCGAGCAATTCGAATGTCATGACTTCCTCCTTTGGTTGGCCTTTCATTCTGAAGGTTCGGAGGGAGGCGTCCATCCCATAATATGAAGACCGCAGTGGAAACGGTCTTCGTCGGTAAAGAGCGGCAATACAATCGACGCTTTCAGCAAATGTGAAGTCATTTTCTGGTCGAGCCAGTGGCCTGTACACCGGCGTCGGGCTGGGAGAAGGGTCAGGTCGAGAACCAAGTTAATCTGGTCCGGGAACGCTTCTTCACGCCACGGCTACGCTTCAAATCTTACGATGAGTTGAACGGCTGGCTACTGGATAAATGCATCAGCTACGCGCGCGCTCATAAGCATGTCGATCAGACGGAGCGCACGATCTGGGAGGTATTCGAAGAGGAGAAGGCTCATCTGGTCGGTTATCCCGGCAAGTTCGATGGCTTCCACGCAATACAGGCCTCGATCGGCAAGACCTGCCTCGTGCGTTTCGACAACAACAAATATTCGGTGCTATCGACTGCCGTTGGCCGCCCGGCCGAGATACATGCTTATGCCGACCGCATCGTCATACGGCAAAATGGTGTCGAGATCGGCCAGCATGAACGCTGCTTCGGCCGTGGCGAGACGATTTATAATCCATGGCATTATGTTCCGGTCCTGACGCGCAAGCCGGGAGCACTGAGGAACGGTGCACCATTCCTTGATTGGGTCCTGCCAGCCTCCATGGAGCATGTTCGGCGAAAGCTCAAGGCCATGCATGATGGGGACCGGCAGATGGTGTCGATCCTGGAATGTGTCAGTATCGACGGCCTTCCTGCAGTCGAAGCGGCCTGCCAGGAGGCGCTTGATCAAGGCGTATTCTCCGCCGCTGTGATCATCAACATTCTGGCTCGCAAGCGAGACCCACAGCCCGCCGCCATTCTTTCCATCCCCGATGCGCTGCGCCTGACCCATGAGCCTGTGGCAGACTGCGCACGTTATGACAGCCTCAGGAGGGCAAGCTGATATGGAACGATCCCAAATCTTCGACATGATGAGCACGCTGAAGCTTTACGGCATGCGCAGCGCCTATGACGAGATCATGGCCTCTGGCATCAAGCGCCAGCACGAACCACCGCGCATTGTCGGCGACCTGACACGCCGGTCAATGAAGGACTGGTGCGCCAGCTTGCGAGCGGAGCTTTCCTTGCCGAGCAGCACAATATCGTTTTCGTTGGAGGAACTGGCACTGGAAAATCCCATTTGTCCATCGCACTTGCCCGTGCCTTGATCCGCAACGGCGCGCGCGCGCGCTTCTACAACGTCGTCGATCTCGTCAATCGTCTTGAAACGGAAGCGCGTAATGGTAAGCAGGGGCGTCTTGCCGACTTTATCTCCAGGCTCGATTTCGTCATTATGGACGAGCTTGGCTATCTTCCGTTCGCCCAGGCCGGCGGACAGTTGCTGTTCCACCTCATCAGTAAGCTCTACGAGCGGACTTCAATCATCGTCACCACAAACCTGACGTTCGGCGAATGGCCGACAGTCTTCGGCGATGCAAAAATGACCGCCGCTCTGCTCGACCGGCTTACCCATCATTGCGAGATCGTTGAAACGGGAAATGAATCGTGGCGCTTCAAAAATCGCTCTCAAAGCTAAAGCCGAAGAACGCTAACGATCCGCGCGCGCAGACCCTGCACTAAATTTAAAGTTCCGGGCCCGCGCACGCTATACCTTGCAACCTAAAGGAGGGGTACTTTTTGGACGCCGATAAGGGGTCCCGTTTAAACGCCGATTGACAGCGTGATATCGCATGGGACAGTGCCGTCCGAACATTCCACATATACGCACTATCTACGCCGGAGATCGTTAAGGCGACGCCACCTCACTGGCCGGAATTTTGTTATACACAAATTGCGAATTGTTTATAACCTTTGCTCCATTACTAAGTCTGTGCTATCGGTTGTACACAAATTGCGGAAGAGGTACAACGCCCGATGAAAGAGATCGACATCACGTTTAAAACCATGTTCTCGGAGCTCGAACAGCGATCCCTGGATGCATCGTTTGCGACAGAGTTCTCGACCGATGGCAATTTTGTCAGGCAGACATCTAAAGACAAAGAATTCTGGTATTTCCAAATCAGAACGGATGGTGTAGCCCACCGAAAATATGTTGGACCGATCTCAGACGAGGAGATCACAAAACGCGTTCGGGCGTTCAATGAAATCAAGAACGATCTCAAATCACGTCGGCAACTCGTTTCGACCTTGACCCGAAATGCAGGCTTGCCGAAGCCGGAGAATTTCACCGGTGATGTTGTCGAGGCCCTCGGCAACGCGGGCTTCTTCCGGCTGCACGGCGTCTTGGTAGGGACGGTCGCATTTCAATGCTATTCAGGTCTTCTGGGGATCAAGCTGCCGATCAGTGCTATGCAGACAGGCGATACTGATTTCGCCCAATTCCATTCTGTGTCGGTTGCTGTGGGGGACAGTCTGCCGCCGATGCTCGATCTTTTGAAGCAGCTTGATGAAACGTTCAGGGAAATCCCCCATCACAATGACGGCCGATACACCACACAATATGAAAATTCGAAACGCTACAAGGTCGAGTTCTTGACGCCAAATCGTGGCAGTGATGACCTGTCGGGACATGCTTCGCCAATGCCTGCCCTTGGGGGTGCGAGTGCTCAGCCGTTGCGGTTTCTGGATTTCTTGATCCATGAGCCGATCCGAACCGTAATGCTCCATAAAAGCGGTGTGCCTGTCACGATTCCGGCTCCAGAACGCTTTGCCGTGCATAAGTTGATAGTCAGCACCCGCAGGCGAACGGATGCGGCAGGCTATTCGAAGCGGGATAAGGATCTGATGCAGTCGAAAGCCTTAATTGACGCCCTCATTCAGACCCGCAGAGAAGGCGATCTGGCAACAGCGTTTTCGGAAGCTTGGCACAGAGGCCCCTCATGGCAGGAAGCTCTTAAATTGGCACTTGGAACGTTTTCAAGAGGCGAGTTTGGAAACGTGGTGGAGGCGCTGCATCTCGGGTTTAGGCAGATTGGTGAAAAGGCGTCCAATTTTCATTTCTAACGCGAACGCACTTCCCAAATGGTAGAACGTCAAAATCCCCCGGGGCGAGCCATGGGTTTTGAAGTCATTTAGGAGGAGACTTGCCTGAAAAGTGCTTCGACTTTCTAACTCACTCGAAGAATTCGAAAACAAGTTCGGCATTTTTCAACTTCGAAGGGTGGGGTCGCCTTAACGGAAATGTGCGTAGTTGGATGATAAGGCTGGGCATGACCGAAGAACACCAGTTTCACTATCACCGCCATCGTTTTCCTGCTGAGATCATCGCGCATGCGGTTTGGCTTTATTATCGGTTTCCGCTCAGTTTTCGCGACGTTGAAGACCTCTTTGCCGAGCGCGGCATTGAGGTCTCGTTTCAGCTCCAGCACTGAAAGAATAGTGCATTTACGTTCCTCGGGTCCCATCGGCGCGTCGATCATGTCCGATCTGGATCACCACTTGCTTACCGTCTTTTCGTTGATCCCATAGCGACGCGGCAGTTCCGCGACCGGAGCTATCGACCGCTGTAGCTTTGCTCGAATGGCGTCCGTGTCTGAGCGCTCCCGAGCGGAAATTGACCCATAGAGCTTCCCTTTGTATTGGCGTCAAAGATACACCAACACATGCTGGGACCAAACACCTAAAGTGCTAGCAAGCTTTTGATGGGGTGAAGATGGGAAGTGGATAAGTCTGTCCTAAAACCACTCCGGCTTCGCGCAAAACCGCCGGGGGCGCAGCAAAGGGTTTATGAATCCAACAATCCGGTAGTGCTGCAATCTCGGGCACCCATTTGCGCACATAAACGCCTTTTGTATCGAATTTTTCTCCTTGCAGGACCGGATTGAAAACCCGGAAATATGGGGCGGCATCCATCCCGCAACCGGCTACCCACTGCCAGTTCCCCGGATTGCTCGCGACATCCGCGTCCACTAAGGTATCCCAGAACCATTTTTCCCCTTCGCGCCAATCGATTTGCATGTTCTTGCATAAGGCCGATGCCACCAACATTCTCACGCGGTTGTGCATCCAGCCTGTCGCCCAGAGCTGACGCATACCAGCATCGATTATCGGGATGCCTGTTTTACCCCTCCTCCAGGAATTGATCCCCACTGAATTGCTTTGCCAGCGAGTATTGGCCAGAGTGTCGCGCATGTCTATTTCAGCAATATCTGGACGATAATAAAGTTGATGATAATGGAAATCTCGCCAAATCAGTTCAGAAAGAAATTTTTGACCACCAGGCACAGTACTATGATCTTGATCCATAAGTGACACAGTAGCATGCCAGACTTGTCTCGGGCTAATTTCGCCGAAGCGCAAATGGGCCGAAAGTTTTGATGTGCCGTCAAGATCGGGACGATCTCGATCTCCGGCATAATCGCGAATAGTTGTATCGAAGAAATGATACAGTTGGTCAATGGCAGCCGCTTCGCCGATCATCCAAAGACCGCTCATCTTTCTGGACCAGACAGCCTCTTTGTAGTTTTTCTGCTTGGGCGTGTGTTTGACGGTCGTCGTTTCGACACTTCGGTCTGGCAAGGGTAGTGGTCTGCTCACACCATGCTGGCGCAGTGATTTGGCATATGGTGTAAAAACTTGATAAGATCCGCCGTTGCCGGATTTGATCTCCCAGGGTTCCACCAGCAGATTGCCTGCAAAAGACTCCACGCGCAGTCCTTTGTCCTTTAAGCCGGATTTGATGACTGCATCGACTTCTCGCTCTTGAGGAGCATAACGACGGTTCCAGAAAACGGTATCAAAGTTGTTTTCCTCAATTAATTGTTCGATGGTATTGAGCGCTTCGCCGTCGGCAACAATCAACTCTATATTTCGTTCATTGAGACTTCTTGCCAGCAAGTCCAGGCTCTGTTCCAGCCACCAACGGACGGCAGCGCCCGGGTCACGCAATTGCGGATTGGACTCATGCACAAAAAGGGCCGTGATCGCGCCACCCAGCTTGAATGCGGCATGAAGGGCAGGATTGTCAGCAAGGCGCAGATCGTTGCGCAACCATACAAGCGCTTTGGCAATCATTCATTGATCCTTCGTTAAACGGTTGCAGGACATGTTTTCAGACGCAAAAATCTCACCATATTCATGACGAACGCCGTAATCTTCCCGGTGTTTTTCGGGGACCAGGGAAAAACGCGTTGACCCGGCCTTGCAGAGCACGGAATTTTTCACCCCGCGATCTCAGCATGTGTTCTTCAAGCGCAGGGATGCCGGAGACATGCACCAGCAGCCAATACATCTGGATCGGAGCAAGCAGCGACAGCCAACTCCATGGCGATCCGGTAATTGCCATCGACGGCCACGCGCACCAGAACAGCCATTCAAAGAAATAGTTGGGATGTCTGGAAAAAGCCCAAAGACCGGTTTCGCAAATTTCTGTTTTGGCTTCTGGAGTCATGCGAAACTGCGCAAGCTGCGCATCAGACAGCGCTTCACCAATCAACGCTATGGCGATGATTGCAACCCCGACCATATCCCCGACATATGGAAAACCGGGGCGACCAACCACAGCGAGATAGACAGTCACAACCAAAATGAAGGCTGCGAGAGCCTGTATCTGCAAAAACCAGAAGAGGCGAACGGATGCGTTTTCGCCCCATTCTTTTATCAGCCTTGCATAACGGGGGTCTTCCCCGTGGCGCATGCTGCGCTTGGCGATGTGAAAGCCAAGGCGAAGAGACCACGCCAGAATGAGGATCAGTATCACTGAACGCCGTTGCCAGGTCGCATCTGCAAACATGACGGCTATGATTGAGCCCGCCCCAACCGAAAACGACCAGATGGCATCGATCCAGCCGCTTTTACCGGTCTTTCGTTCAAGCGCCCAGGCAAATGCCATGATGGCAGACAGGCTGATGGCAACAACTAAGAGCAGACCGGGTTGCATGTCGGACCTTTATTGGAGAGTTTGCTTTTCCGCATGCAATACGTTCTGTTTGTCTGCTTGGTTTCTTAAGCGGCTCAAAAAAATCAAAAAGTTGGGTCGCCGATTGAACCAAACTTCTTCTCAAAACGTAAAACGATGAAAATGCAGCACACACGCAGCCTCAACTCGCGGTGAAGAGAGGGACTATGGATATCACGAACAGTCCGGGCAGCCATAAGCATCTCAGCGTCGCGATCATCGGTAGCGGGATTTCCGGATTGTCTGCTGCATGGCTGCTTTCGCAACGCCACGATGTGACTTTATTTGAAGCATCGGACCGCATTGGCGGTCATAGCAACACCGTCGAATTTGAGAGCGGTCATGGTCCTGTGGCCGTCGATACCGGGTTCATTGTCTATAATGAAGTGACCTATCCCAATCTGACCGCCCTGTTTCGCGCGCTTGAAGTTCCAACCGCCGCGTCGAACATGTCGTTTGCCGTTTCAGTCGGAAACGGCGCTTACGAATATTCCGGCGGTACCCGCCTCGGCCTCTTTTCCCAGCGCTCCAATCTGGTCAGCCCGCGCTTCTGGTCGATGATCCGCGATCTCTTGCGATTTTATCGCAATGCACCAAAAGACCTGAGTATCATGGGCGGTATTTCGCTTGATGATTATCTTGAACGCAATGGTTATGGCCGGGCTTTTCGTGATGATCATCTTTATCCGATGGCGGCAGCGATCTGGTCCACCCCTGCCATGGAAGTCGGGCAATATCCGGCTGCAAGCTTCGTCCGCTTCTGTTGCAATCACGGTCTTCTTGCTCTTCGTGACAGGCCAATCTGGCGTACGGTAACTGGCGGCAGTCGGGAATATCTAAGGCGGATCACAAAGCCCTATGCGGACCGGATCAGGCTCTCAACACCGATCAAATCCGTGCGACGTGCCGAACATTCCGTCGAGTTGATCGACGGAAACGGCATTTCCCATGTGTTCGACGATGTTGTGATTGCCACGCATGCCGATCAGGCTTTGCGGATGTTGGCCGATCGGAGCGGGGATGAAAGCCGCATTCTTGGCGCGTTTCAATATTCACGAAATGAAGCGGTGCTGCACAACGATATTTCACTGATGCCCAATCGTCGTGCGGCGTGGTCCAGTTGGAATTACCTTACCAACGCAGCCACTGGCCCGACGCAACCATCCATTACTTACTGGATGAACCGCCTGCAACCGCTGGGCAACGCGCCTGAGACTTTTGTTACGCTCAATCCTTGTCGTGCACCGCGCGAGGAACTGGTGATCCGTCGCGAGATCTATGAACATCCGATTTTCGACATGGCAACGGATCGTGCGCAGAAAGAAATCTGGTCCTTGCAAGGGCAGCGCCGGACATGGTTTTGCGGCGCGCATTTCGGCTCCGGCTTTCATGAGGACGGTCTTCAGGCCGGTCTCGCCGTGGCAGAAGATCTGGGCGGTATGCGCCGCCCATGGCTGGTCGAGCAGGAAAGTGGGCGCATCGTTCGCCAGAGTTTGACTCTCCGGGAAAGGGCACTGGCATGACCGACAGCTTCCAGTCGGCACTGTTTCCCGGTCATGTGACCCATGCGCGGTTACGACCGAAGGTTCACAAACTGGCCTATAAAATCTACTCGATCCTGCTCGACCTTGATGAACTGGAAGCCCTCGATCGCAAATTGAAGCTGTTTTCACTTGACCGTTTCAATCTGTTTTCTTTCTACAGGAAAGACAGAGGCGATGGATCGGCTCTGCCGCTGCGTAAGCAGGTGGAACATGCCATGGAGGCAGCCGGAATACTGCCTGATGGCGGTGCGATCCGCCTGCTCACTATGCCGCGTATTGCGGGCTGGGCATTTAACCCGCTCAGTGTTTTCTTCTGCTATAATTGTGGCGGTGAGCTTGCGGCAATCCTTTGGGAAGTTGATAATACTTTCCGCCAGCGCCACGGCTATATGATCCCGGTCCATAACTGCGTTAACGGACGCATCGTACAAAGCTGCGACAAGGCTTTTTACGTCTCGCCCTTCATGGACATGAAGCTGCGATATGAGTTTGAAGTCACGCCTCCCGCAGACTGGCTTTCCATCCGGATCAACAGTTTTGACGATGAAGGCCTGCTTTTGACTGCTCGCCATCTGGCGCGCCGGGTTGAATTGAGCGACGCCGCCTTGCTACGCGCCTTTCTTACAATTCCGTTTCTCACCTTGAAAGTGATTGGCGGCATTCACTGGGAGGCGCTGAAAATATGGTTGAAGGGCATCGGTTTACGCAAACGACCCGCAGCGCCTGAGATTTCCATCACATCTGTTCGTAACGAGACCGCCCAGCAGAGGAACAAGGCCGCATGAGCCAGCTCGACGAATATCATCAACTATCGGCATCAAGCCGGACTGAACGACCGGCTTTCAGCCCCTCGGCTATCGTGTTGAAACGGCTGCTGAAGCAGGTTCAGCATGGGCGATTGGTGCTTTCGCTGCCCGACGGTCAGGTCATTGCCGTTAACGGTCGATTGCCCGGACCGGAAGCCAAAATTGCAATTGTTAAATGGAACAGCCTGCGTCGCCTGCTGACGGGCGGGGATATCGGCTTTGCCCAAGCCTATATCGAAGGCGAATGGACATCGCCCCATCTCACATCGGTCATCCGTTTTGCGGCGCGCAATCGCGATACGCTTGTATCCACATTACGCGGATCTGGTTGGACGCGAGCGCTGAACCGTATCGGACATCTGCTCAATGCAAACACGCGTCGCGGCAGCCGGCGCAACATCGAAGCCCACTACGATCTCGGCAATGATTTCTATGCCCGGTGGCTCGACCCTTCGATGCTTTATTCATCAGCGATCTGGACTGAGACGACCCATAGCCTTGAAAGTGCCCAAGAGCAGAAGTTGCAGTATATTTCTGAAAAACTGGCGCTTGAGGGCGGCGAAAGAATTCTGGAGATCGGTTGTGGCTGGGGTGCCTTAGCTGGCTATCTCGCAAACTGTCGTAATGCCCATGTGACAGGAATAACCCTGTCGCCGTCGCAGCTCACCTGGGCAAATGCCGCAGTTGAAAACGTCGGGCTCAGCGAAGCCGTTGACCTTCGCTTGCAGGATTACCGCGATGTCCAGGGCCAGTTCGACCGCATTGTATCAATCGAAATGTTTGAAGCCGTTGGCGAAACCTATTGGCCGGAATATTTCGCAACCCTGAAGCGTTGTCTCAAGCCCGGCGGTCGAGCCGTCCTGCAAGTCATTTCGATAGAAGAAACACGCTACGAAAACTATCGTCGCAAGGCCGATTTCATCCAGAAATTCATCTTTCCGGGAGGCTTTCTGCCGTCGGATAAAGTGCTTGAACGCGACCTTGCAAAGGCCGGTCTGGTTTTAAAGGAGACCGAGCATTTCGGCCGTTCCTATGCGCTTACGCTTGCCGAATGGCGTCAGCGCTTTATCGCCAACTGGCCTGAAATCGAGAAGCTTGGATTTGACGATAAATTCCGGCGGCTTTGGGAATACTACCTTTGCTATTGCGAAGGTGGGTTCGAGGAAGGAGCAATCAACGTTGGGCTCTACACGATTGAACATGCTTAGACTCCACACCTACTAACGAAGGAAGCGTCGATGAAATGGATACTGACGGTCGGCACGATGATGGTGTTGTTTCCTTTCTCGGCGCAGCCGGCTGAGATCAACGGTAACTGGGCGCGCGGAGATGGCAACGCGCGGGTGAGAGTTGTGGGATGCGGCAAGGATCTCTGCGCGACCAACACCTGGATCAAGCCCGGAACACCAAAAGAGAAAACCGGCGACCGGCTGGTGATGAGCATTAACGAAACTGCGGACGGGCAATATTCTGGTACGGCTTTCGATCCGCAACGCAACCTGACCTACAAGATCAGGGTGAAAGTCGACGGCGACACTATGACGACCAATGGCTGCGTTCTGGCTAGCCTCCTGTGTCGCAATGTGGGCTGGACCCGCATCAAGTAAGAGAGCGAGCTATCGATGAAAGATTATCTCATAGCCTATTTAGTGACAGCGGTTGCATTTCTGGCAATCGACTCCGTTTGGTTGTCCAACATGGCGAACGTGTTTTACCGCCCTGTCATGGGTGACATGCTTGCGCCGGGTTTTCGTCTCGCACCAGCTGTCGTTTTCTATGTGATTTTCGTGTTTGGACTGGTTTTCTTCGCGGTCAAGCCCGGACTTCTGGCCGGTAGTGGTACAGTCACACTCGTTCACGGGGCGCTTCTCGGATTTGTCGCTTATGCGACTTATGATCTGACCAATCAGGCCACTTTGAAAAACTGGTCATGGACCCTGACAATCGCAGACATGGTCTGGGGCACTCTCCTGTCTACCGCGTCAGCCTATGTTGGCTATTGTGTTACGTCACGGATCAGCGGCTAGGTTGGAGTAAGAATATGCAAAAATGGGGTCTTCTGGCCGCCGTCGTCCTCGTCATCATTGTCGTAGGAATGGCAATCGGTATCGGTTTCCCGCCGGGCGAATGGTATGCAGCGCTTCAAAAACCTTGGTTTACCCCGCCTAACGCTGCCTTTGGCCCCATGTGGACGATACTTTATATCTTCATTGCCACTGCAGGCTGGCGCACATGGATAAACGATCGTGGTTGGCAGCGGCGCGGACCGTGGTTTGGCCAGATGGTATTGAACTTCCTCTGGACGCCTATTTTCTTCGGCGCTCACATGACCGTGCTGGGGCTTGTCGTAATCATCGGCGTCTGGCTTTGCGTGCTTTTGTTTATCATTCGCGCATGGCGACCAGATCGCATCTCGGCACTGCTATTCGTGCCTTACCTCATATGGCTGTCGCTGGCGACAGCATTGAATGCGGCAATTGTCGTGTTGAACTAATGAAAAAGGCGGCAAATATGCCGCCTTTCTTTAGATGCCGATCAATGGCTGCATGAGCCGCATAAGCCAGCTCTGGAATTTGAGCGGTGCGTCAGTCACCGCAAGACAGATGCAATCGCCATCCGATGAGGCAATCGGTTGATGCACGAGATCAGCATCCGCTTCCTCAATATCGCCGCGCGCAAAAAGCCCGGTTCCATCATGGAAACTGCCGCTCAACACCAATGTCAGTTCGCGACCGCCATGCCCATGTTCTGGCACCGGCTTTCCTGCGGGAATTCGCAAAAGTCGAACCTGCGTTTCGCTGTCTCGAGTTTCAATTGACACCTGATAGGCACCCCGGCCAAGCGATTTCCATTTCAGCTCCGGCAAATCGCCACCGACGTAGGATCGCAGTGGTTCCGGTATCACGGCAGGCTGCTTTATCTCGAAGCGCGGTGCCGAAGGTTCCCTTGATTGCGGTGTCTTCTGCAACCTGTCCTTGAAACTATCCCATGTGGATACTTCGAGTTTCTGCGGCTCACCCGCGTCAAGAAGCTGTCCGCCAATCTGTTCAAACTGCTTGAGCCTTGAACGGCAGGCCGGGCAGAGCGCAAGATGAGTGGCGACTGCGATGCTCCAACCCTCGGCCAACGTGCCTGCAGCATAGCCTGAAAGGAGTTCGTCGCTCAAATGATGCTTGATATCCATCAGTGCGCTCCCGAATTATCGAGCGCTGCGCGCAATTTGTTGAATGCCAGCCGCAGGCGGGATTTAACCGTACCAAGCGGGAGGTTCAGCTTCTTTGCGATGGCGCTATGCGTGCGTTCCTCGAAATAAGCGAGTTCAAGCAAGACAGATTGCTCCTTCGGCAAGTCGGCCATTGCAGCGCGCAACTGGCTGGCGGATTGCCGCTCGGCAATACTCAGGTCAGCGAGCTGTTCCTCATCGGGCACAAAGGCCGGATCGGTTGGGTCGAACTCCGGGCGCCGGGCGCGTCGCACTGCATCGATGCGCTGGTTTCGTGCAATGGTGAAAATCCAGGTGGACAAGGCTCCTTTGGCAACATCGAACTGATCTGCCTTGTTCCAGACCGCAATCATAGTCTCTTGCATTAATTCTTCCGCTGTTTGCGTATCAGCAGACAGTTTGGCCATATAAGCCTTCACCCGGGGTGCGAAATGCTTGAAAATCACCTCGAAAGCGTCCACGTCGCGTCGGGAACTGACCGCCAGCATCAATTCTTCCATTGAAGGCTGATCTTCAGTTGCGGTCTGTCCATTCATCCGTATTAAACCCCATCCGCTCAGAAGTAGCGAAGTCAGAACCTGTAAATTAATGCTGAGCTTCCATGTGCCACTATTGCGAGAGGAACGAAAATTTTGTGTTCATCAGCATTATACGCAACCAGATTTAAACTGGATCACACCAGATTTCAAATGTTGGGGGTCAGCGCACGCAGCACTCTCGAACTCTGCCTTTTCAACACTAAATCATGCATCAGCTGAGTTAATTCTAGCCGGCGCGAAGCCTTATCGAAAACGCACTCAAACACGGCGCACAGGACATGCCTGCTGGAGGTGATTTAGAAAGTCGTTTTACGTGCATCTTCTCTCGGGACTGCCAGATTCAGATTTGAATGACGGAAACTGGCGCACGGATTTCCTCCACAATACCGTCGGTGAGGGATAGGGGTGACTTCTATTACTCATAAATATATGTCGTTGAGAGCGATAGAAACGGGAAGCCTCTTAGTCTTGATTGAGTTCGCGCGCCACAGCAGCCTGCTGGCTACTATCCATTGACCGCATATCGACCACAAGAGCGGCAGCCTGTGCATTGTGGTCCTTGCTGTCTGCATTGCTGAAGTTTTTTGATGATGGTGCTGGCGATGACGCTTGTTCCGATGATTGGGCTGGACAAAACGCAGTTCCTCACTTGCCGCAACCCAAAAGACTGCGTTCACCGTCGTCCCGCACAGCAGGCGGGCAGCTGTTCCGACGTCCACCCGCCTGACGGGCTGCGCCGCTATCAGCCTGCCTATCGTTTGCTTTGTCACTTCCACGCAAGCGTTCTGGGTCGACCACTGCGTCGGATCTCTAAGAAAAGCATGTTCAACGAACGAGGCGGTGCGGCGCATCCGAGGATCGAGCGCCATTTCAACCTATATCGCGCCTTCCAGCAGTAAGGCTTCACATTCGTTCGGCACGCTTATCGCCGCCTGCTGCGCGCGCAGTGCCACTTTTAAGTCGACTGGAGCGACGATCACTGCCAGCAAACCCTTCTTGTCACCGACATTATGATAGAGCGTCCCTCGTGCAAGCCCGGCATCTGCAGTCAAACTGCGAGGAAATTTCAGAGGAGCAGGTCATCGCACATCTCTTGACGTGACGGGGAATAGGCAGCGCTTCACCAAAATCTGCTTACTTGCTCATTAATTATCATCCATACCGTTCTGCTTGAGTTCGGCAAACTTGATGGCCATCGTTGGATTTCCGCGGGTGAGCCGTTTGACCGTCAGGTCTTCCGCCTTGTCGTTTGCAAGCCGCAAGTTATTGGCAGACTTGTGAAGCGCTTCCTTCGTTTTCTCCAGATCCTTGATGGCTTCGTCGATGCGTTTGACTGCTTCCTCAAAGCCATCTGAAGCCAGACGCCAGTTGCGCCCGAATGCGGCTTTGAAGTCGTCAAGCTGGGATTCGAAGTTTGTGATGTCGACATTTTGTGCCTTCACCAGTGCCAGCTCATTCTTGTAGTGGAGCGAGTTCATCGCCGCATTGCGCAGCAGCGTGATAATCGGGATGAAAAACTGCGGTCGCACGACGTACATTTTCGGATAGCGGTGGGATACGTCAATGATCCCGGTGTTGTAGAGCTCATTCTCAGGCTCAAGCAACGAGACCAGAACGGCGTATTCACAGCCTTTCGCGCTCCGGTCCTTGTCTAATTCCCTGAGAAAGTCTTCGTTCTTCTTCTTGGTAGCCGTCTCGTCATTTTCGTTCTTCATCTCGAACATGATCGAGACGATTTCAGAACCTGCATCATCCCTCTCGCGGAAGATGAAGTCCCCCTTGCTACCGTTGCGCGCGTCGTTATCCTTCTCAAAATACGCGCGGGGGAAAGCGGTCGCACGAATGCGGTCAAACTCGATTGAGCAGTGCTGCTCCAGCGTCTCGCCGACCATTTTTGTCGATAGTTTCGCTTTCATATCCCTCAGACGCTCGATTGCGTCGTTGCGATCCTTCAGCTGCGTTTCGTATTTGTCCCTAAGTGCAGTTTCAGCAAGCTGCTTTTCGAGCGTGATCCGAGCAAGTCCATTCTTCAGTTCGTCACGCTCTTTCTCAACTGTTATGACGGCTTCGGTAACCGCGAGCTTCTGCGAAAGCGCCCCCGCATCGAGCCTGGCCTTCAGGCTCTGGATCTCCGCGTCTTTAGTAGCGGCTATTTTCTGTAGTTCGGCAATAAGCGTCGCCTGGGCCAGTTTTGATGCAGTTTCTTGCTCCCTTCTTGCTTTCTCAAGCTCATACAAAAGAGTATCGCGTTGTTTTTCGACAGCACCCAGCGCCTCAGCAACTGCGAGTTTCTGCGCGACTTCACCGGATTCAAGTCTCGCCCTCAGTTCCTGGATTTCAGAATCCTTGGCTGCGGCAGTCTTCTGCAGTTCATTGGCAACTTTAGCCTGTGCAAGCTCAACAGCGTTACGCTTGTCCTGATCAGCCAACTCCAAGCGCTCATGCAGCTGTTTCTCGAAATCACTGTCACGCACCTGCCTCAGTATATCGGCATAGCCCGTCTCATCAATTTTGAATGCCTTGTTGCAATGCGGGCAGATGATTTCATTCATGATTATTTCCATTCGCCTTGGCCAGACGCTCTTGGACAAACTCCCGGAGCTTCTGTTGATCCGTCATCTTGTGAACGATCACTGTCTGCGCGGTCAAGGTTGTTTACGGTTGCTTAACAAGCCTGCGGTCTAGCGAACCGAACACCCCGGCTTAGATCAGCCACGCTACAAACATGAAGCAGTGCTCGCCGACTACACAGAAGGCCGATTGTTGGTCAAACGGCTGTACCAACGCACGGATAGGCATCCGGCTTGCCTGAAATTTCAACTGTCGGCTTTAAACCAATAAATATGTCGCGGCCTGCTGGTCGAAGCCAACAATACGCTTACCTTCGTCGAAGGCAGTCAGCAGCTGTTGGCGAAGCGACACCCTTGCATTCATTGCAGCCGCCGGATCAATTGCAAGCAGGTGATCGATATCGCCCGGTATTTTCACGCGTCGAGCATCTGCGGGAAACTCAAGTTTCTGGCCGCGAGATCGAGCTTCTACACGCAGATCGTCCAATTGCCAGTCAGCCACGATTCGGTCCGAAGGCAAGCCAGAATTGATGCCGACCATTGGGCCGTAATAGTCGATATGATAAGTGGACGATGTGGCCCCAAGGCTCGCAATGTTCAGACTGGCGTTGACCGCCCGGATCGGATCATAGGTCCAGCGCACATGCGTAATGCCTCTCGCAAGGCACCAATCGCGCTGGAACCACTTCATCCGCGCGCCAAGTTTCAAGCCTCTTGCTTCCGGAAGAACCGCCAGACGGTGAGAATGCTGAACGCCCGGCGTTGCACTTGGGAAACCAAAGATGAAGCCAATCATCTTCCCGCCATCGAACGCTCCGGCAACAAGGCCGCCTTCGTGCTGGATTGCAAGCAACAGGTCTGAGGCATCGACAGGATCGTCCTCTCCCCACACCAGCCGCTGAACGGTCTCCGAATCCTTCATCTCGTGGAGAGAGGCGAGCTCGCGGACCAATATTACGCTCATGCGACGAAATCCTCACGGTGGCTGGTGACCGTATCGAGAAATGCATGGTCCAACGTCACACCGATACCCGGACCGTTCTTGGGAACGGCCATTCGTCCATTTTCAGCTTCCAGCGGCTCGTTGACAATATCGCGCGGGAAATAGCGGCTGGCGGATGATGTGTCCCCCGGTTTGGTGAAATTCGGCAGGGTGGACAGATGAATATTGTGGGCCCGGCCAATGCCTGCTTCAAGCATCCCGCCGCACCATACAGGTACATCGAAGGCTGCGCAAACATCGTGAATCGCGCGTGACGTACTATGTCCACCGACCCGACCCACCTTGATATTTATGACACGGCAAGCTCCTGCGACAAGCGCCTTGCGCGCATCCACCGAAGACCGAATGCTCTCGTCCAGGCAGATGGCAGTCAGCAGCTTTTCCTGCACATGGACATGGTCGCTAATGTCATCGAAAGCCAGGGGTTGTTCGATATAATCGAGTGCGAAAGCATCCATTGCTTTCAGAAGAGGCAAGTCGGAAAGCCGGTAGTCCGTATTGGCATCAACTGTCAGCTTGGCATCTGGGAAACGCTCGCGGACCGCCTGAATCATTGCGAGATCATGACCGCGCCTGATCTTCAGCTTAACGCGCTTGTAACCGGCATCGAGCGAGGCCGCGACCCGGTCAATCGTCGTTGGAATATCGGCAATCCCAAGGCTGACACCCACATCGATAGCATCGCGAACGCCGCCAAGCGCAACGCTCAATGGCAGGTTCAGTGCTTTCGCCCAAAGGTCCCACACGGCCATTTCAACCATGGCCTTGCTCATTCTATGCCCGCGCCACGGATCAAGAATTGCGGACAGATCCGCCGGACCGGAGAAGCGTTTCCCAACGATCTGTGGCAGCAGGACGTCCCGCAGGAAAGAGAGCGAACCGGAGATAGTCTCCTCCAGATAATCCGGCAACGGATCCATCACGCCTTCGGCGTATCCTTCCAGTCCTCCAGATCGCAGGGTGAGGACCGGAATGATCTTTTCAGTCATTGTTCCGGTGGAAATCACGAAAGGCACGAGCAGCGGCAAACGTATGACACGTATTTCAGCCGCCTCGATTTTTAACCCGGCGAAGATTGGCGCTGCGTGCATCGGACACCCCATCCATGAGTACAAATGATCAATCTGGTCCAGGAGTTCGATGGTGACGAAACGTCATCCTGATTGTTCCCCTCTACCGAATTAAATTCCCTGTTCGCTGTCAAAAGTCCAATAGTTTCACCAGCACACTTAGTGATGTTGATCCGGCAGTGTGTCCAGGGGGAAAATCGGACGCCGCACGCGAGCATAAGTCCGTCTCGACAGGTCAGGCGAGCTCAGGCCACCAGCATCGGTGACAAGGATCTGTGTCGCAATCGCGCCGAACGCCCCTTTGAAATGCTGCATTGATTTGACCGCCAGAATGGATTTTTCTTTCGGCTCGATGCCGACGATACGAAAAATGTTCTGGTCCAGCATCTGCATGCGTTCCGACACAATCATGATATCGATCCCCTCGACGCGGAGGCACACGGCTTTTCCGGTTGTGCCGGGCAAACCCGTAAACATCGGCCCCTCAAAGACGAAGGCACCGTCGCTGACCGACATGACACGACCTGTCACGGTCAAAGGACCGCCACCGACTGATGGATCAGATTTGCCGCCGATCGTTACCGTAACAGTCTCTCCTATCGCCTTGGCTGCAATCTCCGCCACCGCTTCGGGGTCGAGAATCGCGCCTGCGGCAGCATTGGTCACACCTGCCTGAAGCATCGCTGCAATGAGCGCAGTGCAATCGCTATAGGCCCCCGAACCGGGATTATCGGAAAAATCAGCGACGACAATCGTGCCTTCGGCCCCTCGGGCCTCCTTCAATTGCCGAATACATTCATCGAGAGGTATCGGCTGCGACCACTGATCCTTATAAGCCCAGATTTCATCGCACATCTTGTCCGCGACATCGCAAGCGGTTTGTCGGCTAACGCGTTTACAGTCGAAGGTGACGATCACACTCGGGCCCGCCGCCCAGACATCAGCATCGGTAAAACCGGCATTGACCGCCACATTAAGGATTCCCGGTTGTTGCATCTCACCGTATGCACTTTCGAGCAGGCGGCACATGGGACCGTTATCTGTTGTGCGACCATCATCACAACCAAGAAGCATTGGTGGGCGCCCAATGGCCAGCGCAGGTTCGATTTCCCCTTTCATGGCTTGATCCAGCAACGAACAGGCCTCTACTCCGACCTCACTCATATCGATATGAGGATAAGTCCGGAATGAAACTGCGATCTGCGCCAGATCAGCCAATTCATCAAAAATGTTCGCGTGAAGGTCCAGGGTGATGGCGATCGGCACAGCGTAACCAACCACCGACCGGATCTCCCGAAGGAACTGGCTGTCGCCATCCTGATCGGTCTCCGTCACCATGGCACCATGCAGAGCAACAAATATGCCGTCAAAAGGTCCGGCTTCCTTCAGCCGCCGCAGGCACTCGCCGGTGATTTCCTGACGCGCAGTTTCAAGCACCGGTCCGTTAGGTTCCGCATGGGCTGCGGTGATATAAACAGGCGTCCAGCTCTTTTCGTCCGCAACCTTTATCGCGCCACCGACCTCTGAGCCGGTGCCTCGGAAATTGGCTGGAATCTCATCGCCCTTGAAATAATGCGACGCCCGAAAATCACTGATGCTCGTGCGATTTTGCGTGAAGGTATTACTTTCATTGATGAGTTCAATGATCGCAACGCGATAGGACACGGATGGACCTTTCTTTTGTCGGCGAAGACCACTCTGTGTTGGTCGAAACGAAATGGCTGACCTGACAATGCCACACGCAGTGAGCACCTGATCTGATGTGGTGTCTCAAATCAGGTACTCTGGGTGGCAATGGGAGCAAACTACTTCGCGAAGATTTCACTCGCGAATTTCGGCTTTTCCCTGATGTCGAAATCAAAGTACCTGGCACTGATCTTGTCGTAGCTACCGTCTCGGATGATCTCCGCAAGCGCCTTGTTGACGCGCGTTCGCAGTTCAACGTCATCCTTGCGGAAGGCCATTCCGGCACCCAGAGTTCCATCCAGAAGGAACTCGTTGCCGACAAATTCGCAGCAATCTGCACCCTTCTTAATCCAATCGCTGAGAGCGAACTTGGATTCCAGCAAGAGGTCAATGCGGCCATTCTCGATATCCAGGAAGGCTTCTTCAAGTGTCGGATAGAGCTTCACCTCATTATTGGGGAAAAAGCGCTGCAAAGCATCGAATGCGATAGAGCCTGTCTGGGTGCCTATGACCTTTCCCTTGGCACTTTCCGGCGTCACATCCTTGAGGCCAAGCTCCTTCAAAGCAACAAACCGCATGGTGTTGTAATAATAGGGATCGGAGAAGCTGACCTGCTGCATACGCGATTCAGTAATAGCCATTGACGAAGCCATGATGTCGAACTTCTTTGACTGAAGCGCCGGAATAATCCCGCTCCACTCGTTAGCGCTCCATACGCAATCAGCTTTCAGCTTCTCACAGATCGCATTGCCGACGTCGATATCAAAGCCTTTGAGCTGCCCGCTCGGGTCCAGATAATTGAAGGGGGCATAAGCACCTTCAGCTCCCATGCGGATTTCTTCAGCGTGGGCCGGAAGCGCGCCACATACGGCAACAAGAGCAGCAACAATTCCCATTTTAGCTTGCGTAAGCACGTTTCGTTCTCCTTTTATACGCCGTTGTCCGGTACATCTGAGATGCTCTCTGAAGTGCGAGACCAGAACCAAATGATACCCAAGGGCGTTTTTTGTTTATTGACGATTATGCTTGTGCCGTGGGTCGATCAATGCAAAAGAACTATTCAATGGTATTAGAAAAATTCATGACGATATGACTTCAAGGGCGAAGCGGCGAAAACTCCCAAGCTTGAAAGCCTTAAGGGCTTTTGAGGCCGTTTCACATTGCCAAAGCTTCACTGCCGCCGCAGAAGAGCTTGCAGTCAGTCAGGGCGCTGTGAGCCATCAAATCAAACTCCTGGAACAGTCGTTGGGTTGTCAGTTGCTTATTCGCGGCTCGCGCGGTGTATCCGTTACCGCAGAAGGCGCGCTGCTGCTGGAGGTTTGTGCTCGCGCATTTGATGAAATCGGCGCAGTTGCGACGCTGATCGGACAGGACAACAAGACCAAAATCCTCCGGGTTCGCGCCGGTCCTTTTTTCGCAATGGAAGTGATCGCGAGCAGGATTGCTGGCTTCTTGAAGCAAAATCCAGGCATCCAGCTTCACCTGAATAATATCGACATAGATTCCATCGCTCAGGATACAGAAGACGCACAGATAAAATATTGTCTGCATCCGCCAGCAGGCATGTACAACATCGAACTTCTAAAAGAAAAACTGGTACCTGTCTGCAGTCCCTTACTTCTGGCCAATGTGGCAAATCCAGAAGATCTTCTCGTGGACCCTGGCATTCCTCGCTTGCATTATCGGGACGTAAAGGACTGGAAAAGATGGATATCCCACCACGGATTTGATGATCTAACCGCCAATTCAAACCTCTTTTTTGACGACCAACACACATTGTTGGCGGCTGCTCGTTCCGGACAGGGCATCGGTTTTTCTCATCGACCTCTGGTCAAAAACGACGTGGAGCGCGGAAGCCTGTGTATTGTGTCCGAGCGCTATTTCGAGCCCGAGGAATCCTACAAGTTTATATGCTCCCAAGAAAACATTGCCACCAACCAGGCGCTGCAGCTTTTTCGCGACTGGCTCGTCAACGAAGTGTCGACCATCTGTTAGTTAAACATTTGATCCCAGATGGAGAGAGGTAACAGATTTAAACGTGTCGGGCGTTTGGTCATGCTCAGAGGTTTTCCTTGTGAAATGGCGTCAGTTTCGCCAACGCCTTTCCGCCCGGTTTCCGGCTTGTCTTAAACATCGTAGTGCAACCAACGCTCAACGGCGACCAATACGCAGAGAGGTTCGACTATTGCAATATCTCCAAATGGCACGGCGGACAGGCGTAGAGGCTATTAGCGCGAGAAACCCAGTCCTCCATCGCAGCTTAATCGCCAGAGAGCTATGCATCTACTTTAATGATCAAGTCCTATCCTTGTTTATATTGCATTGTTTATGTGGTCGGTTGGCAATGAAGTCGTTGCTGATATATAAAGCTGCAACGTAGTAGCTAACTGCGAAACAGGGGGCCAGTAATGGGGCATAATTTTTCTAAAACCAGATCTTCGCAAAACCAGGTTTTACCGCGTGCTCGAAAATCATTTTGGTTTGCTTCAACTGCATTTGTTCCCAACGTTTTTCTCATTGCCCTCCTCCCCATACAGGTATTGCTTATTAGTCCAGGTGGGGTCACACCATCCTGGGCTGGCATATGTAGCCCGAGCGATTTTACGGGCTGTGGTGCGCCAGGCGGCCTTGGTGTCCCCGGGCGCAGCGGCGACGGAGGGGTCGGCAATGGCCAAGGGGGCGGTTCCAGTCACATCGATAATAATGGCGTAACGCAACAGGACTCCGGCAATTGGGGCGCAGACGGGGCCGGAGGATCCGGCGCACAAGGAGATGGAGGTCTGCCCGCTGATGGAGGCGGACCGGGTTTCATCACATCTGCAGATGGCACTGTTACTTTAACGAGAGTGCAGACGTAACGTATTCTTTGGCGCATCTGTCATGCGGATTTCAGGCACGTGATTTCGCGCCACATGTCAGTGGCGGCTTGTCGTAACTCACGATGATCGGCGGCATTGAATTGGTTTCCGGGGAAATAATTTAGGTTGTAGATCGGATCATGTATCGACGTGAAATTTTGCACATGTCGCGCCGATTTAAAGCGCTTCATAACCCGCTCTCGTCGTCGGATCGGCTGATGCGAATTCTCTGCCCGATTGTTCAAACCCTTATGCTGGCGATGATCGCAAACGCTAAGTCCCATCGTTCGTTTGGCAGCGCCATATGATCGTAGTTTATCGGTGACCATGATCCGGGGTGCACAGCCCTGTGCAGAGAGAAGCTTGCGCATGAAGCGCTTGGCGGCCTTGGTATTACGGCGTTTCTGGACCAGAACATCCAAAACAAAACCATCCTGATCAACTGCTCGCCAAAGAATGTGATGCTCACTTTTGATAGATATTACACATTCATCCAGGTGCCATTTATCGCCAAGCCGCGGTGTGCGGCGACGGATATTACTGGCATAAGCACGTGCGAATTTCTCCGCCCATTCGTACACGGTCTTATATGTGACGAAGATGCCACGATAAGCCAGCATGTCTTCAACCATGCGAAAGCTTAGCGGAAAGCGGAAATACAACCACACCGCCTCTGCAATAATCTCAGATGGATAACGATGGCGGCGGTAAAGCGAAGAACGAGGTTCGGTCATCACCCGTTATCGCAACTGATGTTTACACTTAGGTTAAGGTAACAGTGCCTTCAAAGGCGCCGAATAAAAACCTCGTAGCCCAGTTAAACAGCGAGCGCTGATCGCGAAGGAGATTATCAACTTCCGGCGCCCTTCCCCCCGTAGGTATCCTCGGCCAATTCTGCCACTTCCAGGATTCCAACAAGCTCTGCGACTCTTCCTGACGGCAGTGATCGTCCCTCGTTGGCCAACGCTTCGTCAGCATTAAATCAGGCCCAAGCTTCGGCGAGTTCAGCCGCTGACGCGCCGGTTCGGTTGATTTCCGCAACAAGACTGGAGTCTACCGGGCCCAGGACAGAACTAATTTCATCCAGCGTCATTTAGTTACCTCCTGCATTTCGGGTGCTATCCCGATCATTCACCTGGCTATTAGATAAGCGGCGCGGTCACAGAAAAAAAGTGTTAAGGTGCGCTCGGCGACCTCTTGAACAGGCAAATTGCCAAACCTAAATCGCAGTCGCCGGACGCCCATCGGGGTCTGGCCCGTCGAACGATGAATGACATCGCTGACGGAAATAGAAACTTGTACCCATGTTGCTTCACAAGGAGGATGTGGCTATGAGAACCACTTTCGATTTTACTCCCCTGTTCCGGTCGAGCATCGGCTTCGACCGAATGCTGAACGCGCTCGAAGCTGCGAGCCGTGTCGAGACCATCGACAACTGGCCGCCTTATGACATAGCCAAGACCGGCGAGGACGACTACCGCATCACCATGGCGGTGGCCGGCTTCTCGCAAGACGAACTGACCATCACCCAGGAGCAGAACATGCTCGTGGTGTCCGGTCAGAAGGCTGGCGAGGATAACAGCCAGTATCTGCATCGCGGAATTGCCGCGCGCACATTCCAGCGTCGCTTTGAACTGGCCGACCACGTGAAGGTCGTGGGCGCTAGCCTCGTCAATGGTCTGCTGACGATTGATCTCAAGCGTGAGATTCCCGAAGAGATGAAGCCGCGCAAGATCCAGATCGCGGCCGGCGAGGCACTGCCCAAGGTCGAGACCAGGCAGATCGAGGCCGACAAGCAGGCCGCCTGAGGTAGCTCTCTCAGCGTAATTCGCGCAAGGTGCCGGGCACTTCCGGGCGCCGACGGAAAGCATTGTCAATCGAACGAACAGAAAGGAGAAGAATAATGAGTGTCCGTGATCTGATCCCCTGGGGCCGCAGCAGCGGCAATCAGGTTCCCAGTGTCTTGCGCGATGGCGATCGTGATCCGTTCCTTTCGCTGCATCGCGAGGTAAACAGGCTGTTCGACGACGTCTTCCGCGGCGTCGGCTCGAACCTGCCCTCTATCGTGGGAGCTTCCGCCTTCAGCGGCGGCTGGCCGAGCGTGGAGATCTCCGACGGCGAGAAGGAAATCAAGGTGACAGCTGAGGTGCCGGGCCTCGAAGAGAAGGACATCGAGGTCCTGCTCGACGACGGCGTGCTGACGCTGCGGGGCGAGAAGCGCTCCGAGACGGAGGACAAGGACCGACAGTTCTCCGAGCGCTTCTATGGCCGCTTCGAGCGTCGCATCCCGCTCGGCTACGAGGTCAAGGACGACCAGGTCGACGCGCGGTTCAAAAACGGCGTGCTGACCGTGACCTTGCCCAAGAGCGAAAAGGCGCAGTCGCAGGTGAAGCGCATCGCCATCAAGAGCTGACGCATGGCAGGCGCCGGCGGCGGGCCATCTGGCCGCCGTCGGCTGCATCCTTCGCCAGAGAGGGAGGGATGAACAATGGAGATGACGAGACAGATCAACAGATCAACTGGAAATTCAATTCCGCAAGAGTGGCCGTCGAACGACAACCGGCACAAGCCCCTTTCGATGGGGCGCTCGGTCTTCCCGGATGGCGCGGTTGCGCGTATCTACAAGCCGTCCCGCGCGGTGACGACCTCCGGCAAGGCCCGCACGAAGGGCTGGCGACTTGTGTTCGAGCGGCGCACCGCGCCCTTCATTGAGCCGCTGATGGGCTACACGGGCGGCGACGATACGCTGACCCAGGTCGAGCTGAGCTTCCCGACATTGCAATCGGCCATCCGCTATGCCGAGCGACAGGGTCTGACCTATATGGTCCAGACACCGCCCCGGCAGAAGACAGGCAATGGCCGCAGCCAGCGCGCCGATGAGAAGCAGGCGTATGTAGGAAAATCAACCCACGCCTTCTCGGACGCGACCCTCGACCGGCTCGGGCTCGCCGCCCTTCAGGAGACCTACGGGCGTGCGCTCGACGGCGCGGTGAACCGCAACGACCCGTCCGGTCCTGAAAGCTGGACGACGCCCATGAAGGTGATCAGCGATCCGAAGCTAACGCTAGAGGCGAAGCGCGCGATTCTGATGAACTGGGCCTGGACCGAGTACCTGATCGACCAGGCCACCAACGAAGGCATGCCCGAGAACGACCGGCCGTCGCGGCTCTACGAGGTCGAGCAGGCGCTGCTCGCGCTTGAACGCGAGGTTGCGGATGATCGGGATGATTCAGACACACGAAAGGCAGCATGAGGTGCGGCGATGGATACGCATGTCGTTTTCGATTGCCAGAAGGTTCTGCCGAACCGGTTCGCGCTAACGCTTGCCGCTGCCTCCCGCATCCGGGCGCTCGCCCGGGGCGCGGAACCGAGGCTCGACGCAGTCGATCGCAGCGTGGGCGATCTTGCCCTGCACGAGATCGCAGCGGGCGTGTTCACGCGGGATGAACTCGCACCGTTTCTGCCTGGGGCGGATGAAAGGCAGCTTTTGCCTCCGCCCGATCCGGCTTCCAAGCTTCGTGATGGCGGTGTCGGAGGCGCCGCCGCACCCGCCTCCCGTTCGCGAAAGACGGTTCATTGAAGAGGCAAGCAAACCGACACGGAGGAATGAACGATGCTGAAGTCTTTGTCTTCCTATAACCGGACGGCTTTCGATGTCGTCAACATCATTGCCGGTCTCGGTCTTCTGCTCTCGCCCTGGTATCTCGGCTATGCGGCTGAAACCTATGCCGCATGGAATGCCTGGATCGTCGGTGCTGCCGTGACGCTGATCGCGGTCGCTGCGCTCTACACATTCCATCAGGTCGAGGAATGGACCAACGTGGCGCTCGGCCTTTGGTCCGTAATCGCGCCTTGGGCACTGGGCTTCTCTGCCCTCCCAGCCGCGATGTGGGTGCATGTGGTCGCCGGCCTCGTCGTCGCCGTGCTCGCTGCGGTCAGCCTGTGGTCCACGACAAACCGACCTCTTTCGACAGCATGATTTTGCAACGTGGCCCGGCACGCGCCGGGCCATTTTCTTGCACTCTCCGTCTAACCTCAGGCGGAACAGAGGAGCCAACAGACTGGCCAAACGGAGATCGCTCATGTTCAGGAATCTCATAGCCCTGCGTCCGCCCATCATCACATTATGCGCCATCCTCGCCTTCGCGGGGCTGCCGTGCGCGACAATCGGGCAGGCCGTGCCGGGCGTTGCGGGAGAGCTTCCCACCCTTGCCCCCGTGCTGGAACGGGTGACGCCGGCTGTCGTCAACATCTCGGTTGTCTCAGAAACACCTGGGGCATCAAATCCACTCTACAACGATCCTTACTTCCGACGCTTCTTTGATCTTCCGCATGCGCCGCCTCCGCAACAGCGCATGAGCGCCGGTTCCGGGGTGATCGTCGACGCGGCCAAAGGTCATGTGCTGACCAATCATCACGTGGTGGCCAATGCTCGCACGATCACGGTCACACTGAAGGACGGGCAACGCCTGCGTGCCGAGCTTGTCGGCTCCGATCAAGCAGCGGACATCGCGCTGCTCAAGGTCAAGAGGAGAAATCTCGTCGCGTAGGAGGTCGGCGATTCGGATCGCCTCAAGGTCGGCGACTATGTGGTCGCGATCGGGAACCCCTTCGGCCTGGGACAAACGGTAACCTCCGGTATTGTCAGCGCGCTCGGTCGCAGCGGCATCAGCAATGACGGCTACGAGGACTTCATTCAGACTGACGCCTCAATCAATCCGGGCAATTCCGGCGGTGCCCTGGTGACCCTAGACGGCACGCTAGTCGGCATCAATACGGCGATCCTTACGCCTGCGGGTGGCAACATCGGCATCGGCTTCGCGGTGCCTAGTAACATGGCCGTAACCGTCATGAAGCAGTTGATCGAACACGGTGAAGTGCGGCGCGGCAGGCTGGGCGTCGGTATCCAGGACCTTACGCCGGATATCGCGGAGGCGCTCAAGCTTGGCGAACTGCGCGGAGCTGTGATCGTCAGCATCGAGCCCGGCTCTCCGGCACAGCGCGCCGGCTTGCAGGTGGGCGATGTGGTCACCGCGATCGGCGGGCGTGCTGTTCAGGGCGCGACAGACCTGAGAAACCGCATCGGCCTCACGCCAGTCGGCAGCACGATCAGCTTTACAATCAAGCGTGGTAGTAGCGAGCGGGTCGTCAGCGCTAAGATCGCTTCAGAAACTGGTGCATCCGCCGATCTATCCGGCACCCCGCTCGATGGCGCGCACATGCGCGCCGCTTCCGTTAACGAGGCGCGGCAAGCCGGCGCCCCAGGCATTTTGATTGAAAGCATCACGCCGAGCAGTCCGGCTGCGCGTGCTGGCCTTCGAGCGGGCGACTTGATCGTTGCGGTCAACCGGTCGCCTGTTTCTTCCTTGGCTGATTTGCGCAGCGCGATCGCGCGCCAGCGTGCCATCCTAGCGCTGGAACTGTTTCGCGATGGCGGCCGCCTTCTGCTGGTCGTGAGATAACCGGGAGCGGCCACAATGGAAATGAACAAGAAAACGCAGTTCAACATCTGGTACTGGATCGCCGCCTTCTTCCTCCTGATGGCGTTCCAGTATTTCTTCACCACCGCCACCCAGGTGACGCAGATTCCCTACAGCCAGTTCGAGACCTACCTTGACGAGGGCAGGATAGCGGAGGTGGCGGTATCCGACCGCTTCATCCAGGGAACCTTCAAGCAGCCGGTCGACGGCCGGCCAATGTTCATCACCACCCGCGTCGAGCCCGACCTCGCACGTCAGCTTCAGGAGCGCGGCGTGGTGGTCACCGGTCAGATCGAAAGCACCTTCCTGCGCGACCTGCTGTCCTGGATCGTGCCAGTCCTCCTTATCGTCAGCATCTGGATGTTCGCGCTGAAGCGCATGGGGGGCGGCATCGGCGGCGGGCTCATGCAGATCGGCAAGTCGAAGGCGAAGGTCTACGTCCAGTCTGACACCGGCGTCACCTTCAAGGACGTGGCCGGCGTCGACGAGGCCAAGGACGAGTTGAAGGAGATCGTCGACTTCCTCAAGGATCCGCAGGGCTACGGCCGGCTGGGCGGGCGCATGCCAAAGGGCGTGCTGTTGGTCGGCCCGCCGGGCACCGGCAAGACGCTGCTGGCAAGGGCCGTGGCGGGCGAGGCCGGCGTGCCGTTCTTCTCCATCTCGGGCTCCGAGTTCGTGGAAATGTTCGTCGGCGTCGGCGCAGCGCGCGTGCGCGACCTCTTCGAGCAGGCCCGGGCCAAGGCGCCGGCCATCATCTTCATCGACGAGCTGGACGCGCTCGGTCGCGCCCGCGGCATCGGCCCCATGGCCGGCGGCCACGATGAGAAGGAGTAGACGCTCAACCAGCTCCTTGTCGAGCTGGACGGCTTCGATCCCTCGACCGGCCTCGTGCTGCTCGCCGCCACGAACCGGCCGGAAATCCTCGACCCGGCGCTCCTGCGCGCCGGCCGCTTCGACCGGCAGGTTCTCGTCGACCGCCCGAACAGAAAAGGCCGCGTGCAGATCCTGAACGTGCGACTGAAGAAGGCGAAGCTCGCGCCGGACGTCGAGCCGGAAAAGATCGCGGCGCTGACCCCCGGCTTCACCGGCGCGGACCTCGCCAATCTCGTCAACGAGGCGACGCTGCTTGCCACCCGCCGCAAGGCCGGCGCGGTGACGATGGAGGATTTCAACAATGCGGTGGAGCGCATCGTGGCGGGTCTCGAAAAGCGCAACCGGCTGCTCAACCCGAAGGAGCGCGAGATCGTCGCCTATCACGAGATGGGCCACGCGCTCGTGGCCATGGCGCTGCCGGGCGTCGATCCGGTCCACAAGGTCTCGATCATCCCGCGCGGTATCGGCGCGCTGGGCTACACCATCCAGCGGCCGACGGAGGACCGTTTCCTGATGACGCTGGAGGAACTGGAGAACAAGATGGCGGTGCTCCTCGGCGGCCGCGCGGCGGAAAAGATCGTGTTCGGCCATCTGTCCACCGGCGCCGCGGACGACCTCGCCAAGGTCACCGACATCGCCCGTGCCATCGTCACGCGCTACGGCATGTCGGAGAGGCTCGGCCATATCGCACTGGAGAAGGACCGGCGCTCGTTCCTCGCCACCGACCAGCCATATTATGGCCCGCAGGAACGCACCTATTCCGACGAGACGGCCGCCGCCGTCGACAAGGAGGTGCGCCGGATCGTCGACGAGACGTTCGAGCGGACCGTCGGCCTGCTGGCGGAACGCCGGGACATGCTCGAGCGCACCGCCCGCCGCCTGCTGGAGAAGGAGACCCTGGATGGGTTGGAAATACAAGAGCTTGTCGGCAAGCTCGAGGAATCAGTCACGAGTGCCGCTGTCTGATGCCGCAGATCTGGCTTGGAGAGGGGCATGCGGCAAACTCGGTCTACTGGCTGATGATGTCCACCGGCCCCAAGGCGTCGGAATGTGCTGAAGATGCTCTAAAGCCGGAGGAGCCGGATAATCTGGTCTACCACCGAAGCATGGCGCGCTTGGACAGGGCCGCCTTCGTGGCTTCGTCGGCCAAAAGCAGACAGGCAAAACAACCATCCCAATTTGCAATGCGACAATTGCACTAATTTGAAGTGCCATGGAGGGATATGGAGTAGATATAGTTCTCATGGCTATCCGTTTTTTCCCAGCCATCTTGGTCGGGCCAATCCGTGTCCGAGATCTGCCGCCGCCAATGACTGCCTTTTCCCGCTTCAATCATTTTTCTCAAAGTGCCTCTTGAAGCATCGAGAGAAACGCGCGGACAGCAGGATTTGCGCGTCGGCTTTCTGGCCACAGCGCCGTAATATTATGGCGCTCGACAGCAAAGTCCGAGAGCACCGGCACCAGTTCGCCGCGGGTCACATAAGGTGCCGTGACGAATGTTGCGCACATTCCAATGCCCGCGCCCGCTGCCAGAGCGGCAATCAGAGCATCGCTTGCATCGACCGTCATGCCGGAAGCTGGCGTGATCTCCAGAAGGCGGCCTCGCAGGAAGATGGGCAGAAGGTTCGCCTTCGGGCGGAAAGCTTTGCCGACCATTACAGCCAGGCGCGCCAGTTCTACCTGAGCCAGACCGAGACGGAGCAGAAGCATATAGCGATGGCGCTGACCTTCGAACTGTCGAAGGTGGAAACGCCTGTGATCCGCGAGCGTATTGTGTCTAATCTGCTCAACATCGATGCCAACCTTGCGGAAGCGGTCGCCGGCAAGCTTGGCATCCGCAAGATGCCGAAAGCTGCGGATGCGATGGTGCCCGTACGTGACGATCTTGCTCCGTCTCCTGCACTCAGCATTATTGAGAACGGACCCGGCAGCTTCAACGGCAGAAAGATCGGCGTGCTTGTTGCCAATGGCACTGATGCGCAGGTGCTCAAGGGTATCCGGCACGCCGCGGAGAAGGAAGGCGCAATGGTGGAACTGGTTGCGCCGACGGTCGGAGGTTTCGAGGCCTCCAGCGGCGACTGGATAGAGGCCGATCATATGATCGATGGCGGTCCATCCGTCTTGTTCGACGCTGTCGCACTTGTACTGTCCGACGAGGCAGCTGATCGATTGACCAGAGAAGCCGCGGCGCGGGATTTCGTTGCCGACGCCTTTGCCCATTGTAAGTTTATCGGGTTTACCGCAGGCGCGATGCCGCTACTGGCAAAGGCGGGCATTGAACCCGATATGGATGAGGGACTAATCTCGCTGGACAATGAAAAGGGAGCGTCGGAATTTGTTACATCCTGCCGCAAGCTCCGGTTGTGGGCGCGGGAAAATGCCGTCAAGCTCTGATCTCGCAGCATACAACTGATGTGAAGAGATGTTCGAACTGCAAACACAAGCGGGCCGGCCCAGCTGGGCCGTTTACCACGCGTATTGGAATGTGGAGAAATTGGTAATCGCCCATGAAGAACATTGCTATTGTCGGCACCGGTCCGACCGGGATCTACACTTTCTTTTCGCTGCTCAAATTCGCAGAGCCAATGTCCATCTCGATCTACGAGAAGGAAGATGAAGCTGGCGTAGGCATGCCTTATAATGACGATGAGAACAGCCGGATGATGCTGGCCAACATCGCCAGCATCGAGATTCCGCCGATTACCTCGACCTATCTGGACTGGCTGCGCAAGCAGGACGAGACGCGTCTCGCTCGATACCGGGTCGACAAGGAAGGTCTTCACGATCGACAATTCCTGCCTCGCATTCTGCTGGGCGAATATTTCCGGGATCAGTTTCTGGCTCTTGTCGAGGCAGCGCGTCGAAAAAACTTTGAAGTCGAAGTGCACGAATCCTGCGAGGTCACGGATATCGAAGCCACGGCCGATGGTGTCAAACTCTGGACTGAGGGGAAGCTCGATTCGAAACTCCTCGATCTCGTCGTCATCGCCACCGGCCACGTCTGGCCCGACGGCGACGAAGCAACGCGCAGTTATTTTCCCAGCCCCTGGTCTGGACTGATCGAAGCCAGGATACCAGCGTGTAAAGTGGGCATTATGGGGACATCGCTCAGCGCCATCGACGCAGCAATGGCGGTCGTTGCCCAACATGGAAGCTTTATCGAGGAAGAAGACGAAAACCTGCGCTTCGACCTTGACCCGGACAGTAAAGGTCTGGCGATAACGCTTATGTCCCGTTCAGGCATCCTGCCAGAAGCGGATTTTTATTGCCCGATCCCTTACGAGCCCTTGCAGATTGCCACGGAGCAGGCGATCAACAGGGAGATCGAGAGCGGTGCCAGTGGCTTGCTTGACAGGATATTTGCCTTGGTCGCGCGCGAAATCGAGGACGCCGATCCGGCCTGGAGCGAGCGTGTTTCGCTTTCGGAACTCAACGCTGACAGCTTCGCTGATGCCTACTTTGCCGACCGCCAAAACCACGATGCGTTCCGCTGGGCAGAATACAATCTCAAAGAAGTCGAGCGCAACAAGCGGGAGAAGCATACCGTCCCCTGGCGCTATGCAATCCTTCGGCTGCACGAGGTCGTTCAGGAGATTATTCCGCGTCTCAATGAAGAGGACCGCAAGCGGTTCGATACAGGACTCTGCAAGGTCTTCGTCGACAACTATGCTGCAATCCCGTCGGAATCGATCCGCAGGCTACTGGCGCTGCGCAAGGCCGGCCTGATAGACGTCCTCGAACTAGGGCACGATTACGACATGGAGGTAAGGAACGATCACACCGTCATCGCCATCGGCTCGGAAGTACGGACATTCGACGTGTTCATCGACGCCCGAGGCCAGAAGCCACTCAAGACGAAGGATTTGCCGTTTCCGTCACTGCGCCGGCAACTCGTTTCGGTCGGAGAGGATATTCCGGAGGTCTCAGACGACTACACTCTGCTGGTACCGGACATTGCATGTGGCAAGATTGCGTTCGGCGCGCTGCCGTATCTGATGCACGACCAGCCCTTCGTGCAGGGAATTACGGCAAGTGCCGACATTGGAGCAGCAATGGCCACTGCTGTCAGTGAACTAAAACACCAAACGCGCCGGCGGCTTCCTTTTATTGATCTCTCCTGATCGAAGCTGAAACATTGACGGGTCAGACAGATACGCCCATGCGAGCGGCCTGGATTATATCTTCGATCAATTCACGCCTTGCACGTTCTCTCGCGACACTGTCGTTTAACCGCAAGATATAGGATGGATGCCAGGAGATCAGCACCGGTCCACCATGTAACCCGATTTCAGCCTGACCGCGTCGCGAAGTAAGAGGAGCGTTGTTATCCGTCAGAGCGAACGCCGCAGAGGCCCCCAACGCAACCACCATGCGTGGACGGATGAAAGCCAATTCGAGCCCCAGCCACCAGCGACAATGCAGAATTTCCTGCCGGTCAGGATTTTGATGCAGGCGGCGCTTGCCACGCGGCATGAACTTGAAGTGCTTAACTGCATTGGTCAGCCATGTCTGCCTGACTTCTGCTCCTGCTGCAACCATGGCTTCACGCAAGAGGTGACCTGCCGGACCTACGAACGGTCGACCTTCCAGATCCTCACGATCACCCGGCTGTTCTCCTACAATCATGAGCTCAGCGTCTTCGGGCCCCTCACCCCAAACAGTCTGGGTTGCGGCCTCGCATAATCCACATCGCCGACAATGTCCGGCAGCCGCTCGCGCTTCGACCATTGTCTGAGGGAACTCGGGCGTTTGCGGCATCGCAGCGCGATAACGGGTCGAAATCGCGACTGCGCCAGCCGCTGGTGACGTTTCTGCGGCCGCGCGCATTCGCTCCACTCGCGACTCGGCATCTCGTAACATATCTGGAATCAGGCGCGTTTCGGGTAGGTTCTTCCAATACTTCTTAGGCATTTCCGCGCGCATCGCATTCAACTTTACCCGTGCCGGATTGAAGATGTTCGCGAAATAGGTGCCCCAAAGCGTTTCGGTGGCATCTTCCGATAAGTCAGGGCGTGAACCGCCTGGATGGTAGCTAAGTCTGCCGGCTTCAAATCGAGCTGTAAGCCTTGGCGTGGCGATCACCCAGTCCATATCCGCGAAACGCTTTGCGAAAAAGGAACTACCCGGCTCGACTATATTATGCTCCGGCTCAAACCAAGCAGCAAAGCGACGACGCAATCCAGTCTCAGGTAATTCGCGAAACCGTACGAAAGCATGCATCTTGTGGATATCACGACCAACCGATTTTGCCATGAGATGCAGCCGCCGCCCAAGCGGGTCCGCATGGCTTAAAGGTTCTCCCGCGTTTCGGTCAAGCCGCCACAACGCCTGATAGAGCAGTCCGAACCGTTCCGGATTAGAATGCCAGATAACCGAATGCGCAAGCTTCAAAAACCCCTGCGTAACGCTTGCCTTATGCTCACCAGGCGCATTGGGCAGCGACGCCCCATCAAACAATCCGTCTGCTCCGCTCCAATCGATATCATTTGGCTCGATACCATGTGATATCGCGATGCGCGCCATCTCACGCCACGCATCGAAGGTGCCGCCGTCGGGTAGTTTAACGGAATAGATCATAATAGCCGCAGTTGCTCAGCGGGAGGTGCACATCGAGCGCGTAAATCGACGTTGTCGATGAGCCGCCCCGGCGACCAGCCAGGTGTCATGATAAAAGGGCGTGCCTTGTTCATGTTGGCACCTATCCGCACCAGATCTTCGTATCTTAAACCGCCGTTCTGGCGCGCAACGATTATGCGATCCACCGTGCGGGTGCCAAATCCAGGAACACGCAGCAGCAATTCACGGCTTGCACGGTTTACATCCAGAGGGAACAGGCCACGGTGCTGTATGGCCCAGGCAAGTTTTGGGTCCAGTTCCAGATCAAGATGACCAGCCTTCATGCCGGTAGCGATTTCCTCGGCAGTGAAACCATAAAAACGCAAAAGCCAATCTGCCTGATATAGGCGGTGTTCACGCAGTAGAGGAGGCTGGATCAAGGGCAGAGCTGCGGAGGCGTCCGGGATCGGGGAGAATGCTGAATAATAAACCCGTCGCAGCTTGTAACCACTGTAAAGCCGTGTCGACATTTTGAGGATGGTCACATCGTCTGCCCCATCCGCGCCGATGATCATCTGCGTACTTTGCCCGGCCGGTGCAAACCGGCGCGGCTTACGCCCGGTATGGGTCTTATCTTTTGCCGCCTCGCCTTCCAGCCGCACTTGTGCCATCGCACCACGGATCGTTTCAGGGCGTTTTTCCGGAGCGAATTTGCGCACACTTGCGTCCTCCGGCAATTCGACATTAATCGATAGCCGATCAGCCCAAAGCCCGGCCTCCCGGATCAAGTCCGGACTTGCATCGGGAATCGTCTTGAGATGGATATAGCCGCGGAAGCCGTGACCCTCCCGCAATGTCCGCGCGATGCGTACCATATCGGACATGGTCTGGTCGGGGGACTTGATGATGCCCGAGGACAAGAACAGGCCCTCGATGTAATTGCGTCGATAAAATTCCAGCGTGAGTGAGACAACTTCCTCGACTGAGAACCGCGCCCGTTCCACGTTCGAGCTGACCCGGTTTATGCAATAGGCACAGTCGAAGATGCAGAAGTTGGTCATAAGAATTTTCAGCAGGCTGATACAGCGCCCATCCGGAGTGTAAGCATGGCAAATCCCTGCGCCTCCCGACGATCCGACACCGCCCTTGCTTGCATCGCGCTTCTCGCCACCGCTTGACGCACAAGATGCATCGTATTTTGCCGCATCCGATAGGATGGCAAGTTTATCCTGAAGGCTCTTTTTCACCATGTGAGCGAAGATACATGTTCATGTTTTGTTCGTCAATAAAAGAGATTTTTTTGCGGATCGCTCACCACGACGTGACCTGTCGCCTGCAAATCTGTTCCCGAAGCCACCGACGCACCGATCTTCCCGATTTCCCAAATGCCAATAGACACCCGATCGAAGTGGGAAAGCGTGCGTCTAATGGCGGCTGCCTTCGACATAAGCCTCGCAAGCGGCCCCCTGCAGGACACGCGCGACGGCGGCAAAGACCTCTTCGCGTTCCTTGATGCTGAGGTCTTTGATGAGTTTTATCTTCTCTTCTCTTCTCTTCCCTATCCGGTCTCACTCTGAACAGACGTGGGATATTGACCGATCTCATCAAGCCTCGGTCACGACAGAGCTAGGATAGAGGAAATTTCTGTTCAAAACCTCAGTGAAGCTTGAACTCGCCTTCGACGCGGCGCCATTCATTCGGTCCGATCAAGCACTGATGCGTATAGCGGACAGAATGGAGCGGGCCTTCAAGCCTGGACTGCCAGAAATCCAGGAACCTGTGCATCTCAGGAAAATCGGGTGCCAGATCGTAGTCCTGCCAGACATAGGTCTGCAGCACGGATTCGAAATCAGGAATGCGATAGAGGATGTGCGCGGTGGTGAGGCCGTAGCCATTGAGCTGACGTTCCAGATCCGATGAGAATTGCATGCTTCATCTCCGTTTCATGACACTGTGAAGTGTGTCGCAAAATTTCACGACCATCAACGGATTTTTAGACGCAATCGCGCCGTTTATTGTTCCTTTCCAGTATGTTAGTAGCATCAGAAGACGAGTGCTAATTTTTTCGTTTCTCCCTCTTGAAATCGAAAAATCTCAAAACCAGATCATTTTGCGCAAAATGCTCGACTTGAGGTTTTGCACCCGCCTGGACCGATCATTCGGTCCGGCCAGAGGGAACAACGTCATCATTTTTGCTCAACGGAGGAAAACATGTCGTTCCGACCGCTTCATGATCGCATTCTCGTCCGCCGGGTCGAATCCGAAGAAAAGACCAAGGGCGGCATCATCATTCCCGACACCGCCAAGGAAAAGCCGCAGGAAGGCGAAGTCATCGCCGTAGGTCCCGGCGCGCGCAACGATGCCGGCCAGATCCAGGCGCTCGACGTCAAGGCCGGCGACCGCATCCTGTTCGGCAAATGGTCCGGCACCGAGATCAAGATCAACGGCGAAGACCTGCTGATCATGAAGGAAAGCGATGTCATGGGCATCATCGAAACCCAGGCAGAGCAGAAAAAAGCTGCCTGAGGCGATAACCCGTCAATCCAACCCATCAGTCAAATAGCTGCCTATTGAGGAGTTAGAGAAAATGGCTGCGAAAGAAGTCAAGTTCCACACCGATGCCCGTGAACGCATGCTGCGGGGAGTCGACGTACTGGCCAATGCCGTGAAGGTCACGCTCGGTCCAAAGGGCCGCAATGTCGTGATCGACAAGTCCTTCGGTGCCCCTCGTATAACCAAGGACGGCGTTTCCGTCGCCAAGGAAATTGAACTGGAAGACAAGTTCGAGAACATGGGCGCCCAGATGCTGCGCGAAGTGGCATCGAAGACGAACGATCTCGCCGGCGACGGCACGACAACCGCGACCGTGCTTGCCCAGGCCATCGTTAAGGAAGGCGCCAAAGCCGTCGCCTCCGGCATGAATCCGATGGACCTGAAGCGTGGCATCGATCTCGCCGTCGATGCGGTTGTCAAGGAGTTGAAGACCAACGCCCGCAAGATCACCAGCAATTCCGAAATTGCTCAAGTTGGTACCATCTCCGCCAACGGGGATACGGAGATCGGTCGTTATCTTGCCGAGGCGATGGAGAAAGTCGGCAACGAAGGTGTGATAACGGTCGAAGAAGCCAAGACCGCTGAAACCGAACTCGAAGTCGTCGAAGGCATGCAGTTCGATCGCGGCTATCTCAGCCCCTACTTCGTCACCAACCAAGACAAGATGCGGGTGGAACTGGAAGATCCCTATATCCTGATCCATGAGAAGAAGTTGTCGAACCTGCAGGCGATGCTGCCGGTTCTCGAAGCCGTGGTCCAGTCCGGCAAACCGCTCGTCATCATCGCTGAAGACGTCGAAGGGGAAGCTCTTGCAACGCTCGTCGTCAACAAGCTGCGTGGCGGCCTCAAGATCGCTGCCGTCAAGGCTCCTGGCTTCGGCGACCGCCGCAAGGCCATGCTGGAAGACATCGCCATCCTGACGGGAGGAACCGTGATCTCGGAAGACCTCGGCATCAAGTTGGAAAACGTCACCCTCAACATGCTCGGCCGGGCGAAGAGAGTGGCGATCGAGAAGGAGAACACCACCATTATCGATGGCGTCGGTTCCAAGGCGGAAATCGATGGCCGCGTTGCCCAGATTCGGGCTCAGATCGAGGAGACAACCTCCGACTACGACCGCGAAAAGCTACAGGAACGTCTTGCCAAGCTTGCCGGGGGCGTTGCCGTCATCCGCGTCGGTGGCTCGACGGAAGTCGAAGTGAAGGAGAAAAAGGACCGCGTCGACGATGCGCTGCATGCGACCCGCGCCGCGGTAGAGGAAGGCATTCTCCCGGGTGGCGGTGTCGCTCTCCTGCGTGCCGTTAAGGCGCTCGAGGGCCTTCCGATCGCGAACGACGATCAGCGTGTCGGCGTCGAGATCGTGCGACGGGCGATTGAAGCACCTGTTCGCCAGATCGCCGAAAATGCCGGTGCCGAAGGTTCGATCATTGTCGGCAAACTGCGTGAAAAAACCGACTTCTCCTATGGCTGGAACGCCCAGACCGGCGAATATGGTGATCTTTATGCTCAGGGTGTCATCGATCCGGTCAAGGTTGTGCGCACTGCGCTGCAGGACGCAGCCTCGGTTGCCGGTCTTCTGGTGACAACGGAAGCGATGATCGCGGAGAAGCCCAAAAAGGAAGCCACTCCAGCCCTGCCGGCTAGCGCCGGCATGGATTTCTAAGCGATTGTCTTTGGCTCGCCTCCGCTGGGGGCGAGCCTCCAATGAGGAGATGAAACATGGTTCAGACTACAATCAAGCGCTCACCCCAACCACTCTATTCTAGAGACCTTGTTGTCTGTCAGAGGGTTTTCGATGACATTCGATCGAGAGCTGGAGTTACCAAGGAAACTGAGGAAGCGGAGCGGATGGCGGCCATCACTGTGGAATTATACAGGCAAGGTGTTCGCGAACCGAGCCATCTAAAAACAATGGTCGAGGCCGCGCGAGGCGTGTTCGATCACCAGGCGCACTAACGACCTGCGCCACATGCAACCGAAACCATCCACTTGGCATCAAAAGGGGGGTCAACCTATGAGAAAGGAAAGATTGCAAAATTCGATTCCGGAGAAACCAGCAGCAATTAGCGCCGAGCATCTGCATCATCCGGCCCAACATTTCGGTCATCCCCGAGACGTTCTTGCAGCCGACGATATCGACATAGACGAGAAACGCGCCATTCTTGCGTCGTGGGCATCTGACATCTTTGCCATCGATTCCAGTCCGACCCTTCGCCTTTATCCTGGAACCGATAAGGCCGTCTCATATGACGAGATCATCGAAGCGCTGAAGACGCTGGACCTGTCTGATCGGCAAGGGCGAGGCGCTCAAGTATCGAAGAATGCACGGCAAAATCCGCAGCTAATCCGTCGAACGGCCAGCGCTACCAGATGTTTCACCAATCGCGGATTAAAGCCCTGTACGGGCCTTTGAAGTTAGCGCATCATCAAGAAACCGGACGGCATTGAGGATCGCTTGATCCGCTTCAGGCAGGAGACCGGCCAGCAGATGCCAGACATGGACATGCCCGGCCAGACTTCGAGCGACGTGCGCACCCGTGCCTCGCCCAGATTGGACGCAAGACGGATCGCATCGCTAAGCATGACCTCGTTTTCGCCGATCTGGATCAGCACCGGCGCCAGATCGTGAACATCGGCGAAGACTGGAGAGGCATCAGGATGTGTCGGCAATTCACCGGCGAGGAACATGCGCGCTAGCTTGTTCAGGAATTCCACGCTGCAAAGCGGATCGATCCCATCGCGCACGGTGGCTGACCGCCCGCTATGGGTCAGATTGGCCCAGGGCGAAAAGGCGACACCTGCCGCAGGCAATGCGATCCCCGCATCGCGGGCCTTGCGCATCATGGTGACGACCATAGCGCCACCAGCGGAATCGCCCGCAAGAACGAGATTTTTCGGATCAACGTCCGATGAGAGAATCGCGCGATAGGCGGCAAACACATCATCAATCGGGGTTGGAAACGGAAATTCCGGTGCCTGACGATAATCGGGTGCATAGATCTTCGCATTCAAGGCCTTGGCCAATCGTCCAGTCAGACCACGATAGCCCTCGACACCGCCATGAACATAGCCACCACCGTGGATATAGAGCAAGACCCGTTGAGGTTCCGAGCCTTCAGGAACAGCCCTCATCGTCGGCACGGAATCCAGCGTGGCGGTTCCATAGGAAACGTCTTTAAGCGCGGGAAACAGGTGGCCAAGACCGCTCATATAATCAGTACGGACTTGCGCCCAACTGGCTTCTGACGTGCCGTGAATCTTTTCTACCACGGGACCCGCGGCCTCGATCCAGCCGTTGAGGGCCGCCTGTGCATTTTCGTAGCCTGCAACTGCTCGAAGACCTTGCCGAAGCCGGGGCGAGCATTCGTCAGAATCAGCTTCGACCGCACGGCACACTGCGCCTGACGGTCTCCGAAGGCTACGGGAAGGCGAAAATCATTCCCTACCTTGCAACCTATCTCGAAACCGCACCCGATCTGGCCGTGGAAGTGAGCTTCACCGACCGGCTGGTCGATCTTGTCGAGGAAGGGTTCGACCTTGCGATCCGGGTCGGGTCGGTCGCGCCGAACGGGCAGTATATCACGCAGGTGATCGACCGGGCGCGGCTCGGAATTTACGCTTCGCCCGAATATCTCCTCAAACAGGGCATACCGGCCAGCGTCACCGATCTGGCGCATCACAAGCGGCTGGTCTATGGATTAGGCTCGACATCAACGGTATGGAGCCTGCCCGGCGAAGACGGGCAGCCCGTCACGATCCATGGCGGTGCCCATGCCCGCTTTGACAGCGGCGACGCGATCCGTGTGGCCGCGCTCGCGGGCCTTGGGATCGCGCTTCTGCCTTCATTCATCATTGAAAAAGACATCGAGCACGGCAATCTGGTGGAAATCCTGCCGGAAACCGCAATGAACGAAGTCGCCATCCATGCGATTTATCCCAGCAGGCGTCACCTTTCGATCCGCACCCGAAGCTTCATAGAGGGACTGAGGCGTTCTTTCAGTTAGGCCGCGCCATACCGTTCAATTTGGCTCATTCACATTTATGGTCAGGGATAGACCCGCCATAAGGATGATGAATGCGCCAAACCCCAGCACAGTATCGAAAACACCAATCTGGCCTGCGGCATATCCGGCGATCATCGCCAGAAGCGCGTTCGGCAGATAGCTGGCAATGTAGAAGGACGAGATCAGGCCGGCGCGTTCTTCGGGCCTTGCACGCGCCACCAGACCGCGCAATACGCCAAGGAACCCGGCGCCAAAGCCGATGCCTGTCGGCAGTGAACCAAGCAGAAGCAAGACAGGGCTGTGAAAAAGCGCACCAAGCAGGACGATCCCGGTTCCGGCAATAATCGTCAGCCCGGCCCAGTTGCGAGCGCTTGCAGCCGAACGGTCGCGGAACAGCATGACGGCACCTGCACCCGCCAGAGTCAGAATTCCGACCGCAGCGCCACTCAGCCACGCCATCGACGGTCCTGTCGCCATTTCATGCAGAAGTCCGGGCAACAGCGACAGGAACAGCGCGCCCAATCCCCAGACGGCGACATTCAGCGGGATGATGCGGAGAAACATTCCCCGCACCTCGGTCGGAATCTCGACCTTTGGCCGCAGGGACAAGCCTTTGCTGGTTCGATTCCGGAAAGTCTCCGCTGAAAGCAAGGTGCGCAGGATCTGGATCAGGGAAAGCCCCAAGGTCAGCGCATAGACCAGCCGCAAGGGCAACGGCGCGAACTGAATCAGTACACCCGCCCCGATCGCGCCCAATGCCATGCCGACCATAGGCGCTAAGCTGTTGATCACCGCACCCGCCTTGTGATCGACATCCAGAAGCGCTGCCGCAACCGCCGTGGTCGCGATGCCTGTGGCAAAGCCCTGAACCAGACGCGCCGCCACGAGCCAGCTTCCGCCGTCCGCAACGAGGAACATGACAAGTGCTGCGCATTCCACCGCGAGCGCCGCCACGATGACAGGCCGTCGGCCATAATGGTTGGATAAAGCCCCCAGAAACAACAGCGAGACGAGCAGCGTGCCGACATAGACCGCGAAAATCACGCTGATCAGAAAGGCCGAAATGCCCCAGCTTGCCTGATGAAGCGGAAAGAGCGGCGTCGTCATGCTCGATGCCGCGAAAAACAGAATGATGGTGAGGCCGTGCAAAGCAAGGGCGGATGATCTTTCCGCCCCACCCCGCGTCTCGTTACAAAGGGTGGTCATGTCAGCGATTCCATGCTAAAAGCGAATTTGTTGCGTTTGTAGCGCAAATTGACCACTAAAGCAAATTATTTGCGTTAGTGGCGTTTGATGCGTCATGCCATACCGTGGAAGACCTTGAATTGTCCTTGAGAGATCAAACAGATACAGCCCCTGCCCCAATCAGCCGACCGGGAGGCCGCGCGGCGCGGATACAGGCCGCCGTTCTGGAAGCCGTGGAAACACTGCGGCAGGAAAAGGCCGCATCCGAGATCACCGTGCCGATGATCGCGGCCCGCGCAGGCGTCACGCCCTCGACCATCTACCGCCGTTGGGGTGATCTTTCACAATTGCTGGCCGATGTCGCCGTGCGGCAGTTTCAGGCTGATGCCCTGCCGCCGGATAGCGGTAACTGGCAAAGCGACCTTGGCCTTTGGCTTGAACAATTCGTCGATGAAATGAGTTCCGGCCCCGGACGCGAATTGCTGCGTGAAGCGCTGGCCGGAAGCTCGACCGAACGTGCGGGCCAATGCACGGAATGTATCCTGCGCAACCTCGCCAGCATCATTGCTCGCGGTGTCCGGCAAGGCGCAACCCCGCCCGACGCGGAAACCCTGCTCGACCGAGTCGTGGCACCGGTGATCTACCGGATATTGTTCACGAAAACACCTCCCACCACGCGATATGCCGCAGGACTGCTGCGGCAGTGCCTTGATGGAGAGATAGATTGACTTTCGCCGCCTGCCTGAATCTTTCGGTCAATGGGTAGCCGCTACGGCTTCCAGTTGCGCGGGTGCCATAAGCGCGAATGCGGAGCGCATCTCGCGCGCCTCTTCTCCGGGACTGCGACCGAAAAGCCGTTTGAACTCGCGGTTGAACTGTGACGCGCTTTCATAGCCGACCCGTGCCGCAGCGCCCGCAGCCGTTACATCGTCACGGATCATCATAAGGCGCGCCTGATGCAGGCGAACCGACTTGATATATTGAATGGGTGAAGTTGCTGTAACCGCCTTGAAATGGGCATGGAACGCGGGAGTGCTAAGGCCTGCTTCACTTGCCAGCGAGCTCACATCGAGCTGCTGCGCGTAATCGCTATGAATGCGCCGCAGAACACGCGCGATGCGTCCGAAATTGCCATGGCTTGCCAAGGCGGCCCGGATCGCACCGCCCTGCCCGCCCACCAGAACGCGGAAACACAATTCCCGCACGATGGCAGGCCCCAGCACCCTTGCTTCCAGCGGCGAACACAATGCGCGAAGCAGCCGCACCGTCGTATCGGCCAGTGTGGCGTCCAATGGCGTGGAAACGATGCCGGCGGGCGGGCTTGCCGGACTGGTGGCCTGTTGATCGACCTCGATGATCAGATCGGCCACGGCGGTCATGTCGAGACGAACGGAGACAGCCAGCAAAGGCTCTTCGGGGCTGGCTTCCGTCTCTGTCGAGAAAGGCAGCGGGACGGAAAGCACCAGATAATGCTGTGCATCGTAATGATAGACCTGATTGGCCAGATAGCCGCGTTTGTGCCCCTGACAGACGATCACGATGCTGGGCTCATAAAGCACCGGCGTGCGGCCCAGCGGATGATCCGCCCGCATCAGGCGCACGCCATCGAGCAGCGATTTCGTATGACCCTCATGCGGAGCAAGCTGCCGGATCAGCGACGCCATCTCGGCTTGCCGCGAGGTATCCGACTTGAATTCTCTCGTATTTATGTGCCGGTTATCCATACAAAATGGATACAATAACACGCATATTATCTGCAATAGGCATCAAAAGAAATAGTTTTAGGCAATGATGCAAGAGGCTTCGGTCTAGCTCGCTCCGCACCGCCTAACTAACTTCTTTCTCGTTCAAACACCCTCTGCGGTGCCGCATGCGACTGCCGCGGGAAAGGAGGAAAAAACATGGATATATCACCAGATGCCAAAGTCATTCTTTTGACTGGTGCCAGCAGCGGCATTGGCGAAGCCACCGCCCGCCATCTGGCCCGAATGGGCCATCATCTCGTCATAGGTGCGCGTCGCACCGAACGTCTTGCAGTATTGCAGAAAGAATTGCGGGCCGAAGGCTGTGAGGTTGACACCGTGGAACTCGACGTCACACGGCTTGAAGGCCTTCAGCGCATGGTTGATTTCGCGCGCGAACGGCATGGGCAAATCGACGTGCTGATCAACAATGCCGGCGTCATGCCGCTTTCCCCTCTGGCGGCGCTAAAAGTCGATGAATGGAACCGCATGATCGACGTCAATATAAAGGGGGTCTTGCACGGCATTGCAGCCGTCCTGCCGGTCATGCATGCAGAGGGCAAAGGGCACATCATCAACATCGCTTCAATCGGCGCGCATGCCGTCTCGCCCACTGCCGCAGTCTATTGTGCAAGCAAGTTTGCAGTACGCGCCATTTCAGATGGTCTGCGTCAGGAAACCGACCAGATTCGGGTGAGCGTCATCAGTCCCGGTGTCGTGCAATCTGAACTGGCGGATCACATCACTGATGAAACGGCGCGCGCCGCCATGGAGGAATTTCGCCGTGTTGCCCTGCCCCCGCAGGCGGTGGCGCAGGCAATCGCCTATGCGATCTCGCAACCGGACGACGTGGATGTCAGCGAAATCATCGTGCGTCCCACTGCCAGCCCCTTTTGAGCGACAAATCCCAATCGACAAGGACTATCATGTCACAGACAATGACAACATCACCCCAACACGACCTGCCCTTTGCAGGCAGGGTCGCTATCGTCACCGGTGCCGCCAGCGGCATCGGCCTTGCGACAGTCGAGCTTCTTCACGCTCAAGGCGCACGTATCGTGGCGGTCGGCCGTAGCGATAATGTCAAGGCCCTCGCCCGCGACAGCATCGTGCCACTGGTTGCGGACGTCGCGCAGGAAGCGAGCGCGGCACGTGCGGTGGATACAGCGCTTTCAGAATTCGGGCAACTGGATATTCTGGTTAACAATGCCGGTATCATCATCAACCGGCCCTTGGCCGAGATGAGCCTTGATGAGTGGAACCAGGTGCTTGCGGTCAACGCGACTGGTGCCTTCTTGTTTTCGCGTGAAGCCATGCGGGCGATGATGCCTGCCCGACGCGGGGCAATCGTCAATATTGGCTCCTATGCCTGCTTCCAGTCCTTTCCCGGCATTGCCGCCTATGCGGCATCCAAGGGCGCGCTGGCGCAACTCACCCGCACGTTGGCGCTTGAGGCCATCGGCCACGGCATCCGCGTCAATGCGGTCGGCTCAGGTGATGCAGTGACCAATATCACGAATGCAATCCAGCCAGATGGCCGCGCCTATCTTGCCGAACATGGCCGCAAAGCACCGATCGGTCGCGCTGCTTCCCCTGAGGAAATCGCTGAAGTCGTCGCTTTCCTCGCCTCGGACCGCGCAAGCTACATAGTGGGTGCCATCGTCATGGCCGATGGCGGGATGAGCGTGGCCATTCAATAATCAACAAACAACAGGAGTATCCATTCATGCAGCAACAAACTCAAAACAAGGTCTGGTTCATCACGGGGGCTGCGCGCGGCATCGGCCTTTCTCTGGCACGGCAGGCCATGGCCAAAGGCGATAGCGTGGCCGCCACCTCGCGCACGCTCGAAAGCCTGCGGCAGGCATTTGGCGACGACAGCGCGCAATTTCTGGCACTGGAAGTCGATCTCGTCAGCGAGGCAAGCGTGAAAGCCGCCATCGACAAGACCATCGCCAGTTTCGGTCGCATCGACCGCGTGGTCAACAATGCCGGCTATGGTCAACAGGGCGCTGTGGAGGCGCTGAGCGACGCCGAACTGCGCCGCAATTTCGACGTCAACGTCTTCGCGCCCCTGCATGTGCTGCGCCATTCATTGACGCATCTGCGCAGGCAGCGTAGCGGCCATATCTTCAATGTGGCATCCATCGTCGGCTTTCAGGGTGGTTATGCCGGATGGGGCAGTTATGTCGCGAGCAAATTCGCGCTTGCCGGTCTGACCGAAACCCTTGCCGCCGAACTTTCAGAACTGGGCATCAAGGCGACGGTCGTCTATCCCGGCCCGGTGCGCACGGGGTTCCTGTCGAAGGACAGTCTCGTCGTGGCCGAGCGCTCCATCGACGATTATACTGAAGCTCAGGCTTCGCTCGATCTGCATCTCAACGAGTTGGACGGCAAGCAGGCGGGCGATCCCGAAAAAGTGGCGACGCTGGTCCTGCAGGCGGCAAGCGTGGCCGAACCGCCGGTGCATCTGTTTGCGGGCAAGATCGCCAATATGCTGGCCGAACAGAAGATGGAAGCCGTGCGCAAGGACATCGATGCATGGCGTGGCGCGTCAGACGCCACCGACTTCGACGAATAACCGCATGAATAAGGCCCTCCGCAGGCATGGCTTGCGGCGGGCCATCAAATTCACGATGGATCTGTATCATGTTTGACGAATTTCCGGCTGAACAGGCCTATCGCATTCTCGAATCCGGCCCAATCCTGCTTGTATCCACGCGCGGGACGGATGGTTCCGCTAACCTGATGACCATGGGCTTTCACATGATGATAAGCCACGATCCGGCATTGGTCGGCGCCATCATCGGTCCGTGGGATTACAGCCATCAGGCGCTTTTAGAAAGCCGTGAATGCGTGCTGGCCGTGCCGACTGTCGATCTGGCGGAAAAGGTGGTGGATATCGGCAATTGTTCAGGCGAAACGCTCGATAAATTCGAGCGTTTCGGCCTCACACCCGTCGCTGCAAAAACCGTGAACGCGCCGCTGGTGGGCGAATGCTGGGCCAATCTCGAATGCCGCATCGCGGATGATGGATGGTCGCAACGCTATAATCTGCTTGTGCTGGAGGTCCAGCGCATATGGGTGGATAACACACGGCAAGAAAAGCGGCTGATCCACCATAAGGGCGATGGCCGCTTCAGCGTCGACGGCGAGATGATCGATCTGGGCGAACGCATGGTGAAATGGCGTTATCTCATGGATTGATCCGTCGGCTCTGTTTTGCTAACAGCGTCGCACGCTCATTCGAAAGCACGGCGCTATAATTTATTAAAGCTTTGTATAATATTTCAAAAGTCGACTCTAATTATAGCGAATGCTGTACGCAAACTTAAACATCATGCCCGATAAGGTTAGCCCTCGCCACATGCTGGCGGGTGTCATTTCACAGCTGGAAATAGTACCCAGGCAATCGCAGACAGCCTGATATCTGTAAGGTGAATTCACGCCGATATTCATAAAAGGTGAAAGAGCGCCTGTACAACGGTTAAGTGCAAATTCCACTGGCAGACAGCACGTTATCGAAACTGCTACAGTCAAACGGCGAAGCCTGCAATCCTGAAACACCTCTGCCGGAAGCTCGACGGTGATCTTGACCGGCTTATCGTCAGGAATCGCGGAGAGTTTCAGCTTGGTCATGTCGGCTCCTTCGCCGCGCCATATATCTGCATCTGTAAATCCCGCTGGACGATCACGCGCACCAGGAAGCCCGGCCGGATGGTGAGCGTCGGCTGGATGTTGAGCCGGCGTCGCACGATCTGCTGGCCGACGTCGGATGCGGTATCCTGCGCGCTTTCGCGGATCGCCTTGGCAATCTCGGCCTCGTCATTGCTGGAACCGATTTCCGTGCCGATATCAAGCAGCGTCGAGAGGGCCGCGGCCCTGAACAATTGGCCCCAATGGTAATCGACGCCATCCTCCAGACCGGAGTAGCCTTGCGGATCAGCCCCTGAAGGCGTTCGAGCACGATGGATGTACCGTCCGGCATGATGAGCCGGTTCCATACCAGCAATACGCGGGACTGACCGAACGCGACCTGGCTGTCATACTGACCGATCAGGCGGGAGCCTTGCGGGATCAGCAGGTGGCTCCCGGTCGGGCTGTCATAAACGTGTTCCGTGACCTGCGCGATGATCTGGCCGGGAAGATCGGACTTGATGCCGGTAATCAGCGCGGCGGCGATCACGGTTCCGGCCTGCACGATATAGGGCGACGCCTTTTCCTGCACGCGGTCAGCGCTGACGGTGCGGTGGTCGTTATCGGCGTTGACGAAGGCAAGTTTGCGATCCTGCATGTTCTGCGCCGAACCGGAATCGAGCGGCGGGGTTTCGGCCGCAAGAGCGAGACCGGTCGCGGAATCTATGCCCGAACCTGTTGCCGTCGCCGCCGTAGTGGATGCGACCTGCGGATTACCGGCAGTCCGCTCTCCACGGCTATCGGTGAAGAGTTTCGCCTGCCGCGCCGCCTCGATCTCGGCAAGCCGGCGCTGCTCTTCGGGATCGACGCGCGGCGTCTGGATATTCGGCGCCATGGACGCCGTCATTGACCAAAACCCGCGAGTGGAAGCGCGAGAGGCTTTGGCCATTTTGACGAGCAGCATCAGAGGTCAACCTTTTGACTCCCATCCGCCACGCATCCAAGTAATATTTAAGGAGAATATTCCAGAGCTTTAGAAGCCCTGTCTATTCCCGATAAAGACGCAAAGGATACCTGTTTCAAAAAACAATTCTAGGTCACTTTCAAGTCGATAGTTTTGAACACGATCCATCAAAGGTCTCACATACATCTAGCTTACCCGCGCGCAACACGCTGGGAGCTGGAACAAGGCAAATAACATGGCACTTCAATCAATCTTGCAATGCGCTGATTGCCAGTCAACAACGGGTCTTCACAGCCATCCGGTGTTCAATACCGTGCTTGTTGAACGTGGCATCCCTCTTAAAGAGTGCTGTACAGGTATTGCGCGGTAAACAGATCGAGATGCCCGCCGCCAACATTTTTGTAGACGGTGATCTGGCGGTCGTCGCTGCGGCCTGGATGTTTTCCCTGACATAGCTCAATCAGATCAGCTTCGATTTGCTCATGGTTGATAAGTCCTGTAGCGAGCGGAATTCCGAGTTCACCCGAACCATCACAGCAATGGCGCGTATCGACAAATACCCGTCCGGCACGACGGAACACGTCATCATCGGCTTCACGCATGTCTGGCATATAGGCACCGATCAGATCAACATGAGCGCCCTCTTTGAGGAGTTTTCCCTTAACCAGCGGACTGGTCGACATGGTGACACACGATATCACTTCCGCCTTCGAGACTGTGTTATCGAGATCCTCCACGGCAACGATGTTGACGCCGGCAATGTCAATTCGGCTGGCAAGTTTTTCCGCCCTGTCGAAGTTGCGGTTCCAGATAAAGACTTGATCGATCGACGGTCGGCTGGCGCAATGAGCCTCCACCACATGGGGCGCTAGCCCCCCGGCACCAACCACCAGCAAGGTACGGGCGTCCTTGCGCGCCAGCAGGCTGGCGCCAAGTGCCGAATCTGCCGCCGTCTTCTTGAAGGTTTCAATGGCGCCATCACAGACCATGAGTGCTTCGCCGGTCTGACCGCTGAACAGCGTTACCGTGCCCTGGATCGAAGGTTGGGCCACAGGAAGTTTGACATTCGCAGGGAAAACACCGACCAGCTTGACGGCAACCGCCTCCCCTTCGAGCCAAGCTACCAGGGACACAAACTGGTTGTCTGCGCTTTTCCGATCCTGAAGCACGGTAGTGTCGCTTTGCGGTCGTTTGCCGCTCGCATGCGCTTGACGCAAGGCTTCGATCAATCCCGGATAATCGAGCGCGGCTTCGGTTTGCTGTGCATTGAGAATTATCATCATTCGTTCCTGTCACGCCACGCGCTTCAAAAAACTTTTAGTACGCGGATGTTGTGGATTGCCCATAACCTTTTTAGGCGGGCCGGATTCAACAATCACGCCACCATCCATGAAAATCAGAAGGTCGGCGACTTCGCGAGCGAAGTTCATTTCATGCGTGACGACAATCATGGTCACGCCATCTTCGGCCAACTGGCGCATCACCGCCAGAACCTCACCGACCAGTTCCGGATCAAGAGCTGATGTGGGTTCATCAAAAAGCATCAGCCGAGGCTGCATCGCCAATGAACGGGCAATCGCCACGCGTTGCTGCTGCCCACCGGAGAGCTGGTCGGGATAATAATTCGCGCGCTCGGTAAGGCCGACTTTTTCCAGCAGCTTCATCGCCGCGGCGGTGGCCGACTGGCGACCTATCTTGCGTACGATCATAGGCGCCTCGATGATGTTTTCCACCACGGTCTTATGGGGGAAGAGATGGAAGCCCTGGAACACCATGCCCATTTTCTGGCGCTGGCGTGCCAGTTCGTTGAAGGACATCGTATAAAGCCGCTCACCCTGCCAACGCATGCCGATCGGCTCGCCTTCGAGCAACACGGCACCGGAATCCGGCACTTCGAGATAGTTCAGGCAGCGCAGCAATGTGCTTTTGCCGGAGCCGGATGGGCCGACAATGCAGGTCACGTCCCCCTTTTCCACCGTCATATCGATGCCGTCGAGCACCCGGTGATTGCCAAAAGATTTGGTCAGTCTTTCCACCTGCAACAGTGGCAAGCTCGCGGGCGTTTCACTCATTTTTGATATCCAAGCGCAAATTTGAAGGGGAGCAGTCTGGACAGGAATGACGCGGAACAGGTGATCTGCCGGGATTTCAGGTGGTTCTCGATATGGTGTTCGATGATAGTCAGGGCGGTTGACAGGATGAGATACCAGATCGTAGCCACGATCAGCAGCGGAATGGTCTGATATGTGCGCGAATAAATCATCTGCGCCGAATAGAGCAGATCGGGCAAGGCAAGCACGCTGACCAGCGACGTGAATTTCAGCATTGAAATGGTGTCATTGCCGATCGGCGGAATGATAATACGGATTGCCTGCGGCAGCACGATGCGCTTCATGATCTGAAACCGCGTCATGCCAAGTGTCGCGGCGGCCTCGGTCTGGCCCGGATTGATCGCCTGGATGCCAGCGCGGATGGTTTCGGCGGCATAGGCGCTTTCTGTAAAGGACAGGCCAAGCAGTGCTGCACTCATCGGCGTGATCAGCGTGTTCATGTCCCAGGACCACAAGGTCGGCCCGAACGGGATGCCAATGGTCAGATTGGGAACCAGAAGCGCCAGATTGTACCAGAAAATCAGCTGAACCAGGGGTGGAACGCCGCGAAAGAACCATATCCACAGCCAGCTTGCCCATTGCAGCACCGGATTGGCCGAAAGGCGCATCACGGCCAGTATGATGCCGATTGCAAAACCGAAGATCATTGCGGCAAAAGTCAGGAACAGCGTGCGCGCCAAGCCAGCGAGAATGTCGGGATGAAACATGTAGCGCACAACAATGTTCCATTGCAGGTTCTCATTGGTCGCCAGCATATTGGCAAAACTCAATGCGATCAGAATGAGCACGGCGCCGGTGATCCATCGAGACGGATGGCGCACGGGTATCGGTTTGACACTATGTATATCCGGCCGGTGCGCGACCGTCTTTGCTGTTCTTGCCATGATTTACTCCAGACTACCGTATCGTGTTTAGCGAAATTCGTATTCGAACTTACCAAACCCGCCGGCCCGTGTTCCGGGCCGGCCCTTGCGTAATGGACCGCGGCTGTATTCGCACCGCCGCCGGCTGACAGGCGTTCTCCTTCAATCGGCCCTGACTATTTTGGCTCCGGATTGTCCTTAGTAACCAGCACCGCCTTTTCCAGGGTGCCGGCGCCATCAACGCCCCACTTTGCCATGATTTCCTTGTAGGAGCCGTCATCGATCATGGACTGGATGGCATCACGGAAAACTGGCCCAAGCGCATCACCCTTGCGCACGCCAATGCCGTTGAAGACCGGATTGCTGACCAGTTCAGATACGCTGAAGCGCCCCGTAATCTTGGCCATATAGTGCATTTTTGCCGATCCGGCCGCCACCATCTCAACACGCCCCGAGGACACAGCCAGTTCGGCGGCGTTCTGGGTGGTGAATTGCTGCAGGTTAATCGGCTTCTCACCGGCGGATTCGCACAATTCCGCGCTCTTTTCCTTCAGATATTGGTAGTCCCAGGCGCCTGTCATCACTGCAACGCTCTGGCCGCACAGATCTTTTTCCGACTTGATGGAAAAGTCTTTGCCTTTCAAGAAGGCATAGGCGGTACCTTCCTTGCGCTGAGGAATGAAATCAAGCGAATCAAGCCGTTCCGGCGTCACACCGAAGGAAGAAAATCCGGCGTCAAAACGCTTGCTGGCCAGTCCCGGAATGATGGCGTCGAAACTGGTTGCGGTAAATTCGAATGGTACGCCAATGCGTTCCGACATGGCTTTGGCCATGTCGATGCTCCAGCCTTTCAGGACGCCGTCTTCGACAAACTCGTCCGGTGGCCAGTCATTGAAGGCAGCAATCTTGACGCCCTTCCTGTAATTCTCCGGCACAGCGTCCTGTAGTGCCTTGATCGGTGCGGCATGCACCGAGGTGATGCTGGCGGCCGTGGCCAGCGCCGCCAGCGCTACCATCATGCGCCGGGATGCGGTTTTGCGACGATTGGTCATTTATCTCCCCTTTGATTGGAACTTTATCCCCGTGCGAGGCTCGTCTTCTACTTGCGTTGCTGAGAATGATATGCGAACGTTCTCACAATATAGCCATTGATTGAACGCATCCGTCAAGTTGAAAGTTGAGATCAGGCCCATCATCGCCTATGAAACGGTACAGGTATTGAGCAGCGTGGAACTGCTTGGAAGGAACGCGCAGACATGAGTGAACGACGCGCCGACAAGACGACCATTGCCGATGTAGCGCGCCTGGCCGGCGTCAGCACCGCGACCGCCGGACGTGTCTTGGGCGGCTATGGCTATACCAGCGAAGAAATCCGCGACAAGGTGAAGAAATCCGCTGATATGTTGGGCTATCGCCCCAATCTGCTGGCACGCAGTCTTATCACCGGGCGCAGCAAGACCATAGGCGTTGTCGCGGGCGACATGCAAAGCCCGTTTTACGCCAGTATTCTGCGCGGTATTTCCGATGTGGTTCGTGCGCGCGGCTTTGGCTTGATCGTCACCAACAGCGATGAATCGATCGATCGTGAGCTGGAGGCAGTGGATCTTCTGCGCGAAAAGCAGGCCGACGGCATCATCATTGCGCCCTGTGATATTCTCAAGGCGCAGCACTTGCACGATGTCGTTGCCAGCGGCTGTCCGGTGGTTCAGATCGATCGCCGCGTGAAGGGATTGAAGGCGGATTCGGTGACCGTCAATGGCCGCCAGGCCGCCCACGCCGCAGTGACCCAAATGATTCTCGACGGCCACAGTCGGATTGGCGTACTGGCGGAACTCGAGCATGGCCGCTACAAGAATCTCAACGCATTTCTTCACGACCGCCAGCACAAGAAAATCGATATTTCATCGCTTTATCCGAGCTGGCAACGTCTGCTCGGCTATATCGAAGCGCATGAGGAAGCCGGGATCGCCTTTGATCCGAGCCTCGTTGGCCAGGTGGGCAGCTATTCGATCGATATTGCCCGCCAGCACGCCATCGCGTTGCTGACCCGGGAAACCCCGCCTTCAGCGCTGTTTACCACCGATGGATTGATGTCAGCCGGCGCCATGCTGGCAATCAGCGAACTCGATATTTCCATTCCGCAGCAACTGTCCGTGGTCTGCTTCGACGATCTGGACTGGATGTCGTTCTTTACCCCTAAACTGACGGCAATCCGGCAGCCGCTGCTCGAGGTTGGCGAAGCCGCGGCCCGTCTGGTCCTGGAGCGGCTCGATAGCGCCGATCGCGCGCAGCAGGATATCGTGCTGCATGCCGAATGGCAGCCCCGTTGTTCGCTCGCCCGCCATCCCGGTTGATCTGGCCGGTCTTAACCTCGAAAAGACATGCGCAGCGAGCTCAATCCTGCAACTCGGCTATAGGCTCGCCGAGATCAATCGGCGCGGCATGACCTGTACCACCATATTGGCCACATGTCGCCGCAGCAACGCGTGACGCCGCCTGTAGCAATGTTGCGGGCGCCTCGCCTTTCACCAGGCCATAAAGGGTGCGGGCGATGAAACTGTCACCAGCGCCTAACGTGTCAACCGCCACAATCGGCGTTGCTTCGGTATGGAAAACCCCTTGCGCACTGGCAAGAACTGCGCCCTTGGTGCCGCGGGTGACCAGCACCCAATCCGCGCCGCTCTCGCGCAGGCAGGCAATGGTCGCCGTAATCTCGTCCGGCGAAAGCTCACCGCCCGAAACAGCGGCCAGAAAGCATTTCGGGCCGATGCGTCGATAGTGTTCCACGTCGCGACGGGTGGAGAAATCATAGGACAGACGTTGCGGCGCAATGGCATCCAGCCAGCCGTCAAGGCCGCTCGACTGACCGATATGGACGGCATCGAACCGGCGCGCAAACTGAATATCGGCGGCGCTCGGCTCAAACATCGACACTCCGAGATCAAAGCGGATGAAATAGCGATCATTGTTACCGCGATGACCAATGATGCAATAGGCCGTCTTGCCTGTGCCCTCCATGCGCAGATGCGAAGTATCGACGTCCTCGTCGCGCAGTGCGGCCTGAATGACCCTTCCGGCCGCATCTGCGGCAACCACACCGATATAGGCCGCCTCGGCCCCAAAACGGCTCATATGGATAGCGACATTGACACAGTTACCGCCTGGAAACATTTCCCGACGCGAAATGTAACAATCGACGACATTATCGCCCATCGCCGCGATTTTGATCATTCTTATTTTCCCAATTGACAAGATGTGAGAACGTTCGCACACTAAAGTAGAACTGTCAATGTATCGCGGGGTTGGTACCGGGAAATGTTGCACTGGACCGGAACGGCTGCCGATCGGCGCAGCCAGGCTCTTCAAGACGCTGAAAAGAGGAATAGAATGCCCAAACAACTTCCTACCGATATTGCTGAAACCCTGAATGCGCTTGCGCAGCGGGATTTTTCGCATGTGTTTCTGGTTGCCTGCGGCGGATCGCTGTCAATCATGCATCCGGGCAAGTATTTGCTGGATCGCCATTCGGGACTGCTGACCTCTGATGTCTATAATGGCGAGGAGTTCGTCACACGCGACCCGCGTCGCCTCAACAGCGATGCCATTGTAATTCTGTGCTCCCAGACGGGCACCACCAAGGAAACGGTGCGGGCGGCAGAACATGCCCGTCGCCGGGGCGCCTGCGTGATCTCCCTGACGCTGGATCCGCAATCGCCGCTCGCCGCCGCCGCCGACCACGTGCTGCAATACCAGGCGTCCTACACCACCGGCATTCCGATCGATGGTGCCGACAGCAATTACAGCGTGCTTTACATGTTGCTGGCGGGCATTGTCGATTTACGCGACAAGACCAGCCTGCTGCCCAAACTGCTGGAAAGCCTGCCGGCACTGCAACCGGCCATTGAACGCGGTCAGCAGCATTTTGATGAAACCTTTACCAGATATGCAGAGCGCTACGGCCGCGAAAAAGTCGTGTACACCATGGCTAGCGGTCCGGTTTATGGCGCAGCCTATTCATTCTCCATCTGCGTGCTCATGGAAATGCTGTGGATCAACTCGCAAGCTATCCACGCCAATGAGTTCTTCCATGGCCCATTCGAAGTCGTCGATAAAAATGCCTGCTTCGTCGTCATGATTGGACTCGATGAAACGCGTGCGCTGGCCGAGCGTGGCCGGGATTTCCTGTACCGTTTCGGCGAGCCGGACAATATATTGGTGCTGGATGCAGCGAAACTCGATCTCGCTGACATAGATGACACTTTCAAGGGATATTTCGTGCCGTTGATTTTCTTCGATGCGCTTTGGAAATTTGCCTACAAACTGGCGGCGAAGCGTGAGCAGGTCATGCTGGATGGTCGCCGCTACATGAAAAAGATCACCGATTACTAAACAGCATCGGGTGCTGGTCCATCTCTGTTGAAGCTGGGCCGGCGCTGCGCGTAATTCTCACGAGACAGTCGAGCCGCTCAGCGTCGCCAAGGTCCTGGCGTGAGCCATCTGTTTCGCTGATTTACGGTGCTTCTCAACTAGAACTAATCACTTTTTTTGGCAAGCAAGAACCCAGAGGAGATAAAGTCCCCCTAATAGCCCGGTCGTAAGACCAATCGGCATTTTGATGCCGAATGGCACATGCTGGCTTAACAAGTCAGCAACCACCAGAAGGGTTGCCCCCATAAGGGCGCCCGAAATGAGTGGGACATTCGAACTCGCCGTCAGACGCCGGGCCAACTGTGGCGCTGCCAGAGCGACAAAGGAAATCGGTCCGGCGGATGCGGTAGCAACAGATGTTAGCGTGACCGCGACCAACACCATTGCCAGACGCGTACGCTCCGGCTGGATGCCGAGCTGGCATGCTGCATCATCGCCCATTTCCAAGATATTGACAGATTTGGCGTAATGAAGCGCCAACGGCACGGTTACCGCGAAACCGACCATTGCTGGGACAACATGTGCCCAGCTTCTTGTATTGAGTGATCCCGATAGCCAGAGTTGGGCCGACGCGGCCTGGTCCAGATCGCCCGCGACCAGAAGTACGGTATTGATGCCCGAAAGAATGGCCCCCACGCCAATTCCGACAAGGATAAGCCTATAGCCGCCGGTTCGTCGCCCCTTGACAGCCAACATAAACACAAGAACTGCCGCCGCCATTCCACTTGCAACGGCTGAAAGCGCTGTTTCAAGCGGACCGGCATTGAACAATATGATTTGTGCAATAGCGCCAGTTGCTGCACCTGTCGTAAAGCCGATCACGTCGGGCGAGCCAAGGGCATTGCGCGAGATTGATTGGAAGATCGCGCCTGCCATACCGAGTGAAGCACCCACAAACAAGGCTGTGACAAGGCGAGGTAAACGTACGCGCTGGATTATGCGATCGGCGGTCGCGTTGTCGCTTCCACCAACCAGACTCGAAATGACCTGGAAAGAGCTGAATGACATTGTACCTGTTGCGATATGGAAAACCGCAAGCAGCAGGATGGCTGCAAGCAAGAGGCAGCAGATCATCAATGGGCGCGATTTCCAGCGAACAGAAACAGGACCTATCCGAAATATATTCATTGATGTGCTCATAGTTTCGTCAACCGGAATTTGCGCACGACAAAGATAAAGAACGGCCCGCCGATCAACATGGAGACAATCCCGGCTGCAACTTCCGAAGGTGCTACAATCAGCCTTCCTATGATGTCAGCGCCTAGCAAAAGATTGGACGCCAGCAATGCGGAATATGGCAGTATCCAACGATAGTCCGGTCCAGTGATGGTCCGGGCCAGATGAGGAGCCACCAGTCCGACGAACGCGATGGGGCCAGCCCCAGCAGTGGCAGAACCTGCCAGAAGCATTACGGAAAGACAGGCCACAAGCCAGGTCACGTGCAGGTTGACGCCAAGCGCAGCACCAAAATCCCTGCCCAGCGCCATTGCATTCAGGTTTCCGGCGATCGACATCGCCACGCCAAGCCCTGCGATGACTGCCGGAGCCAGAATGGCGACGACAACAAGGCCGCGCCCCTCAACGGAGCCTGCGGCCCAGTGACGAAACTGGTCAAGGACAGCGAGCGGTGCATTGATGACAACAATGCCCGTGACCGATGCAAGCACAACCGACAATCCGGCTCCGGCCAGCACCAATTGCACGGGATTATTCGCTTTGCCGTGGGTGTCTCCGAGAATGAAGACGGCAATTCCTGCAAGAGCAGCGCCCGCAAATCCGAACCAGACATATTGCGCCATTGTCGTCAGGTTAAAGGTCACGATCCCCAGAATGACCGCGACGGCTGCACCTGCATTGATCCCCAGCAATCCTGGTTCGGCGAGCGGATTGCGCGTTACAGCCTGCATGATGGCGCCAGCGGTTCCAAGAGCCATCCCTGCGATGATTGCAACGATGGTGCGCGGGATACGCAGTTCGAGAATGACAAGATGTTCGTTGTTCGAAAAATCAGGCTGCCATAGCGCATGGATGGTCTCGGTAAGGGCGATTGACCGGGAGCCCAGAGCAAGGCTGCAAAGCGCCATAGCGGCTAAACTGGCGGCGACAATAACAAGACCCCGAACACGCCGCTTCTGCAATGGCATGATGAATTGTATCCGTCTGGGCATCATTTGCGAAAATTGGACGCGACAGCCTCGATCATCTGGAGACCGGAATAATAGTCGATACGGAATGAAGATGGTCCGAGAGGATAGACGTTATGATCGCGGACCGCAGGAAGGTTCGCCAGTACTGGATCTTCCAGCAATGCCTGAACGTCATTTTGTGAGCCGCGCAATAGAAAAATGCTCTTGCCTGTAATCGCTGCCGAGAGGTTCTCGTGGGAAATGAAATCGAAATCAGACCGGCGTCTGACATCCTTGGCTACCGTATCGGGCAAGCCATCGACCTTGAAACCCAATGCTTGCAGAAGCAGGGACTGCGGGCTTGAGGTTCTGCCGACCGAGTAACTGTTTCCGATATTGTAGCCGACGATTGTAACCGGTTCGTTGGGCGGCATAATCGTTGCAGCCACCTCTGCAACCTTGGCGTCGAAACGGGCGATCGTCGCGCCGGTCTCATCTTCCAACCCCAACGCTGTGCCGAGCTCAGTAGCAATCTCCTGCCAGCTCTGGTTGGAATAATTGACGACCAGCGTTGGAATGCCTTGCGCTTCCAATTCGCTATAATGTTGAACGACACTGTCGGCTCCGGTCGCCGATGCGATCAGCAGGTCCGGTTCAACCCCGATAATAGCTTCCATGTCGAATTCGAGATTGGGATATAGCACTTCGACGCCCCGCTCGTCGGCAACTTCTGCCCATTGAAGGAAGAAGCCCTTGTTATCTGTCAGTGGGCTCGGGGTCGTCGCGGCTGTCGCAACCAGAGGAGCGCCCATGGCCAGCAGTATACCGGTTATGCTGGGTGTGGTCGATACGATGCGAACGGGTTTGGTTTTCAGTACGAGTTCGCCCGCTTCATGCTTTACGGTACGTGGCCAGGCCTGTTCGGCGGCCATGACCGTCCGAGGTGGAGAAAACAGAATGACCATGGTGGCGAGAAGCAAGAAAATCGGACGTGCAGCTTGCATGGCTATTCTCCACCAACGCAAATTGGAAATCTTCAGATGGAAAGCTTTCCGAACGAACGCGCGACCAGCCAGCGTTTCGAATGGGAAAACACTGCGCCGTTATCGAACAAGGAGCGAGCGGTCTGCTTCGGCTCCGAAAACTGGAGCTGATTACTCCATATTGCAGAATGCGTTCTACAATGCAATACGAACAGCCACGTGATTTCCTCCAGGGACGACCAACCATGATGCAACGCCTGCATGCAGACGCCATTACATTGCGCTACGATGATCGGGTCATCGTCGAGAACTTGTCGATCATTATTCCCGATGCGTCTTTCACTGTCATTGTCGGTCCCAATGCGTGCGGGAAGTCCACATTGCTGCGTGCCTTGTCACGATTGCTTGCTCCGGTCAGTGGAAAAGTCGTGCTGGATGGCAGGAACATAAGCCATTTGCCGGCGAAGGAAGTCGCGCGCAGGCTTGGTCTTCTGCCACAAACCTCGGTCGCCCCAGACGGCATCACCGTTGCGGATCTGGTATCTCGAGGTCGGTATCCGCATCAGTCCTTTCTGCGGCAATGGTCAGTGGAGGACGAGGAAGCAGTAGCACGCGCCCTGGAAGTCACCCGTATTTCCGACCTCGCCAACCGTTCAGTCAACGAACTTTCCGGCGGCCAGCGTCAGCGCGTCTGGATTGCTCTTGTCCTGGCCCAGGAAACACCGATCCTTCTGCTCGATGAACCGACAACTTATCTCGATATCGCGCATCAGATCGAACTTCTGGAATTGCTGGCGGAACTTAACCGCGAGGGCCGGACTGTCGTTGCCGTACTACACGATCTCAATCATGCCTGCCGATATGCTTCACATCTGGTGGCCATGCGAAACGGGGCGATCATGGCGGAAGGCGCTCCATCCGAGATCGTTACAGAAAAGCTGATAGAAGATGTGTTCGGCCTTGCATCGGTAATCATTACCGATCCGGTTTCGGGAACGCCGCTCGTCGTCCCCCGAGGAACGCCCCCGCAATCTCCGTGACATTTCAATCGATGGCGTCGCCCCCCTCCCCGTCTACGATCCTTCCGCCAGTTGCCTGATTGACCAGTGACGCCTCATGAAAGAGCGCTCTCCGCTCGTCCTCGCTTCGCAATTGTCCAAGATCAGCCACCGTCGTCATGACGCAAACGATTTCCCGCTGCGCGTCGAAGACCGGTGCGGCCTGCCCTGTAACATTTGAAAGAAGATGGCTGGTCATTTCGGACCATCGTTCGTTGCGCACTTGGTCCAGCAATGACTTTGCCGGCGGGCTGCCCCGAAAGTGAGCTGGCTGTACCTTACGCGCTGCATCGACCGTAGCCTTGGGTAGAAAAGCCTGAAAAACCAGACCGCAAGCCGTATTATCGATGGGCAATGTGTCTCCCAGAGCCAGAGGATTGACCGAGAAATACGCACTTCGATACCAGCGCACGAGGGTCGGGCCACGATCTGTCCAGATAGCAACACCACCACTGACGGCATGTCGTTGCGAAAGGGCCTTCATGTGTTGCGCCGCAATCTCCACGGCGTCCACACGTTTCAAAGCGCCAATGCCGATGCTCAGCGCAGTCGGCCCCAGATCGTAAAGACCGCTCGCAGCGTCCTGTTTCGCAAGGCCTTCCTTGACAAGGCTCTGCAGATAACGATGCGCTGTCGATCCTCCCGTCTTTGCCCGTCGAGCGACTTCGCCCAACGCAAGCTCGGTTTCAGCATTGGCCAGAATCCGGAGAAAGCGCGCGGCAATGGAAACCGACTGTATTGTACCCGAGCGTTTTTCACTCGTGGTGTCGCTCTCATCGGACAGGTCGTTCTCGTTCAAATGCTTTGCCTCCTCCGCGGTAATAGCAAAACAATGTTTAGCGACAAGCCGTTGGAAAGTCATGCCCTCTGCATTGCGAATGCGATGGGCGAACCTCGAGGGTTTTGGACGGATTGAATTGGCCCTCCCTCACTGTTGCGGGCATGCAACACATATCGGAGGCTTGATATTATACTGTATTGCGGCATGCATTCCTTATTGCGGAATGACACCCTTATGCTTTAACAGAACATGACTAATATACTCATGTTTGGGGCGACTTATGAATATCCGTTTGAATCGTGGCTTGATGTCCAGCGCCAGTGCACTCACGCTGGCGGTGTTTGTGGTAACGCCTGCGCTTGCCCAGGAGGCTGCGAAAGCCAGCTCCGATGCGATTGTGCTTGATACTGTGGTCGTGACAGGGGAAAAAGTTGCGCGCGACATCAAGAACACGGCGTCATCTGTCACCGTCATTTCGGCCAAGGAAATCGACAAGGAAAAGACAGGCGATTCATCCGTGGCTGAAGTGATCGCGAACGTTCCGAACGTCATCTATACCGACAATGTCGGCGCTCCTATTATTCGCGGGCAGGATACGCAGGGCCCAAACACAGGGCAGAACGTGTTCTGGGGCGGCACCGTGCCGCGCGCCACGATCAATCTCGATGGGCATTATCTGAATTATAACGAATATTACTTCGGCGCGACTTCGGTGTCGGACCTCGATAGTATCGAGGTGTTCCGTGGCCCACAGACTACATCTCAGGGTGCGAATGCAATTGCAGGTGCGATCATCGTGAACACCAAGGACCCGGTATTCACACGTGAAGGTGCTTATCAGGTCGAGATCGGCAACTACAATACCAAACGCACCTCAATCATGCTGAACAGTCCCATCTACAAGGATGAGCTGGCCGCGCGCCTCGCGATCGACTATTCGGGCCGCGATACCTTCATCGACTATATCAGCCCCAACTTCATTTCCGAAAAGACAAATCAGGATTTCGAGGCGTTGAATGCACGGCTGAAACTGCTGTGGGAACCAGCGGAGATACCAGGCCTTACGGCAAAGCTGACCTATTCCCACAATCGATCCAACCGTCCAAGCCAGGAAGCAGCATCCGCACCATTCGATGAGCTCGAACATCTGACCACGACCATGCCAAGCTGGAAGCAGGATACCAATACAGGCATCCTTGATGTCGGCTATGATTTCGGCAACGGCGTGAAATTCTACAATCAGGCGCAATATTCCGCCTCCTCGGTGCATCGCCATACCGGCATTGCGAATAACGGCAAGGCCGATATCAATCAGAAGAACATTTCCAATGAGTCTCGTATCACGTTTGGCGAGCAGGAAGACGTCATCAGCGGTGTCGCCGGTATTTTCTACGCCAATACCAAGTCGGACGAGTTCATGCTGCTTCAAGGCACGACGACGTTTGACGATACGAAAGACAATCTGGGGCTTTTTGCCGAAGTGAGCTACCGGCTCGATGACCAGTGGACGTTGACCGGTGGGATACGTTACCAGCAGGATCGTGTACAGCGCATCGGAAAATCGGCACTGGCGCCAACGCCACTCGATTACGACGAAACATTCTCCGCGCTCTTGCCAAAGGTATCGCTGGCATATGCTGTCACCCCCGATCTGACGATCGGAGCGTTGGTCAGCAAAGGTTACAACCCCGGCGGGGTTTCCCTCAATCTCAATTCGCGGCAGTGGAAGCCTTTTGAGGATGAGACACTGTGGAACTACGAGTTGTTCACGCGCGCCAATCTGCTCGACGACAAGCTCACGCTGACAGGCAATCTGTTCTACATGGACTTCAAGAACGCCCAGTACAACATTCCTGTCGTCGTCTCTCCCGGTGTGGCGCAATCCTATACGATCAATGCCGAAAAGGCTCATGCCTATGGTCTTGAAATGGGGCTCGACTATCAGCTTTTGTCTAATCTGACGATCAAGACAAGTGCTGGTATTCTCCGCACCGAAATCGACGAAATTTCGAGCAATGTAAGCTATGAGGGCAATGAGTTCGCCAAGTCTCCCGGTTATATGTTCAGCATCGGTGCGAGCTGGGATGCAACGGAAAAGCTCAATATCTCCGGACAGGTTCGCCACACTGACGGCTACTATTCAGACCTTGCCAATACACCGATCTATGTCGTGGACGCCTATACGATTGCCGACGCGCGAGTGAGCTATGATTTCCATGAATCGCTGCAGCTTTATGGCTATGTGAAGAATATCTTCGACGAGCGCACTCCAACCTATCTGCAGCAGAACCGCGGCATTGGTGGCATCGAGGCAAGTATAACCACGCCACGCACATTCGGCGTCGGTATCAAGGGCACGTTCTAAGTATCCTGTAAAACCGCCAACCAGTCGGTCACATCTGTGGTCGACACAGCTTTTTATATGCATTAACGGGAGCCTGGAATGGGTGCGCAACGGAAACTTCACATTGGTATGTCGCTGGCACCGACCTGGCTGAGTGGCGACGGGTGGCGGCATCCGGACAGCAACATCGAAGGGACATTCGGCTCGGACTTTTACGTCGATATCGCCCGACGTGCGGAAGCAGCAAAACTTGATTTCGTATTCCGTCCCGATAGCCTTTTCATGAACCATCAGATCATGGAAACCACTCCGGGCTTCGGCAGCATGGATGCAACGCTCGTCATGGCGACACTGGCTCGGGAGACTTCGCATATCGGTCTTCTGACCACGATATCGACAACTTTCATGCCGCCTTATGTCGTTGCTCGTCAGGTCCAGTCCCTGCACTGGCTCAGCAAAGGCCGGGCCGGTTGGAACATTGTTACGGCACTCGATGGCAACGAGAATTTCGGTTTGACGGAAATGCCTTCATCTGACGAACGCTATGCAAGGGCAGCCGAATTCACCGGCGTCGTGCGTGATTTGTGGAAGAGTTTTCCCGGATCGGCCTTGAAACGTGATCGTGAAAGTGGCCGCTTTGCGGATACGGCAGCCATACATCCGATAGACCACGAAGGTACCTTTTACCGGGTTAAGGGTCCGCTCAATGTCCCCTCCGTTCAAGATGTTCCCATTCCGCTTATTCAGGCTGGCGCGTCACCGGCAGGGCGCGACTTTGCGGCATCCGTTGCCGACGCCGTCTTTTCCGCGACCCCGGATATGGAAGCGGCAATCGATCTTCGCCGCAATCTTCGCGACCGTGCGCAATTCCATGGCCGAAAGCCGAACGACGTCCGCCTGCTCCCCGGTCTCAGCCTCTATTTGGCACCAACGCGGAAAGAAGCGGATGAACTGTTCGCCTACACGCATGCGCGAGGTGATCGGGCTCGAAAAATCGCATTCATCCACGAAATGACCGGCCTCGACCTATCGAAATGGCCCGCAAATCGTCTCATTCGACCGGACGACCTGCCACCTCGACCGGAAAAGGTTCGAAGCAAAACCCATGCAGGATTGCTTCGGCGTTTGTTACAGCGTGAAGAGCTTTCACTAGATGAACTCTTGCGCAGACCAGAGGTTATCAGCGCCGCACACTGGCAGGTCATCGGCACGGTGGATGATGCTGCCAAAGACATTCGCAAATGGTTTGAAGCAGGTGCGATCGACGGGTTCATAACCGCGCCGGGTGGCTCAACCGGATCAATGCGGCTAGCGCTTGATGAACTCATGCCAAGGCTTAGCGAAGAAGGATTGCTGCGTTCAGAATATTCAGGAGATACGTTCTTCGGGCATCTCACGGAGTAAGGCGGTTCTCGTACAAAAGATGGAACGGATTCTTAAAAAGACGCCTTCCAGCCGAGTTGTTTCCGATCTCTCAGGCATTCAGCATCGTAGACCGAAATCATCAGGATTGGGGTGGGAACAAGATCTGTTCCCACAAACACGATAAGGCAAACGATAGCCGCCCTGGGTATTCTCCTGACGGAACGGCGGCTAGGTTTGTGACAAATCCAGCCCGTTCGGCAGCGCGATCCAGATGACAGTCTGTGCTTTCGACGAATGACGTGACAAGTATCTTTTGCCATGTACGTCCTGGACCAGCACAAAACTGCCTGCCGGAACATGGCGGACCTCGCCATCGCTCGTCTCATAATCTACTGATCCGTCCAGCCTGACAGTTGGAACCGGCTCAGGGACTTTACGCCAAATAACCTCACGCATACCGGCCGGGATATGGGTGACCCGGATGCGGAAGGCCGGATAGCTGGCCGTTACGTCAAAGGGCGCTCTCCTCCACGACCTGCCTCCGCTCCCGAACCTGATCGGACTCAAGGCCGGCATATTGCTTCTTCCATCGATAATAGGCAATCCCAGCTCTACCTGCTTCAACGCCGCGACGATCTGCTCCGTCGAATACCATCTCTTCTTCATGGCAAATTCTCCTTCTCAAATCGGGAAAATCCACCGGAAAAATAACATTAAATCCGGACCATTTTAACACGGGCACGTCACACACTTTTCCGCGCCTGATCACATCCGGACCATCTTCAGGGCTAGCGATGCTGAATTCAACGCCCCAACATCAACGCCGTCGCAAACGAGATTTCCGATTCCATGCAATAATGTGACAGCCATCACTATTCCCTATAGCTCACCTAAATCGATCGAAGTTTTACGCCCTGTCAGTTCTCAGAACCATCCTGCTTCGCTTTTAACCGCTCATTCAATAGGAGCTTGAGCCGCGCATTTTCCGCTTCCAGCTCTTCCAGTTCTTCGTCTGTCACCGGTCCATCTTCAGTCTTGGAACTTGGCCTTTTCGCACGAAGCCGCTTTTGTGGTGATTTGCGAATGGGAGGTAAGGTGACAGTTTCATCTATCCCCTCCTCTTTCCGCTCGGGCTCCACAACAACTGGCGCTTCTTGAGGGACCTTCGGCTCTTCAGCGAACGATAATACCTCCTGAAGAGGTGCCAGTTCAACCTGCCGGATTGCCTTGTCACTCTCTTCGTCGGGATCTTTGGTCGTAACTTTGATGGATAGTCGCGTTGGCAATATAGGTTCAGGCTGCTCAGGGCTTTCACTGGCCGCCGGTCCAGCGTCTGGCATTTCGTCCGGCAAAGCCGGCTTCTTCCGCGATCGCCAGCTTTTCAATCCCGCAATAAGACGCTTACCCAGTGACTTCATCGTGATCGACCTCCCTATACCTGCCGCAACAGTACGCAGAAATGCTGTCAGCTTAAGCCTGACAACACAATAGTTTTGGCAACCATAGCTCTTACACATGTCACCAGAACGCGTGAACAGATCAGTTATGAGGCCAGCAGAGCAGTCTTAGCGACCGTTTCTCTATTGCTTTTCCAATCGTCGAAGCATTTTGAGCAACTGCCTGTTCTCCATGCGTAATCTGGCGGCCAGTTCACGTTTCAGATCGGCATTCTCTATTTCAAGAGCTGACAATTCAGCCTGAATATCAGGCTCGGCAAACACCCGAATTGCCGCTTGTTGTTTCTGCGGAGCTGATTTTTTCATACCACGTCGAACAGACGGCTTTTTCTCACTGACAACAGGATTTCCCACCATGTTTTCCGTTTGCAGCTCTTCCATTGTAAGGGGTGCTTCTTCCGGTTTCGAGGCGTCCATGTTGGAAAGTTCTTGCTCGCTCAAAGCCTCTTCAACTTGCTCGATGACCGGCTCAGTTTGCGACACAGCATTTATGGTCGTAGTCTCAGTTTTGCGTTCAATCGGCTTGGATAGATCAGGCTGGACCTGAGCGTCCATAGGAGATTGGGGCGCATCCGCTTCCACTTGTTCGGTGATCGACTTCAGATCCAGATTCCCCCACAAAGATGACGAGCCCTTGCGAGTACGCTTGTTCTTATAATCAACGACAACATTGCGGATTCGATTTTTCATCCGTGAGTAGCTTTCCCGAGGAAATTTGAAGGTACGCTCTACGCGCGTCAAAGGGCTTTTAGCAGTAGCTACATATTATGCGGCGGATTTTCAACACTCAACAGAATGTCCGACCTGATCGATATGCCCTGAAAGCAAGTTTATCTCATCTTGAACACATGATGTACACGGCCTTATTGTTACATCAACCATTGACCTGTATTTTTGACGCCTAAATGAATTTCCAAACATCGATCTGGAGAAGCATACCATGGCAGACGAAACCATTGCAGCAGTAAACGAGACACCAGTTGAGGTTAGAACCGCCGAGCCTGTAGGCATCACGAAGAAAACCCGTGCGTCACGCAAAAAAGCTGAGCCTAGGCCCGCAAAGGCGGCTACAGCACCTGCCGCTAAAACTACCAGGGCCGCAGCAAAATCAGCCTCCGTTGCAGCAGAGCCAGCCACCCGCACGGTCAAGAAATATACTCCCGCACAACGCACTTCAATTCTTGCTTCCGTTGAAAAGGCGACCAAAAGTGGCAAGACCACATTGAAAGCCGCGCTGCAGCAGTTGGAAGTCAGCGAACAGACTTATTACAACTGGAAGAACGCCGCCGGAAAAACAGCACCGGCAGCAGCAAAGGCAAAAACGACAGCGGGGGCGAGCGACGATCTAAAGGCCCTGATTGCGCTTGAAGCGGAAAACCTGAAGCTGCGCAAGGAACTCGCCGCAAAACTGCGCGCAGAAAACGAAGAACTGCGCAGACGTCTCGGACAGGCTTGAGACTAATTGCAATCGTAGTATCTGCGAAAGCGCCATCAGAACAGGTGACTTCCTACACGCCGGTCACCTGTTCGCATTTCAGTGAAAGAAATCCGGACCCGTTGCTTTCTCTTTTGAGAAGTCATCCAACACGGCCGTGAGTTATGATCGAATTCGCATTTGACTTAGATTGACGGAGCCGCCCATGCTTTTAAACGACGCTCAAGCCCAGGCGCTCTACAAAGCGATACAAGCCCTGAATGAAGGTGGCTGCCAGCTACTTACGGCTTCCTTTGACGCATTTGCCCTCGGTGAGGCAATCATTGACGTTTGCACGCACACTGATGATCGCATCGAACTGCGATCTGCAGGCAATGTACTGAAGTACACGTCGACCTATCCGCTTTCGCAGCTGCCTATCGTTTGCAAGCACTGTGATTGCTTAAGCGAAGAATGACATTGTTTTTGATTTCAGTTTTCTATCTATAAAATCTTCGTCCAGACCGCTCGACGGAGACTTAACAGAAGTCAATTAAAGAAAGCGCTTGGCCTCTAGACAGGGTCATCGTCCGATGACGGACTTTTTTGCTATTTCCAAGGCCTTCCGTGCATTGTTCTCAGCGGCCTCCTCAGTCGGTGCGGCCGACTGGATTGTGAGCCTGTCTCCGGCTTCTACGACAAAAATATTCACCCCTTTCAGGCCACCTACATTCGGAAGGCGGATAAGTCGCCCAATTGCAGGGGAGAGGTCGATTTTCTCAATCTTGAACCCGATTTTTTCGGAACTGACGTCCAGCTCTGTGAGATAACCTTCGTCCGTTCTGTTTTCTTGCCCTTGCTCGTCGACATGGCGATCGATAGCGATCATCAAATGCTGGTCGTCATCTGTTCCGCAGCAGGACATCCGAAAGTTAGTCGGTTCTTCCGCATGATGCGCGGAGGCATCGAAAATTGACCAGAACTCCTGCTTGATGGGCGTCAGCTCATGGATTTTGAAACCGTCGGCCCGCACGGGGACATTAATTCCGGCAAGTGCAATCGCGATGACGACCGCTATAAAAGTTCTATTGTTCATTCAGGGCACCATTACATTAATTTAAGCGCGGCCAAGTTAGGTCTGAACCATTGCGCTTAGACCGAACCCAAGCAAGTGGTTTCACGCCTCTTGCAGAGGTGGTTTGGCTCGCCGGGACTACCACTTTCTTGTCCGGCAGGAAGCTCATTCTCCGATTTTGGCATTGGCCTGGAGTGCTATCGTGGAGAGATTGGAACGACAGGCCCAATAATTTTATTTAACCGTTCTTCGGGCCCGATCTCTTCGGCAGTCCTATTCTTGATCAATGTAAATCCCACCGTAAGCTACGGATTGCTGGCCTATTTCAAGGCGGAGAAACGAGGACGGATGGCCTATTGGGGACGAATTATTGCGGCTGCAACCGCCACAATAGCGCTCGCAGCAATCAGTTATTACCACTTCCCGCTAGGCGTTTTGTTTCCAATCACCATCCTGCTGATGATCTACAGTGAATGGAGCAGTCGTACGCCCAAGCTATAAATACGGGGCTCACTACTGGGATGGATTTGAGAAACCAAGGCGTAAAATTTGCTATACCATTAAATTCGTAGACACCCAGCTTTGTCATTGGGGAGACCTATTGGCGGGGAACGATCTTGCCGCTTTTGTGAGCCTTCGTTGTAACCGATCATCGTCCGATGTCTCATTCAGCGCCGCATCTATGGCCTCCTGCCCGGACTTTCGCATCATCACGAGACCAAAGATTGCGGCCTCGCTTACCTTTTCGTCGTCAGTCCGCTTCAGGATGGCTACATAGGCGGAGGACAACCGTGGATCATTGTGAAAGCTACTGTTCGTAAGCCTCATTATATCAGTTATCTCATCTGGATCGTTGGAAGCCTGCAAAGCGGCAAATAACTGCTTCTCACCGGGCTCGCCGGTGGCCCGCATTGCAGATACAAGTTCGGCTCTCTCCTCAATCCTATGTGCCCGGTTGAATGCATCCGCAAGCGCACTAGCGACGCGATCGCTGCCGTCGGTCTGTTTCCTGACTTTACCGGCGGCGAGGCTCAATTCGACTTCTGTTCGGGCGGAAGCGAGATCTTTCAAGGCAGATTCCAGCAAAGCGTCATTTTTTAAGCCCGCCTTCCCGAGTGTTCGCGCAGCCGACTGACGTGCGCCAGCGTTGTCAGATTTAAGCAAATCCTGCATTTTGGCAATCGACCGTTCACTGAGGTCCGTATCGGCGAGCAAATGTGCCAGATCTCCGCTGAACCTGTCATTGGTGCTGGCGTAGAATGCGTTGTGTACAAGAGGTAGAGCCTCTTCCCCCTGATAGACGATTGCTGCCGAAGTGGTGGCTCGCAAGGCTTCGTTTTCCGTTCGCTCCAGCAGGGCGAGTAATCCCGGACCGAATTCGGCGGGATGAGGAGCTACAACGGTGAAATTGGCAAGATTGGCTTCAAGTTGCAGGTTTCTCGTTTCAAAAAGAAGTCTTCCGATAAGAGAGACTAGTTCAGGCGGCAACTCGATTGGCTCTCGCTTGAATTTCATCGGACCAATAATTCCGGCAAGGAGATAGGTGACCTCGATACGCTCATCGTCGTCCTTGGCTGCAGCTAGACGTTTTGTCAGACTCGGCAACGCGTTAGGGCCAAGTGCAATGATGCTGCGCGTTGCAGCAAAATATGCATCTTCGCTTTGGGCAGACGCCATCGCATCAAAAGCGTTCTGAACAGACGTTTCAACTGTGTCAGCCCAGGACGGAGCACTCGCCGATAGAAATATCGCAATCAGACAAGCGGTTGAGAAGGGGGTCTTCATAGTTTTTGGGCATTCCTGAATTTGAGTTTCCGAGAGCGGCGATGTGTAGCAAAAATTTCTGCAATCAATTCTGTGGTCCTGAAGGTGGAGCTTTATGTTCGTTGCGCGGCCACAAGGCGATGAACCAGAACAGCCCTGCGACAACGGCGCTGTGAGCTGCCATCGCTGCAAAGCCAAGAATGATCGGCGACGGGCGCCCGTGATATCCGCCATCAAACGCGACCATCACACAGCGCACGAATAACCCAAGTCCGGCACCGCCAAGGAGCACAGCCCTTAAGCTCAGCCACCCAAGATATCGGGCAACGAAGAATCCAGGTATTCCGAACATCAATGCGAGTGGATAGCTGAACATAATGATCGGGAAGCCGTGAAAGCCTCCCATGAGGATCATGTTCAGTACGCCCGATGCAAGAGGTGACAAAGCAAATCCCAGTATGATCCTTGCGGTACCTGTCACGCGCCCACCCCGAAGCATTCGTCCAGCAGCGATCTGAAAGCCAGCAGGACTGTGACGCAAACGATCAGCATCCCGCCACTGGGAATGAACGAAAAAGATGTAGCCTGTCTCAGAATGCCCATTCCTATACATACCAGGAATTGAACGCCGGCGACCGCAACTAGGATCGATCTGATTTCGCCGCACGCTATCTCAGGCTGGGTGATTGAAATGAGCCGGTGATAGCCGTAGACGAAAAGCGGGATGAGGATGGCGGACAATGCCAGAGCCCCCAGGTTCAGCAGCCAGGGCGTGTCGGAAAACAATTCCGGGGTGAAGATCAGCGGGACGATGAACAGATAGCCGGCAACGGTACTGGCGAGAAATGGTGGCCAGAGCAGAACCGTCAGCGAAAGTTTTGGCGCTGCTTCACCACCCTTTCCTGATAACAGTGCATTGGCGACAACGATCATCCAAACGGCCAGAAGGATGACAGGGGTGGCGATCAGCCAGTCCATGGCGGAAACCGCGCCAAAGCGCGTCAGTTCGATTGATGTGACGAGATCAAGCGGTAACGCGCCGAGAAGCGGGATCGCCAGAAGCAACCAGACGCCATTACCCAAATTGGGGAAGCGCGCGATGTCGTTTAGCCAGATCAGCACCGCGGTTGTGCCGACGAATGACACGATTCCGACACTCGTCGCTCCAGGAAATCCCTCCACGAGGTCCATGGCCGCCAGCGCGCTCATCATGCCGTATGCCTGGATGGCAGTAAAAAGGAGGACAATGGACTTGATGACTACGCTAATCCGAAAAGCATTTCCCGAAGAGGCAATCTGACAACGCGCCAAAGAGGGGAAAATCAGTTTCGCAATTTCCACATGGGCAAGCACAGTGAAGAGCGGCATGACCCCAAGCGCGAAGATTGAGAAACGCGCCAGCGCTCCGTTAGGAGAGTAAATCGCCTGCTCGGCCAGTACAGACGTATCGATACCAGGCAAGGGGATTTGCGAGGCGACAAGAACGACGATGACTGCTGCTGTGACCGGTACAACTGATTGCCATAACAAGGTCGCCGATCTATCTGGCGGTAGAGAATCAATACTCATACAGATTAGCTTACTCAATACTCGCCACATCTCAAAATTGGCCAGAATGTGCGAAAAGCCAGACGATCATTCTAGGTCGATATCTGCTTTGCCGAGCCATATGTGCTGGATTATTGTTAAACGTCATTAACATCGTTCGGCAGAAATTGGCGTTTGTTTTTTCCAGTTCCCCATCTTACTTTGGAGATCAGTCAATTTCGTCATGGATAGCGATTCAGGATATTGCAAGACCCTGCAATATCGGCCGCTTCACAATGAAGGATGGGACAATTGATGGAAGGAAATGAATGTCGAAACTATTGAGACCTTTCGTTTCTCTGGCAGTTTTTGGCGTTCTCGCTGTCACTCCAGTTTTAGCCCAGGAACAGCAGGAAAGCATCGTCTTATCCGTTTCACCGAAAATGGTACGGTGGGCCGACGTCTATAAAGTACGTCCGGAGCGAGCAGATGATCCTTATTATCATGTACGGGTCATTGAGAGGCAAAAAGGCTGGAAAGTCTGGCAGTTCAATGAGCTGGCCTTTCATATGGCCGTAACCCCGAAAGCGCTGCAGGCGAGCCGCATCGACAAGAAGGTGAAAATCTACAGTTATAAGGACGTGGAGATTCGTAGCGCGTATCATCGGTGGCTGGATGAGCCCGCAACACGGTCCGAAGTTCCCGTTTGCGATGTTGATATTCTAAGTTGCATTAAAAAACTACCACCGCAATAAACGAGGAGCCGTCCATGCAAGGTTTGATCTATGGCGCGGTTTTATCCGCATTGCTCTGCAGTTCGGCGACCGCCGAAGATACTGGCGGCGTTGCCTTTCAGAATAGACTGGCAGCATGCGTGACGGTCAAAGCCGCAGAAACTGAGACGATAACGAACCTCGTTTCGGTCAGAACCAGTTTTCAATTATACAAGCCAATTGGTGACTGCGGATGTTTCTCGGCGCGGGCAGCCTATATTAGCAGCGTCAATATAGGAGGCGCGCGAGAAGTATTGCAGCAAGGCGTTATCGTGATCAATAAGAATGCAACAAAGTCTCTTGTTCTTGCGAGCGAACCTGGACTGGCCGCCAATCGGGAAATCCAGATCCAGTTGACTTGCGCAAGTCCAACATAGGTCAAAGCTTTCGCCACTTACTTTCAATACTGCGCCGAAAAGGATCTGACGATGCTCAGAAAATTTGTTCTCCTGGCGATTTTTATAGCGACGACGTTTGGGGCTAGCGGGATGATTAACGGCTGGCCAAAAACTGCGATAGTGAGGTGCACCCCGAGTAGCCAAAGAAATTGTCACTAATTGACGCTGGATACGATCCCTGCAATTATTTGAATCGGATATTTTCAATTCACAGGTTGATCATATGATTCGGCTGGCTGAGGCTCCGAGTGCAAAGTTCGGTTTATAGGCTCAGGATTGTATAATGCTAAAGTGACGTGCCAGTTTCGAAAACAAATACAGAAAAATGACCAGAGGATTAAACCTCTGGCCATTATCCTACTGCTATACTCTCTATCGAGAGTTAATGGTCCAGAAATCCTGCCAATCCTGTAGCTTCGAATAGTCGCTTTCAGCAGTCTCGGAATGTGGAACATAGAGTTGGTCGATGACGTTAACGATGCCGGAAACTTCGCTTTCCGGAATCTTCGCTCCCTTGCTCGATGAGATCTTTCCGTCGGCCAGCTGCGGCGCCATGCCCTCTTCCGTCATCATGTAATGCACGAAGAGCTTCGATGCATTCGGGCTTTTCGTACCAGATGCGATAACGGCAACGCGTGGTGTCAGCTGTCCGGCCCAGGGCTTCATGCCCGCGCAAATGCCCATCGTGTAGCCATTCTTCTTGGCGTCACGGAAGATTGAGGTGCTGAGGAAGCCCATAAATGGCTTTTCCTGCCCCTTTGCACCGATGATCGGACCGACTTCCGTATCGCTGCGTGTAACGCTCGGACGGTTCTTGGCGAAGCGCTTGACCCATTCGGCAGTCGCGCTTGCTTCCTCGGTTTTCAGTGGCTCACCGAAGAACTCTTCATATGCCTTGCGCATGGCTTCATCATCATGCTCGGCAATCTGATTGAACCAGAACATGGTTTCGTTGCGCAGAAGCGGATCAGGAATAGCAATGCGGCCCTTCCATTCTTCCGTGGTCAACGCCCAGATATTGTCGATCGGGCACTTATCGCCATGAACATCAGAGTTATAAGCCCACACCCATGGATTGAGACTGGTAATGGCTGGGTTCTGATATTCCGCCGGCACCTGATCCTTGAGATCGACGGGAAGCCAGCTGAGACCTGCGCCCTGAACGATGATTTCCGACGTAACTGATGGTAGATTGCTCATGTTGAAGACGTCCGTGCGAACATTGTTCGCGGCCGCTTCACGCAGAATGACCTGCTCCTGGTTCTGGCCGTTCATCTTCACGCCTGTAGCCTTGACACCGTATTTTGCGGTGAAGGCTTCAGCCATGGTGACGATCTTGCCAGTGGCATCCACAACGGTAATGCCAGGCTCTTTCTTGGCCGCTTCAATCAGTGCGTCGAGCGAATAATCTGCATCCTTGATACCGATTTCAGCGACAGGCTCTGCGAAGGCAGCTGTGCTTGCCAGAAGTGCGGCACTCAATGAAAGGGCCGCATATTTGCGAAGGGTTGAACTCATTATTTCCTCCAAAGTTGATAGTTATTGTTTGAAAGCGAAAGCATCGACGCGCATTCGATACGCCTCTTTTCAGTCGCTGATGCGCTTGCCTTCTCTGTCGAACACATGGACGTGACTGCGTTCGACATGGAACCAGATTTCATCGCCAGCCTTCTGGGCTGGAGCATCTGCGACGATTGCAAAAAACTGCTCGCCATGAACTGACATTTCGACGATCCAGCTACCGCCGGTGGGCACGATATCGACCACTTTGGCCACACATCCCTGCTCAACAGGCGTATCGCTGAGTGGCACGGATTCCGGCCGGATACCGACGGAACCGACATTGCTTGCCGCAATGCTCTGCGCCTTGAGGTAATCGCGTGCCCATGTCGCCAACGCGCCGTTATTGCTGTCATTAAGCTCGATGATATTGATCGGCAGATTGCCGATGAATTCAGCCACAAAGCGATTGGCCGGCCGCTCGTAAATGTCGTCAGGCGTGCCGAGCTGTTGCAACTCGCCTTCGCTCATCACCGCAATCGTGGTTGCCAATGTCATGGCCTCCCACTGGTCGTGGGTTACGAATACGACCGTCGACCCCATCTCCTGATGAATACGCTTGAGTTCCGCACGCATTTCGAGACGCAGTTTCGCATCGAGATTGGAAAGTGGTTCATCGAGCAAAATAATATCGGGCTTAAGCGCCAGCATACGCGCAAGCGCTACGCGCTGCTGCTGACCGCCAGACATCTGCGCTGGCAAACGGTCGCGATAACGCTCAATGCCAAGCTTCTGCAGAACGTCATCGATAATACGCTGACGCTCAGCCTTGGCTACCTTATGCAACTTCAAGCCGAACTCGACATTCTGTTCGACCGTCATATGCGGCCAAAGGGCATAGTTCTGGAACACCAGCCCCATGCCACGCTTTTCTGGTGGTACATAAATGCCGTCATCCACCGATACGATCTTCTGACCATCAACGAGGATCTGACCTTCGGTTGGATATTCAAGACCCGCAATCATGCGGAGCGTCGTCGTCTTGCCGCAGCCCGAAGGTCCAAGCAGGCAGAGAAACTCCGACTTTGGAATTTCGAGTGAAAGCTTTTCAATTGCGGCGCGGGCGGCTTTGCCGTAGCTCTTTCTGACATCGCGAATAGTAATGCTCGACATTATTTGCCTCCCAATCCGTCAGACAATTTGCTGTTGGTGAGTTTTTGAACGATGACCGTGCCGCCAAAGGCGATGACGCAGATCATCAAAACGACTGCATTCGCGGCCTGGCTATAGCTGTAGTCGACGAGGCGCAATGCATAGGTGGTGAGAACATCCGTGCCCGGCACAGCCAGCACGACGACGAGGCTCAAGCCTTTGATGCCGGAGATAAACGGCAGCAGAATACCAGAAACCAGAGAGCCTTTCTGGATCGGCGCGACAATCGAAACCAGACGACGCCAGAAACCGGCACCCACGATCTGGGCCGCTTCTTCAGGCGCTTTGCCAAGCTGCATCATTGCAGAGATACCCGCGCGCGATGCGAATGGCATCTGATCGGCAAGGATCGCGAGAACCAGCAGGATCGGCGTTCCGTAAAGGGCGGGAAGCGGACCACGCTGCACTGCAAACATCGTGAGATAGGCCGCAGCAAAGGCAATGCCCGGAACCAGATAAGGCAGGAATGTCACCTGACGCAGGAACGTGCCAACAAGCGAAACAGGCGTGCGAGCCACGACATAGCCGACCAGAAGACCAAGCAGACCTGCACCCAAAGCAGCCGAGCCGACGATCCACAACGTGTTCCAGGTCGCTTTCCAGAACTCGCCTGTCAAGAGGATGCCATTGCTCATCGCGGTGGTGTTAAGATCGGTGCCGATCCAGAAATCCAGCGTGAAATTATCCAGCGTGAAAACGCCCGGCACACGCATAACCGTCGTCAGCAAAAGCGCCATCAACGGAATGAACGCGCTGACAACGAACATGAGTGCGGCGAAGCTGAATGCAGGTACACGGAAGCGCCCAAGGTCTGTCTCACGGTTCATCGAGCCCTTATTGCCAATAGTGACGAAACGGCGCGCTTCCTTGAGCAGATACATATCGAGGAAGATTGAAATGCTACCAAGCACGACAATGGTTGCCGCAAGAACGGCACTCATGCCAGCCTGACTGGTTGAAATTGCACGGAAAAGAGACGTCGCCAGAACGTCAAAACCAACCGGCACGCCAAGAATATAGGCAACACCAAAGTCGCCGAGGCATTTGGCGAAGATCAGCGTTGAAGCCGACACAAGCGAGGGCAGCATCAATGGAAGAATGATGCGGCGCGCAATCAGCAATTTGCCTGCGCCCATGACACGGGCTGAATCTTCAAGCGTGGAATCAAACTGCCGCAACGCATTGCCGAAAAGCAGGATCACGAATGGCGTATAGTGCATGGCCAGGATGATCGTGATTGGCAACATGCCGTAAGCAAGCCAATCAGGTGGCGAGAAGCCCAAAGCTTCCATCCAGCTTGGCTGACCACCGGTGGTGCGGTTTTTAAACAGGGTCAGCCAAGCCAGTGCGAAGGTCCACGAAGGCAGCATGTAAGGAACGATCAATGCTGTCGAGAACCACTTCTTGCCCGGCAAATTTGTGCGACTCAAAAGCCATGCGAGTGGAATGCCTGTGACAAGCGCAAAGGCAATCGAACCAAGTGCGATGATTGCTGTGTTCCAAAGCGGACGCCAGAACACATCGGTCGAAATCGCCGAGAAGAACGCACGGTTGAGATAATAAAAGGTCAATTCACCAATCTGCTGGCCCGAGCGTGCCCGATCAGCAAATTGGACAATCACTGCATCTGACAAAAGCAGCACGATTGGCGCTGCAATCAGATAGGCAAAAACGATTGCCAGCATAACCCCGATCAGTGTCGTGGGGTCTGCATTATAGACCTTATATTTGTAGGGTAGTTGCTTGTAAAAACTCATTATTTTATCCACTTTGAGCCGAAGAGACTCCGACCGAAACCCAATCGGGTTGCAGTTAACTGTGTTCTGGCTTGCTGCGGGAGCTGGCACTCAGAGAAATGCCATGCGAATTGATCGCTTGCTGCGAAGCGAATTATGGAGGCGGTGCGCCAGCCTTCTCGCTCACCTCACGCACCACGGACCACGCGGCTGCATAATCTATGGGAATGAAGTGATCGTCGCCCTGAAACTCGGCTCTCATTTCAGGCGTGAATGTGAAATTGAAGAAGCAGCGCTTCATCTCCGCCACGAGCGACGGCGCAAGATTGTGAGCATAAGCAAATGAAGAGGTCGGAAACAGATCGCTCTGATAGATCAGACGAACGGCATCACGCTTCACAAGCCCCCGCTCGATCATGCGTTCAAGTACATCGGAGGCAACAGCCGCCATATCGTAATCACCGGCGACAACACCGAGGATCGATTTATCGTGTCCGCCCGACATGATAGGCGCATAGTCCTGCCCCGGCGTGAGACCTTCTTTTGGAAAGAGAGCGCGTGGCGCGACATTGCCAGAATTTGAGAACAATGATGCATGGGCGACGCGATGCCCTTTAAGATCACCCAATTTTTCATAGGGCGAGCCCGCGCGCACGACCGCGACCAGCCTATAGCCGCGCATCTGATCGCCAGTGCCTTTGGCGGCAAAAGGAACCGCACCTGCACGATTGACCGCCTCAATTGTCGGCCCTGTAGAGAAGCCCGCAAAATGCAGGCGTCCTGAACGCATCGCCTCAACTTCATCAGCACTGGACTGAATCGGATAATAAACGATCTGCCGTCCAAGGCAGGCTTCAAGATGCTGGGTGAACGGCTTAAAGAGCCGAGCATAAACCGCCGGGTCTTCGATGGGCGAATAAGCCCATACGAGTGTTTGCGGATCACGCCATTGGGAAGCGTCTTTGGGAGTATCTGCGACAAGGTCGCGGTTCTCGTCGCAATAACGCTCATCCAGCGCACCGCGATAAGCGCAAGCAGCATCAGCAGCATTCGCATAAGCGATGCACAGCTGAAGCCCAAACAAGGTCATGCCGATACGACATGCCAACCCGCGCCAGAACATTTTTTCCTCCCTGGACACTTGCTATGATACAAGTGCCGCAGCCTCATCCAGTATTTTCTCAGATACTAGCAATTCTAACTGTCAGAATCCTGTCGTCCCGAAAACCTTGAATAGAATCGTCGAACACAACATGCGTATCCTTCTTGTAGAAGACACAATCGATATTGCGTTTGCTATTGCTTCAAAGCTTGAAAAGGAAGGCCACTCTGTCACGACTGCCTATGATGGTGTGCAGGGGGAATATCTGGCTGTGAATGGCTCCTTTGATCTGATCGTACTCGACATCAACCTTCCGGGACGTGACGGTTTTGCCATCCTGCGCAGTATGCGAGAACAATCCTTGTCATGCCCGGTATTGGTGATCACCGCTCGCAATCGATTGCCGACAAGATCGATCTTCTCGAGCTTGGCGCTGATGATTATCTGGTAAAGCCCTTCGATCTCAGGGAGCTTTTTGCCCGTATCAGAGCCGTCGCAAGACGGCATATGGGCGTGGCACAGCCGGTTTTGCGGATCGGCGAATTATCGATCAACCTAACACAAAGATCAGTGATGCAGGGTGACGGGCCACTGGATTTCGGGCGGCGGGAATTCGACGTTCTGGAAATGCTTGCCACCCGTTTCAATGTCACGGTTCCAAAAGATATGCTGGTTCTGAAACTGTTTGGCCATGAAGATACCGGCACACCCAATGCTATCGAACTGCTGGTTTCACGCGTGCGGAAGAAGCTCGAGCACAGCACAGTTGAGATTGTTACACAACGCGGCGTGGGTTATTTGCTCCGGCTTAAAGCGCCGCAGCTCTGATGGTCAAAGGAGCCGCAAACAGGGAATATTCGATCCAGCGCCGCATTTTGGTGGGCAGTGGATTAACGCTGCTTGCCGTCACCGTTCTGCTCTTCTTTCTTGGTCGCTGGTATGCGCATCGTGCAGCCGATGAAGCATTCGACCGTGTTCTTGGAGCGGCGGCCCTATCGATCGCAGACACGATAACTCTGCAGGATGGTGCGCTCAGCGTCGATCTTCCACACTCGGCCTTTTCCATTCTGGGCACTTCGCGCCTCAATCGCATTTTCTATCGTACCGTAGCACCCGATGGCAGCCTCCTGACCGGTTCGCCTATTCTCGGGCTCGAAATTCCGCATGGCAACAATAGCCGCATTCGCCTCAGCGACAGTGTTTATCGCGGTGAAAAAGTACGAATTGCTGCAGTCGCACGCTATCACAGCGACGCAAGAGGCGGCGGCTGGGTCGATGTTCTGGTGGGTGAAACGCGCGAAGCGCGGAGGCAGCTAACCTTGCAACTAAGCCTCAACACTCTCTTGCCTGCGCTTGGAGTGGCTTTGCTCGCACTGGTCCTTATCTGGCTCGCAATCCGGTTTGCATTCAGACCGCTGCGAACGGTTGAGTTTGATCTGCGCCAGCGCTCCTCATCCGACCTTAACCCGGTTGCCGGTCCTATTCCCAAGGAAGTCAGCGCACTTGTCACAGCGCTCAATGATTTCATGGGGCGGCTGAACGATGTGCTTGCCGGATTAAAGCTGGTCACAGCCGATGCAGCACATCAGATGCGCACGCCACTTACCGCCTTGCGTGCCCTGACCGAACTGTCATTCGAAGAAACTGATCCAGACCGGCAAAAGGAAATCCTTGCCCGTGTCCATACCAACTCCATAAGCGCAAGTCTTCTCGCAAATCAGCTTTTATCTGAGGCGACGACGCTGCACAGTATTCAATCGCGAAGGCTCGAAACGCTCGATCTACGGCAGGTTACACAGGAAGCAGTCCGAAGACTGCGCGCTGAAGGCAGTTATTTCGATCTGCAACAAACCATCAGCTTTGATATGCCCGATGAGCCGCTCTATATGAGTGGCGAAGCCATCAGCCTCAGAGAAATGATCCGCAATATCGTCGAAAACGCACTTATTCATGCGCCCGGCCCTGTTACTATCAGCCTTAGACGCCCTTCTGTTTGTCAAGCGACGATCCTGGTTTGATTGATCTGCTTCTGGCGACGCATGATGATGCCGAAGACT
>NZ_JBHEEV010000010.1:0-122860 GCF_041930145.1 Brucella ciceri | reverse complement strand
CGCGGGGTGGAGCAGCCCGGTAGCTCGTCAGGCTCATAACCTGAAGGCCGCAGGTTCAAATCCTGCCCCCGCAACCAGTGTTGTTGAATAAGCCTCGTTACCAACCTAACGGGGCTTTTTCGCGTTTTGATCCTCCTTAGTCAAAAGCATAATCGCTCCCAATTCTTCGATATGCTCAATCTCTAATTCTCCCGTTTCGTCGGGTTGCAAGACGGATTGTGCTGAAGACGGCGCGGCAGAGCTGCTGCCGGTGCCGCGTCATCTGGGCGGCATTGAGCACTTTGATCCGCGCCGCGACCTGCTTGCGGTAGATTACGCGCGGGTCCGGACAGCGGTCGCGTGGTGTTCGCCGGAGCGATATAACCAGATAGCCGTTGCCTCGCGTGCCTTTCAGGTTCAAATAGGCGCCACGTCTGTCATGCGTGGAACGGGCATCGGCTTCCCCGCATGATCGATCATTTCATTGATGGAGATGCGTGATGCATTATTCTGCAGCTGCCGACCGTTATCAGTCGGATATGATCTATCGCCGCACTGGTCGGAGCGGTATCGATTTGCCAGCTATTTCACTTGGTCTCTGGCACAATTTCGGCGGTCGGGATGTCTATGAAAATGGTCGCGCAATCCTGCGCCGGGCCTTCGATCTAGGCGTGACCCACTTCGACCTCGCAAACAATTATGGACCGCCTCCCGGCTCAGCGGAAGAAAACTTCGGCCGCGTGATGGCCAGTGATTTTCGGCCCTATCGCGATGAAATGATCATCTCTTCAAAAGCCGGTTGGGACATGTGGCCGGGGCCGTACGGAGGCATTGGCGGCAGTCGCAAATACCTGATCGCCAGCCTCGACCAGTCGCTGAAGCGGATGGGGCTCGACTATGTCGACATCTTCTATTCGCACCGTGTGGACGCCACGACGCCGCTGGAAGAGACGATGGGGGCGCTCGCGCATCTGCACCGTCAGGGCAAGGCGCTTTATGTGGGGATTTCCAGCTATTCACCGGAACTGACGCAGAAGGCGGCCGCGATCCTGAAGGAAGAGCGGGTCCCGCTTTTCATTCATCAGCCCAATTACAACATGTTCAATCGCTGGATTGAAAATGGCCTGCTCGATACGCTTGGCGAGATCGGAACCGGCTGCATTGTCTTTTCGCCTCTGGCTCAAGGATTGCTGACCTCCCGCTATTTGAACGGAATTCCCGAAGGGGCGCGGGCGAATCAGGGCGGCTCGCTGAAGGCCAGTGCACAGAACGAAGAGCTGCTGGGCCGTATCCGGGCGCTGAACGCCATCGCGGAACGTCGCGGTCAGACATTGGCTCAAATGGCGATCGCCTGGACACTGCGCGACCCGCGTGTCACCTCTTCGCTGATCGGGGCAAGTTCGGTAACACAGCTTGAAAATTCGCTGGGTGCCCTGAAGGGGCTGGAATTCAGCGCCGAGGAACTGGCAGAAATTGACCAGTATGCGCATGACGGTGGAACCGACTGGTGGAAGAGTTCGACTTCGCTTTGATGTGTTAACGAAGAGCATGTTAAAGGCCGTACGCTCAGCGTGCGGCCTTTCGCGTGAATGGATGAATGCAATTCACGCGGGGCGACGTAATTGCTATAGGCCAACGAGGGCAAGGCAGTTGCCGTAGGAGCCTTTGGGGGAAAAGAATCAGGCCATGTCGCTGCGGTCGATAAAGGGCAGTTTGAAATATCCGCTGATCCGTGCCGGGCTGGAGGCTATCGCCTTTTCCGGTGCTGCGGCGCTTTTCCCTTCTGCCGGTGGACGTGGTGTCGTCTTCACGATGCATCACGTCAAACCGGAAGAGGCGACAGATCGGCTGGACCCGAACGCAATTCTCTCGATTACGCCACAGACGCTCGAAATGGCCATAGAAGCATCGTTGGAAGCGGGCCTTGTGCCCGTCCACCTGCATGATTTGCCGAAGCTGCTTTCCGAGCCCGATAATAGACAGAAGTATGTCGCCTTCACTCTGGATGACGGCTATCGCAACAATGCGGAATTCGCAGCGCCCGTGTTTGGACGGCATAATGTTCCTTACACGATCTTCATCACGACCGGTTTTGTGGAACGTACTCGATCCATGTGGTGGAGAACCAGTGCGGCTCTGGTAACGGAAGCCGACGGTTTCCGGTTCGACTTCGGCGGCGGTGCCGTTGATGTCCGCGCGCAAAGCCAAGGCCAGAAATCAGCTGCCTTCGCAAGGTTCGTCCAGTTCATGCAACATTTCGACGAAGACGAGGCGGTAGCCCGCATCGACGCAGCGGCGAAGATGGCCGGGGTCGATCCGATTTCTCTCGTCGACGAATCGGTGATGAACGCATCCGAACTGCATGACCTGGCCCGCGATCCGCTTGTGCATCTTGGGGCGCACACGGTCACTCACGTCAACCTGCGGCGCGTGGATGACGACAGGCTGGCAAGGGAGATTGCCGATTCGACCGCCTCGGTTGAAAACTATACCGGCTACAGGCCGCGATCCTTTGCCTATCCGTATGGCTGGAAGACGGCGGTCGGTGAACGTGAAATCGAAGTCGTTTCAAAAGCAGGCTTCGATGTGGGCGTAACCACGCAGCCTGGCGTGCTGCAGCAGCCCGGTGTGATGCCGGTCGCGGCCATTCCGCGTATTTCCCTCAACGGCTATTTTCAGAAGAAGCGCTATATCAAGGCGCTTCTTACGGGGCTGCCGTTCAAGCTGATCTAGAGCGGTTCCTGTTCTAACAGAATCGCCGGAACCGCTCTAACTATTTGTTTTATCGCATTATCCAACGCATCGAAGCGGGATAAGAAATCAGTCCAGTGAACTGATTTTCCCCGCGTAGACGCTTCGCACTTTTGCTGGAAATGCGCTAGCTGAAATCAAATGACGAGATGTCCTGAAAACACGAGAGGCCGCCTGTCGGCAGCCTTCGTAAAACCTGATTTGAGAAACTGGAGCGGGCGAAGGGATTCGAACCCTCGACCCCAACCTTGGCAAGGTTGTGCTCTACCCCTGAGCTACACCCGCTCGCGCCAGTCATTCCGGAACCGTTCGTTTCCGTCAGGCAGGCGCTATATGAACCAACGCTTCGCAGATTGCAACAGGGAAATTTGCTTCTTTGTGCAAGATATTTGCCTGTTCTTTCGCAAAGCTGTGGATGAAATCGGAGCCCACCGCGCCTGCAGCCCCATGACAGCCCCATGGTGCTTGCATCGCAACGGCGTGACGACGCGTCAAACTGGCAGGGAAACGCTATCATGCGCCAGTTTCCGCCTGCACTGGCAGTTTCATCACATGCGCATATTTGCGCGGATTGAAGCTCAGATAGAGCGGGCAGATGCTTGCGACCAGAATGAGGTGCATGATCCAGCCGGAAGCAAACGAGCCGGTCAATCCGTGCAGGAAAGCGGTGGCGGCCGGACCGAGAGCGGCGATCAGAAACCCCCCGCCCTGCATCATGGCGGTAAGCGCGCCTGCTTCCTCCGGCCTGGGCAGATGGTCGAGCGATGTAATCATCGCAAGGGCAAAGCTGCCGCCGAGACCCGCGCCGCAGATCGCCGACCAGAAGAACGGGGAAAGTTGCGGTGCAAAGGCAAGGCCAGCAAAGCCAACTGCCTGCATGGCCAATGTCAGCAACAGGAAAGGCCGGCGGTCGGTGCTGCGGCGGGCGAGCAAGGGCAGTCCAAAGGCCGCGAGCGCCTGCGCGACTGCCATCGCCGCGACGAGATTTCCGGTGGTGGACGCTGCAAGCCCCAGCGACTGGTAATAGGGAGCAAGCCACGCAACCATGGATGAATAACCCGCATTGACGAGGCCGAATGCAGCCATCAGCACCCAGGTGCGCGGGCGGCGCAGGAGATGACCGGTTATTCCGGATTTTTTGCCCGACGACGAGGTTTCGCGGAGAATGGGGACCGCTGCCAGCAAGGCGAGCACGGCGGGGAAGGCAAGCGCGGCGAGGGCGAACCGCCAGTTATGCTGGCTTCCCGCAAGCCATGGTGTCAGCCGCGCACCGAGCGCGCCGCCGCCCATGATCATGGCTGAGTAGAGCCCCGTCACCGGGGCAATGGTGGATGGGAAGCTGGCCTTGATGAGACCGGGCATCAATGCCTGAATCATAGCAACGCCCACGCCGCATAGCACGGCGGTCAGAACCAGCGAAATGCCATCCGACACGAAGCCGCGCAGGAGAGAGCCTGCTGCAAGAATGGCCAGCGCTGCAAACATGCTGCGGCGGGTCCCGAATAGCGTCTGGATGCGCGGGGTTGCAAAAGCGCCAAGACCCATCAGCATCATCGGCAGAAAGGTGAGCAGGGACAGGGCGCCGAAACCCATGCCCGTATCGGTCGCAATGTCTGAAAGCACCGGCCCCGGTGCAGTCAGGAACGGACGCAGGTTGAGGCCGATCAGGACGACGAGCGCAATAAGGGCAAAGCTTGCGGTGCGCCCGCCGCCGGTTGCCGGGTGGTTGGTAGTCTGCATGTTTCAGGCGCCAGTCTTATTCTTGCTTTCCCATAGCTGATAGAGTTCCGGATCGTTTTCCGGCGGGGAATGTTCGAAACTGATGCCGGTCTGTGCATGCAGAGGCTTGGCAAGTTCCGCGGCGATTTTCGCGGTCGAAAGGCCAAAAGGTTCGGCCTGCTCATTGGAATAGGCGAAGCGGATTTTTTCCACACCTGCCATGCGCATGGCGGCAAAGCACATGGGGCAGGGCTGGCCGCTGGCATAGACTTCGCAACCATCGAGGCGCGGCGATCGCAGCGCCTTTCCTGCCGCGCGCAGCGCCAGCAATTCTGCGTGCGCGGTGGGATCGCAATCGGCCTGCATACGGTTGACCCCGGTGGCGATGACTTCGCCGCCCTTGACGACCACAGCGCCAAACGGGCGTCCGCCTTGCTCAATATTGTCGAAGGCGAGCTTTATGGCCTGATCGAGAAATGTGCCGTCGCTGCTCATTTCGCGCCAGCCTTTTCCAGCAGGGCCACCATGGGCGCATAGCCACGGCTGCGGGCATGTCGGAGAGGCGTCACGCCGTCATTGTCGGCGAGATTGACGTCGGCACCGGCTTCGATGAGAAGCTTCACGATCTCGACATGGCGCTGGCCGCCATCGCCAAGCATGATGGCTTCAAGGAGCGCCGTCCAGCCGAGATTGTTGACGTGATCGACCTTCACGCCAGCCTCGATCAGCGTGCGCACCGTTTCGACATGCCCGCGTTCGGAAGCGGGAATGAGAGCCGTTCCGCCATAGCGGTTGGTGCTTTTGAGGTCTGCTCCATGCGCGAGCGTCATCTTGAGAATTTCGAGGTGTCCGCGCGCGCCCGCATAAAGATAGGGGCTGTCCTTGATGGCATCCCTGGCGTTGACGTCCGCCCCTGCATCGATGAGCGCACGGGCGACATCGATGTGGTTTGCGTGGGTTGCTGCAAGAAGCGCTGTCTCGCCATTTCTGCCGCGTGCTTCGAGATCCGCTCCTGCCTGGATGGCTGCTTTGACCGACGCCAGGTCGCCGGCTGCCGCGGCTTGAATAAGCGAGGTTTCGGCACGGGCTGCGGCATGGTGGCCGGGCAATGTCGGTTCGGTCATGACAACGGTCCCTGCAATCAATGCCAAGGCACTCAAGCTGAATATCGTTTGACGCATCGGCTGGTTCTCCTGCTTGTTGCGTTCATACAGGCCGGGTGACATATTTGGAAATTAAATGTTTAACTGCTATTCAGTGGCTTCATGAATATTGCTTTCAATCTCGATCTTTTGCGGGCCTTCGTGGCTGTCGTAGACAGCCGCAGTTTTACGGTAGCTGCTGCCCAGTTGCATTCGACCCAATCGACGATAAGCCAGAAGATCATCAGGCTGGAGGAAGCCGCCGGGCAGGCGCTTCTGGAACGTGTCCGGCATGATGTGCGTCCGACGGATGCAGGGGAAAAGCTGCTGGGCTATGCGCGCCGCATCCTGCAACTCCATGACGAGGCAGCCGCCGCGATGACCGGGACGGCGCTCACCGCCGTGTTCCGCCTCGGCCTGCCGGAAGATTTCGCCTCGCGGCTGGTGACACCTGCGCTGGCGCGTTTCATGCGCGCGCACCCAAACACGAAACTCGAGGTGACAAGCGGTCTCAGCCGTGATTTGCAGAAAGGTTTCGAGACCGGGGAATACGATCTGGTCATGGTGAAACAGAAGCGCGGCGAAACGGTCGGGACGATGCGCTGGCCGGAACCGCTTTCATGGCTGGAAAGCGCCGACTTCCCCGTGTCGCACGTCGATCCCCTGCCGCTTGTCGTGTTCCCGCCCAACGGGCTTTATCGCAGCGACATGATGGAGGCACTCGACCGGGCAGGCAGGCGCTGGCATGTGGTTTTCACCAGCTCCAGCCTGGCGAGTATCCAGAGCGCAGTTGCCGAGGGTCTGGGTGTCAGCCTGTTGCCGAAGCGTGTGGCGTTGCCCGGTCATCGTGTGGTGCCTGCCGCCGCTGGACTGCCCTCCGTCGAGCCGATGGAAATCGTCATACGTCACATGGACAATGGACCCGAACAAATCCGCCAGCTCGCCGCCATGCTGGCGGAAATCGTTGGCGAGTGAGAATCTCGAAGGGGTTGTCCCGCGTTATGTCCCTAAGGGCCGCCTTCACGGTTTGCGTCTTTTCGGGAGCCATCCACGAAATTTCCGGTCTTTTCCACGCGATTTAATTTCTGAAAAGCATAACCGTTTTCAGATTGACTGATTTTGTATCCAGGATATTGTGTCCAGAAAAGTTGGGAGGCTTTTCGATTGGCGGCTTTTGAATGGCGCAGTCAGACCCGTTTGCTGGACGAAGTGGCAGATGCACTTCGCGAGCGGATTTATGCGGGTGATTATGCGCCGGGCGCTATACTCAGGCAGGAACATATCGCGGCTGAATTCGGCATCAGCCGCACGCCCTTGCGCGAGGCTCTGCGCGTTCTCGAGCGTGACGGGCTGGTCATTCACCTGCCGGGGCGGGGTGTTCGTGTCGCTTCAGCCGATCTCACCCGGCTGATCGATGCCTATGCGGTGCGCGAAGTGCTGGATGGGGTCGCGGCGCGCTTTGCCGCCGAACGGGCAACGGATGCGGATATCGCCAGGCTGCGCGCGCATGTTGCGGGGCAGGGCGCGGTTGTCGATCCATGGGACCCGAAAGCCTATACCCAATCCAACGTCGATTTTCATATGGCGGTGATGAATACGGCGGGTAATGCTTCGCTGATCGCCTTCGTGCCGCTTCTGCGCATGACATCGCAGGTTTTTGCGCCGTCCTTTTCGCTGTCGGTGGATCGGGCGCGCGATGCAATCCGCGAGCATGGGGCCATCGTCGAGGCCATCGCTTCGCGCGATGGCGAGGAGGCCGAGCGGCTGGCGCGGGCGCATATCCGCGCAACCACGGCAAGGTTGGAGGCGGGAATGCCGCTTCGGGAGAACGAAAATGAAGCATGAGAACAAGACGGGAGGAGCCGGCTTGCTCCGTTATGGCAATTTCATCGCGGGCGAATGGCAGGATGCCGTTGGCGGCGAGCATATCACGCTCAAAAACCCTTCCGACGGCAGCGATCTTGCGTTGATTGCGCGCGGCACCAAGGCCGATATCGATCTGGCCGTTGCAGCGGCGCGCAGCGCACTTTCGGGCGACTGGGGCAAGTTGACGGCGACTGAACGTGGCCGAGTGCTGCACCGCATTTCTGAAGAGGTGTTGAAGAACATCGACCTCCTGACCGATCTGGAATCGAAGGATGTCGGCAAGCCGGTCACGCAGGCGCGTGCCGACGTGGTGGCGCTGGCGCGTTATCTCGAATTTTATGGCGCGTCCGCCGACAAGGTGCACGGCGACACGCTGCCTTATCAGAACGGTTTTACGGTTCTGTCGATCTATGAGCCGCACGGCGTTACCGGCCATATCATTCCGTGGAACTACCCGATGCAGATTCTGGGCCGCAGTCTTGGCGCAGCGCTTGCCATGGGCAATGCAGCCGTGGTCAAACCTGCTGAAGAAGCCTGCCTGACCATCTTGGAATTTGCGAAAATTGCCGAAAGGGCCGGCCTGCCGAAAGGCGCGCTCAATGTCGTGACCGGGCTTGGCGCGGAAGCCGGTGCGGCGCTCTCCGAACATCCGGACGTCAATCACATCTCATTCACCGGCTCCGTTCGTACCGGGGAAGCGGTTCAGGCTGCGGCTGCGAAGAATACGGTGCCGGTGACGCTGGAACTTGGCGGAAAATCGCCGCAGATCGTCTTCGCCGATGCCGATCTCGACCGCGCCTTGCCGTTTCTGGTCAATGCGGGCATCCAGAATGCCGGTCAGACCTGCTCGGCCTCGTCGCGCATTCTGGTCGAGCGCAGCATTTATGAAGAAGTTGTCGCCCGCATGAGCGAGCGCTACCGCGCATTGAAGGTCGGGCCAGCCAGCGCCGATCTGTCTGTCGGCCCGGTCGTGTCGCAGCGCCAGAAGGCGATTGTCGATGACTATCTGGCTCTTGCGAAAGAAAGCGGCCTGGCCATTGCCGCGCAAGGCGTGCTGGCGGAAGATGCGCCGGAAGGCGGGGCCTATGTCCTGCCAACGCTGATCCGCGATGTTCCTGCCGACCATCGTCTGGCGCAGGAAGAAATTTTTGGTCCGGTGCAGGTCATCCTGCCGTTCGACACAGAAGAAGAGGCCATCGCGATTGCCAATGGCACGCATTATGGCCTCGTCTGCGGTATCTGGACCAATGATGGCGGACGTCAGTTCCGCCTGGCGCGTGCCATCCATTCCGGTCAGGTGTTCATCAACAATTATGGGGCCGGTGGCGGCATCGAATTGCCCTTCGGCGGCGTGAAGAAATCCGGCCATGGCCGTGAAAAGGGCTTCGAGGCGCTCTATGGGTTCGCCTCGCTGAAGACGATTTCCGTGTATCACGGTTAAGGAGATTACAGTGTCGCTTGAAGGTAAGGTCGCGCTCATCACGGGAGCAGGTTCGGGGTTTGGCGAAGGCATGGCGAAGCGCTTTGCTGACGGCGGCGCAAAGGTCGTCATCGTGGACCGCGACAAGGCAGGCGCTGAGCGCGTGGCAGGCGAAATCGGCGAGGCGGCGCTGGCCGTTGCTGCCGATATCTCCAGGGAAGCCGATGTCGACGCGGCGGTGGAGGCTGCCCTGTCGAAGTTCGGCAAGGTCGATATTCTGATCAACAATGCCGGCATCGGCCACAAGCCGCAAAATGCCGAATTGGTCGAGCCGGAAGAATTCGACCGCATTCTCGGCGTCAACGTACGCGGCGTCTACCTGATGACCCGCAAGCTCATCCCGCATTTCAAGGGCAATGGCGAGGGCGTAATCCTCAACGTCGCCTCGACCGGCGCTGGTCGCCCGCGTCCGAACCTTGCCTGGTACAATGCCACCAAGGGCTGGGTGGTTTCGGTCACCAAGGCGCTCGCCATCGAGCTTGCTCCGGCGAAAATCCGTGTGGTGGCGTTGAACCCGGTTGCTGGTGAAACGCCGCTTCTCACCACTTTCATGGGTGAGGACACCGAGGAAATCCGTAAAAAATTCCGCGATTCCATTCCGATGGGCCGCCTGTTGAAACCCGACGATCTGGCTGAAGCTGCGGCTTTCCTTTGCTCGCCCGCTGCCTCTATGATTACCGGGGTTGCGCTCGACGTGGATGGCGGGCGTTCGATTTAGGAAAAAAGGCAAGGGGAGCCAAAGAGGAACAATGGGTAAGCTGCTGAAAGCCGGGCTGATAACAGCCGCGATGCTGGCATCGATCAACGGTGCATTTGCAAAAGACACGCTGGTGGTCGGCGAAGTGCTGGAGCCGCCAGGCCTCGATCCGACCGCCAACGCCGCCGCCGGCATCCGGCAGGTTACCTATGCGAACCTCTATGAAGGTCTGGTGCGCATTGTCGAGGACGGCACGGTGAAGCCGCTTCTGGCTGAAAGCTGGACCGTCTCCGACGACAAGAAGACCTATACGTTCAAGTTGCGGCAGGGCGTGAAGTTTCATGACGGCACGCCGTTCGACTGTCCGGTGGTGAAATTCTCCTATGACCGCGCCGTGGCTCCGGATTCCACCAATGCGCAAAAGGGACTGTTCGAGCCTATTGCGAGCACGGAATGTCCTGATCCCGCCACCGCCGTTGTTACGCTGAAGCGTCCGACCTCGAATTTCCTGTTCAATATGGGTTGGGGTGACGCGGTCATGGTCGCGCCCAATTCGGCTGCCGACAACAAGACCAAGCCGGTTGGCACGGGCCCGTTCAAATTCAAACGTTGGGTGCAGGGCGACCGCGTCGAGCTCGAACGCAACCCGGACTATTGGGGCGAACCGGCAAAGCTTTCCGCCGTTACGTTCCGTTTTGTGAGCGACCCGTCGGCTGCTGCCGCGGCCATCCTTGCCGGTGACATCGACGTCTTCCCGATGTTCCAGGCACCGGAACTCATCAGCCGCTTCAAGAGCGACGACAAGTTGCAGGTCGAAGTGGGTGATACTGCGGGCAAGGTCCTGCTGTCGCTCAACAATGCCACGGCTCCTTTCGACAACGTGAAGGTGCGTCAGGCGCTGGCCCACGCCATTGACCGCAAGGCGCTGATCGAAGGCGTTTATTCCGGTTTCGGCACGCCAATCGGCTCGCATTATGCGCCGGTCGATCCGGGTTATGTCGACCTGTCGGAAACCTATCCCTATGATCCGGCCAAGGCGAAGCAGTTGCTGGAGGAGGCTGGCGTTCCAGCGGGCACGTCGATCACCATCACGCTTCCACCACCGGCCTATGCGCGGCGCGGCGGCGAGATCATCGCGGCCATGCTGGCGGAGGTCGGCATCCAGGCCAATCTGGTGCCGATCGAGTTTGCGCAATGGCTGGATCAGGTGTTCAAGCGGTCGGATTTCGACGCGACGATCATCGCGCATACCGAGGCGCGCGATCTCGATATCTATGCCCGCGACAAATACTACTTCAACTACAACAACCCGGAATACAAGGCGCTCTACAAGGCCTATGCCGAGGCTGGTAGCGATGAGGAGCAGCTCGAACTCGTGAAGAAGCTGCAGGAAAAACTTGCTGCCGACGAGCCGAACATCTTCCTCTATGCGCTGCCGAAAATCGGTGTGTGGAACAAGAATGTGAAGGGCCTGTGGAAGAACATGCCGGTCCCGGCTGACGATCTGACGCAAGCCTATTGGGCGGAATAAACGAAGCATTTTCGAGCCAAAAGCGCGAAGCGGTTTTGGCTTGGATAATGCGTAGAAACAAGTAGCCGGAGCGGGTCCTATGCCCGTTTTGATTGGACACGCTCTGGCTCGCCCCGTCGCACGTTCGGCGGGGGACCAAATAGATGGCCGCGCACCCCATAAAAATAAGGGGAGGGCGTGCGGCGGATTGGAATGTGGAAAGCGGATTTCCGTCTTTTCAAGGAGGTCGTTTTGCTGGCTTACATTTCCGGGCGACTGGTTTCGCTCCTGCTTACGACGCTTGCGGCTTCCGTCATCGTCTTCCTGTTGATGCAGGTGCTGCCGGGCGATCCGGCGGCGGTGATCCTGGGCATCAATGCGCAGCCCGAGACACTGGTAGCGCTTCACAAGCAGCTTGGCCTCGACCAGCCGCTCTGGTGGCGCTACCTCACATGGATTGGCGGCTTTCTGAAAGGCGATTTCGGCACGAGCTATACCTATTCCGTGCCGATCAGCGAATTGCTCGGGCCGCGCATCATGGTCACCCTGCCGCTGGCGCTTCTGTCGATGGTCCTGTCGGTTGCGGTCGCCATTCCGGTCGGTGTCTATGCTGCTTCCAAGCGCGGCAAGACCGGTGATGTGCTCTCCATGGGCGTGGCGCAGGTCGGTGTCGCAATTCCGAATTTCTGGCTTGGTCTGCTTTTGATCCTGCTTTTTGCCTTGCAGCTTGGCTGGTTTCCGGCTTCGGGTTTCGCGGGCTGGGAAGGCGGGTTCTGGAATGGTATCCGTTCGCTGTTCCTTCCCGCATTGGCGCTTGCGCTGCCGCTTGCCGCCATTCTGGCCCGCGTAACCCGATCCGCCGTCATCGAGACACTGGGTGAGGATTTTGTGCGCACTGCCCGCGCCAAGGGCCTGACGCGCAAGGCCGCGCTCTGGCGTCATGCGGTGCCCAATGCGCTGATCCCGGTCGTTACCATCATCGGGCTGCAATTTTCCTTTCTGCTGGCGGGAACCATCATCATCGAAAATGTCTTCAATCTCCCCGGCCTTGGAAGGCTGGTGTTTCAAGCCATCGCGCAACGCGATCTCGTCACCGTGCAGTCGCTGGTGACGTTGCTTGCCGCTTCGGTGATTGCCGTCAATTTCATCGTCGATCTTGTCTATGGCTTCATCGATCCGCGCCTTTCGACGGGAGGCAGCCGATGAGCGAGGCGCAGGCTTTCCCGAAACCGGGCATATTCAAGACCATACTGACCAGCCGCAGTTTGGCCCTCGGCTCACTCATCACGATCATTCTTGTCGCGATGGCCGTCATCTCCTATGTCTGGACGCCTTATTCGCCGACGGCGATGAACTTCCGCGACAAGTTGCAGGGGCCGAGCCTCAATCACCTCTTCGGCACGGACAATTTTGGGCGCGATGTGTTCTCCATGATCATGGTCGGTGCGCGCAATTCCATCGCCGTATCAATCATCGCGGTGCTGGTTGGGGCCGGTATCGGTATTCCACTCGGGTCGCTTGCAGCGGCACGCGGTGGGCTGATCGATGGTTTCGTCATGCGCATGACCGATCTCGCCTTCGCGTTTCCAGCGCTTCTTACCGCCGTCATCATTACCGCCATTTTCGGACCCGGCGCGGTCAATGCGATGATCGCCATCGGCATCTTCAACATACCTGTGTTCGCGCGCGTCACACGCGGCGCATCGCTAGGGCTTTGGAAGCGCGAATATGTGCAGGCGGCGCGTTGTGCAGGGCGTGGCGATATATCGATCACGCTTTTGCATGTGCTGCCCAACATCAACCATGTGCTGATCGTGCAGGCGACGATCCAGTTTGCGCTGGCCATCGTCGCGGAAGCGGGCCTGTCCTATGTCGGGCTTGGCACCCAGCCGCCGATGCCGAGCTGGGGCAAGATGCTCAACGATGCGCAGACCTTCATCTATGATGCGCCATGGCTCGCCATCTTCCCCGGGCTCGCCATCACGCTCGCCGTGCTTGGCCTCAACATGCTGGGCGACGGATTGCGTGATGTGCTCGATCCGCGCGTCAGGAGGCAGAGATGACAACACCTTTGCTTGAGATGGACAATATGTCCGTCGAACTGCCCATCGGGCTCAAACTCGCGGAAATCGTGTCCGATATTACCCTGACGCTCAATCGCGGTGAACGCCTTGGCGTGGTGGGTGAATCCGGCAGCGGCAAGTCGATCACCGCCCTTGCCGCCATGGGCCTGCTGCCCGACCGGATGCGCGTGCGCGGCACGTTGCGTTTTGACGGCGAGGACCTTGCCGCCATGCCGGAAGCGGAACTCTGCAAGATGCGCGGGCGGCGCATGGCGATGATCTTTCAGGAACCGATGACAGCGCTCAATCCGGTCAAGACCATAGGCGCACAGATTGCCGAAGGACGCCGCCTGCATATGGGTGAGAGCCGCGCCGATGCGGAGCGTGAAGCGCGTCGGCTGCTTGATCGCGTCGGGCTGCCTGCGCCGCGCTTCAATCTCGAACTCTATCCGCACCAGCTTTCCGGCGGGCAACGCCAGCGCGTGATGATCGCCATGGCGATTGCCTGCGAGCCCGACCTGCTGATTGCCGACGAACCGACAACGGCACTCGACGTCACCGTTCAGGCGCAGATACTCGACCTGATGGACGAACTGATCGACGAGACCGGCACGGCCCTGATGCTTATCACCCATGACCTTGGCGTGGTTTCGGAAATGACCGACCGCATCGCCGTCATGTATGCGGGCCGCATCGTCGAGACGGGACGCACGGAAGCGGTGTTCAATCGCATGGCGCATCCTTATGCCCGCGGGCTGTTCCAGGCTTCGCCACATGGTGCGGCGCTGGTGCGCAGCCACGGCACGGGACGCCAGCGCCTCGCCGCTATCCCCGGCGTCGTGCCGGACCCGCTGGCGCGTCCGCCCTATTGTACCTTTGCTGACCGCTGCTCTTTTGTGCAGGCGGATTGCCGAAAGGCGATACCGCCGCTCGATTTCATCGGTGAGAACGACGGGATCGCGCATCGCGCCGCCTGTATTCATCCGCGAGACGGCGAGGTGCTCGCATGAGCAAGATGATCTTGCAGGTGCGCGATGTGGTGCGCGAATACCAGCTGCCGCGTCCGTCATTTTTTTCAAAGCCGGGCGCGTTGCGTGTCCTGCATGGGGTCAATGTTGAGATCGAAGCCGGGCAAAGCCTTGGCATCGTGGGTGAAAGCGGCTCCGGCAAGTCCACGCTGGCCCGCGCCGTCATGGGGCTGGAGCGTCCGCAAGCGGGACAAATTCTCATCAACGGGCAGGATATCTATGCGCTTGATCGCGCCGGCTTGCGTGAAGCGCGCAAGGGCTTTCAGGCGATCTTTCAGGACCCGTATGGCTCGCTCGACCCGCGCCATACGGTCAAGCGCATCATTTCCGAACCGATCGTATCGCTGGAAAGCGGCACCAGTGCCAAAGAGCGCGACGATCGCGTGGCGGAAGTGCTGGAAGCGGTTGGCTTGCCAAAGGCCTCGGCGGAAAAATATCCGCACGAGTTTTCGGGCGGGCAACGCCAGCGTATCGCCATCGCGCGCGCCCTGATCACCAAGCCCGCTTTGATCGTCGCGGACGAGCCGGTGTCGGCGCTTGACGTTTCCATTCAGGCGCAGGTTTTGAACCTGATGATGGATCTGCAGGAAAAGTTCGGCCTTTCCTATCTGTTCATCAGCCACGATCTGGGTGTCGTGCGCGCCATCACCGACCGCGTCGCCGTGATCTATCGCGGCAATATTGTCGAGCAGGGACCGACCAACGAAGTCTTCGACAATCCTCGACATGACTATACGCGGGCGCTGGTCGACGCCGTGCCGAAGCCGTTTTCCGGTCGCCGCAAGCGAGTGCGACGCCCAAGCTCCACACTGAAATTGCCTGAGTGATTTGAGGAAATCCCAATGTCGAATCCAGCCGATTTGTCAGCCGTCGAACTCGTGTCCGCCTATAAGGCGAAGTCGCTTTCGCCGGTCGAGGTCACGGAAGCGGTCATCGCCCGCATCGAAGCCTATGAGCCGAAGCTGAATGCGCTTTGGGCTTACGATCCCGACGCCGCACGTGTTTCGGCCAAGGCCTCGGAAGCGCGCTGGGCAAAGGGCGAGCCTGCCGGACCCATCGATGGCGTTCCGCTGACGATCAAGGAAAATATCGCGACCGAAGGCACGGCTGTTCCGCTCGGCTGCGCGGCGCTGCCGCTGGAGCCCGCCAGCGCCGACGCTCCGCCTGCGGCGCGGACACGGGAGGCTGGCGGCGTGCTGCTGGCCAAGACGACCATGCCTGATCTCGGCATGTTGTCTTCCGGCCTGTCGAGCTTCCACAAGCTAGCGCGCAATCCATGGGACCTCGGTACCAATCCAGGCGGATCAAGTGCCGGTGCGGGCAGCGCCGGTGCGGCCGGTTACGGTCCGTTGCATATCGGCACGGATATTGGTGGCTCGATCCGCCTGCCTGCAGGCTGGTGCGGCCTCGTTGGACTGAAGCCTTCCTTCGGGCGCATTCCCATCGATCCGCCATTTCTCGGTCGCGTGGCCGGGCCGATGACGCGCACTGTCGCTGACAGCGCGCTTTACATGTCGGTGCTTTCAAGACCTGATCGTCGCGATGGCATGAGCCTGCCCTATCAGGATATCGACTGGATGAGCCTCGACATCGATGTGAAGGGCTTAAAGATCGGCCTGTGGCTCGATGCCGGTTTCGGCGAGCCGGTGGGGGATGGAACCCGCGCCGCCGTCGAAGCCGCAGCGAAATTGCTTGCCGATGCGGGTGCGATCATCGAGCCTGTTGCACCATTTCTGAACCGCACCATGATCGATGGTCTGGATCGTTTCTGGCGCGCGCGGTCGTGGTCGGATATCAGGAAGATGACGCCGGAAAACCGTGCGAAGATTCTGCCTTACATCTATCAGTGGACGGAAACCGCCGAGGGCTTAACGGGCGAAGAAGTCTATCTCGGCTTTGCCCAGATGGATGCAATGCGCAATGCGGCGCTTGCCGCTTCCAAGGGCTTCGACTTTATCATTTCGCCAACCGCGCCCATGCCGACCTATCCGGCGGAATGGGCGTCTCCGGTCAACGACCCGCAGCGCCCCTTCGAACATATCGCCTTCACCGTGGCGATGAATATGTCGGAGCAGCCTGCGATTTCGATCAATTGCGGTTATACGGCCAAGGGTCTACCCATTGGCTTGCAGATTTTCGGCCAGCGTTTTGATGATCTGGGCGTGTTGCGCCTTGCAAAAGCGTATGAGGAGATGCGGCCAGAGCAGAGGCCGTGGCCAGTTATTGCGTGACTGCCAAATCCTGCCCCTCATCCTGAGGAGGCGCGAAGCGCCCTCTCGAAGGGTGAGGGGCCATCTCCTATCCTTCGAGACGGTGACCTTCGACAAGCTCAGGTCCCCTCCTCAGGATGAGGGAGATGGGCAGGCGCTCGGGATGTTGGGGGCGGTTACTTTTTCGGGCGAAGCGGCGCGCGTTCCTTGTAACGGTCCATGGCGGTGAGCTTCTGGACCAGCGGGTCGGCGTCGCGCCAGCCATAAATCTCGGTGCGCAGATATTCGAGTTCGGCGTCGAGCTCTTCTTCACCGATCTCCGTCCACCATGATTTCGGACGCCCGTCAGTGCCGTCCGACCAGCGATAGCCACGCGCTTTCAGATGATCTTTCATCTCGAACGGGCTATTCTCGGCGTAGATGCGCATCCGCGCGCGCTGGCTGGCCTTCAAGAGTTCGGCAAAGGGCGTGGTATCGCCAGACTGTTCCTTCAGCACCGCAAGCAGGGCCTGACAATCGTCTTCGGCCCGGTGACCGTTATGGAAAAAGCCGCTCTGGCCGATCAGGTACCCAAGCTTGGTGCCTTCAAAGCCGCGTGCAGTCCAGTCGATTTCCTTGACCGAGCAGGCCCAAGGCTTGTTGGCGAAGGCGATGGAAAAACGTTCAAGAAATGGACGGTCAAACCCTGCATTATGCGCGATGATGATATCGGCCTCGGCGATGAGCGCGTCCAGCTTTTCGCGGGGGATCGTCTGCCCCCTCACCATCTCGTCGGTGATGCCGGTGATGCGAGTGATGTCGGCCGGGATCGGCCGGGAAGGTTGCTGCAATGCGCCGAACGTGGCGCAGATATCGCCTATCGATCCGTCGTCGGCATAACGGAAGGCAACCGCGCCGATCTCGATGATTTCTTCCTGCGCTGGATTGAGGCCGGTCGTTTCCGTGTCCACGACAACGCCCAGACGGGGGAAGGCGATCCTGTCGGCGTCGGGAACGGTCGGCGGCGGGTCTAGCCTTTGGAGGATGCGGTAACGTCCGCTCTCCTTCAGCCGCTTCACCATCTCCGCTTCGTCTATACCGGTAGTCTTGCCGTGTTTGGCGCGGGCGGGACGCAGTTCTGCCCGTTCCTGTCCTTCCGCCGGGGAAGGAGCAAAAAGGTCGAACTGATGGCGCATGGAACTTCTCCGCATGGGGGAACGGGTTTGGCAAAGAATGCCATTTTGCGGTGCTGCAACCAAGGCCGCAATCGTATAAGTAACAGGTAATCATCCTGTCGAACCGTGGCAAGGCGGGGCGCGGGGGCGTGGGAGAGGGCTTGAGGAGGGGATTTCGTGGCGGATTATGATTATTGCGTCATCGGCGGCGGCATTGTCGGGCTTGCGACAGCAAAAGCCATGCAGGAGGCGGAGCCGGGCGCAAGGATCATTCTGCTGGAGAAGGAAAGCGATTTAGCGCGCCACCAGACGGGACACAATAGCGGCGTCATCCATGCCGGCATCTATTACCAGCCCGGTTCATTGAAAGCGCAATTGTGCCGGGCCGGTGCCGAAGCCACGAAAGCCTTTTGCAGGCAATATTCCATTCGATTCGAAACATGCGGCAAGCTTCTGGTGGCAACCTCTCAAAAGGAGGTCGAGCGCATGGAGGCTCTGGCAAGGCGTGCGGTCCAGAACGACATCGCGTTCCAGCACGTGGATCAGCAGGCGCTACGCAAGGCAGAGCCTGCGGTCGCGGGGCTGGGGGCGCTTCTGGTTCCTGCGACCGGCATCGTCGACTATGCAAAAGTATCGCGGGCGATGGCGGCGGAAATCGTCGAGCGCGGCGGTATCGTGCGGCTCAATTCGCCGGTGGCCGCCATCCGGGAGGATGACACGGGCGTTGCGGTGACGGTGAATGGCGAGACCGTGCGCGCTTCCAGACTGGTCGCTTGTGCGGGATTGCAGTCGGACCGCATCGCGCGTCTTGCCGGGCTGGATATCAGCCACCGCATCGTGCCGTTTCGTGGCGAATACTACACCCTGCCGCAATCGAAGGCGAATATCGTCAAACATCTGATCTATCCGATCCCCGATCCCGACCTGCCATTCCTCGGCATCCACCTGACGCGAACGATCGATGGCGGCGTCACGGTCGGCCCGAACGCGGTGCTCGGGTTTGCGCGCGAAGGATATGACAAGGGCAGTTTCCGTGCGGGTGACGTCGCGGACATGGCTGCATTTCCCGGCTTCTGGAAGATGGCGATGAAGAACTGGCGTTCTGCACTGTCCGAGTTCTGCAATTCCGCGTCCCGCGCGCGTTATCTCAAGGAATGCCGGAAATATTGCCCCACACTGGAGCTTTCCGATCTCGGTGCGCCGGGGGCGGGAATACGCGCGCAAGCCGTGCTCCATGACGGTACGCTGGTGCATGATTTTCTTTTCAGGGAAACAGAGAGAATGCTTCACGTCTGCAACGCGCCGTCACCGGCGGCAACATCTTCCATACCTATCGGGCGGATGATCGCCGAAAAGCTTCTGGGGATAAATCTCAAGGTAAAAACTATGTGAAAGCAGAACTTTCCTGAATGATGTTGTTTTCAGATGATTTTTAGCATTCACTTATACTCGATATTGCTCCTTTAGGCTTGAGTGCTTGTCCATATTGACAGCTATTAACTTGACTTTGCCCCCGGTTTGTAATTGCACGTTACGTTCAACCTGAAATAGCGTTTTCTGCAATCTTGTTTTGACTGATCAGGGCCAGTTCGTGAAGTTTGTGCCGCCGCTTATAGTCTTGCTGTTTGCTGCGACGATGTCGGGCGTCTGGACGCTCGACACGAAGCGCAGGCATCTCTTGTTTTTCGGCCTCAGCTTTGGCTGTTTCGCCATGGGGCTTCTGGTTCCGATATCGCTGATCTCGGACAGTCTTGCCCTGACTTCGCCGATAGCTACGGCTCTCCATTTTATGGGCGGGTGGCTGCTTTGCGAAGGTGTGATGATGCGGATGGGCATGCGTTATTCGCGGGTGGCGCCCCGCCTGATCGGGCTCGGTCTCCTAGCGGCCATGGTCTTTTTCATCGCAAATGATACGGGTTACGCGCGCATTGCGCCTGCGGTGCACCTGTCGCTGGGTAGCCTGATGGCGGTGCTTTGCATTCAGGCGCGCGATCTCGCCTGTCGAAGCTCGATCGATCGCGTGCTGTTCGGTGCGTTGCTGCTTTTGACGGTGCATTTCTATGTGCAGGCTGGAATGGCGCTGGGCCTCCCCGACGAGATTGTGCAACCGTCTGAACTGATACATACGCGCTACTGGCAGGGCGTCATGATATTCGGTTCCTTTGCGGGCGTGTTCGCCGGCCTTGTCCTTCTGACGGTAACGACTTCCGATGTGGTGGAGGAATTGCAGGCGGAACGCGACGCCGATCCGCTGACCGGCGTTCTCAACCGTCGCGGACTGGAACGCCGGGCGCGCATGCGTCTGGCCGAGGTCCAGCGCGGCGACCATGGAGTCATCATTGCCGATATCGATCACTTCAAATCGATCAATGATGCACTGGGCCATGCAACCGGCGATCAGGTTCTGGTCGAGTTCGCCCGCATCCTGCAAACCATAGCAGCCGAAACGACGATTGTCGGACGCATTGGCGGCGAAGAATTTGTTCTTCTGGTCCGGGGCGATGCCGAAACATGCGAGAGACTGGGCAATCTGCTTTGCGGGCGCGTGGCTCGGCATCAGTTCCTCATGCTGTCAGGCCGCCAACTGACATGCAGCTTTGGTATCGCCATGGTGCGCGGCGGCGAAACCTTGTGGGAAACGGCGGCACGGGCCGATCTTGCCCTGATGCGGGTCAAGCATCGTGGACGCAATCGCGTTGCCGTGGAGGGGCTGGAGTTCCCCAGCGCCAAGCAAGGCGCATTGCTTCTGACAGGCTGAACCGGCGCATGGCGATCCGGTTTTCTTCTTCCCGTAAAGGATTTGGTTACCATAATTGGCGATGCTGGAGATGACCTTCCAGTCACCGCCTTGCCATGTTGCGTTCGTCTTTTTGCCGGACTGACATGCAAGGCGGCGCAGTGAAAGTTGTTCTCCACTCGGATTTGTATCATGGCGTGTGTAACAGAAGTGTATGGCTCCGCGGTTCCGCGCGGCAAGGGCATCCGGCTTCCATTCGGTCTCAAGGGGTTTACGCGCGTTGCGGTGTTCGCCGCCACGGGCCTCGTAGCCGGAAGCTGGATGATGACCGCGCTCGGTACGCTGGAAACGGTGGTGCCAGCCTTTGCACCTGTTGCCCCTGTCATGCGCCGTGTCTCCCTGAACGCACCGCAGGCGCTTGCCGTCGTCGACCACAGGCTCGCACCGTCGCGGCGCATCAGGCAAGGCTTCATCGATGCCTATACCGCTGACGCCGCTTATTCCAATCTCGACTGGCGCCGGAGCAAAAGGGCGGATGGTGCGCCTATCATCGCCGATATCGGCCCGGATTCCGTCATCGAGGACAAGCCCGTTGATACGGCGTCCCTCATTGAACTGCGCGCTGATCGCGTTCGGCGCGAAGAGCCTGTTTTGGCGCGTGTTCAGCCACAGCAACCTGCTGCGGAGGCCGGTGCGACTGTGCTGGCCTATGCGCCGGTGCCTGCCACATCGGACGCGACAGCGGCTTTCAGCAAGATAGAACCGCTCTCGCAAGCCGAAGAAGTGGATGCGGCGGAGAAGCAGGCACATCTGCCCACCGGCAATGCCGTTCCTGTTCCGCAGCTCGCATCGGACCAGAACTCGGCTGTCGCCGCAGAAGCCGGAGCCGCCCAAGACGCATTCCTGCCCGATGACGTGCCGTTGCCTGGTGCCAAGCCTTCGCTGCGCCGTTCCCGCATGCATGAAAAGACCGAACTCGCCTATGCGCCGGAAAGCGGCGCAACCGAGGAGCCGCGCCCCGGCCTGTTCAGTCCGCTTCTCAATCAGGCTTCGCGCAGCAAGGTTGCCATCTATGATATTTCCGCGGCCACCGTTTACCTGCCGAGCGGCGAGCGCCTGGAAGCCCATTCCGGCCTCGGTCCGATGCGTGACAATCCGCGCTACGTGAACCAGAAGAACCGCGGGCCCACACCGCCGCATACCTATGATCTGCGCATGCGCGAGGCGTTGTTCCACGGCGTCGAGGCGATCCGCCTTACGCCTGTCGATGGCAATAACCGCTACAATCGCGATGGGCTTCTGGCGCATACTTTCATGCTCGGACGCCGTGGTGATTCCAATGGCTGTGTGGTGTTCAAGGACTATCCGCGCTTCCTGCGCGCCTTCAAGCGCGGCGAGTTCAACAAGCTGGTCGTCGTGACCCGGATGCAATCCTCCAAACCCGCCCGGATAGCATCGCTTTTCTGATAGATGGCCTGTTTCAGGACGATATTTCGAATATTGGCGTCACACAAAGAAATGTGATCCCCGGTTTGTTGCGGGCGGGGCGAATTTGATAGATATCTTTCATCGAAACCGATGGGAGATTTTCATGAAACTTTATTACAAGGCTGGTGCCTGTTCGCTCGCACCCCACATCATCCTGAGCGAAGCAGGCCTGCCTTATGAGCTGGAAGCCGTGGACATCAAGGCCAAGAAGACGGCTGACGGCGAAGACTATTTCGCGATCAATCCGCGCGGCGCGGTTCCGGCGCTGGAAGTAAAGCCCGACACTGTCATCACGCAGAACGCGGCAATTCTCCAATATATCGGCGACCATTCCGATGTTGCGGCGTTCAAGCCTGCCTATGGCACGATCGAACGCGCACGCCTGCAGGAAGCGCTGGGCTTCTGCTCGGATCTGCATGCGGCTTTCAGCGGCCTGTTCGCTCCCACCCTCACGGAAGAAGCGAAGGCGGGCGTCATTGCCAATATCAATCGTCGTCTGGGGCAGTTCGAAGCCATGCTGTCGGACAAGAATGCCTACTGGCTTGGCGATGATTTTACCCAGCCGGATGCCTATGCGTCTGTCATCATTGGCTGGGGCGTGGGACTGAAACTCGATTTAAGTGCCTATCCCAAAGCGCTGAAGCTGCGCGAACGCGTGTTGGCGCGCCCGAACGTGCAAAAGGCGTTCAAGGAAGAAGGCCTGAACTAAAAACAAAGCCGGAGGCCAAACCTCCGGCTTATACATTTGAGGCCGGAACGGTAAACTTCGTTCCGGCCTCGTTTGTCATTGGGGTGAATGCAACACCGCACTGACGGCTGCAAAGAGGTTGGGTCATGCCCGGCAGGAACTTTCGTTCGTAAAAAAGCAGAACCCTTTGCAGCTTTTGAGGTCTTGTCGCACCGTTGAGAGAGCTTCGCGCTCGCGTATAAGGGAGACCAGCCTCATGTCTTTTTAATTGCCGGTTTCGGATGCAGCGGTGTTTCGCTGCCTCGATCAGGACAGCAGGATTGATTTTGCAGCGCGTGCTCCCTCCGCGCGCGAGAAAAATGCACCATCCAAGCCTGAGATAAACCTCGAATATAATGTAATTCTATAATATAAAACAAAGAACACCTGATTGACAATTGTAATGACTGCTCATAGCTTGGCATTGGTTGGAGCAGATTTACTTTATTAATGGCTGACTCCTTCTTCGTTTAAGGTTCTATTAGAGGTTGTTCGAGGGGTCGTGATGAAGATAAAGTCTGCTGTCGGCGTATTGTCCGTTGCCTTTACTTTAAGTTTTCCTTTATTAGCACTCGCTCAAACATCTGCTGATGGCTCTGCCAAATCTGCGACTGCCTCAACGGATGATGGATTGGTCACCGTTTACACGGCGCGAAAAATTGTGACGATGGATCCGGGCTGGCCCGAGGCAACGGCCGTCGCGGTGAAGGACGGAAAGATTCTCTCGGTAGGGACCTTGGACGACTTGAAGCCCTGGCTCGACAAGTATCCGCACAAGATCGACAAGCAGTTCCAGAATCGCGTCATCTATCCGGGGTTTGTCGAGGCCCATTCCCATCCTATCGTCGGCGCAACCTCATTGACCCGCCCGCCGTTGAGCTACTATCCGATGCTCAACCCTTATGGGCCTGCGTTTCCCGGTGTGAAGACGCGGCAGGAAGCGCTTGCCAAGCTGGCGGAATATGTAGAGGCGTCGAAGGACCCGAACGCCGATGTGCTGGCTTTTGGCTTCGACGTCGTGGCGATGGGCGGCCATCTCGACAAAACCGAGCTCGACAAGATTTCTACCGTGAAGCCGATTTTTGTCTGGGATGCTTCCGAGCATTTCGTCTTCACCAACAGTGCCGCGATCAAGAAGCGGGGCCTTACCACCGAGGATGCCAAGAAGGTGTTGGGCATTGGGGTTGGCTCCGACGGGGAACTCAATGGAAAGTTCCTGGGTGAGCGCGCTGCTCAATATGTGCTCGCTCCAACCATCAACGCATTGCTGGCGCCGGATATCGCGCTGAAGAACGTCAAATATCTGTCTGACCTCTCCCAGCAGGCGGGTGTGACCACGATGTCCGACCTGGCGTTCGGGCTGATCAATATTCCACTTGAGCACCAGGTGCTGAAGTCTTCCTTCGATAGTTCGAAGGCCAATCAGCGCCTCGTCGTTGTGGTCGACGGGCATACTTTCGCGAGCACCTATGGCGACAATGCGATCGCCGAAGCAAACAAGCTGCGCGACTCGAGCAATGACAGGCTGATGTTCGAAGGGGTGAAATTCTTCTCCGATGATGGCCTTCTGAGCTTCAGCATGCAGATACAGAATCCGGGCTACATCCATTCCGACCGCTACAGCGGCCTCTTCATGTTTGACAAGTTGTCCGACTTCGTGGCCGACATGAAGCCGTGGTGGGAGCAGAACTTCCACATCCACGTGCATACCAATGGCAATGCCGGAAACGAGGCGACCATCAATGCGCTGGATGCGCTGCAAAAAGATAAGCCGCGCTTCGATCACCGCTTCACCTTTGAACATTATGGTATTTCCACCCCCGAGCAGGCGCGGCGGGTGAGTGCCCTTGGCGGTGTGGTGAGCATCAACCCTTACTATGTCTACGAACGCGCGGACCTGAACGGACCTGAGTTCGGTACCGATCGGGCCAATACCGCTGCCCGGCTGAAGACGCTGACGGACGCAGGGGTCGTCGTGTCGCTTCACACCGACACGCCCGTTGCGCCGCCGCGTCCGCTGGAAGAAGTGTGGATCGCTGTGAATCGTATTGGTGCGATCTCCAAGAAGGTTCTGGCTCCGGCTGAGCGCATATCGGTGGACAAGGCGTTGCGCATGGTAACGATTGATGCCGCCTATACTCTTGGGATCGATGAGAAAGTCGGCAGCATCGAAGCTGGCAAGTTCGCGGACTTCGTGGTGCTGGGCGATGACCCTGCGACGGTTGCCCCGAAAGCCATTCGTGATGTGCCGGTTTTGGCAACGATCCTCGGAGGTCGGGTGATCAGCACCAGCGATACCCGTAAGCCCGCCGAGTAAGTTACATAAAGCAAGGCCCAGTGGCGCGACGAGCGCGATTGGGCCTCCGATTTTGTGCAAAAGAGCTTTTGAAGTGGCGCCGTTCCGGTCAGAGGTGAGTGACTTCAAATAGCTCATGATTCTGCATCATCCTCTCCCCACGAAAATCAGGTAGAGATTCCGAACGAGCTCTCGCGATAACAGATGAGAGCCGCCGCGACATGCACGAACTACGGTCCGCCATAAGCGCAATTGCTTGTCACCTCTGGTCCCGGCCCCAGCGTGGGCTGTATTATCGATTTCCGCTTGGCTTGCGTGTTGTCGAACGAATGATGCTCGACCCAGCACGGTCATTCCGTATGAAATGATTTGTCGTTCAGTAAAGAAATTCGGCCCGGACTGCATGCACCGCCTTCGCATTGCGCACTTGTCGTAGAACACGCCTCACCTTTTTGGGGCTCCGGAGCATACCCAAAACCCTTGGTTTCGAACGGCGTTTTATCATCATGCCACGCACAACCGCGTTGGCAGCCGGGAGAAGCTTGCACGGTCCCGTAACTCGGTTAGATAGTCCGGAGAACCAAGATCACATTGCTCTTGCAGGCAATTTGTCCTTCTGATAAACGGGCTCCCGGTCCGCAGTTCACCTAGGCATCGCCGCCCTCTGGGCACGCTAAACCTGCTTCTTTAGTTCCTTGACGCATCGACCACCTTGTTCGTGCCGCGTCGGAATGGCGATCACCGATCTCAATTTGACAGGCACGCCTCAAGGATCAGGGACCATGCCCAGGGAATTAATACCATTACATGTCAATGACATTTCGGCTTTAGCGCGCAATATTCGTAGTGCCTATGCCGATCGCGAAAAACAGCCTTCTCACCTCGAAGTTTTGAATATTCTTGCAAAAGGTGCAGGATACAAAAACTTCCAGCACCTGCGAAGCGGTGCGAAAGAGTCTGTAAAGGAAGAAAAACACCCTGTTATCGACCGAGCGAGCGTGGAGCGTGTGGCCCGCTGCTTTGATAAGGATGGTGTTCTTACGCGCTTTCCAAGCAAACGTTCGGATCAGATATCGGTTCTATGGGTGCTTTGGTCTCGCTTGCCGGCCCGGACGAAACTGACGGAAGCCGAGGTGAACGCGCTTATGAAAGCGTGGCACAGTTTCGGAGATCACGCTTTGCTGCGTCGCGAGATCTGCGATGCCGGTTTGGTATCGAGAACACGGGACGGCCGTGTTTACATCCGCATGGAGCTGCCGATGCCGCCTCTGGCGCAAGCTATTGCCCGCCAGATCGCTGATAAATAACCCAACAGCCAATATGCTGACGAAAGCAGCTATTGCTGCTGAGGATTGTCATGACCAAATTTGAGACCGGCTTTTTGCTCGGAAGAATTCCCTATATTTGCATGGGGGATCAATCTGATCCCCTGATCGTGATCAATGGCGGGCAAAGTTTTGTCCGCAAACACAGCTTTGACAGGATGATGCATGACGCAAAACGTGTCGCACGTATGCTGCCGCCAACACAGGGCTTTATCCTGATCGGCTATGATCAGCAGCTCGACACGAAAGCAACAACTGAGACAATCGTGTCAGACTATGAGCGCGCCATCAAAGAAATGAAGGTCTCGGCTTTTTCGCTCATGGGGATATCCTATGGCGGACTGCTGGCGACAAGGCTTGCGGCAGCGCGCGAAGGGTCGGTTAAGAAGCTGATTTTGGTGGCGAGCGCTCACAAGTTCAGCGAGAATGGCGAAATCAGGATAAATCGACAAATCCAGTTCGCCCAGCAGGAGCAGTACTACGAGCTGATCAATGACTTTGCGGCAATATTCCGCAATCCCCTGCTGAATTTATTACTGAAGATAAAGCTATGGGTGGACCGTAACAAACTTCCAGAAAAAATGAACTCCGGTGACGTTATTGTGCGGTATCTTCAATTGATAATGCAGGCTGAGCCAGTCGATCTGACCGCGATCACAGCAAGGACATTGATTATCGGAGGGGAACTGGATCAGTTTTTTGGCGACGGCATGATGGAAGCCGCCCGAAATGGTATCATCGACGCTAAGCTGGAAGTTCTCGAAGGCCAAACTCACATGGCCCCGGTCGAATGCAGCCGACCGTTTCAACGTTTCCTGACGGAATTTCTCGATCAGTCTTGATCAGGGAACGTTATGAAGCCTGCGTCTGCGGGCTTCATATCCAAGTTAGATTTTTACCTTTAGGGAAAACGCCACTGCAAAGGCGATATCATCATCAAAATTGTACGTACGCTGCATCGGGTTAGGCGCGGCCTGTCGCCGGGTGGATGATAATGGCGGAGAGAGAGGGATTCGAACCCTCGATACGGTTTCCCGTATACACGCGTTCCAGGCGTGCGCCTTCAACCACTCGGCCACCTCTCCGTCTGCCTTGCTGTCGGGAAACCGTGTCTCACGGTGAAAACTGACTGCAAACGTGACACCGCTTTTCGAAACAGGCGCTGGTTAATCGCCAACTAGCGGGTGCGGCGCGAATATAGCCAGAAAATGCATATGTTCAACAGCTATTTGCAAGTTTTTGCGTCTAAATCGCCGAACCTGTGCAAAGAGCGATGTTGGCGCGATAAATATTTGAAATCATTGAATTTTATTGTGGTCGAGGAATTGTGTTCGAGCTTGGCTTTGAGTGTGGCAGGTTCTGTGTGCTATGCTTTAGCAACGTCAAAAAGACAAATCTTCGGCAGGCCGGGCTCAAAACCGGTGCCGTGAGCAGGGTAGGAATCCGGGGCGAAGAATCGTGATCCGATTTGTATTGCGTAGTTTTGCGGTTGTTTTTCTCGCTTTCGCGGTGATCTTCGCGGTCCTTGATGGTGCGCGCTCCGTTGGCGCGTCGCAGTTTATCGCCAAGCCGCTTTTATCCATGTGGTCACGCAACGCGCCCGAAACATTGGCCGATGCAGAAACCTTCGTGGCGCACTATATAGGGGCAGGGGCCTGGAATGCCGTCTGCGTTCCTTTGCTTGAGCAGCCGGGTTGGCTTCTTTTCGGCATTCTCGCCCTTTTATTCTATGCAATCGGTCATCGTCGAGAGCGCCCTTTGGGACGTTTCACCGCCCGATAATCAGGAGATGGAGACCATGAGTTTCTTGGACAGCTATCGCAAGAAGATGCAGATGCCCTCGACGGATGAGGCTTTGCCCGGGCGCGCGGCGCCGATCCCGACTGCCGCCACCCATTTCGTGAACGGGCGCCCGCTGAAAGGACCGTGGCCGGAAGACTACAAGCAGGTTCTTTTCGGGATGGGCTGCTTCTGGGGTGCCGAACGCCTGTTTTGGCAGGTGCCGGGCGTATATGTGACGGCGGTCGGTTATGCGGGCGGCGTTACGCCCAACCCGACCTATGAGGAAACCTGCACAGGCCTCACCGGCCATGCGGAGGTCGTGCTGGTCGTCTACGATCCGAAGGTTGTGAGTCTTGACGAGCTTTTGACCCTCTTCTGGGAAGAGCACGATCCGACGCAGGGCATGCGACAGGGCAACGATATCGGCACGACCTACCGTTCGGTCATCTACACTTTCGACAAGGCGGATCGTGACGTGGCGGAAAAGAGCCGTGAAAACTACACGCAGGCGCTCGCCGCTCGCGGACTCGGCCCGATCACTACGGAAATCGAGGATGCGCCGGAGTTTTATTATGCCGAGGACTATCACCAGCAATATCTGGCGAAGAACCCGAACGGTTATTGCGGCTTGCGCGGCACTGGCGTGAGTTGCCCGATCCCGCTGGCACAATAAGCGGGCCGGTAATAAAAGATCGCGCGGTTCTTACCGCGCGATTTTCTTTTGCATGATCAGCATTCCTGCATAGTCGCCATCGAGCAGCTCGAAATCGCTCCAGCCGATCTGCCGGTAGAGATCCGGCTTGTTGGTGTAGAGATAGGCCTCTCCATAGCCATGTTGCCGGGCGGCGTCCTCAATGGCGCCGACAAGACCTTTGGCGATGCCTTTGCCGCGATGGCCGGGCGCAACGAACACGCTCGCCACCCACGGCTTCAGATGCGGATGCGTTTCCAGGTCGCTATGGATCAGGAGGGCAAGCCCGGCAGGTTCCCCGTTCCACAGCGCGACCCGCGCTGCCTGCCCATCGTCTTCACGGGAGATGTCGTAAAAGGCTTGTGCGGTCTGTTCGGGGGTGGACCCGGTAAATTCACCCCATTCCGCATGGTTCCATGCGGCGCAGACGGTTACGAGATCGGGACGGTCGGCAAGCGGGACAATCTGAAGCATAATGTTCTACCAGTGCGGTGGTTTGGTGACCGGCACGTCCGGCGCGGTCTGCTCTTCCAGTTCCAGAAAGCGATCGGTCAATGCGCCGAGCTTCTTGGAAAGCTGGTCGATGGTTTTCCATTGTTCGGCCAGAACGGATGACAATTCATCGATTGTCTTTTCCTGTTCGGCTACGCGAATTTCGAGCTCGGTCAGGCGTTGGTCCGCTGTCATGGCTGGCTTCCATCGGTCTTGAGGCTTTCTGGTCAGTGGATGTAACCGCTTTTGACCTGTATCGGAAGTACGCTATCACATCATTGCGTCAGCATGAGTGCGCCATTCGATACTTCATAGTGACGCAGACGCTTCAGAAAACTCATGCCAAGCAGCGTATCCGAGAGCGCGTCGTCCCGCAGGACCATCGCGTCCACATTCTCCACACGGATACGTCCGATTTCGATACTCGGCAGGACGGCATGTGCTGCAAGGGTCTGGCCATTGGCGGTCGAGACGCGATATCTGAAATCATCGGGTTTGAGCGACAGGCCGATGCGCCGCGCGGCGTTTGCGTTGATTGCAACGACGCTTGCCCCGGTATCCACCATGGCGCGAAGGGTTTGACCGGCGATCCTGACGTCCGCGATGAAATGGCCGCGGCTGTCCGGCGTGATCTGCGCGCGGCGGCCGCTATAGGCAGTGGAGGACGACGAAGAAGCGGATGAGGCTGTCGCGGCTGTGCTTGAACCGGCTTTCAGTTGCGGGCTGAATTTTTCAAACAGGAGCGGGAAGGCGATTGCCAGTCCCGCGAATACCAGAAGGATCGTAAACGCCCGCGCCATGCTGTCCCCGTTTGGAGCACGATAGCAGGCGCGGGTTAATGCTTACTTGGTGCCGTACATGCGGTCGCCGGCGTCGCCGAGACCGGGAACGATATAGCCCTTTTCATCGAGGCGCTCATCGATGGACGCGGTAAACACGTCGACATCGGGATGGGCTTCGGTGAAACGCTTGATGCCTTCCGGCGCCGCCAGCAGGCAGAGGAAGCGGATATTGGTCGCGCCGCGTTCCTTCAGCTTGTCGATGGCTGCAATTGCCGAATGTCCGGTGGCCAGCATCGGGTCCACCACGATGATGAGGCGGTTTACGATGTCTTCGGGGGCCTTGAAGTAATATTCGACCGGCTGCAGCGTGTCGTGATCGCGATAAAGCCCGATATGGGCGACGCGGGCAGCAGGCACCAGATCGAGCATGCCTTCCAGAAGGCCGTTGCCAGCGCGCAGGATCGACGCGAAGACGAGCTTCTTGCCTTCGAGCACCGGTGCGTCCATCGGCATCAATGGCGTTTCGATGGGCATGGTGGTCAGTTCGAGATCGCGCGTCACTTCATAGCAGAGCAACAACGAGATTTCCTTCAGCAGCCGCCGGAAGCTGGCCGTGGACGTTTCCTTCTTGCGCATGATGGTAAGCTTGTGCTGGACAAGCGGATGGCTGACGACTGTAACGCCCATGATCTTTCCACTTTTCTTGTTATCTTTTTGACTTTAGCGGCAGTTTGCGCCGGAGAAAACGCGTGGCGAGCGCGCACGCACAGTTTTATGTCTCTTTGGCCATTTTTAAACGCTAACGCAAGACGGTTCGCAAGGTCCCTTCACAAAAGGGGTAGTGGAGGGCGGTCTCTGCTTGTATCGTCCGGCACAAGCTTTATATGCATTACGGAAATCGTTTTCGTCTTAATAATCAGAAGCAGGATGAGCTATGAGCCAGCAGAACGGCAATGCGGACCGCGTGGGCGCACAAGGCGGCATGGAGCATTCATTCGGTTTCAAGGCGGTTGACGAAAGCGAGAAGCAGGGCCTGGTCAACGACGTTTTCCATAAGGTCGCCAGCAAGTACGACGTGATGAACGATCTCATGTCGGCGGGCATGCACCGCGTCTGGAAAGATGCGATGATCGCATGGCTGGCGCCGTCGAAGCGCCCGGGCTGGACCTCGCTCGACGTTGCTGGCGGCACCGGCGATATCGCCTTCCGCATCGTCGAGGCTTCCGGTCGTCAGGCCCATGTCACCATTCTCGATATCAACGGCTCGATGCTGGGTGTCGGGCGTGAACGCGCGATCAAGAAGGGCCTTGCCGACAATCTCGAATTCGTCGAGGCCAATGCCGAAGAACTGCCTTTCCAGGACAACAGCTTCGACGCCTATACGATTGCTTTCGGCATTCGCAATGTGCCGCATATCGACAAGGCGCTGTCCGAAGCCTATCGCGTGTTGAAGCCGGGCGGCCGGTTCCTGTGCCTCGAATTCTCCGAGGTTGAACTGCCGGTTCTCGACAAGATTTATGACCAATGGTCGTTCCACGCTATTCCGCGCATCGGCAAGATGATTACGGGCGACGCGGATTCCTACAGCTATCTGGTCGAGTCGATCCGCAAATTCCCCAAGCAGCAGGATTTTGCGGTGATGATCGAGAAGGCTGGTTTCGAGCGCGTCAGCTATCGCAATTTCACCGGCGGCATTGCCGCGCTCCATTCCGGCTGGAAGCTTTGATCGTGCCTGTGATGAAACGGGGTCAGGAACGGGGCATCGGGGCATGAGCAGTTTTTCCGCCGCTTTCCGGTTGATGCGGGCCGGATGGATATTGACGCGCGAAGGCGTCATCAGTGCATTGCCTGTTGAGGGGCTTTCCGGTCTTCCGGCGTTCGGGCACAAGATTGCGGGCATTCTGGCGCGTCCGCGCGCGCGCCACATGCAGCGTTCCGAGCGCATGTCGCGCGCCATGAACAAGCTCGGCCCATCCTATGTAAAGCTCGGCCAGTTTCTGGCGACGCGGCCAGATATCGTGGGGCGCGATGTTGCTGCCGACCTCGAACTTTTGCAGGACAGGCTCGACTTCTTCCCGCAGGTTGATGCCGTTGCGGCAATCGAAGGTTCGCTGGGCCGCAAGATCGATGATCTTTACATGCAATTCGATGCGCCGATAGCCGCCGCTTCCATGGCGCAGGTGCATCCGGCCGAAATCATGAAGGACGGAGCGCGCCAGAAGGTTGCCGTCAAGGTCATTCGTCCGGGTGTGCGCCAGCGTTTTGCCCGCGATCTCGAAGGTTTCTACATGGTCGCGCGCATGCAGGAGCGCCATGTTCCTTTCACCCGCCGCCTGCGTCCGGTTCAGGTTGTGGAGACACTCCAGCAGACCACCCGCATCGAGATGGATTTGCGTCTTGAAGCGGCAGCGCTTTCCGAGATTGCCGAGAACATCAAGGACGATGCGGGGTTCCGTGTTCCCAAGGTCGATTGGGAGCGCACGGGCCGCGATGTGCTCACGCTCGAATGGATCGACGGCATCAAGATGTCGGACATTTCAGCGCTTGAAGCCGCCGGTTTCGATCTCCGGAAGCTTGCTGAGACGCTGATCCAGTCCTTCCTGCGCCATACGCTGCGTGATGGTTTTTTCCATGCCGACATGCATCCGGGTAACCTGTTCGTGGACCATCAGGGCCTGATCGTTGCGGTCGATTTCGGCATTACCGGGCGGCTCAACAAGCAGCAGCGGCGGTTCCTTGCCGAGATTCTCTACGGCTTCATCACACGCGATTACATGCGCGTGGCGGAAGTGCATTTCGAAGCCGGCTACGTCCCGCATACGCATGACGTGGCAAGCTTTGCACAGGCCATCCGCGCCATTGGCGAGCCGATCCATGGCCAGCCCGCCGAAACCATTTCCATGGCCAAGCTTCTGACCTTGCTGTTTGAAGTGACCGAGCTTTTCGATATGGAAACCCGCCCCGAGCTTCTGATGCTGCAGAAGACCATGGTGGTTGTGGAAGGTGTTTCACGCACGCTCGATCCGCATTTCAACATGTGGAAGGCGGCGGAGCCGGTGGTCGGCGACTGGATCGCCAGGAACCTCGGGCCGCAGGGTATGCTTCTCGATGCGAAGGACAGCGCTTATTCGCTGCTGCATTTCACGCGCAAGACGCCGGAACTTGTGGCGCGCGTGGAACGTGTTTCCGTTGCGCTGGACGACATGGCGGTGAATGGATTGCGCTTTGACGAGGCGACCGCGGAAGCTATCGGTCGGGCAGAGGCGCGCCATTCGCGCTGGGGCCGCATCGCGCAGGTCGTGATTGCGATTTCGCTCGCTGCAATCGCTATCAAGCTTTATATTTGGCTATGAATCACTTTTAAAGTGACAATCTAACTTTTAAGGTGACAGCCAGCTTTTAAAGTGATTTCAATGATTGCACTTGTAACAGGCAGGTGCAATCACATGGCCAGCATTACCATCCGTAATCTTGATGACACCGCCAAGGAACGTCTCCGTATTCGGGCGGCACAAAATGGGCGCTCCATGGAAGAAGAGGCGCGCATCCTGCTGGCCGGGCTGAATGAAGCCGCGCCGGTCGTGGCGGGGTCGCCCGGGGCAGGGGCTTCTCTGGCCGGAAGGCGCATTCTTCTCATTATCGGCGGTGGCATTGCAGCCTACAAGACGCCTGATCTCATCCGCCGTCTGCGTGAGCGTGGCGCGCATGTGCGCCCGTTGATGACTGCTGCCGCGCAGCAATTCGTGACGCCGCTGACCATCGGCGCGGTGTCCGCCGACCATGTCTTTACAGATCTGTTCTCGAGGGAGGACGAGCAGGATGTTGGGCATATCCGGCTTGCGCGCGATGCGGACCTGATCGTCGTCGCGCCGGCGACCGCCGATCTGATGGCGAAGATGGCCAACGGTCTTGCCGACGATCTGGCAAGTGCCGTGCTGCTGGCCCGTAAGGTGCCGGTTCTGATCGCGCCTGCCATGAACCCGGCCATGTGGGACAATCCCGCGACAAGACGCAACCGCCTGACGCTTGAAAAGGATGGCGTTCGCTTCGTCGGACCCGAGAGGGGCGAAATGGCGGAAAGCGGCGAGGCTGGAACGGGCCGCATGAGCGAGCCGCTGGCAATCGTCGCGGCCATTGAAAACCTGCTCTCACCGCAGGCGAAACCACTTGCGGGCAAAACCATCGTCATGACGTCAGGGCCGACGCACGAGCCTATCGATCCGGTCCGCTATATCGCCAATCGCTCGTCGGGCAAGCAGGGCCATGCAATCGCGGCAGCACTCGCGCGGCTTGGCGCGACGGTGCATCTGGTGTCCGGCCCTGTAACCATTCCCGATCCCGAAGGCGTTGATGTCGTTCATGTCGAGACGGCGCGTGAAATGCAGGCTGCGGTGGAGCGGCATCTTCCCGCCGATGCGGCGGTTATGGTGGCGGCGGTTGCCGACTGGCGCACGGCCAATGAAGCCGGGCAGAAGATCAAGAAGAAGCCCGGGGAAAGCGCGCCGACGCTCGCCATGGTCGAAAACCCCGACATTCTGGCCGGTGTCGGCCATAGCGACAGGCGTCCCGGCCTTGTGGTCGGCTTTGCCGCCGAAACGCAGGATGTGGCCGGAAATGCGAGAGCCAAGCTTGAGAAAAAGGGCGCGGACTGGATCGTTGCCAATGATGTTTCGCACGCACCGGATGGCAGCAGCGTGATGGGTGGCGACCGCAATCATGTCCGTATCCTCAGCCGGTCCGGTATCGAGGAATGGCCGGAAATGAGCAAGGAACAGGTCGCTGAAAGACTGGCCGGAAAGATCGCCGAAAGGCTGCTGGAAGCAGACAGGTAAATTTCTCTGCAAGCCATGTCACATCTGCGGTGCCTGTTTCGTCTTGATGGTGAACGACTTCAAATCGTAAGCCCCAAGGAGACATATCATGGAAGCAAGACTCGTTCCGTACAAGCTGGCACCGAAGATCATGCAGGCTATGGTCGAGGCGGAAAAGGCCGTGTCGGAGGCCGGGCTGGAATATAGTCTTTATGAGCTCGTGCGTATTCGCGCATCGCAAATCAATGGCTGTGCTTATTGTATTCACATGCACACGCGCGATGCCCGCAAGGCGGGAGAGACTGAAGAACGCCTCTACCTCGTGGCCGCGTGGCGCGAATCGCCGTTGTTCACGCCGCGTGAACGCGCTGCGTTGGCCTGGACCGAAGCCTTGACGCTGATTGCGCAGACCCGCGCGCCGGACGAGGATTACGAAGCGTTGAAAGCGCATTTCACCGATGAGGAGATCGTGAAGCTCAGCATGGCCATCAATATGATCAACCTCTGGAACCGTGTAGCGGTCGGGTTCCGCACCGTGCATCCGGTCACGACCGATGCGCCAGCAGGCTGAAACGGGCAACAGCTTCGATGCGGACGCGTTCGAGGCCCTGAGGCCCCGGCTCGTTCGCATCGCTTACCGCATGATAGGCTCTCATGCGGAAGCCGAGGACATTGCGCAGGAAGCCTGGTTGCGGTGGAATACGGCAGCCCAGGAAGCCGTCCGGGAACCGGAGGGCTGGCTGGTGCGGGTCGTAAGCCGGCTCGCGCTCGATTATCTGAAATCCGCGCGCGTGCGCCGTGAGACCTATCCCGGTTTATGGCTTCCCGAACCTCTGGTCGAGGAAGAGGAAGACCGGAGCGACGATATCACGCTGACGCTCATGCTGGCGCTTGACCGGCTGTCGCCGCTGGAGCGGGCGGCCTTTCTGCTGCACGATGTTTTCGGCATGGACTTTGGGGAAGTCGCGCGAGTGCTCGACCGTGACGCGGCGGCCTGCCGACAGCTTGCAAGCCGGGCACGGATGCATGTGCGCCAGGAAAAGCCGCGATTCACCCTGCCGGAAGACCGCGGACGCACCATTGCGGAAGCCTTCTTTCAAGCCTCACGCAGTGGCGATCTCAGTGCATTGCAGGGCCTTCTGGCGGAAGATGCCATCATGTATTCCGATGGCGGCGGTGTTCGCAACGCGGCGCTCAATCCCATCTATGGGCGAGCGAAGATCATGCGCTTCTACGAGGGGATCTCCCGCAAGGCCGATGGTGTGCCTCCCGCCATCCGGCAGTTCGCCGTGTTCGACGGTCTGCCGGGGCATATCAGCATGGAAGCGGATGGATTGCCGCAGGTCGCCGCACTGGAGATTGCCGAGGGGCAGGTTCACGCGATCTATCTCGTTCGCAATCCCGAAAAACTGCGCCATCTGCAATTCGGTGACGATATGCGGAGTTTCAATCGAGCTGAACCGGATTTCAAAAGAACTCGTCCAGCAGGCGATAATAGCTGATCTTTGCTTCTTCGATTGCCGGCCCGCCATAGGTGGCCAGAAACGGCGTTACCCATTCTTCGCCCAGATTGTAACGGATGCTCCAGCAGGCGAGCGCCAAATCCTGATGGCGATCGGCGAGGCCGAGCCTGCCGCAATCGATGAAACCGGTGAAGGCATCCTTGTCGGCCATGAAATTCGGCAGGCAGGCGTCGCCATGGGTGACTACAATATCTTCGCTTTGGGGCTTCAGGCGAAGCAGTTCTTCGAAAACTCCCTGCGGTGTCCGCCCTTCACGTTCCTCGTCGAAATCCTCTTCATCGACCGCGCCCGCTTCGACACGCTTGCGGGCGTCTTCGATGCGGAACTCCAGCCGGTGATCGAACGGACAGGAAGCCGGGTCGATGGCATGCATCGATTTCAGGGCGGTCGCCAGAATATCGACAATACGCTCCGGCGCGAGCGTGCCGACTGCCGAGGCCAGATCCTGACCCGGCAGGCGCGTCATCAGCAAAAAGCTGTGTTCCGGCGCGATTTCGAAAGCGAGGACTTCTGGGCAGGCAAGGTTTTGCTGTCTGAGCCAGCGAAGCCGTGCTGCTTCATCGGCAAGTTCGCCGACCGGGCTTTGCGGCTCCACTTTCAGAACCAGAGGTTCTCGTTCGGGATGGTCGAGCAGATGCACATTGGCCGTTGAGCGGCCAAGCTCGTCCTGCCGACTGCGATAATCCCGCAATTCCTGCCGCAGCGCCTGAGGCAGATCAAGCGCAGCCAGAACCGGATCGTTCATTTTCTCTCCAAAGGATCAGGCCTTGCCGCGGACCTGATAATCCTTGACGGTGGCAAAGCGGATGTCTTTCCAGCGCTCGGCCTCGTAGTTGAGCGAGAAGCCGTTCTGGGCCAGAAATACCGGGTCACGGTCAAGATCGTGTGCGATATCGGCGCGATGGGCGGCAATGAAGCGGTCGACTTCAGCCGGATCGTCGGCGGAAATCCACCGGCAGACCGAAAAGCGCGACATTTCAAAGCCGACCGGCAGCGAATATTCGACCTTGAGGCGTTCGGTCAGGACGTCGATCTGCAGCGCACCGACAACGCCGACGATAGCCGGCGAACCGTCATCGGGCAGGAAGAGCTGCACGACGCCTTCTTCCGCCATCTGCTGCAGCGCTTCGCGCAGCTTCTTGGCCTTCATTGCATCATCGAGGCGAACGCGGCGCAGGATTTCCGGCGCGAAGTTCGGCACTCCGCGGAACAGGATATCCTCGCCCTCGGTCAGCGTATCGCCGATGCGCAGCGTGCCGTGGTTGGGGATGCCGACCACGTCGCCCGCAAAGGCTTCGTCGGCAATCTGGCGCGAACGGGCAAAGAAGAACTGCGGTGCGGAAAGGCTCATCGGTTTGCCGGTGCGCACCAGCTTTGCCTTCATGCCGCGCGACAGCTTGCCCGAGCACACGCGCAGGAAGGCGATGCGGTCGCGATGGTTCGGGTCCATATTGGCCTGAATCTTGAACACGAAGCCGGTCATCCTGTCTTCGGTCGCCGCCACCATGCGGGCATCGGCCTGCTGGTCGCGCGGGGAAGGGCCGAAATCGCAGAAGGCTTCGATCAGGTCGCGCACGCCGTAGTTCTTCAGCGCCGAGCCGAAATAGACCGGGGTCATGTGGCCTTCGCGGAAGGCGGCGAGGTCGAACGGGCGGCAGACGCCACGCGCCAGTTCGACACCTTCCAGCCACGCTTCACGCTCGTTTTCCGGCAGAAGCCTTGCGGCTTCTTCCGGTCCGCTGACCTTGGTCGGCTGTTCTTCATTGTCCTGGCGGCGCAGCGTATCGCTGTGCAGGTCGAAGGTGCCTGCAAAGCTTTTTCCCGAACCGATGGGCCAGGTGATCGGGGCCGTGTCGAGCGCCAGCTTCTCCTCGATCTCATCGAGGATTTCCAGTGGGTCTCGCGCCTCGCGGTCCATCTTGTTGACGAAGGTGACGATGGGAATGTCGCGCATGCGGCAGACTTCGAAAAGCTTGAGCGTGCGCGGTTCGATACCCTTGGCGGCGTCGATGACCATGACGGCGGAATCGACCGCGGTCAGCGTGCGATAAGTGTCATCGGCAAAATCTTCGTGGCCCGGCGTGTCGAGCAGGTTGAAGATGCAATCCTTGTATTCGAAGGTCATCACGGAGGTGACAACGGAAATGCCGCGGTCGCGCTCGATGTTCATCCAGTCGGAGCGGGTCTGGATGCGGTCCTTCTTGGCCTTCACCTCACCGGCAAGCTGGATGGCGCCGCCGAACAGCAGCAGCTTTTCGGTCAGCGTGGTCTTACCGGCGTCCGGGTGCGCGATGATCGCGAATGTGCGGCGCTTGGAAACGGGATGGTCAGCGGGCATGAAGAAACTCGTGATGGCGAAATGTTGGGCTGCGCGTGAAGGCGCGCCGCGAAGATGTTGGCCAGCATCTAGCAGGAGTTGGCCAGAATCTCAACAAGCGCCATGTTACAAGTCTCGTGGCGGATGAAAGCGGCGCAGTCTGCGCCGCTTTGCCGATGGTGCGCGGCGCTTTTAGCGGCTCTTGATGCCGAGGGCGAAGGCGATGAAGGACCAGCCCTGGAAGATCAGGTCTATCGCCAGGAAAAGGCCAAGGACGAACAGGCTGTTGACCGGCCATTTGATGGCGATGATGAGGCCAAGCAGCAAGGTGACGACACCGCCCGCAACGATCCACCCCCAGCCAGCCGATGGTTTTGATTTGAAGCCGAGCCAGATGCGGAATGCGCCGGAACCGAGAAGTGCCGCCGCCAGAAGGAAGGTCAGCACGCCGGCCGCCAGCACCGGATTGATGAAGGCGACGATGCCCGCCGCCGTATAAAGCAGGCCGCTCAGGAGCCAGAAGAAGAAGCTGCCCCAGGTTTTGACGCCGAATGCATGAACGATTTCCATGGCGCCGCCGATGAGCATCATCAGGCCGACATAGTAGACCGAGACCACGGTGGCGAGAACCAGATTGCCGAAGGCGATGCCTCCGAGGATCAGCAGCGCCACCCCAAGGGCGAGAAACCAGCCCCACTTGCTGGAAAGTTCTGCCGGAAAGGTCGGGCGGTCGATATCATTATGAGCTGTTGCCATGAGACGTCCCTCAAATTGTCAAGCCTCATGACCAGTATAGAGCATGTATTGAATTTGACCAGCTTATCACAACCGCCGCGTTCTTCGTGATGCGGGGCTGCAAGGCGCAGTTTTCTGTGGTCCGGTGCTAAGGCGCCTCCAAGTCATGCGCAGGTTTGGCGGATCGTTGTCGCAGCCCCTGTTCGTTTGGGGGGCGCAGCATTATATCCCTTTGCTATTACAGTCGTTTTCCGCTTAAAGTCTACCGATGTTCGATCTCGTTTCCCACTACTGGCCGCATATCCTGTTTGTCCTGTCGGTTGTTCTCGGAGCGATCGCCGCCATTCACGCGACCATGACGAAGGAAGAAGTGCGCACCGCCATCGGCTGGGTAGGCGTGATCGTGCTTTCGCCGATCGTGGGAGCGGTGGTCTATGCCATTGCGGGTGTGAACCGCATCCGCCGTTCGACCCTCAGCCACCAGCGCGCCAACCGGGGCAAGATTGCGCTTTATCACCTGTCGCACTTCGATACGACGAATGACCTCGTGCGCGCAGCCTTCGGGCGTCAGTTCGGAGCGATGAAGATACTGGGCGATGCGGTGAGCCTCTATGACTTCACGAGCGGCAACAATATCGACATGCTGGAGACGGGCGACGAAGCCTATGCCGCCATGCTCGACGCCATAGGCCGCGCCGAGCGCAGCATCATGCTGGAAACCTATATTTTCGACCGGGATGGGATTGGGGAAGTATTTGCCGATGCCCTGGGCGATGCGGTCCGGCGCGGCGTGGAAGTGCGCGTGCTCGTCGATGCGGTCGGTGCGCGCTATTCCTTTCCGAGCATCGTGAAGCTCCTGAAAGACAAGGGCGTCGCGGTCGATGTGTTCAACGGCAATATCATCATCGGGCTGCGCCTGCCTTACGCCAATCTGCGCACCCACCGTAAAATCCTCATCGTCGACGGCAAGATCGCCTTCACCGGCGGTATGAATATTCGTGCGGGCTTCGTGCGAAGGATAGCCGGCGACGCGGTTGCCTTCGATACGCATTTCAAGCTGGAAGGTCCGGCGATTGCCGATCTCTTTCATATCGCATCGGAAGACTGGCGCTTTGCGACCGGCGAGCTTCTCACCGGGGAAGCATGGAAGATCGCACCGCCGGAAAACCCGCCGGGCACCGGAACGCTGGTGCGCGTCGTCGGATCCGGGCCGGACAAGAACGTGGAAACCAACCAGCGCATGATGATGGGCGCCTTCTCGATTGCCGAGCAGCATATTCTCATCATGACGCCCTATCTCTTGCCGGACCGCGAATTGATCAGCGCGCTGGTGACGGCTGCGCGGCGCGGCGTGTCGGTGGATATCGTCGTGCCGGGCGTCAATAATCTGAAGCTCGTCGACCGCGCCATGCGCGCCCAGTTCGACCAGTTGCTGAAGGACGGCTGCCGCATCTGGCGGGCGGGCGGTGCCTTCAATCACTCCAAGCTGATGACCATCGACGGCGCATGGTCCTATGTCGGATCGTCCAATATCGATCCGCGTTCGCTGCGGCTGAATTTCGAGGTCGATCTGGAAATCCTCGACCGCGATGTGGCGCGTCAGGTGGAGGAGCGCATCGGCAAGGTGATAGAGGACAGCCGCGAGGTCAACCTTGCGCGTCTCAAGAGCCGGCCTTTCCTGGAGCGCCTTCTGGACCGGATTATCTGGCTGGGTTCGCCTTACCTCTAATTATCATCCCGTTCGGCTGTTAAATATTTCCGGGCTGAGTTCCTCGAGCAGGCTCGTTGCCGATTTGAGGTCGAGATGTGCCTTGACCGGCAGGTGATCGGATGCCAGCCGCGCCAGCGGCGTGTTGTGCACTTCAACCGATGTGACCAGATTGTGGGGTGCGCCAAGCACGCGATCCAGCGCAAAAACCGGAAACCGCGAGGGGAAGCTCGGTACTGCCGTTGCGACATGGTTGAATGTCGGCATGAGGGCCGCGAGCGAGGAACGCTTGCCGACGCGCCATTCGTTGAGGTCGCCGATCAGCAGGGTCGGCAGCGTGTCGGCCTCCTGCAGGACGGTAAGGATGCTTTCGGCCTGCTGCTCGCGGGAGCGCTTCAGGAGGCCAAGATGCGCGGCGATGACGCGCAATGGTCCCGCCGGGAATTGCAGGTCCGCGACCAGCGCGCCGCGCGGCTCGACACCGGGCAGCTTGAGCTGCTGCACATTGCGCACCACGCCTTCGCGGAACAGAAGCACGTTGCCGTGCCAGCCGTGACCCTTGGGCATGGTGGCGGTTATCGGCACCGGCACGAGCCCGTGGCGGCGTTCGAGCAGGCCCAGATCAAGCAGGCCGGAACGCTCGCCGAAACGCCTGTCGGCTTCCTGCAAGGCGATCACGTCCGCGTCGATTTCGCTGATGACTTCAGCCGTGCGCTGCGGATTGAACTGCTTGTCGATGCCGATGCATTTGTGGACGTTGTAGGATGCAATGACGACATCCCCGCCGGTAATGTTGGCGTTGAGCGGCCTGTAGCCCGGCCTGTTCCGGATCGCAGTCAGGATGGTCTTCGATATCCGGTTTGGTTCTTTCTTTTTCAGCACCCGTTTTTCACCAGTCAGCTATTCGGTTCCGAAAGACAATGACTTCTGCCAGTGAGATAAACTCGCATCCGTCTCTATATAGTCGGATTGTACATCTGTTTGAATAGCAATTGCCTACACAATTCGATGAGAGCCAGACGCGAGTGCACTGTTAGAGCGCTTCGTGCCTGATCAAACTCACCTAGGTTCCAGGTCTCATCTTGCAATGAAGCGGATCAGCCGGTCGGTGAGGCCGGTATAAGGCGGCTTGATGAGATCGCTCGGCGCCGGGGCATATTTGGTCAGGACCGGCATTGCCTTGGAAAAGGTCAGGAAGCCGTCATGGCCGTGATACTGGCCCATGCCGCTTGCACCCACGCCGCCGAATGGCAGGTTGCTACAGGCGAAATGGTAGAGCGTATCGTTGACACAGACACCGCCTGCAACGATGCGGCTCAACACCATTTCAATTTCTGCGGTGTTGTCGCTGAAACAGTAAAGTGCCAGCGGACGATCAAGCTTCAGAACGAAACCGATCGCATCGTCGAGCAGGCGGTAACTGATGATCGGCAGAAGTGGGCCGAAAATCTCCTCCTGCATGATGGCGCTGTCGGGGTCGGGCTCCAGCACGAGAGCGGGCGGCATCAATCGCGGTTGACCGGAACCGGGGAGAAGCTCGATGACGGATTCGCTCTTGCTGGCGGCATCCATCAGCAGGTTCGCGAGCCGTGTCTCCTGCGCGTCATTGATGATCGTGGTGCGGTCTTTTTCCGCTGGTGAACCGCCATAGCGCGCCTGCATTTCGGCGCGCAGGAGGTTCACGAATTCATCGCGCTGGCTGTGGTGGATCAGAACGTAATCGGGCGCGATGCAGGTTTGCCCGGCATTGAAGAACTTGCCCGTCGCGATTGCGCGGGCCGCGCGTTTGATATTGGCGATTTCGCTGACGATGGCGGGCGACTTGCCGCCGAGTTCCAGCGTCACGGGCGTCAGGTTTGGTGCCGCCGCCGCCATGATCTTGCGCCCGACAGCGGTCGAGCCGGTGAAAAAGAGATGGTCGAATGGCAGCGATGCGAATTGCGCGGAAAGCGCTGCGTCGCCAAGGGCAACGGCAACGCGGTCCTCCGGGAAGACTTCCCCAAGCAGGCTTTGCAGAAATTGCGCAGTGCGCGGCGTATGTTCGGATGGTTTCAGGAAGACATGGTTTCCAGCCGCGATTGCCGCGACGAGCGGTGCCAGTGCCAGATTGACCGGATAGTTCCACGGCGCGATGATCCCCACCACGCCCAGCGGAACATAGCGGATTTCCGCTTTTGCCGGCCACATTTTCCAACCGGCCTTGCGGCGTTTCGGTTTCATCCAGCGCTTGAGGTTGTGCAGGGCATCGTCGATTTCGGCAAAGACGACGCTGGCCTCGCCAAGCAGGGTTTCGTGCAGCGAGCGATTGCCGAAATCCGCGCTGATGGCCTTCGCCATCTCATCCTGCCTTGCTTCAAGCCGCTCCCGCAGGCGTTTCAGATCGTCCAGACGCTGCTCGCAGGCCGGACGGCTCTCAAGCCAGGCGTGACGCAGGCGCTCGAACGGCAGTTGCAACATCTGTTCTTCAACCGCCATAGGCAAAATCCTCGGTCGAGCGGGCAAAGAGAAATTGCGCGGCATAATAGGTTGCCAGCACCCAAAGGCCATTCAGCGGAATGTCGAGGCTGAACCGGCCATAGGCAAGCAGCGTGTCGCTTGCCATGAAGAACAGGCCGCCCGCTGCGGCAAGCCATGCGGCGTAGCGTTGCGGCGTTTCAGGTTCGGTGCCGAGCGCACGGCTCATCGCCTGTGCCGCCATGATGCCAAGGGCCGCGGCATAGATGATGACCGGAACTATCAGCGGGGTCGGCAGCGACGGCCAGAGGCCAGCTATGATGGCAAGGGCTGCGATGGCGAAAATGGCGAAAACGCCTTTGTGCGCCGCAAAGCGCGCATGACGGCAAAGGGCATAGATATAGGCGCAATGGGTGATGAGAAAGCAGATCAGGCCCGCCATGAAGTAGTCGCCGGGCAGCATCAGGAAAAAGTCGCCCAGTGCCGCGAAAGCCAGACCGAAGGCCACGGCAAAGCCATAGGATTTCGATTTGGGCCGCCCGGCGCAAAGGACAGCTGCGAGCAGCAGCAGTGTAGCGGTTGGCTTGGTCAGATAATGCAGCCAGCGCCAGCCTGAAACCTCGCCATTATAGCTCATCACGCTCCCTGCGATGGCGCAGATCGCGCAGAGCAGGAACAGGCCATAGAGCGTTCTGTTTCCTGCGAATTCCAGCAAGCCTCTTCGGCGCATATTCGCTCCCCGTTATTATATCTGAGCAAAGGGATTGTGCAGCCAATTGCGAGATCAGCGCAATAGGCACAATTCCGGGAGGCGCTTGCCCTGTTGACAACGTTCTGTTGAAGAACGCTCAGGCGCGCCGCCAGACCGTCGGCTTGTTTTCCTGCCAGCCGTTTTTGTGCAGCAAGGGTGTGTCGTCATCAGCCAGCGGCCAGCCGATGCATAGGTAAAGGCTGAAGCGCCAGCCCGGCTGGGCCTGAAACAGCTTTTCCATGGCCTGCGGATCGAGAATCGAGACCATGCCGACGCCAAGCCCGAACGATCTTGCCGCCAGATTGAGGTTCTGGACCGCCATCGCCGTGCTGTGCTCGAGGGTGACGGCCATGGACTGCCTGCCGAGCCCATGTCCTTCGGTCGGCGCAGTTTCGGTGAAAATGGCAAGCTGCACCGGGGCGACGCTGATGCCTTCCAGTTTCAGGTCCCGGTAGTGCCGTGCGCGCTCGCCGTCATAGATCTGCGCGGCTGACCGGTTGGCCTTAAGAAAGATGTCGTGAACCGCCGCGCGTTTTCCAGCAGTTTCAACCGAAATCACCCGCCAGGGGCGGGCATTGCCGACGGAAGGGGCATAATCCATCGCTTCCTGCAAAGCCTCGATGATTCCATCGTCCACGGGTCGGTCGCTGAAGTGACGGACATCCCGCCGCCATTTCAGCAATTCAAAGAAAGCGGTGCGTTCGGAAGGAGAAAACTGCATCGACTGCCAAATATAGGTTGAAATAACGGGAGCATGTCTCCCAAACCGTTTCACACTTTTGCTGGAAATGCTCTGAAGCATGTCGCCTGAATACGATAAAGTACGACATGCTTGAGCGCAAAGCGTGAGACGGCCGGACCATGCTCCAGAAACAAAAAAGCCCGCTCGCGCGGGCTTTTTGGGGTGCTTCTGAACCTTGGTAGTGGTCCGAAGACTTGGAAATGGTGCCCAGAAGAGGACTCGAACCTCCACGCCCTTGCGAGCGCCAGCACCTGAAGCTGGTGCGTCTACCAATTCCGCCATCTGGGCGACGAGGACCCATCTAAGGGGTCGACCTGCCTCTGTCAATCGCGTTTTCGACATTCAGCCAGCTTTTTTTCAGCCGATGCTTTTTTCGCGTTGAAAAGCTCGTCGGGCGCGCGGGCGCGCCCGAAAAATTCACAGCCAAACGGCTATCAGGCTTCGAGAATTTCCTTCGAAGCAACGGTCGAATCAGCATTGAGCCGGTAAATGACCGGAACGCCGGTGTTGAGTTCCTGCTTGAGAATCTGTTCCGGGGTCAGGCCGTCCAGCGCCATGATGAGCGCCCGCAGAGAATTGCCGTGTGCGGCGACCAGAACCGTCTCGCCGCGCAGCACATGCGGCTGCACCGTGTGCAGATAATAGGGCCATACGCGCGCGCCGGTATCCTTCAGGCTTTCGCCGCCCGGAGGCGGGACGTCATAGGAACGGCGCCAGATATGGACCTGTTCCTCGCCCCATTTGGCGCGGGCATCGTCCTTGTTGAGGCCGGACAGGTCGCCATAGTCGCGTTCGTTCAGGGCCTGGTCGCGAATCGTTTCGAGGTTCGACTGGCCAAGCTCATCGAGAATGTGCTGGCAGGTCACCTGCGCCCGCGACAGCGCGGACGTGTAAGCGATATCGAACTTGAGACCGGCGGCCTTCAGGCGCTGGCCAGCGGCCTTGGCTTCGGCATGGCCCTGTTCGGTCAGGCCCGGATCGCGCCAGCCGGTGAACAGGTTCTTGAGGTTCCATTCGCTTTGACCGTGGCGGACCAGGACGAGAGTACGAGACATATGCAACGCTCCGTTAGAGAGCGCATCCCGAAAAGTGTGAGGCGGTTTTCGGATAGGATGCGCGATAAAACAAAACTCTGGAGCGCCGATCTGAACAGGATCGGTGCTCCGGTGGAAAAATCAGTCGTTCAGCCCGAGAACATCGAGCATCGAATAGAGGCCGGGCTTTTTGCCATAGGCCCAAAGTGCGGCCTTGATCGCACCGCGCGCAAAGATCGAGCGGTCTTCGGCATGGTGGGAGAGAACAATGCGCTCACCGGGACCGGCAAGAATGACTGAGTGCTCGCCGATGACCGAACCGCCGCGCAAGGTGGCAAAGCCGATGGAGCCGGTTTCACGCGGTCCCGTATAGCCGTCGCGCACGCGGACGCTGTTTTCCGCCAGTGCAATGTCGCGTCCCTTCGCTGCCGCTTCGCCAAGCAGCAGGGCGGTGCCGGATGGCGCATCGACCTTGTGCTTGTGGTGCATTTCAAGGATTTCGATATCGAAATCCGCCGGATCAAGCGCTTGCGCCGCCTTCTGCACCAGAACGGACAGAAGATTGACGCCGAGGCTCATATTACCCGACTTGACGATGGTTGCGTGGCGGGCAGCGGCGCGGATCTTGTCCTCGTCCTCAGCCGAGCAGCCCGTCGTGCCGATGACGTGCACGATGCGCGCCTGTGCGGCGAGGCCCGCAAATTCGACGCTTGCCGCCGGGCTTGTGAAATCAAGAACGCCGTGCGCGCCGGCAAAAACCGGCAGCGGATCGTCGGTGATGCGCACGCCGAGCGGGCCGATGCCGGTGACTTCGCCCGCATCCCTGCCCAGAAGGGGAGAGCTGGACCGTTCGATGGCGCCGACCAGTTTCGCGCCTTCGATGGCCTGGATGGTGCGGATCAGGGTCTGGCCCATGCGTCCGCCAGCGCCGACGACGACCAGGCCCATTTCGCTGTTCTGCGTTTCTCCGCTCATCGTGGTTCTCCTGTCCGCAGTTCTTCTGTCGTCTTTTCGGTGATGAAATCGCCGTTGCCGCTCTGCAACTGATAGAAACGGGCATAGACGCCGTTCGGGATGGCGATGAGGTCGTCATGACGGCCTTCCTCCACCACCCGGCCGGCCTCCATCACCACGATGCGATCCGCATTGACCACGGTGGAAAGGCGATGCGCAATCACGACCGTGGTGCGGTTCTGCATGATGCCTTCCAGCGCCTGCTGGACCCGCTTCTCCGATTCATTGTCGAGGGCTGAAGTCGCCTCGTCGAGCAGGAGAACCGGTGCATTGCGAACGATGGCGCGAGCGATGGAAACGCGCTGGCGCTGGCCGCCGGAAAGCGTCACGCCGTTTTCGCCGACCGGCGTATCGTAGCCCTGCGGCTGCTGCAGGATGAATTCATGCGCATGGGCAAGCTTGGCTGCCTCGACGATTTCCTCATCCGTCGCGTCCGGGCGGCCATAGCGGATGTTGTCGGCAATGGTGCCTTCGAACAGATAAGGCTGCTGCGAGACATAGGCGATGGCATGGCGCAGCGACTGCTTCCTGACGTGCGCAATGTCCTGCCCATCGAACAGGATCTGGCCGCGGTCGAGATCGTAGAAGCGCTGGACAAGGTTGATGAGCGTCGACTTGCCGGCACCCGAAGCGCCGACCACGGCGGTGGTTTCGCCCGCCCTGGCGACGAAGCTGACGCCGTGCAGCACCGGCGCGGCCTCGTTATAGGAGAAATAGATATCCTCGAAGCGGATTTCGCCGGGACCGGCTTTCAGCTCCACCGCGTCCGCAACATCGCGCTGGCGCGGTTCGATATCCAGCACCTCATAGATCATGCGTGCGTTGACGAGCGCCTTTTCCAGCCCGACCTGAAGGCGGGCAAGACGGCGGGCCGGGTCATAGGCGAGCAGCATCGCGGTGATGAAGGCGAAGGTTGCGCCGGGAGGCTGCTGTTCGAGAATGGCGCGATAGCCGCTATAGGCCAGCACGCCCGCCACGGCAAAACCGGCCAGCATTTCGGAAATGGGCGTCGTCCGCTCGGATACCTTGGCGATCTTGTTGCTGCGGCCTTCCGACTGGTCGATCAGCTTGCCGATCTTGGCGCGCAGCTGGTCTTCCATCGTAAAGGCCTTGACGATGGCAATGCCTTGAATCGATTCCTGCATCGCACCCAGCAGATGTGAATTGAGATGCACGAGATCGCGGGTGACGGAGCGAATGCGGCGCGAAATATAGGCTACGGCCAGAATGAGCGGCGGTCCGATCAGGAAGATCGCAACGGACAGGATCGGGTCCATGTAGAACATGGTGGCGACGAGACCGATCAGCGAGATAAGGTCACGCGCGATCGACGAAATCGTCATGTTGAGGAGATCGCGGATGCCGGAAACATTCTGGTTGATCTGTGCCGCCAGATGGCCGGAACGGGTATCATTGTAGAAATCGAGACCGAGCTTCATCAGATGGTCGAAAATACGCTTCTGATAGCGCGCGACCAGATTGTTGCCGATCTTGGCGAGCTCAACGGCCTGTATGTAGCCGGAAATGCCGCGCAAGATGAAAATGCCCAGCAATGCGCCGCAGATGACCCAGACCAGACCGAGATTCTGCTCGTAGAAAATCTTGTCGATCATCGGCTTCATCAGATAGGCGAGCGCGCCGTTCGATCCGCCGACGATGAGCGATGCCAGTATGGCTATGATGTAGTTCTGCTTATATTCGCGGATGTTTTCCGACATCATGCGCCGGATTACGCGGGTGGCTTCGCCCGTATCGATCTTCTTGTTTTTCTTCTTGAATAGACTCACGTGCAAAAGCGCTTTTTGTCTCTTGGCCCTCCGGCTGGACCGGCGGCTATCGTTGAAAATACGACTTCCATACGGAAACGCTGCACTGAAAAAGCTCTCGGCAATTTCGGTGCAGCGTTTCTATAACGTTATCCGCGCGGCTTGACCATCCTCAAGCTTTAGCGGCTGGAGCGGTTCAGGTTAAAATGGAGCCGTCGGCACCACTCTGATATTTGCCCCGTCGCTCAGTCGATCCGCCAGCGGCGCCCTTCGGTCGAGACTTCGAAACGGGCGGGGGCCTGTGCGAAGGCGGAAAGCCCGGCAAGGGCTGCAAGCTGATGGGTGATCACGCGGACAGGAATGTCGCGCATGATGGCCTTGTGCGGGGCCTTGTCCTCGAACGCCTCGCGGAAAGCACCCGCCTTGAGCGCGGAAAGGATGCGCTGCGGAATGCCGCCGGAAAGATAGACGCCGCCTTGCGCCTTGAAAATCAGCGCCAGATCGCCTGCCAGCCGCCCGAGATAGGTGACGAACAGATGCAGGGTTTCTTCCGCCTGCGCATTGCTGCCGTCGAGCCCGGCGGAGGTGATGTCGGCGGGGGTTTCCAGCGTCGGCGTCACCTCGTCAGCGGCGCATATGGCCAGATAGAGATTGCGCAGTCCGCGCCCGCAAAGAATCTGTTCGCCAGCGACGCGGCCCTCGATGCGCTCGATATGCGGGAAGACCTGATAGTCGCGTTCGCTGCGCGGACCGATGTCGATATGGCCGCCTTCGCCCGGCACCGGCACCCATGCGTGGCGCGTGCGGACAAGACCGGCAACGCCAAGCCCGGTGCCCGGCCCGAGCACGACGCGGGTAGCAATCACTTCTTCGGGCCTGCCGCCGATCTGTTCCAGATGTTCGCTGCCCAGAGACACGACGGCCAGCGCCTGCGCCTCGAAATCGTTCAGCACGGTCACATCCTCGAAGCCGAGATCGGCGATCATCTTCTTCGGGCGCACGACCCAGTCGCAATTGGTGAGGTCGATCTCGTCGCCGTCGACGGGACCAGCCACAGCCAGAATGGCGGAACGCGGACGGATCGAGATATGATCGAGAACAGCGTCCTGTATGGCCTCATCGATGGTTGCATAATCCGCCGTCTGGAGAACGGGAAACTCCTTCGGCTCGGCATTGGAATCCACCAGGATGGCAAAACGGGCATTGGTGCCGCCGATATCGCCGACAAGTACCGGAAACCGGAAACCCTGTTCGGCCCGCTCTATCTCTTTGTTTTCATGCATGTCTTTGTCCCAGAACCGGTTCCCGTTTTTGGGACATGCGATCGTCGCGGGCATGTCCTCTCCCTGGTCATGTCATCCGTCCGCAGAAAAACGCCCGCGGCGGATCAGTGCTTTTGTTTCAGTCGAGCGCCTTGATCAGCCTTTCGGCGGTTGCGCGATTGAGCGCCATCGGAATGTCGTAGACGCTGCCGAGGCGCGTCAGCGCCTTCACATCGACATCGTGCGGAAGCGGAGACAGCGGGTCGATGAAGAAGATGAGCACTTCCACCGTTCCTTCCGCAATCATGGCGCCGATCTGCTGGTCGCCGCCGAGCGGCCCGCTTTTCACGCGCTGAATGCGGAGGGAAGGGCAGGCATCAAGTATGAGGCCGCCGGTCGTTCCCGTCGCCACGATGTCATAGCGGGACAGTGCCTGCTCATGCGCTTTTGCGAAGGCGACCATGTCGTCCTTCTTCTGGTCGTGGGCGATCAATGCGATGCGCAGGCGTTCCGTCATGAATGAGCAACCTTACGAGTTGATAACCTTGTCATTGGCATTCTAAATCGTTTTAAACCTATAGCGAAGTGCCCAGGACCTGAAAAGCGCTAAAAGCCTCACTGCACGCCGTAGGTGACATCGGCGATCGAATTCGGGGATGGACCGTTGAGCACGGCGGCGCAAGCCTTCGGCAGATCGGAGACCATCACCGGGCGCGGCTTTTTCGGCGGTTCCGTCGATGGCTTTGCCGGCTTCCACGGTTCATCCGTAAACCACCAGGCGAGCGACTTGTCACAACCGTCACCGGCAGCCACTTTCGGCTGTCCCTTGCACTGGGGCGAACCGGGCTGGCAGGTCAGGCGCACATGGAAATGGTAGAAGTGACCCCAGTAAGGGCGAACCTTGCCGAGCCAGCTCCTGTCGCCCTTCACCGTGTCGCAAAGCTCCTTCTTGATGCCGGGATGCACGAAGATGCGCTCGACTTCCGGGTAGCTTGCGGCATGTTTGATAAGGGCCGTGCGGGCAGGGGTCCATTTCTTCGGATCGACATAGAGCGAATCCGGTTTCAGCATCGAAACGGCGGAAACGCTTTCACGTTCGGCATCGGTAAACCGCTTTTTGGGCATTGGCGTCAGCCAGATATCGGCATCGAGGCCGACCTGATGCGAGGCATGGCCGGTCAGCATCGGGCCACCGCGCGGCTGCGAAATGTCGCCGACGAGCAGGCCGGGCCAGCCGTCCTTTGCCGCATCGCGGGAGAGTTTTTCCAGAAGGCCGATCATGCGCGGATGGCCCCACCGACGATTGCGCGAAAGCCGCATCACCTGCCAGTTCGGTCCGTCCGTCGGCAGAGCCACGGCTCCGGCGAGGCATCCCTTGGCATAAAAGCCGATGGATTGCGGGTCTTGCGCCAGAACAGGAAGCGCCTGCGCACCAAAAGCCTGTTTGGCGGGCATGTCTTCCGCGACGGCCATGGGCACGAAGTCGGGGGCGATCATTGCGGCAAGCGAAGCTGCGAGAACGATCTTCTTCAATCTGTTTGCGATCATGGGGCAATTCCATGTTTTGCCGGGGCTGTGGCTGCGAATCAAAGCGGCCGGATTGCGGGCATTATGCTGTGTCAACGGCGGGGCTTCAATGGCGGTCGGCAGTTTGTGCTGCCGACCGCATTTTCGTCAGTGCTGCCGCAGCCTTGCCAGCAAGGCCAGAACCAGCAATGGCATCACCGTGCAGAAGGCGATCAAGGGCCATGCGGTATCGCCGGGCAGGAAGATTACCAGTGCTGTTCCTGCCAGGCTGACGATCAGGCTCTGGATGCAGAAATAGACCGCGACCGCCATGCCCGCGCTGTCGTCAAAGGCGGCAAGCGCACCGTTTGCCGTCATCGATGCGGTGAGAACGATGCCGACAGCGGCAAGCCACATGGGGACGATGAGGCTCAGGAACGAAGGCGCCAGCAATGTTTCGCCGAGGACCAGAAGCAGGGCGCTGGCAAGAAGTGTGGCCATGCCCAGCGCCACGCTGGTGCGCGCGCCCCATTTCTGCGTCTTGCGGGGCAGGACGCGGGTGGCGGCGATCATGACGAGGGCAACGCTTGCAAAGGCGAAGCTGAAGCCGGTTTCACCAAAGCCGCCGCGTTCGATCAGAATGCGCGGTGCGGTGGAAAAGAACACGAAGAACGTGCCCATCGCCGTCGCGAAGCCGAGCGTATAGGTCCAGAAGCTGAAGTCGCGCACGATCCGGCGGAGATTTCCGACACTTGGAGCAGCGCCGGGTGGCCGCGTCTCCTGCCAGTGGCGCATGGCGCGCAACGTCACGGCGAGGCCGAGGAGGCCGAGCATGGCGAAGATCGCCCGCCATCCAAAACCCTTTGCGACAAGCGCACCGGCAATCGGCCCGAGCGCTGGGACGAAGGAAAGCATGGCGCTGAAAAGGCCGTAGATCGTCGCACCTTCCGGACGGGCGGCATAAACATCGCGGACCGTTGCGAAAGTGGCGACCAGCGCCGCCGATGCGCCCGTTGCCTGTACGAAACGAAGCGCCACGAAAACCGCTGCATTGTCTGTGATCGCCAGGGCGAAAGACGAAAGGGCGAAAACCAGCCCGCCGCCGATCAGGACGGGCCTGCGCCCGAAACGGTCCGACAACGGGCCGAACAGCAACTGCCCGACGCCCAGCATCACCATGTAGAGGCTGAGGGTCAGCTGCACCATGGCGGGGGTCGTTCGCAGGATGGAGGGCATGGACGGCACGACCGGCAGGTAGATGTCCATGGCCAGCGAGGCGAGAATGTCGAAAGGAGCCATCAGCGCGAGCGCGAAAGGCAGGGAATAGCTCCACTGTGGAGTTTGTTTGTTATCAAAAGGCATGACTAAGCATCCGCTCGAGAAAAATCGGGCGGCTATCTGCCTTTTATAAACGCGCATCTTCGGGATGCGTTTTAAGGGGAATTGGTCCGGGGCAGACGCCGCAACAGGTCGGAAAGGCTGTTGCGGCTTATATGGTTGCGAGTTCGGTGCTGCTCATTCTGTGTTGTCCCGGTTCTGTTACGAGTTTGCTTTTAGCAGCAGCACGGCTTCAGCGCCAGCGATCATCGCGCCACATGGCCGAAAAGGCCGTCCGGTAGTCGGGATAGGCAAATTCGTAACCCAGATCCCTGATGCGCCGGTTGGAGACACGTTTGTTCTCGCCATAGAAGGAACGGGCCATCGGCGTCAGATCGGCATCCTCGAAGGCGACTTCCGGCGGTGGCGTCACGCCCATCAGTTCGGCGGCGTAGGTGACGACATCCTGCGGGGGGCTCGGTTCATTGTCGGTGATATTGAAGATGCCGCCCGTATCGGTGCCTGCCAGAAAGCGCAAGGAACCGGCAATGTCATCGACATGGATGCGGTTGAAAATCTGGTTTTCCTTGATGACGCGCCGCGCGGTGCCGCGATTCAGATTGACGAAGGCATTGCGGCCCGGCCCATAGATGCCGGAAAGCCTTAAGATCGCGAGCGGCGTTCCGTGCCGTTCGCTCAATTGTCCCCACGCCTTTTCGGCTTCGACGCGTTCCAGATTGCGGCGCGAGGAAGGTTTGCAGGCCGTGGTTTCGTCTACCCATGCGCCCTGATGGTCGCCATAGACGCCGACCGTCGACAGATAGCCGATCCAGCGGATGGTGTTGTCGGAACGGCGAAGCGCCTCCTCGACGATGGCGACAGCGGGATCGCCGCTTTCGCCGGGAGAGATCGAAACGACCACATGGGTCGACTGCGCAAGCCTGTCCAGAAGTTCGGGCGAGGGTGTTTGGCCGTCGAAAAGCAGCGGCTTTATGCCCGCCTGTTCGAGGAGGGGGAATTTCTGCTCGTGCCGCGTGGTCCCGTCGATGCGTTCCGCTTCGCCGGTCACCCTGCGTGCAAAGGCCTGGGCGGAATAACCGGCTCCGAACAGAAATATGCGCATCAAACTTCCTCCATATCCCACTCTGCCTGCACCGTAGCATCCTCTTCCGATGAGGCCAGGCGTTTCTGAACACTGGCCGCGTGGTCGGGGCTTGCCAGTTGCTTCAAGGCCCATATCGCTGCGCCGCGCACGACCGGCGCTTCGTCTTCCAGCAATCGTTCGACATCCGGCAGAAGCGTCGCATCGCCGGAATTGCCGGTAGCGATCAGCACATTACGGATGAAGCGATCGCGCCCGATCCGTTTCACCGGGGAGCCGGAAAAGAACGTGCGGAAAGCCGGATCATCCAGCGCCAGCAGATCGTGGAGACGCGGTTCCTTCAGGTCTTCGCGGGCTTTCAGCTTCATTTCGCTGGTCGCCTGCGCGAACTTGTTCCAAGGGCAGACGGAAAGGCAGTCGTCGCAGCCATAGATACGGTTGCCCATCGCTTTCCGGAACTCTTGCGGGATCGGTCCCTTGTTCTCGATGGTGAGATAGGAAATGCAGCGTCGCGCATCGATGCGATAGGGTGCCGGGAAAGCCTTGGTCGGGCAGGCGTCGAGACAGGCGCGGCAGGAGCCGCAATGGTCCCGCTCGGGCTCGTCGGGCGGAATTTCCGCCGTGGTGAAGATCGAGCCGAGGAACAGCCATGAGCCAAGCTCGCGGCTGACCAGATTGGTATGCTTGCCCTGCCAGCCGAGACCGGCAGCTTGCGCCAGCGGCTTTTCCATGACGGGCGCGGTATCGACGAAGACCTTGACATCCTGTCCGGCGCGCGCGGCAAAACGGCTCGCAATGTGCTTCAGCTTGCCCTTGATGATGTCATGATAGTCGCGGTTCTGCGCATAGACGGATATGGCCGCGCGATCCTGCTTTTCCAGAATGGCGAGCGGATTGGCGTCCGGCCCGTAATTCATGGCCAGCATCATGATGGAACGGACTTCCGGCCACAATACGCTCGGATCGGCGCGGCGGGCTTCCGTTTCCTCCATCCAGTCCATATCGGCGTGATGGCCGTCGGCAATATACTGGCGCAGCCGTTCGGGCGCTTGCGGAATTGCATCGGGCGCGGTGAAGGCAACCGCGTCGAAACCAGCCGCCTTCGCCTCTTCGATCAGGAAGCGCTTGAGTTTCTGTTCGCGGCTATCAGAAATCGAGGTCGCCATAATGGGCCACCGGGGCAAGCCCGCGCACGCGGTCGGAAAGCAACGGGCGGAAAGCCGGGCGCGATTTCATGCGTGCATACCAGTCACGCGCCGCTTTGGTTTCGCCCCATTCGATCTCGCCCAGATAATCAAGGACGGATATGGAAGCTGCCGCCGCCATGTCGGCATAGCTTGGATGCGCGCCGCCGAGCCAGTCGCGGGTCGCGGCCAGCCAGTCGATATATTTCATATGCTGGCGGATATTGGTCCGGGCGGCGCGGATGGCGGTCGAATCCGGCGCGCTGCCGCCCATCTCTGCCGCCATCTGCAACTTGAATACACGTTCGCGGGCAATGTGGCGCGTCACTTCATTTTCGAATTTCAGCAGGAACCAGTCGACCAGGCGGCGCACTTCGGCGCGCTCCATCGGGCTTTCCGGCAGGAGGCGGCGGCTGCGCTTCAATGCGCCGCGCGTCTCGTCCAGATATTCGGCGATCACCGTTGCGCCCACGACCGGAAGGTCGTTTTCGGCCAGGAGCACGGGCAGGGTTGCCGCCGGGTTCAGCGCCAGGAATTCCTTGCGGCGCGACCACGGCCGTTCCTCGATAAGTTCCGCTTCAACGCCATATTCGCCGAGGATGAGCCGCACATAGCGCGAACCCGAAGACATGGGATGATGAAAAAGCGTAAGCATGATCGACGCGAGACTCTCGACTGAAGCTTGAATTGAACGTCCGGAGTTTGCACGGCGGCTGGCGTTTGCGCATGCAGCAGGCTATTTCCTGCAATCAAGCGATTCGACGCCGCCTCAACGGAATATAAAGTCTATAAGGGCTATGTTTGCGTGAGACAAGCAATCGCTGGAAATGCGTGTTTTCAGCCGATGGCCCGCTATCCCGATCCGCCTTTTTAACCCGTCACCGTGCCCACTATCCCAAGGTACTGACTTCATGGATATTTTCAATCTACTGGAAGCTGCATTTCTCGGTCTCATCGAAGGTCTGACCGAATTTATCCCTGTTTCCTCCACCGGGCATTTGCTGCTGGTCGGGCACTTTCTTGGCTTTGAATCCACAGGAAAGACCTTCGAGGTGCTGATCCAGCTCGGCGCCATTCTGGCCATTCTGACGGTCTATTCGGCGAAACTTCTTAAAATCCTCACCGATTTCCCCCGCGATGCCCGCACGCGGCGCTTCGTTTTCGGCATTCTGGTCGCCTTCCTGCCTGCGGCCGTCATCGGCGCTCTCGCGCATGGCTTCATCAAGAGCGTGCTGTTCGAAACGCCGATGCTGGTCTGCGCCATGCTTATCATCGGCGGGTTCGTCCTGCTGTGGGTGGACCAGCTCAATCTGCGTCCGCGCTATCATGATGTGATGGATTATCCGCTGCCCATGTGCCTGGCCATCGGCTTCATCCAGTGCCTGGCGATGATACCGGGCGTGTCTCGCTCCGGTTCCACCATTGTCGGCTCGCTGCTGCTCGGCGCCGACAAGCGTTCGGCAGCCGAGTTCTCGTTCTTCCTCGCCATGCCCACCATGGCGGGCGCTTTTGCCTATGATCTCTACAAGAGCCGCGATATCCTGTCGTTCAACGACGGGGCGCTGATCGGGGTAGGCTTTGTGATGGCCTTCATCTCCGGCGTTTTCGTCGTGCGCTATCTGCTCGATTACGTATCCCGCCACGGCTTCAAGCTGTTTGCCTGGTGGCGTCTGATCGTCGGTGCGCTCGGAATGGCGGCACTGTTGATCTGGGGATGAGGTGCGGTCCGCGCAGCGGACAAAAAGCCCGTGAGCCGGACAGCAAAAAGGGGCCTTCCGGCCCCTTGTTCATTTCCGCTGCGGCTGTGGATCAAGCAAAGCCGGTCTTGGTGTACTGGCCGGCGACGCGGTAGCGCCACAGATAGGATGGCAGCACGGCGTCGACGCTTTCCGGCGTGATGCCCATGCCCTGCAAAGTGCGACCTTCCTTGATGGCTTTTTCCGAAACCACATTGTCGAATTTCAGCAGCGTCACCTGATCGTTGGTGAGCATCGGGTTCGGCAGCAGGCCGAGGATGGATGCCTGCAAACGGGCAACCCACCAGGGCATGGAAACGATGAGGCGCTTGCGGGCGATCACGCCGAGCATGTCCTTCATCCAGTTCCTGAACGGCTGCACATCGGGGCCGCCGAGTTCATAGACGCCGCCCGGCATCAGCTTGCCGTCGACGGCACGCGCCACGGCTTCCGCCACGTCGCCGACATAGACCGGCTGGAGCTTCGTTTCGCCGCCGCCGATTGCAGGCAGGAATGGCGAGAAGCGCGCCATGTTGGCGAAGCGGTTGAAGAAGCGGTCCTCGGGACCGAAAATGATCGACGGGCGCAGGATGACGCTGTCCGGCAGGACGGAAAGAATGGCCTTTTCGCCTTCCGCCTTGGTGCGCGCATAATCCGACGGCGAATTGGCGTCGGCTGCAAGCGAGGACACATGCGTCATGCGGATGCCTGCGGCCTTGGCGGCTTCGGCGATGTTCTTCGCGCCGAGCACCTGGACCGTGTTGAAACGCTGGCGGCCGCTTTCGGACAGAATGCCGACGAGGTTGACCACATGGTCGGAACCCTTGATGACATGTTCCACGGAGCCGCGATGGCGCACATTGGCCTGCACCATCTGGATCTGGCCGACATTGCCGAGCGGCGCCATGTAATAGGCAATTTCCGGCTTGCGCACGGCAACGCGCACGCGGTAGCCGCGCTTGGTGAGAGCCGCAACCACTGCGCGCCCGACAAAGCCTGAGCCGCCGAAAACGGTGACCAGTTTCGGCCTGTTATGGACTTCGTTCGGTTCGGTCTTCATCCTAAACTCCTGCATGAAAGCACGCTATTCGAGCGGTGATTTATCGCCTTTTTGCCACAAGGCAAAGGGGACTTGTTGTCACGATTGCGAAAGCTGCCGGTTTTCCCGCCTTTTGGCGCGAATACTCCTTTGAAATTTGGCGTCTTGCTGTTAAATCGCGCGCATGAGCACACCACTTGACCATATTCGCAATTTTTCGATCGTCGCCCATATCGACCACGGCAAATCGACGCTGGCCGACCGCCTCATCCAGTTGACCGGCGGGCTGGATACGCGCGAGATGAAGGATCAGGTTCTCGACTCGATGGATATCGAGCGCGAGCGCGGCATCACCATCAAGGCGCAGACCGTCCGTCTCTCCTACAAGGCGAAGAACGGCGAGGATTACGTGCTGAACCTGATCGACACGCCCGGACACGTCGACTTCGCCTATGAAGTCTCGCGCTCGCTGGCCGCGTGCGAAGGTTCGCTTCTGGTGGTGGACGCTTCCCAGGGCGTGGAAGCACAGACGCTGGCGAACGTTTATCAGGCCATCGACAACAATCATGAAATCGTGGTCGTGCTGAACAAGATCGACCTGCCCGCTGCCGAGCCCGAGCGCGTCAAGCAGCAGATCGAGGAAGTGATCGGCATCGATGCGGCGCAGGCCGTGCATATTTCCGCCAAGACCGGCCTCGGCATCGAGGATGTGCTGGAAGCCATCGTCACCCAGCTGCCCGCGCCGAAGGAAGGCGACCGCAATGCGCCGCTCAAGGCCATGCTGGTCGACAGCTGGTATGACTCTTATCTCGGCGTCATCGTTCTGGTGCGCATCATCGATGGCGTCCTTAAAAAGGGCCAGACCATCCGCATGATGGGTACGGGCGCGAAATATCCGGTGGAGCGCACCGGTGTTTTCACGCCGAAAATGGTTCAGGTGGACGAACTCGGCCCCGGCGAGCTTGGCTTCATCACCGCTTCGATCAAGGAAGTGGCTGACACCCGCGTCGGCGATACGATCACCGAAGATCGCCGCCCGACGGAAAAGATGCTGTCCGGCTTCAAGCCCGCGCAGCCGGTGGTGTTCTGCGGCCTGTTCCCGGTCGATGCCGCTGATTTCGAGGACCTGCGCGCCGCCATGGGCAAACTGCGCCTCAACGATGCGTCGTTCTCGTTCGAAATGGAAACATCCGCCGCGCTTGGCTTCGGCTTCCGCTGCGGTTTCCTCGGCCTTCTGCATCTGGAAATCATTCAGGAACGTCTTGAGCGCGAGTTCAATCTCGACCTCATCACGACCGCGCCTTCGGTCGTCTACCGTCTCAACATGCAGGACGGTTCGCAGAAGGAGCTGCACAATCCGGCCGATATGCCGGATATCGTGAAGATCAACGCGATTGAAGAGCCATGGATCAAGGCAACCATCATGACGCCGGATGACTATCTCGGCGCTATCATGAAGCTTTGCCAGGAACGCCGCGGCATCCAGATCGACCTGACCTATGTCGGCCCGCGCGCCATGATCACCTATGATCTGCCGCTCAACGAAGTGGTGTTCGATTTCTACGACCGGCTGAAGTCGATCTCGAAGGGTTATGCCTCGTTCGATTACAATCTTTCGGATTACCGCGAGGGCGATCTGGTCAAGATGTCGATCCTCGTCAACGAAGAGCCGGTCGACGCGCTGTCGATGCTGGTGCACCGAACGGCTGCGGAAAAGCGCGGCCGCGCGCTGTGCGAAAAGCTGAAAGAGCTGATCCCGCAGCATATGTTCAAGATCCCGATCCAGGCGGCGATCGGCGGCCGCATCGTGGCGCGCGAGACGATCTCGGCGCTGCGCAAGGACGTGACGGCCAAGTGCTACGGCGGCGACGTGACGCGCAAGCGCAAGCTTCTGGAAAAGCAGAAGGAAGGCAAGAAGCGCATGCGCCAGTTCGGCAAGGTCGAAATCCCGCAGGAGGCCTTTATTCAGGCGCTCAAGATGGGTGATGATTGATCCATTGTCGATTTGTTGAACATTGACTGAGAGATCGGGCGCTTCGGCGCCCTATCTTTTTGACGACACGCCGCTCGCCCTCATCCTGAGGAGCCTCCTGAGCTTGCGAAGGAGGCGTCTCGAAGGACGGGGCGACAGCGCTCCCCCTCAGCCCTTCGAGACGGCTCCCTTGAGCTGCGCTCAGGGCGCCTCCTCAGGATGAGGGGGGACGAGTTCAACAACCGATCTCATCCCCGCTTCGAAAGTTCGGGCAGACGCTCATAATCCATAGCCATTAATGCTTCTTTCTTTGCCCGCGACCATCCTTTGATCTGTCGTTCTCGCGCAATGGCATCGACGATCCGGTCATAGGTCTCGGTGAAGACAAGCTCGACCGGTCGGCGCTTCTTCGTATAGCTATCGTAGATACCTTGGTTGTGTTCCCACAACCGGGCTTCGATGTTCTGCTTGGTAAGCCCGGTATAATAAGACCCATCCGCGCAACGCAGAATGTAGACTGTTACTTCCATGACTTGCCCCCGCGCGTCTTTGGAAGCTAAATGTTGCTTCAAATTTGGCTGTCGAACAAGCCACGACTACCGGCTTCAGGATCCCTCGCGCTCGGAAGGTTGAAATCAGTGTCCGCAAATCCCCGCATTTCCGTCACCTACTGCACCCAATGCAATTGGCTGCTGCGCGCTGCGTGGATGGCGCAGGAGCTGTTGCAGACTTTCGGGCAGGATTTGGCGGAAGTGGCGTTGCGTCCGGGCACGGGCGGGGTGTTTGAAATCCGCGTTCATATGCCAGACGGCAGCGAAGAACTCATCTGGGAGCGCAAGCGCGATGGCGGCTTTCCGGAAGCCAAGGTGTTGAAGCAGCGCGTGCGTGATCTGGTCTGGCCGGAGCGCGATCTCGGTCATTCCGACCGGCCAGTCAGTTCGTGAGGGCTTCTTACCCCTGATCCTTCGAGGCTACGCTTCGCTCCGCACCTCAGGATGAGGGCGGCAGCGAGCTTGATGAGGGGAGGCCATCGAAGTTAGATATCCAGGCGGCTGATCAAGAAGGGCGCCGACTTTTTGAACGAGAGCGGATACGCGCTTCCCTCATCCTGAGGAGGTGCGCAGCACCGTCTCGAAGGATCGAAGGATCGAAGGATCGAAAGACGAGGGAAAAAGCAGCATCGCTATTCCAAACCGAAGAAACTAATCCTCATCCACCACGCGCAGGCGTAGCTGGCTGGTCGAACCGTCCGCCGGTCTTGCCTGCGAGCGAGGTGTTTCCTCGGCAGGCTTTTCGCCGAATTCCAGCGCCTCGATCTTCGCGCCGCGTTTCGTGACCTTGGCTGACGACACAAGAATATCGTCAATATCCTTGTTGGCCTGCACGAAATGGGTTTGCAGCTTGCGCACGCGCTCATCCAGACGGCCGACATCTTCCATCAGGCGGATCACTTCGCCCTGAATCACATGCGCCTGCTCGCGCATGCGGGCATCCTTCAGGATGGCCTGAATGACCTGAATCGACAGCATCAGCAGCGAGGGAGAGACGATGACGACCCGTGCCCGGTGCGCGCGTTGGATCAGCGCCTCGAAATGCTCGTGAATATCCGCAAAGATCGATTCCGAGGGCACGAACAGGAAAGCCGTGTCCTGCGTTTCGCCGGGGATCAGATATTTGTCGGACACGTCCTTGATATGAATTTCCATGTCGCGGCGGAACTGGGCGACTGCTGCCTTGCGCGCCTCCGGCTGTTCCGTCTCACGCATCGAATTCCAGGCTTCGAGCGGAAATTTCGCGTCGATCACCAGCGAGGGCGCATTGTTCGGCATGCGCACAAGGCAATCGGGACGGGTGCTGTTGGAAAGCGTTGCCTGGAACTCGTAGGCGCCTTGCGGCAGGCCATCGGCGATGATCGCTTCCATGCGCGACTGGCCGAAAGCGCCGCGCGTCTGCTTGTTGGCGAGGATCGCCTGCAACTGCACCACCTGTCCGGCGAGCGACTGGATATTGTTCTGCGCCGTGTCGATGACGGCAAGGCGCTCCTGCAATTTGGCGAGGTTTTCATGCGTCGAGCGGGTCTGCTCGGTCATGGTCTGGCCGATGCGATGCGTCATGCCGTCGAGCCGCTCGCGGATCGACTGGTTAAGCTCGGCTTGCCTTGAGCCGAACACTTCGGCCATGGTCTGCATCCGGCCCTGCATCTCGGCCTGCGCCTTGAGGATTTCCGCCATGCGATATTCCGCATCGCGGGCCCGGTCCTCCGCCTGCGCTTCTGCAACTGCGCGAAGCCGGGCGGAGCGCGCTGCCGCGATCAGAAAAATGGCAAGACACAGCACCAGCACCACGATACCCGCCAGCAGGATATTGCCGAGCGTGAAGGATGTGGCGCCGAGCTGCAGAAGCGGCTCATTCAAGAGATTCTGGTTTTCCATGAAGTGAGCTTAACTGATTCGTGTTGCCTTGATGAGATCAAAACGGGAACATTTTGCAAAGTGTAATTGACGATTCTCACGCGAGCCATTACGTGAAAGCCCATGTCTGTAAAACCGCTTGTCATCCTTCCCGATCCCGTCCTGCGCCAGGTTTCCAAGCCCGTGGAGCGCTTTGACGACCAGCTGCGCAAATTTGCCGGCGACATGTTCGACACCATGTATGATGCGCCGGGCATTGGCCTTGCCGCCATTCAGGTGGGCGAGCCGATCCGCATGCTCGTCATCGACCTCGCCAAGGAAGGTGAACCGAAAGCGCCGCATGTCTTCATCAATCCCGAAATCGTCGGCGTGACGGATGAAGCCAGCACCTATGAGGAAGGCTGCCTTTCGATCCCGGATTATTATGCGGAAGTTGAACGGCCAGCCGCCATCAAGGTCAATTATTTCGATGCTGACGGCAAGCCGCATGCAATAGAAGCCGACGGGCTGATGGCCACCTGCCTGCAGCATGAGATCGACCATCTGAACGGCGTGCTCTTCATCGATCATATTTCCAAGCTGAAGCGCGATATGGTCATCAAGAAATTCAAGAAGCTCGCCAGCCAGAGCGCGCCTAAGAAAGTGCTTTAATGCGTGTCGTTTTCATGGGGACGCCGGAATTTTCCGTGCCGATCCTCACCGCCATCATCGGTCACGGTTATGAGGTTGTTGCGGTCTATACGCAGCCGCCGCGCCCGGCGGGCCGTCGCGGGCTGGAGCTGACCAAGTCGCCGGTGCATGAAAAAGCCGAGCAGTTCGGCATTCCGGTGTTCACGCCGAAGAGCCTCAGAAGCGCGGAAGAGCAGGACGTTTTCGCAAGCCTCGAAGCCGATGTCGCGATTGTCGTGGCCTATGGCCTGCTGCTGCCGCAAGCCATTCTGGATGCGCCGCGCCTCGGTTGCTATAACGGCCATGCCTCGCTTTTGCCGCGCTGGCGCGGTGCTGCTCCCATCCAGCGCGCCATCATGGCGGGGGATGCGGAAACCGGCATGATGATCATGAAGATGGATGCGGGGCTCGATACCGGTCCTGTTGCAATGGCTGAAAAGGTTGCCATCACGCCTGACATGACGGCAGGCGAACTGCATGATCGCCTGAGCATGATCGGCGCCGACCTGATGATCCGTGCGCTGGGTGCGCTTGAGCGTGAAAGCCTTGCCTTGCAGCCGCAGGCGGAGGAAGGCGTGACCTATGCCGCCAAGATCGACAAGGCCGAGGCGCGCATCGACTGGTCGAAGCCTGCGAAGGACGTCCACAACACCATTCGCGGCCTGTCGCCCTTTCCGGGTGCTTGGTGTGAAATGGAAATCAATGGCGCTGTCGAGCGCGTGAAATTGCAGCGCTCCACCTTGGGTGAGGGCAGGGGCGAACCGGGCACGGTGCTGGATGATCGCCTGACGGTCGCCTGCGGCGAGGGTGCCGTTCGTCTCGTCACGCTGCAGCGTTCCGGCGGCAAGCCATTGCCTGCGCAGGAGTTTCTGCGTGGCGCACAGGTCACGAAGGTTCTGTAGGCGGTGCCGCGCTACAAGCTCACTGTCGAATATGACGGCACGCCCTATGTCGGCTGGCAGCGGCAGGAAAACGGCCATGCGGTGCAGAATGCAATCGAACTGGCGTTCAAGAAGTTCTGCGGCGAAGACCTGACGCTAAGCGCTGCGGGCCGCACCGATGCGGGCGTTCATGCGACGGCGCAGGTTGCCCATGTCGATCTCACCAAGGATTGGGACGCGGGCAAGGTGCGCGACGCGGTGAATGCGCATCTGGTCATGGCCGATGAGCGCGTCAGCATATTGAATGTCGAGAAGACGACGGACACATTCGACGCGCGTTTTTCGGCGCGCAGCAGGCATTATCTCTACCGCATCCATAATCGTCGTGCGCCTCTGGCGATCGACTACCAGCGTGCATGGTGGGTGCAGAAGCGGCTCGACGCCGAGGCAATGCATGAAGCGGCGAAGCGGCTTCTGGGCGAGCACGATTTCACGACGTTTCGCGCCACGCAATGCCAGGCCAAGAGCCCGGTCAAGACGCTTGACCGCCTCGATGTGACGCGCAATGGCGACATGATAGAGATGCGCGTTTCAGCGCGATCCTTCCTGCACAATCAGGTGCGCTCCTTTGCCGGCAGCCTGATGGAAGTGGGCGTGGGTCGCTGGACGGCGGATGATCTGCAAGCTGCTCTGGAAGCGCGTGATCGCAAGGCCTGCGGGCAGGTTGCCCCGCCCTATGGGCTTTATCTGATTGGTGTGGACTACGCCTTTCCGTTTTAGCGCGCTTTAGGGGATCAAAAGCAAACTTCCTGACGATTTTCCCGTCTCCAGTGCACGATGGGCTTCCGCTGCCTCGGACAGTGCATAGGTGGTGCCGACAGTTCCAGTGAGGCCTTCTTCCATCATGCCGAAAAGCTCGGTAGCGGAGTTCCGGTAGTTGTCCAGATCGTTGATGTAAGCGATCACACTTGGCCGGACGAAAGAAAGATCTGCTTGATTGCCAAATGCATCAATGACGGTCTGGGAGATTTTTCCACCGGCTTGACCGATGCTCGCCAGAGTTCCGAGATGGCGCACGCATTGCGCGGTTTTGGGCAGAGTTTCTCCACCGATGCCGTCATAGGCGACATGAACCCCCACTCCGTTCGTAAGGCGTCTGGTGGCGGTGACAAAATCACAATCGCGCCCAACGAGCACATGATCCGCGCCGTTCTCGCGCGCCGTTTCGGCCTTTTCTTCTGAACTGACTGTGCCGATTACCGTTGCTCCGAGCGCCTTGCCCCAGCGGGTCAACAGAGTACCCAGTCCGCCGGCGGCTGCATGCACCAGCATGATCGTATCCGGGCCAACGGGGAATGTATCGGTCAGGAGCATATGGGTGGTAAGACCGCGCAGCATTGTGGCTGCCGCCGCCTGCGCGGAAATTGTATTGGGCAGCATCAGGGCCCGTTGGGCGGGTAAAAGCCGGGTCGAGGCATATGCACCCACAGGGAGGCCTGCATAGGCCACCCGGTCACCCGGTTTGAGATCAGTTACGCTCGATCCGACAGCTTCCACAATGCCTGCGCCTTCGACGCCGAGCACAGCCGGAAAGGACGGCAGCGGATAAAGGCCGGTACGGTGGTAGATGTCGACGAAATTCACGCCGATTGCCTCGTGGCGGATGCGTATCTCGCCCGCACCGGGGCTTCGGGGTGTCTGCGGGACTGTCTGAAGCAGCCCTGCTTCACCGGTTTCGTTCAGAATGATCTCGTGGTCCATCAGTTTAGCCTCCGTTGCAATCCGGGGCAGTATCGGGGATAGAGAAACGGGAAAAAATTGCTGTTTTGATCGCAACCTATGGGAAAAATTTCACAATGGTGAACTGGGAGAGCGTACGTTACTTTGTAGCTTTGGCCGATAGCGGCACTCTGTCGGGCGCGGCGCGGATGCTGAATGTAGAACATGCGACGATAGCGCGACGTGTGGCTGCCCTGGAAAGCGAAACCAGTTTGAAATTGGTTGACCGTCGGGGACGACGTTTTCTGCTGACGGAAGACGGGGAACGGATCGCTGCAATTGCCCGCAAGATGCAAGACGAGGCGCAGGCTATCAGTCGGCTGGGCGCAGTCCGCGACACTGGTATAAGCGCTACCGTTACACTCACGGCGCCGCCTTCCTACGCGGTTGCGAGACTAGCCAGGCCGCTTGCTGCAATATCGGCGCAGTATCCGGGTATCCATATGCGTGTGATGGGGGAGGCGCGCTTCAGTTCCCTGAACCGTCGGGAAGCGGATATAGCGATACGCCTGACACGTCCGACGACCGGGGACCTCACCATCCGCAGGCTTGGCGAGGAAGCCTTTCGCCCTTACGCAAGTCGACACTATCTGGCGCGAACCCGCCCAGAGGAATGGCAGTTCATTGCCTATGATGAAAGTTTGGAGGACGCGCCGCAGCAGGCTTACCTGCTTGCCTTGGCTGGCACCCGGCCAATTGCCTTGCGCGCCAACACGCTGGAGATGCAGCTTGCGCTCGTGAGCGAGAACGCAGGCATCGCCATGCTGCCGGACTTCATGGCTGAAACACAGGAACATCTCGTGCCAGCGCTGCCGGATCATGCTCCGCTTCTGCGTGAGGTTTGGATGGTTGTTCACTCCGACATGAAGGCCGTCCCGGCTCTGCGCGCCGTCATGGCCGAGATTGCTGGTGCCCTCAATCATCCCATGCCGATATAACGGCTATCGTATTAGTAAGCGTGGGGTTCGAAGCCGATTCCGAGTAGATTCTGCAACAGGACGGTCAGGAACAGCGAACCGAAGAAGATGCAGGCGAAGAACGGTGCTGCATAGGCATGCGGGCGCTGCAGCGCGATGAAAGTCAGCCGGTAGCTCAGCACGACGGATATGCCGAACATGATGAAGGCGAACAATGTCGCCACGTCGGTGCGTCCTGGGAAGAAAAGTTGCAGCAGCGTGATCGGCGCGAAGATCCACGAAATCAGCGCGCTGCCCCAATTGGTGGCAATCACGAATGCAGCATACCGCTTGGCGATGCCGATGCGCTTGGCGATAAGCCCGATGACGACGAGCGGGACGATCCATGCCGCTATGTCGACGAAGGCGGCGCGGGTGACGATGGCGAAGCGCAGGCCCGCCTCCTCGCGTCCTGCCGTCAGGTTCGCTGCATAAGCGACCCAGCCTGCGAACATCGGCGGCAGCGCAATGGCTATCGCATAGAAGGACGACCAGAAGCCCTCGGCGGAAATGTCGAGATGATCCAGTCCGTCCTTGCGCCCGAGCATCATTTTCCAGACGCCCCAGAAATATCTGAAAATATCGTCCAGGCTTGGCATGAGATTCCCAATTTTTCGCATAATCCGGGCGGACACGTCATGCGACTGTCCGGGGCTATGCTCTACCCAAAGAAATCGGCAATGAAGCGTTCATAAATCTGTGTCAGGCCTTCGAGGTCGGCAAGGGCCACGCGCTCGTCGACCATGTGCATGGTCTGCCCCACGAGGCCGAACTCGACCACCGGGCAGTAATCCTTGATGAAACGCGCATCGGACGTGCCGCCGGAAGTCGATAGTTCCGGGCGCTTGCCGGTGACGGCCTCCACCGATGCGGTCAGCGTGCCGATCAGCTTTTCGTCGCGGGTCAGGAACACATGGCTCGGATGCTCGCGCCAGGTCAGCTCATAATTGATCGGCGTTTCACGGCCCGGGCGCAGGCGATTGTCGCGGGCGGCCTTTTCGAGGCGCGCCACGATTTCCGCTTGCAGGCTCTCCGCGGTCCATGTGTCGTTGAAGCGGATGTTGAACGAGGCGGTTGCCTTGTTCGCAATGACATTGGTGGCCGTGTTGCCCACATCGATGGTGGTGACTTCCAGATTGCTGGCCTGGAAATCGGCAGTGCCTGCGTCGAAAGCCGGGTAAAGCAGGCTGTCGACCAGCGTTGTGATGCCGCGCACCGGATTTTCGGCCAGATGCGGATAGGCCGCATGACCTTGCACGCCGTGGACGGTGATGGTGCCTGACAGCGACCCGCGCCGCCCGATCTTGATCATGTCGCCGAGCGCATTGGGATTGGTCGGCTCGCCGACGATTGATGCATCCCAGCTTTCGCCGCGCTGCTTGGCCCAGTCGAGGAGCTTGACCGTGCCATTGATGGCCGGGCCTTCCTCGTCGCCGGTGATGAGGAAGGAAACGCTGCCCTTGAGGCTTCCGTGCTTTTCGATGTGGCGGGCAACGGCTGCGACGAAGCAGGCGACGCCGCCCTTCATGTCCACCGCGCCGCGACCGTACATCACGCCGTCTTCGATGGCGGCGGAGAAGGGCGGGTGTTTCCAGTCGCCTTCATTGCCGGGCGGCACGACGTCGGTATGGCCCGCGAACATCAGGTGCGGGCCGTTGCCCGACTTGCGCGCATAGAGGTTTTCGATGTCGGGCGTGCCTTCATCGCGGAAGACGGGCCGCTCCACCGAAAACCCCATCGGCTTCAGCATCGCTTCCAGTGCCGTCAGCGCGCCGCCTTCGGCGGGCGTCACGGATGGGCAGCGGATGAGGGCGGCGAGGTTTTCGGCGGGATTGACGGCTAAGCTCATGTGATCGGGACTTTTTGAAAAGGGAATCGTCTGATGGCGAGATTATCGCGCATCCCGAAAAGTGCGAAGCGGTTTTCGGACCAGGATGCGCGAGAAAACAAAGTGGCATCCCGAAAAGTGCGAAGCGGTTTTCGGACCAGGATGCGCGAGAAAACAAAGTCGCATCCCGAAAAGTGCGAAGCGGTTTTCGGATCAAGATGCGTGTGAAGGGCGGCGGTTGTGCATGGGGGATGTTTCGCCTTTCACTTGTTTTTCTCAACCGGTTTCAATTTGGGAACGAAATTTCCTTGACCGGAGGGCCCCTGTCATCGTTAGTTAAAAATAAGTTGATAACGAGACCCGCAAAGGGCCGGTCAACGGGGACTCTTTTAAAAATGGGAAACTGCGCATGCGTTTTGTCACTTCTGCGATAGCAGGCATGATGGTGCTCTTCGGGGCGGCGGCGATACCGGCCAAGGCCGCGCAATGGAGTGAAGCAGGCGGGCTTACAAGCATTCCTTACGGGCACAAGGATTATTGTGATCGCAACAAGCGCGATTGCGGCGCGCATCGCGTCCTGCCGCCGATGAAGCTGACCCCGCAGCGCATGAAGCTGCTGCAATCGGTCAGCAGCTCCGTCAATCACCGTATCAAGCCGGTCTCCGATCAGGAGAATTACGGCAAGCGCGACTACTGGACGCTTCCCGTCAACGGCAAGGGCGATTGCGAAGACTATGTGCTGATGAAGCGGGCGCAGCTCATGGCGCGGGGCATCAGTCCCTCATTGCTGCTCATCACCATGGTGCAGGGCAGCGAGCCGCATGTCATCCTGACTGCCCGCACGGATCACGGCGATTATATCCTCGACAATCTGCGCGACGAGGTGCTGCCCGTCGAGAAGACGTCCTACCGCTATATCAAGATGCAGTCGCCAGCCAATTCCGGCCAGTGGGTTTCCATCGCCGGGCGGTCGGTCGCCGTCGCGAACAACTGACCGGGCGTACGGCGTTCAACGCCGAACGCTGCGAGGCCGTTTGAATATCATCAAGCCGCATTTCGATGCGGCTTTTTGTTTTCACGGGTTGCGCGATCAAGGGGGTGAAGCGTGAAAATCGTCCCATTGTTCACTCTCATTGGACAATATATCCGGACAGACTGTTCGCGCTTCTTGAACAAAGACACCTTTGTAACAGTCGTGTGATTGCTGGTATATCAATTAATTTATTGTTTTTATTTGATTTTTCAAATCAGTTTGGCTCAAATTCAAAAAATTGGACGCACAAATGTGTGATCAAGAAAACATTTTCGTGACTGGAACTTTTGCTCACTGTCACCCATTTCAGCTGCATCGGAACGACGAACAAACGCCGCTCCACTTTCCAAGGAGATAGGAAAATGAAGAAGATTGTTCTTGCTGCCGCTGCTCTTGCTCTTACCGCCGGTGCCGCCTTCGCAGAAAACCCGCATGTTGGCGAACCTGCCGATCTTTATGCAAACGACCGCACCCCGGTCGCTGCCCAGAAGCTCGACTACACGGCTCCTGCCTCGATCAACAAGGCAACGGTCTATCAGGATGGTTCGGCTCACCGCTTCGGTGATGCATCGCCTTCCTCTTACCAGAACTAAGAGTCCTTCCGGACTTTTGGTCTTTCCGGTCCTGACGGGCCGGGCATGAATACCCACATTGCATGTCATCCCGAAGGTGTCGGGGCATTTCCTCCCAGATGTGCCTGACACCGTAGGGCGGGCCACGAAGGCCCAGCCAACCGGCGGATTGCCATTAGACAACCGCCAGATAACCGCCAGTTACCTACCAAGTAACCGAATGTCCCCCCTGAGCCCGAACACGAGCCCGAAATTGAGGTTCGACCGGTGAAAGCCGATGTCGGGGACGCTATGGAAAAGGAATAGAGATATGAAAAAGTTTGCTCTTGCCGCCCTTGCTGTCGCTCTCAGCGCCGGTGCCGCCTATGCCGAAAACCCGTTTGTCGGCCAGCCTGCTGAAATGGCTGCCCAGGACAAGGCCTTCGTGCTTCCCGGCGAAACCCCGGTCGCTTCGACCCGCAGCAACATCGACTATACGGCTCCGGCTGCCATTCGCCAGTCTGCGCCGGTCAGCCAGGATGGTTCGGCTCACCGCTTCGGCGACGCTTCCCCGTCCAGCTACCAGAACTAATCGGTTCTGATAGTTGAGACTCCCGGTCGTCCTGCGTGGCTCTGCGTTCGTCCCCCTCACGCATCAGCCATGCAGGGCAACCGGAAAGCTTTAAAACTATCTCCCCGGAGGATGGCGTCAGTGTCTCCCCGGACTGCCCGGATCAGAGGCATTGCGCCATCCGAAGGGGCGACCAGTTATGAAAAAGGCGACGCCAGCGGCGTCGCCTTTTTCCTTGATATGCCTGCGTCTCAAAGCGCATCCCGAAAAGCGTGGACCGATTTCGGCGATCCACCAAACAGACGCGTTCTAGTCCCGCAGCAATTCGTTGATCGAGGTCTTGGAGCGGGTCTTTTCATCGACGCGCTTGACGATGACGGCGCAATAGAGGCTCGGGCCCCAGTTTTCGCCGGGAACGTTCTTGCCCGGCATGGTGCCGGCGACGACGACGGAATAGGGCGGCACTTCGCCGTAGAAGACTTCGCCCGTCGCGCGGTCCACGATCTTGGTGGATTTGCCGATGAAGACGCCCATGCCGAGCACGGAACCTTCACGCACGATGCAGCCTTCAACGACTTCCGAGCGGGCGCCGATGAAACAATTGTCCTCGATGATGGTTGGGCCGGCCTGCATCGGCTCCAGCACGCCGCCGATACCGACGCCGCCGGAAAGATGAACATTCTTGCCGATCTGTGCGCAGGAACCGACCGTCGCCCAGGTGTCGACCATCGTTCCTTCATCGACATAGGCGCCGAGATTGACGAAGGACGGCATCAGGATAGCATTCGGCGCGATATAGGCCGAGTGGCGCACGACGCAGTTCGGCACGGCGCGGAAGCCCGCCTTTTCGAATTCATTGGCTGTCCATCCGTCGAACTTGGAGGGAACCTTGTCCCACCATGACGACTGGCCGGGGCCGCCCTTGATGACTTCCATCGGGTTGAGGCGGAAAGAGAGCAGAACCGCTTTCTTCAGCCATTGGTTGACATGCCAGTTGCCGTCCGCCTGTTTTTCTGCGACACGGGCTTCACCGCGGTCGAGCAGAATGAGCGATTGTTCGACGGCATCGCGCACTTCGCCGCGCGTTGCCGTATTGATGCCGTCGCGCTCGTCGAAAGCCTTGTCGATTGTCTTCTCAAGGGAGGCGAGGTCTGGCTTGGTCATAAGGTGCGGTCTCCATGAATGGGGCGGCGGAAGGCAGGCGGGAAAGGTCCAGCCCGTTTGCTGGGAAATTGATTAAGCGATGGCGCCATATGGGTCAATCGCGTTCGTGATCCGATTGCGGCGCCACGTTTGAGACAGATTAAGCAATTAGCGCCAGAATGAATGTTCAATTCTTTGCATGGCGGAATGAAGGAGCAGGTGAGTAGCATGAACCCGATGGAGAAGTCCGGCTGGACGCCGTTCCCCAATTCAGAGGAAGCTGTCAAGCAGGCGCGAACCGTACCGCAGACGCCGCAGACCGAAGCTTCGGCCTATCGCCTTGCATTCACGGACGACGAGTTCATGACCCGGCGCGACCTGCGCCCGGTGCGTCTGCAGCTGGAATTGCTGAAGCCGGAAATGATTCTGGCCGACCGGGGCATCAAGTCCACCGTGGTCATGTTCGGCGGCGCGCGCATTCCCGAACCCGGCGGCGAGGCCTGGGCGGCCAAGAACGAGGTCCAGAAGAAGAACCTCGAAGCCAACGCGCAATATTACGAGGAAGCGCGCAAATTCGCGCGGCTTTGCTCGGAATATTCCGCCACCACCTATTATCGCGAGTTCATCGTGGTGACGGGCGGCGGCCCGGGCGTCATGGAAGCGGGCAATCGCGGTGCCGCCGATGTCGGCGCGCCGACCATCGGGCTCAACATCGTGCTGCCACATGAACAGGCGCCAAACGCCTATGTCACGCCCGACCTCTGCTTCAATTTCCATTATTTCGCGATCCGCAAGATGCACTTCCTCATGCGCGCCAAGGCGATCTGCGTCTTCCCCGGCGGTTTCGGCACGATGGACGAGCTTTTCGAGGCGATGACGCTGATCCAGACCAACCGGATGGAGCGCCTGCCGCTGATCCTGTTCGGCAAGGAGTTTTGGACCAAGGCGATCAATATCGAGTTTCTGGCCGAGCAGGGCACGATTTCGCCCGCCGATATCGAACTGCTCAATTTCGTGGAAACCGCCGACGAAGCCTGGGGGCAGATCAGGGATTTCTACAAGCTCTGATCGTCCCGGATATTCTGTGCGATGCGCTCGGCCAGAGCGGTTCCGGTTAAAACGGAGTCATTGGGACCGCTCTGTCTCTTTGTTTGTACGCGCATCTATTCGGGCGTTTCTTTTTGCAGCTCATCTTCTGCTCGATAGGGACGAGGACGGTGAACGAGCGTCACCAGCACCACCGAGATGATCATCAGCAGATACCACGAGCCGAGCTTGCTCATCGATACGAACTCCCAGCCGTCGCGCTGGTTGGGGTAAAGCCAGGCCCTCGACCAAGTGCCGATGTTTTCGGCGATCCAGATGAAGAGCGAGGTCAGCAGGAAGGCGATCAGCAGCGGCATCTTGTGCCGGAAGCGGAAGACGCGGTAATGCATGGAGGTACGCCAGAAAAGCGCGAAGGTCGCGGCAAACAGCAGCCAGCGCATGTCCTGGATAAAGTGGTGGGCGAAGAAATTGATGTAGATCGCCGCAGCCAGAACTACGGTCATCCAGAGCGGTGGATAGTGGTTCAGCCTGATATCGAAAATGCGGTTGATGCGGGCCATATAGGAGCCGACAGCCGCATACATGAAGCCGGAAAAGAGCGGCACGCCGCCGATGCGGAAGAAGTTTTCCTCCGGATAGACCCATGAACCGGCATGGGTCTTGAACACCTCCATCGCAGTCCCGACCACATGGAAGATGAGGATGACCTTGGCTTCCTCCCACGCTTCCAGCTTGAAGACCAGCATGGCGAGCTGGATCGCAAGCGCGGCGAGGAACAGGAAATCATAGCGGGTAACGAACCCCGCTCCGCCATCCGGCCAGAACCAGCGGGTGATGATGATGAGCGCCAGCATGGCGCCGCCGAAAAGGCAGGCCCATGCCTGTTTCAGCCCGAAAACCAGAAATTCGATCAGGGCGTCGGAGACGGGATGGCGGGGCAGGGCATCGAGAACACGATGCGCTGCCGCGTCCAGCCATTTTTCAAGGCCGGTGAAATGCCTATCTTGGCGCAACAATTTCTTCCAGAAACCGGGTCAGGTTGTCGGTCACATAGTCCACCTGATCGGTGAACTCGGGATCGCTTTCCCATATTTCGGAAAAAGTAGGCTCAAAATTATTCGGCACGACCAGCACGGTTTTCATGCCAAGCGCTTTGGGGACGACCAGATTGCGCGCCAGATCCTCGAACATCACGGCCTTGCCCGCATCGATGCCGAAGGAGCCGAGGAAACGGTCATAGGTGACCCGTTCCGGTTTCGGCGTCAGCCCTGCCGCCACGATGTCGAAGATATCGTCGAAATCATCGAGGATTCCGAGCTGGCGCGCCGCGCGTTCGGCATGGCCGCGATCCCCATTGGTGAAGATGAAGCGACGGCCCGGCAGCGCCTTGATGGCCTCGCCCAGAGCCGGATCGGGCTTCAGCCACGTATAGTCGATATCATGAACCTTTTGCAGAAAGTCGTCCGGGTCGATCTGATGGCACTCCATCAGGCCTTTCAGCGTGGTGCCGTATTCCAGATAGAACTGCTTTTGAATCTTGCGCGCCTCGTCGCGCGGCAGGTTGAGCAGCGCCTCGACATAGCTCGTCATCTTCACGTCGATCTGCGAAAACAGATTGGCGGCGTGCGGGTAGAGCGTATTGTCGAGGTCGAACACCCAGTCCGTGACGTGGGCGAAGGCAGCTCTGTCCGGAATATCGGTCATGGTTTTTTCCTTACGGCACGATCAACGCGCATCTTACCCGAAAACCGTTTCACACTTTTCGGGATGCGCTCGACGGCACGATCAACGTGCTTCTTTTTTAAGGCACGATCAGCGTGCCGGCACCGTGCTCGGTGAAAAGCTCAAGCAGCACGGAATGCGGGGTCTTGCCGTTAAGGATGACGACGCCTTCCACGCCGCGGCGGATGGCGTCGATGCAGGTTTCCACCTTGGGGATCATGCCGCCGGAAATCGTGCCGTCCTTGATGAGCGCCTGCGCATCGGCAACCGACAGTTCCTTGATGAGGTTCTTGTCCTTGTCCAGCACGCCCGGCACATCGGTCAGGAACAGGAGGCGCGTTGCGGCCAGCGCACCGGCAATCGCGCCCGCAAAAGTGTCGGCATTGATGTTGTAGGTGTGGCCGTCGCGGCCCGGCGCCACCGGCGCAATGACCGGGATCATCTCGGAGCGGGCCAGAAGGTCGAGCAGGGTGCGGTCCACTTCCGCCGGTTCGCCGACGAAGCCAAGGTCCAGCACTTTCTCGATATTGGAATCCGGGTCGATGACGGTCTTGTGCGCCTTCCGCGCAAAGACCATGTTGCCGTCCTTGCCGCAAAGCCCGATGGCCCATTCGCCTTCGGCATTGATGAGCGCGACGATCTCCTTGTTGATGGAACCGGCCAGAACCATTTCCACGATCTCGACGGTCTTTTCATCGGTGACGCGCAGGCCGCCTTCGAAGCGGGATTCGATGCCGAGCTTGGTCAGCATGGCCTGAATCTGCGGGCCGCCGCCATGTACGACGATCGGGTTTACACCCGACTGCTTCAAAAGCGCGATATCCCGTGCGAAAGCCTTGCCCAGCTCCGGATTGCCCATGGCGTGGCCGCCATATTTCACGACGACATGCTTGTTCTCGTAGCGCTGCATATAGGGCAGGGCTGCGGACAGGAGTTGCGCTTGCATTTCGGGATTTTCAAGTGTCGTCATCGCGGGCTCCATGGCAGGCGACAGGGCAGGGAGAAACAGGTTTTTCTAGACTGGTTTTGTGGCAATTGGAATCGGCTGCAGCGTATTTTTCGCTTCACCCTTCGCGATTATTTGAATTTGCAGCCGGAAACCTGTCGAATAGAAAGCCTGACGGGATTTTTCGAGCCGAATGATTTTTTGAGCCGAATGATTTTATGAGAACGTTTTCATGCGCAAGATTTTCCTTACCGCCTTCGCATTCCTGATTGGTGCAACCGCGTCCCATGCCGCGCCCCCGCAAACCACCGAGACGATCATCCTTGTCCGCCATGGCGAGAAGCCGGAAGGCGGCATGGGGCAGTTGAGCTGCCGGGGCCTTAACCGTTCCCTGAAACTGCCCGCCGTCATTGCAAAGGATTTTGGCAAGCCGGACGCCATTTTCGCGCCAGATCCCGCAAAGGAGAAGATGGATGGCGGCGTTTCCTACGCCTATATCCGCCCGCTGGCGACGGTGGAGCCGACGGCGATCCGCTTCGGAATGCCGGTCGATACGCGCTTCGGTTATGGCGAGATCGAAAAGCTGCAAGCCGCACTTGAACAGCCGCAATATGCCAGTGCCACGATACTGATCGGCTGGGAGCACAAGCAGCTCTACAAGCTGGCCCGGAATCTTCTGCAGGAGAATGGCGGAGATAAAGCTGCGGTGCCCAAATGGCGTGGCGATGATTTCGACAGCATCTATGTGCTGCATATCCAGCGCAGCGAGGGGCATTCAAGCGCCCGTTTCGAGCGCCTCAATGAAGGGCTGGACGGGCAGCCTGCAAGCTGCCCGCTTTAAAGGATTTACGGGGCGTTAAAAGAGGGAATATGGGCTCTTTTTATTGTTGATGTTTAACAAATTACATTATAAATGTTGGCTACGCATACCTGAAATATGTATAGTCTCCGATTATTTTTCTGCCGTCATTCTTGTATACGGTGTAATTTATATAATAGTACGACAAAGACCTTCTTTGAATATCATTCGATATTATTGCATAAGTGTCTATTTTTATTTTAGAGCTCCCGTCTATTGTCCAGTCCGACGCAGCTAGTTCGTATGATTTGCTAGATCCGTAGTCGTTGTTTGTGTTCAATACAATATAATCGTCACTAGACATATCAATGTACGGAGGTATGCTTATATATAAAGAATAGTTTCCTAAATATGCTTTTGATGTAGTTGAGTTAGAAAGAAGCTGAGAAAGATCTTTATTTAGTATTTCTACGGGTAATCCACTAATTATATTTGGTATGTCGATCTCGGTGGTCGTGGATTTGTACAGCGCGCCCCCATCATTTGCACCGGTATTTATGGTATACCATAGGGCGATTTTTTTACCGGCGTGAGGAAAAAGATCCTTTGATGGGATAAGTATGCTCTTGTATGAATTCTGAGGGGACACTGAAGAGTTGCGATAATTGATCCGGGTTTGGTGTACATATTCACCGTCGCCAACAACAGCATATAAATAAAGTATATCATTTTCGGTCAATTCCTCGACATATTGCAGGACAACAGCGGAAGAAACCGGGGGAAGGTTCTGCGGAGGCTCCGTCATGTATGTCAGGCCTGACGATAAGTGCGGTGGCGTCAAGTCGAGCGTTATATCCGAAAAGAACTTGAGGCCTGATTCCTCCGATATGTTCGATACCGAAGGGTAGCCTTCAACGCTTCCTGTCGGCACGGCATAGGAAATCGGAATTGTGGCGCCCGGCCTCATGTCCTGACCTGCGAGTTGTTCCTTTTTTAATAAGAAGATAATGCTGGTCCCGACATCGTTCTCTGAGACTTCATATGATTCAGAGGTGGAAATGCCGACGTTCAAATATACACGGTCTCCCTTTCTCATGTTTTGATATGGTGGTATGGTAACAAGAACGACAAAATCTTCTTCCTCAACCCCTATTTTCTCAGGAGAAAGTGTTGGGCTCTTTAAATTTTGATTAGGTGTCGCGTTCCTGGTCAAAGAGTCATCGGACCGATAAATTGACGGCGTTACGTGAATCTTTTTCATTATGATCCCTCTTTAAAAATGCGTTATTTAATTTTAGATAATTTATACTGAGGTTGTTTAGAATTAACTTTCGAAAATTCTGAATAAGCGCCATCAACGCTCTCATTACGACCTCTGCCCCCAACATCCCTTAGGGCAGAGCGTTCTAAATCCATGTAGGAATAAACTCGAAAGTCATCGGGGCACTAGCGATCGGGGTTCACGGAAGAGACTTTGAGATACGATACCTGCGATATATTCGATATGGCAGGATAACCTTCGACACTTTCCACCGGCACGATATATGAAACTGGAATTGTGGTGTTTGGTTTCATATCCTGGTCGGAGAATTCTTCCCTCTTTAGCAAGTGGGTAATATTGTTCCCGACATCGTTTTCTGTAACTTCGTAAGGCTCGGAGGTAAAGAGGCCGACATCCAGATATATATGATCTCCGGCTTTCATGTTTGGGTATGGCGGGACGGTAACTGCAACGACAGCATCTTCATCTTCCACTTCTATTGTATCAGGAGATAGTGTCGGGCTTTTTAGATTTACATTAGGCTTCGTATTCATGTTTTACCTTCCAAAAAGAAGTATTCCATCTTGTTTCTTTTGCGTATAAGAATGCTATATCTGTTTTATACGTATTTCTTTTGATTTGTATTTCTCTCTGAAGAGAGTGGTATTCTTGATGGGAGCCATCAATGGCTTTCGCTATTGCCTCTGCCCCAAATATTCCGTGAGCCAAGGCGTTCAAGATACCGTGTGAAGACAAGGGATCGAAGGTCATCGCGGCGTCACCGATTGCCGTCCATCCCTCTCCCCCTGTCGTTGTTAGGATCGATCCGCTGGCATCAATGCCCCGCGGGCGCTCCCAAGTCTGATCGAAACTGCAATACCGTTTCAGATGCAGCGCATCCCGCATCGCTTCAGCGAACATGGCCGGGCTCCGAAGCAGGAAACGGGCATGTTCGGCGCTGGTCTGCATGGCTGCAACCCGTCGCCCGTCCGGCAGGGCAGCAGTGTACCACCATCCTTCGGAAACTGCTTCCACAAGGGTGCGGGATTCCCTGGACCGGTTTTTCCCCCAGCTGTAAACCGCAACAAGGGGACTATCCTTTATGCGTCTTATTCCAAGACTGCGGGATAGGATGCTATGGCGTCCGCTGGCATCGATCAGCCATCGAGTACGAAACGTCGCCTGGGCAAGTTGAACGGACCACAGTTCTGGGTCCGCTCGGTTGATGCGCCGGATGTGACCGGAGAAAAAAGTTGCACCGGCGGCCTGAGCGGCTTGTTGCAGGCATTTGTCGAATGCAACCCGGTCGATATGCCAGCCGTTCCCGTATGAACTGAAAAGAAAATCATTCGAAACGAGTTCCCGGGATCCCCAAGCCGACAGGTCCCCGGGGTTTTCAAGTGGATGGCTATGCTGCACCCATTCGAAAAGGCCTTTTCTTTTCAGCAGATGGATTGCCTGGCCGGGCAGGCTTTCACCGATCCGGTATAGTGACCTGCTCGGCGGCCGATCCACCACCAGTACGTGGAGACCGGCTTTTGCGAGCGTGAAGGCAGCGGCAGAACCCGCCGTACCGCCTCCGATCACGAGGCAGTCGTATATCATTCCGCGATATGCTCAACATAGATATTGTGTGGGACATTTTCCAAATCGGTGGGCCCTTCTTTTAGAAGAACAATGCCCAATTTATCGAAGTTATGTATCATATATTGCATCTGCTGTTCCGCCTCGCCCGGTTCGCGGCTGTCGGAATTGGAGGATAAGGACCGCCACCACTTTCTCCGATTTTCAAAGGCCGCAATTCGGTCGGCGGGGCTCTGGGGGCCGATCACTGTCAAGTAATCCTGAAATGTCAGCACATGGTTTGGCACGCGGGCCGGCCAGTACGCGGGCGTGTACTCGCCGTAGTTGGCAGGATTCTGTGCGTCGTAGCCTGCCCGACAGCGGGCGGTATCTCCATGCCAAGGAAGCGCCATCCAGCGGGTCAGGCCACCGGGGGGTTGGGCACCCAGTCCTCTGTCCGGCGTATGCGCGGCCATGTACTCAAATTGTTCGTGTTGCTCGGGCACGTCAATTTCATCTGCATTTGCCTCTCTTATCCTGAAAGGGCCCCGATAAATACTGGCTTGGCGGACTGGCCATGTCAGCTCGCAACCAGGGTGGAATGCGTCGGCAAGACAGAAGTGAAGGGCGGCTTTGTCCAGCATCGCAGGCTGGTCATTGATCGGTACATCGTCAAAGGATGCATGAATCGGAGACGGAGATCCGGTTACAAAATCGCCATCAGCCCATTTCTTGAGCCAGGAATAGCGAATATAGGAAAGGGAGAAGACGTCTTGCGGATTATTGACATTCAATAGATGTTGAGTTGCATCATCCTCGATCTCGCCAAAGGAGTCGCCATAAAGCAATGGCCATTGGTGCGGATCGCATTTGTCCTCATACGGGCTGTGAAACTTGCTGAATATTTCCTGCCGCTTTTCCTTATGGGGATCTAATCCGGAAGTTTTGGGCGTCTTAAGCTTGTCAATGAGGTTCTGGTCCGTGAAATCATATTCTTTTCCCGGTCCGAAAAGTTCATGAAAGCCCTTGTTCACCCAAGACAAGTTGGAGAGCCGCTGCAAGCATGGAAGTATGTGCTCCATGAAAGAAACTTCCTTGGGCATCGGCAACATGCCAGCCTCTGTATGCACCTCTTCGAGTAGTTCATAAAGTGTCCTGAAACCTATAATGTCAGGAGCGTAATTGGGCGGTGCGCTAAACACCCACGCAGAGTCCGCATCATAGGTCTTGCCGTTAATTGTCACCTCGGCATGCACGGGGCCGTCTGCGATGTCGTCGTACCAGCCTACAGCATTGTTGAAGTAACCTTCGTTACCATCAAGAACAGGATTGTTCGGATATGGTGAATCCGCCAGTCCCTTACCTCCCAGGACCAGAAGCCGGCCTTCGCTGTCTGTCCGCAATTCTCCCAAACTCACTTCTTCCGTCAGGAACTTTCCTGTCATCGGCGCAGATCGTTGGGATTTGCCGGTAATGGTCATCGGTTCGGGAGTGATCGCAAGGGAAGCCCTGTCCTCGACTTTCGGATTCCTGACGCCGGAGGGTTTGTGCTCCTCCGAGGCGAAAAACGCCGTGTCCCAGGCATGGTCGGCGGTGAACCATTGCGCCTTCCTGTTGGCCAGGGTTACCTTCCATGTGACGTTGACGCCGTTGCCGGGCAGGATTTCCTTGACGACGTCTCCTTTGGCATTGAAACCATATAGCCTGAAGCGGGCAGCCTGCCGCTTTATCCTGCCGCTTTCATCCCGTATTTTCTTGAGGGGCATGGGAGGAGGCGTATCGGTTTCCGGACCGATATACATATCGGTATAGTCGTCCTCGCCGCGAATCCACGAGCCATCCTTAAGCTCACTGTTGCCAACCCGTGCGACGCCGATGCCAGGATGAATGGCCACGCGGACGATTTCCGTATCCGGCTGTACATTGGAACTCACGTCTGACCACGGGGTGTCATGCTCCGGCGCATCATAGGCAGCATCGTTGAATGCCGGGGGGCGGGGGCTAACGGGTTCACCAACGGATTGCCCGTTCAGGTCACGCCTGCTTTTGGCGGCGATTTCATAGGAGATTCTTCGTGCCAGCGCGATCTCTCCATAAGGAACGTTGTCCGGCAGGGTGCGCCAAGGATTGAAGGCAAGAGATTCGATGTAGTCATCCTGGCCTCGTTGGGCCATATCCTGCTGCAGAATTTCCAGCGTGCCGATCTTATAGATATTCTTGCTGTCATTCGTTTTGAAAGGCTCCGTCTCAGGACCATCCGGATTATTCGGATCCATCCAGTTATCAGAGGCGTTTTCCACAGATTGGTAAGGTGAGGTGTGGAGGTGGATATAAAAATCGAAAATATAAGGAGCCGTTTTTAGATTATCGATCAGATCCGCCCGCAAGAATCCGGGATCGGTTTTGTCCTTGGTGGGCAATGTTGTCTGATTGGCGCGGGGAGAGAGAATGTATTTGCAATAACTTGTAAAGCCATTGCTTTCCGGAATGCCCAGGATGAAAGGCACACAACTCCAGTAAGTCTCGGTCAGGGCGCTCGAAGGATCCGAAGCTATCATGCCATTGATGATTTCGTTGAGCGCCTCGTTTTCCGGTCTATTTCGGAAATCCTTCAGGGTGCCGCTGGCTTTTGCTGCCATATATCCGGCCATCTGCTTCGCATCGCTGGCGAAGAATACCTGGTAGTTCTGGAGCGGAAAATCGACGGTAGTACGCTGACTGGGGCTGTCCTGCGATGGAGGATAGTCGAGCACATTCAATCCAGGAACATTGAATAGTTTTATACTGCATCCAATGGTGCTGTTTCGGTCGCTTTCGCCGAAATTGATGTCACTTCCAAACCGAACCCATGCGTCATATTGGGCTTCCTGTGCGAAAAGACCTTTCTTGAGAAGCGCAACATGCTGATCGTTTGGATCAAGCGCGTCATGCGAGATCGTAAACTTCGCACAAACTCCCCCATGAGTCTTTATGAAAGCTCCGCGCCTGCCGGGGGTTTGACCATTTTGAAAATTTTTATATTGTTTATTATAAATAAATCCATCTACAATGGTCTTCATATCCGCCGTGAGGTCGTTATCCATTGTATATGTTTGATTTTTGTAGTCGTATTTATAGCGAGCCATAGATTCAAACCCTTATTACGATGAATCATGGCAATATATTTGTTTCAAATATTCCTTTGGAGCTGTCGATACTGACAGCATCTCTATGGGAGTGCGTTATTGCGAAAGACGGCGCTGCTCTGACGGTGCGTAGATTTCTACTCCTTCGTCACGAGCGCGATTGCCGCTCGCAGTTCGTCGAGACCCACACCCTTTTCCGACGAGGTGGCGATGATCCCGGGGAAGCAGGCCGCGCGCTTGTAGGTGAGCTTGTGCGTTTCTTCCAGCAGGCGCGGCACGCCAGCAGGCTTGATCTTGTCGATCTTGGTAAGCACGATCTGGTAGGAAACCGCCGCCTTGTCGAGAAGGTCGAGCACTTCCGCATCGTTCTTCTTGATGCCATGGCGGGCGTCGATCAGCACATAGACGCGCTTCAGCGTGGTGCGTCCGCGCAGGTAATCGAACACAAGGCGCGTCCAGGCATCGACCTGCGCTTTCGGCGCTTCGGCGAAACCGTAACCCGGCATGTCGACCAGGGCCAGCGGCGGCAGGTCGCCATTCTCGCCGGAATAGCCGTCCGGCACGAAATAGTTCAGTTCCTGCGTGCGGCCCGGCGTGTTGGATGTGCGCGCAAGGCCCTTCTTGTTGACGAGCGCATTGATCAGCGACGACTTGCCGACATTGGAGCGGCCCGCAAAGGCGATCTCCACCGGGCCTTCCGGCGGCAGGAATTTCATCGACGGTACGCCACGAATGAAAATCCATGATTTCTTGAAAAGCAGGCGTCCTTCCTCGACAAGTGCCGCCTGGGCTTCCCGGACTGCATCCGCCGCTGCCTGAGCGGCCCTGATCGCCGCCTGCTTCTTATCCTGCTCGCTCAATGGTTCTGTCCCGGTCGGTGTGTTCTCTTGCGTACACGCATCAATGTTATGGGCCGCATTGTCAACATGAGGGTACAAAAACCCCGCCGAAGCGGGGTTCTTTCAAGTCTATTTCTTCGCCTCTTTCGGCTTTCGCTTGAAGAGGCTCTTGAGATTGTCGAAGAGCTCGATCTTCACGCCCTGGCGCTTCATGATGATGCCCTGCTGGGTGATGGAGAGCAGGTTGTTCCATGCCCAGTAGATCACCAGACCAGCCGGGAACGAAGCCAGCATGAAGGTGAAGATCACCGGCATCCAGGTGAAGATGGCAGCCTGCGTCGGGTCCGGAGGCGTCGGGTTCATGCGCATCTGCAGGAACATGGTGATGCCCATCAGAAGCGGCCAGACGCCGATCATCAGGAAGTGCGGCACGGCGAAAGGCAGCAGGCCGAACAGGTTGAAGAGCGAGGTCGGATCGGGCGCTGCAAGGTCCTGGATCCAGCCGAAGAACGGCGCGTGGCGCATTTCGATGGTGACATAGAGCACCTTGTAAAGCGCGAAGAACACCGGAATCTGCACCAGCACCGGCCAGCAACCGGCCAGAGGATTGATCTTCTCTTCCTTGTAGAGCTTCATCATCTCCTGCTGCTGCCGCATCTTGTCATCCGCATATTTCTCGCGGATTTCAGTGAGCTTCGGCTGCACCAGCTTCATGCGTGCCATCGACTTGTACGACTTGTTGGCAAGCGGGAAGAACAGGCCCTTCAGCAGAACGGTGACGACCAGAATGGCGACGCCGAAATTGCCGGAGAACTTGTAGATCCAGTCGATGAGATAGAACATCGGCTTAGTGATGAAGTAGAACCAGCCCCAGTCGATCAGCAGTTCAAACTGCTTGATGCCAAGCGTTTCCTCGTAGTTCTTGATGAGGGAAACCACTTTCGCGCCTGCGAAGACATGGTTCTTCACCGTCTGGGTCTGGCCCGGCGCAATGGTCATCGGCGCACCGAGGAAATCGGCCTGATAGCGCGGACGGTCATTGGTGAAATGCGAGAAACGGCCAGTGAACTTTTCGTCCTGCGGCGGAATGAGCGTCGCCGCCCAGTACTTGTCGGTGATGCCGAGCCAGCCGCCCTGGACATCCTTGAACGAGATGTCCTTGTTGTCCTCGATCTTGGAATATTTGATTTCCTGCAGGCCGTCCTGACCCATGACGCCGATCAGGCCCTCATGCAGCACATAGGTGGCGCTGGCATGTTCGGGCTGGTTGAAGCGGGTCACGCGGCCATAGGAGGCAAGCGAGATCGGCGCACCGGAATTGTTCACGATCGTATCCTCGACCGAGAACATGTAGGATTCGTCGACCGAGATGATGCGCTTGAAGGTGATGTTCTTCTCGTTGGTATAGGTCAGCGTAACGGGCGTCGTCTGCGTCAGCCTGTTGTTGCCTTCCACGGTCCAGACCGTGTTCGGTCCGGGAACGGGACCGGTGGTCTCGTTGCCGGTGAAGCCCAGTTCGACGAAATAGCCCTGCTGCAGCGGCGACGGCGCGAGCAGTTCGATGTTCGGCGAATTGTTGTCGACGGTCTCGTGATAGTTCTTCAGGAAGATGTCGTCGAGGCGGGCGCCGGTCAGGTTGATCGAACCGCGCAGCGAAGGCGTGTCGATTTCGATGCGCTGCGTCTGGGCAACGGCTGCCTCGCGGGTCAGCGTGCCGCCGCCGGCTGCGACATCGCTGTGACCGGGAACGTTCCCGGAGGCGGCGGGCATCTGCGGCGTGTCGCCGTTCTGACCACCTTGCGCCTGCTGCTGCGTCGCCTGTTGTTTTTGCTGCTGCTGCTCCTCAATGCGTGCCTGCTCCCGCTGGGCTTCCGATTTCGGACCCAGATAAAACACTTGCCACAGCGTCAGCACGAGGATGGACAGGGCAATGGTGATGAAGAAATTACGATTATTTTCCATTGACGGGTCCTGATTCCGGTCTTTCCGTTCGGCGTTTCCCATCGCCCCGCCGTTCACCCTTCGCCTTGATGCGGCGGGAGAGTTCTTCGGTCAGTCGCGAAAAGGGCGCAGTGAGGGCTTGCTCGCGCGCTACGATCACATAGTCGGTCGAAGGCGCCATGTCACGCCCTGCGTGACAACGAACCGCTTCTCTGAGCCTGCGGCGGATGCGGTTTCTTATCACGGCGTTGCCGTTCTTCTTCGTTACGGTGAAACCTGCACGGGGTTTGTCGCCGATCCTGGCGGCTTGCGATTCCTCTTCGGTCCGTTCCCGGACTTCAAGAAGAAACAGTGGACCACGTCGCTTTTCACCATTCCTCAAAGCCAAAAACTCCGCTCTCTTGCGAAGGCGGAGTATTTGTTTCGGCTTGTTCATTTCTTTAGTCACCGCGCGACAGCGCGGGAAAAGATTAAGCGGAAAGCCGCTTACGGCCGCGCGAACGGCGAGCGGCGAGAACCTTGCGGCCGCCGGTGGTTGCCATGCGTGCACGGAAACCGTGACGACGCTTGCGGACGATCTTGGATGGCTGGTAAGTGCGCTTCATTTATTTAATACCGCGGTGTGCGGCCCTTCTTGATTCTGTTTTTCCGTTGAACATGACCTTGTCCGAAACCGTTATTCACTTTCGGGGTCATGCTCTATTGAACAGGAGCTGGTTCTTTCCCTTGCGATGGACAGCACAAAACCATCCGTAAAACCGCGCGGGCGAACGTGACGCGGCTTATAGGGTGAGGGCGGGAAAGAGTCAATGCCGTCATCATGGGCCGTCATCATGGGCTGTCATCATGGGCTGTCATCATGGGCTGTCATGGGCTGTCATCGGCCGCCATCGCCATATGATCACAGCTGCGCTTCAATCGCCGCCTTGTCGATGACCGAACAGACCCGTCTTATCAGCGTATTCTCGAACTCGTAGAAAACATTTTCGGCGAACCGCACCCGCCTGCCGTTGACCGGCAACCCGAACAGCATCCCCTTTGGCGTGCAGTCGAATTGCAGGCGGCTGGCGATGCGGGGCGGCTCGCTGACAAGAAACTCTATGTTGAAGCGCAGGTCGGGGATGGCCTCGAAATCCTGTTCCAGCATCCTGCGATAGCCATCAAGGCCCAATGCCCTGCCATTGTGCACAGCCTCTTCATGCACATAAAGTCCGAGGTCGTCCCAGTCCTGCCGGTTCAGGCATGCGATATAGTCGCGGTAAATCTCGGCGAGCGGTTGCGCCATGCTTTCCTCCTCCTGGAGAGCGGTTCGGTCAAAACGAGCTTGCCGGAGCCGCGCCGGCTATTTCGTCGCATTATACTGCGCATCGCAGCCGGATAGAAACCAGTCGAATGAACGGATTTCCCCGCGTGGGCGCTCCACGCTTTTGCGGGAAATGCTGTTTTCACTGAAATAGCATCATTCAGGCTGGCATTGGCATTGCCAAAGCGGATCAGGGCTTTAATAAGGATACGCAACATTTTCACATGCGGGCCATGCCCGCGGAAGAGCAGTATCGAGAGGAGTCCACCATGAGCATCCGTCGCATCGGAGTCGGCCCGCGCATGAGCCAGGCCGTCATTCACGGCAACACCGTTTATCTCGCCGGTCAGGTGGGAAATCCTGGCGCCAGCGTCACAGACCAGACCAAGGCCGTTCTGGCCGAGGTGGACCGTCTTCTCAAGGAAGCGGGCTCCGACAAGACCAAGATCCTTCAGGCCATCATCTGGCTCGCCGACATGAAGGACTTTGCCGAAATGAACGCCGTCTGGGATGCATGGGTCGATCCGGCTCACACGCCTGCACGCGCCACCGGCGAGGCAGCGCTGGCAACGCCTGACTACAAGGTCGAGATCATCATCACCGCCGCGGTGTAATCTGGCCCATAAAAGATTACCCCGTCGAAGTTACGGCTTCGGCGGGGTTTTCATGAGCGGTTCCCGTCGGCAGTGCCGACCAAACCCTTCGCACTTTTGCCGGAAATGCCCTATTCGCGTATGCGCTCCGAAAAGCCGTCGCGTCCGCCTGCCAGCGCCCTTGCATCGATCGATGCGCGCTGGCGCAGTTCCTCCAGCGTGCCGCCATTCTCCAGCCAGCCGTGATCGTACAGATAGCCGGGCAGGAAGCCTGACAGAAGAATGCGGTAATCGAAGGGGAAGTTCGGGTCCAGCACCCGCGCCATGTGGAAGATGATCGTGGTGCAGTTCGCGGTCAGCGTATTGTAGAATTTCGGCTGCTCGGCCAGTTGATTGCCCAGCGTGACATAGGAGAGGAAGAGTTCGCGCGCGCCTGCGGGCGGCAGATTGACGCGATAGCGATAGACATTTTCCTTGCGGACATTGGTGCGCAGATAAATGATATCGCGTTCTTCCGCCGCGATCATCGCCAGCTCGAACTGGCGGAAGAACCCGGCAATGGCGGAAAAGACCTCGTGATGCTCGCGGCGGATTTCGCCTGAAAACACCACATGACGGCCATCCTCGAAGCCGAACGACAGAAGTGTGTGGGCGATAGCCGGGCTCGACCAGTAGGAAAGAAAGACGTCGACCGATGTGATCTTGCTGAGGTCGTAGGTTTCTTCCTTCCAGTTGGGCGTGAAATCCTCCGTCGTCCGCCAGATGAAATCGCGGACATTGGAAAGGGTGACGAGATCGCCATTGACCTGCCCGGTCACCGTGCGGGCAACATCGGGCGCCCAGATGCGGTTGAGGGACGGGCGCACCGTGGACCAGGCCGCCAGCATCGCCAGCGCAAGAAGGCAGAAGAAGAGCCGCCTGCGCCAGCAGCTGTAATGTCTTTCGCCTATAATCACCGCAAGGGCGATCAGAAGCCAGATGGCGATGACGGAGCCGCGCATGGCATCGCCGAAGGGCAGCTGGAACCACATGGCGAAGCTGGCCCAGATCGCAAAGACAAGGGTGAATAGAATGAAGACGAATTTGCCTGCGATGCGGACGGGAGCCGATTTCAGGAGAGAAGACATATGCATTCCGTATTCGTCAGTTGCCGCCGCCGGGAACTATTCCGTGTGCGGAAATCGCGGCGATACTGACATGATTTGCATCGTCATGTCATGGGGGTAAGTGTGGGAACACGAAATTTAGATTCTATATTAGAATTCTTGCAAAAAGGCTCTCGCTGGCGGCTTATTTCTTTGCCGCGATTGCTTCGCCGCGCGGGCGGGAAACAGGCTTGCGGTTGCGGGCGTGCGGACGCACCAGACGCCACAGCAGCAGCGCGCCGACGATCCCGGCATAGATGACCGGTTCGGCAGGCCAGCTTTTCACCGACATGATGAAATGGATCGCGCCGCCCGCGATTGCCAGATAGACCAGCTTGTGCAGGCTGTTCCAGCGCCGCCCGAGCTTGCGGATCGACCAGTTGTTGGAGGTAAGCGCCAGCGGCACCAGCAGAACAAGGCTGATCATGCCGATGGTGATGAAGGGCCGCCGCACGATATCGGTGACGATGGCGGAAATATTCAGGCCCTGATCCAGCAGCATGTAGGTGGCGAAGTGCATCAGCGCATAATAGAAGGCGAGGAGACCGAGCGCCCGGCGGTAGCGCAGCAGCGCAATGCCGGTCAGGTCGCGGATCGGCGTGACCATGAGGGTGAGAATGAGGAAGCGCAGCGCCCACAGGCCGAGCGTGTGTTCAAAGGTCTTGACCGGATCGGCGCCGAGATTGCCGCTTGCGCCCAGATAGAAGGTCCAGACAGCCGGGACGAGACCGACCGCGTAAAGCAGCCAGATTTTCCATTCACCGGGCCGGATTGTTTTCTTCCGCTCTGTCCGGGTCGCTGCCGCCATGTCAGTAATTCACCTTCAGGTCCATGCCCGCATAAAGCGATGCGACTTCCTCGCCATAGCCGTTGAACGGCAATGTCGGGCGTCGGCCCGAGCCCAGAAAGCCGCCTTCGCCGATGCGCCGCTCGGTCGCCTGGCTCCAGCGCGGATGGTCGACCTCCGGGTTCACATTGGCGTAGAAACCATATTCGTTGGCGGCCTGCTGCTGCCACGAGGTTGGCGGCTGCTTTTCGACGAAGCTGATTTTGGTGATCGCCTTGATCCCCTTGAAGCCGTATTTCCACGGCACGACCAGCCGGATCGGCGCGCCGTTCGCATTGGGCAATGTCTCGCCGTAAAGGCCGACCGAGAGGATGGTCAGCGGATGCATGGCCTCGTCAAGGCGCAGGCCCTCGATATAGGGCCAGTCGAGAACCTGAAAGAGGCCGGTCTGGCCCGGCATTTCCTCCGGTCGCACGAGGCCGGTAAAGGCGATGTATTTGGCCGAACCGAGCGGCTCCACCTGCGCCAGCAGGCTTGCGAGCGGAAATCCGATCCACGGAATGACCATCGACCACGCCTCGACGCAGCGCATCCGATAGATGCGCTCTTCAAGCGGCATCCGGGCAATCAGATCCTGAATGTCGAATTCCTTCGGCTGCTTGACGAGGCCGTCGACGGTGAGCTTCCAGGGCAGCGGCTTGTAATTGCCGGAATTGGCGGAAGGGTCGCTCTTGTCCGTGCCGAACTCGTAGAAATTATTGTAGGTCGTGACGGCATCCTGCGGCGTCAGCTTCTCGTCCACCTTATAGGCGGAAGCCTTGGCCTTCAGCGGTTCGGCAAAAGCCGAAGAGGCAATGCCAGCGGCGGCGAGGGCGCCGGCGCCAACCATGAACGAGCGGCGGTTGAGATAGAGGCTTTTGGGCGTCACCGCATCATAAGTGAGGCGGGCGGATGAAAAACGCCCCGGTTTGAAGCTGCTCATTGTCGTTCCCACTTCCAAAATAATTGACCCTCAAGTTGCAGACATGATTCCACGTAAAGGCGTCAAAAGCATGGATAATCTGCGGCCAGTGCGGTGGTCACGCATTGTTGAAGCCGCGTGAATGCGTAACAGAATGTAACACGATGTAACTTTTCGTGCATTCTGCCATATTCTCGCTAAAACTCTGCTGTTAACCGCATTACATTAGCGCAACCGAACGAGCGACTTCGGACTAAATTCGCTATCGCCGGCAGGGGTGGGGACGCACCCGGGAAGAGCTGCCTTCAAACCTTCGTTAACGTCTCATTGGCTATGTTGAGATCATGGTAAAGAAGATGTTTATGGCCGCTTTGGCGGCAGCTGCATTCACGGTGGCGGCTGGCTCGGCTCTGGCTGAGGGACAGCCCGTTTCGACCAACGGTCAGGGCAAGGCCCTGAGCGCCATCGCCGCATCGATGAAAGAAGAGCAGGGCGCTCCCAAGCTGGGTGAAGGGGTGACAATGCGCGAGAAGAAGATGGATACGGAAACGACGCCGGAACAGAATTTTTCGCGCAGCAGGCAGTTCATCCATCGCTTCTACAAGCCGGAAAACGCCTCCAGTGAACTGGTGATCCTGCTGCACGGTTCGGGCGGAAATGAAACCAGCCTCGTGCCGATGGCATCCAAAATCTGGCCGCGGGCCACGCTGCTCGGCATTCGTGGCCGCGTGATGCAGGATGGCGGCACGCGCTGGTACAAGCGCATCACGCCCGTAAAGTTCGACCAGAAGGATATCAAGCTCGAAGCCAATGCCTTCGTGACCTTCCTCACGCGACTGGCCGACGACAAGGAACTCGACCTCACCCACGCAACCTTCGTGGGCTATTCGAACGGCGCCAATCTTCTGGCGGCGACGATGATGCTCCACCCCGATCTGGTGAAGCGGGCTGTCCTCATGCGTTCGATGCCGGTTCTGGACAATGCGCCCGCCGCCAATCTGAGCAAGGCGCGCGTTCTGACCATCACGGGCGAGGATGACAAGCTTTATTCGCCCTTTGCGCCAGCGCTTTCAGCGCTTCTGCGCTCCGGCGGCGCGCGCGTCGACGCCCGCACCATCGATGCGGATCATATGCTGGGCGAAAAGGATGTCGCGGCCATCAGCCAATGGGTCGCGTCGCTCGGACCGGATGGCGCACCGGCGGTCTCGATGAAAAGGCAGTAAGGCAATAAGGCAATAGGGCAGTATGTTAAGGGAGTAGGGGAATAAGGGAGTAGGGGAGTATGTTTTTAGGTTGCGGACGATCGCAACGCACATAGCCTTCTCTGCCCTACTGCCCTACTGCCCTAATCGGCTATCGAAACCACGCCGCAATCCCCGGCCTCCGAGCCGAAGACGAGGCGGTGGCCCTGTTCATCCCAGCCCATGCTGGTGATTGCGCCCTTGCCGGGGCGGCGCAGGAGGACTTCCTTGCTGTCGGCGAAACGTGCGATCAGGATCATGCCGTCATTATAGCCAATGGCCGCAATGTCCTCGACCGGGTGGCAGGCAACCGATGTCACCATGCTGTCGCCGCGAAGGCCAAGCTCCAGGGGAGCCTTGCCCATCGGGCCGTCCTTGCCCGCAAAAGGCCAGACGATTGCCGCGGGCGCGCCGGAAGTGGCGAGCCACTTGGCCTTGGCGCTCCAAGACCAGTCCTTCACCTTGGCCGGATAGCCGGTCATGCGCATGTGCTTGGTATCTTCGAGACGCCAGCCATGCAGCGCATTTTCCTGCATCGAGGTGATGAGGAAGCGGCCATCGGGCGAGAAGATCACCCCGATATGCGCGCCTTTCCATTCCAGTTCGACGGGCTTTGCCGCCGTGCCGGTCCAGATCAGCGTTGCGCCGTTATAGCGTGCAATCGCCAGCCGCTGGCCCTTCGGCGCAAAGGCGATGGCTTCGACGCTGCGTTCCTGCGCAAATTCCTGCACCTTGCCGTCGGACGTGCGCACCCACGCAGTGCGGCCAGACGCAAAACCGACAGTTCCGCCGGGGCCTGCTGCGACAGCGGTCATCCATTTGCGCGGAACCTTTGCAAGTTCGCTCACCGTTCCATCGACGTCGGTGCGGCACACGCGACCGTCTTCGCCGCCGGTGATGAGCGATTTTCCATCAACGGAAACGGTCGCGCTCAACAGCCCGTCATGGGCGGCAAAGGTCCTGCTTCCATTGTTAAGCTGATGGATCGCGCCATCGGCCATGGCGAAGAAGGGAATGCCGCCGACAAAGCGCGCATAAAGACAATGACCTTCAAGGTCGAGCGGAGCTACTGTAGGCATCGGCTTCCGGTATTGTTTATTGATGAGGGCATTTCCAGCAAAGCTTTGGAGCGGTTACTGGAAATGCGCAAGAGGAAACAGGGGGCGCTCCCGGTTCAGTCCGAACCGGAGGCTTATTTCGCCTGGCTATTCTCGAAACCGGCCTTCAGGGCGGCGGGGTCGAGTTCGCGTCCGATGAAGACGAGGCGGCTTTCCCGCTTTTCGTCTTCCTTCCAGGCGCGCTGGTGATCGCCTTCGATGATCATGTGCACGCCCTGCACCACATAGCGGTCCGGGTCGTCCTTGAAAGCGATGATGCCCTTGAGGCGCAGGATGTTCGGTCCCTGCGTCTGGGTGATGTTCTGTATCCACGGGAAGAATTTCGCCGGGTCGATTTCACCTGCCCTCAGCGATACCGACTTCACCGTCACATCATGGATCGGCGAGGCGTGATCGTGGTGGTGATGATGGTCATGATCGCAATCAGGGCCGCACACATGGTCGTGGTCGTGGTGATGATCATGGTCGTGATCATGCGCATGGTGATGGTGTCCATGGTGGTCATGATCATGGTGATCGTGATCGCAATCCGGTCCGCATACGTGGTCGGGATGGTCGTGGTCGAGGAAGTGCGGATCGTTGTCCAGAACGCGCTTGAGGTCGAAGGCGCCGCGATCCAGCACGCGGTCGAGCGGGATGGAGGCGCGCTCGGTGCGGTGGATGATGGCGTGCGGGTTGATGGCGCGCACGGTCGCCTCGATGGCGGCCAGTTCCTGCGGCGTGACAAGGTCGGTCTTGTTGATGAGCACCACGTCGGCAAAGGCGATCTGGTCTTCCGCCTCGCGGCTGTCCTTCAGACGCAGCGGCAGGTGCTTGGCATCGACAAGGGCGACAACCGCGTCGAGGCCGGTCTTGGCGCGCACATCGTCATCCATGAAGAAGGTCTGCGCGACCGGAACCGGGTCGGCAAGGCCGGTGGTCTCCACGATGATGGCGTCGAAACGGCCCGGGCGGCGCATCAGGCCTTCCACCACGCGGATCAGGTCGCCGCGCACGGTGCAGCAGATGCAGCCATTGTTCATTTCGTAGATTTCTTCGTCCGACTCGACGATCAGGTCGTTGTCGATGCCGATCTCGCCGAATTCATTGACGATGACGGCATAACGCTTGCCGTGGTTCTCGGTCAGGATGCGGTTGAGAAGGGTGGTCTTGCCCGAACCCAGATAACCCGTCAGAACGGTCACGGGGATGCGGCCAGCTTCAGTGGTCGTCTTGGTTTCAGACGGAGCTTCGGTTTGGGCTTCAGCCTGGCTCATGGTCATGCCTCTTGAAGTTGTGGCCTTGTGAAGTCGGGGTCGAGGGCAGCCAGCGCGAAGCGGCACGGCACCGAAACCCCGGATAGGACAATTCATATAAGGGAAGGGCGGCGTGAATGCCATATGCAATGCTATAATATTACATTCTCGTCGTTCACGATGATGGCAGTGGCTTTTCCCGAAGCTTGCCGTATGCGGACGTCAGATCTCACCCCTCTAAAGAAGTTTCCGATAGAAGATCACCCGCTCCGTTTCATCAAAACCCAGCGCCGTGTGAAAGCTCTGGCTGTCCCGGTTTTCGAGCAGAACGTCGGAGGCAAATTCGGTGCAGCCTTTTTCCCGGCCCCAGTTTGCGATTGCCTCGCAAAGCAAGCGCGCGGTGCCACGCTGGCGATATTCAGGAGAGACGTAGATTCCCTCGAGGAACAGGACAGGCGATGTCCCGCAGCCGTTGACATAGTCGCGCCGCAACGCTGCCTCCGCGAAGCCTGCGATCTGACCGCCAGCGCTTTCCGCGATGAATGTTACGGCATCAGGGTCCTCCTGATCGAGCGTCTCGTAAATCTCCTGCAGATGCTGCTCAAGGCTGGTGTCGGGCCAGAGCGCATGGCGCAATTGCGCCCATGCCTCGGCATGTTCCCTTCGTGCGACGAGCGTGCCCATCCCGATATATCCGGGCTCAGCTCGCCTGACTGGCGAGACGTTGCGATTTGAACCGGGCAAGATCGAACCTGTCGACATCGCGCAGCAGGTCGATGAAACCGGCGACCGCGTTGGCGATCAGCTTTTCCCCGGCTTCCGCCGTTGCGGCGGCGGCGTTGCCGGCAACGCCTTCCGGGTTGAGATCGTGCATCTTCCAGCCGAAGGCATGCGGGCCGTAAGCGCGCAGGAACCTGAACTCCTCGGCATAGCGTGACTGGGCATTGGAGAAATTGCGCGCCTTCGACATGTCCACCAGATCGGGGCGCAGGGCCAGCATCACCGATGTCTCGATGAAGCCGCCGTGAATGTCGAGCGCCTTTTCCTCCGGCGTGATCAGGCCTTCCGGCAGGCCGAAGCGGGTCCAGCTCGTGGCAACGGCAAGCATGTCGAGCCGTGTGCGCAGCTCCGTCGCGACAATCGTCATCAGGGGCGAATTTCCGCCATGCGCGTTCAGCATGACCAGTTTGCGGATGCCGCCCGCATGAAGATTTTCACCGATGCCGATCCACTGGTTCACGGCCTCGGCATAGGCGAGGCTCTGGGTTCCTTCCGTGTCCATGTGCTCAATGGAATAGCCGACCGGCTGGGCGGGCAGGAAATTGACGTTGAGTTCGGCGGGCAGCGCATCGCTGACGCGCGCGACAATGCCTTCGGCGATGATCGTATCCGTTTCAAACGGCAGGTGAGGTCCATGCTGTTCGTGAGCGCCAAGGGGCAGGACGACAATCATGTCGCTGTTTTGCTCGCGCAGATCGGTCATGTTTTCCTCGCTTTATTCTTTTCTTCGAGCCTGAGACCCTAACGCTCGTTAGCCATGACAGCAACCGGGCCTTGTTGTTTCATAAGTCGGACAATATTTTACGATATATGAATGGACGGGACTATCGATCAGGCGACAGGAAATAGTTTATTTTGAACAGGCACCTCGTCCGAAACCGTTTCGCTTTTCGGGGATGTGCTCCAAAGAAACAAGGGCGAGGTGGCGATGAGCAAGGACAATAAGGCGGTTGTACTTTACCGGCTGCAATCCGTGGCGAGGCTGTCGCGGACGGTGCTGGCCACGCGGCTTCTGGAGCAGGGGCTCTATGCGGGGCAGGATGCGGTCATGCTGCAACTGGCGGCCGAGGACGGGCTGACGCCCGGCGTTCTGGCGCAGCGCCTGGGTGTGCGTCCGCCCACCATCACCAAAACCATTGCGCGCCTGCAAAGCCAGGGTTTCGTCGCCAAGCGCGCCTCGGAAACCGATCAGCGCCAGTCGCATATCTATCTCACGCAGGCTGGTCTGGAGACCATCAAGGCAATCGAGAAGTCCATTCGCAAGACCGAGAAGGACATGCTGAAAGGCCTCGACAAGAAGGATCGCAAGACCTTCCTCAAGATGCTGAGCCGGATGGAGAGCAATCTTGCGCTTCGTGGCGTCGTGCGCCTTGCGGAAGAACCGGAAACGGAAGTGCTGGAAGAGGACGAGGTGGAATAAGTCCGCCCTTTCGCCGGCTCTAACTATTTGTTTTGACGCGCATCTTGGCGGGAAACCGTGAAACACTTTTCAGGTTGCGTGCTATCGAAAATGCTTCCAATTCAAGGATGGCAATGGCATAACCGTTCGCAGGACGAACGGTCGCGTCCTGCCTTGTCAGGTTGCGGCTGCGTCTCCGACTGCGGCACGGACCAATTTGGGGAGGCGACTTGGCCCAGAAAATAAAGCTATCGACCATCGCTGACGCGCTTGGTGTTTCGACAGCCACAGTTTCGCTCGCTTTGCGCGACAGCCCCCTCGTTGCCGACCAGACCCGCGAGAAGATCAAGGAACATGCCCGCGCCATCGGTTATATCTATAACCGTCGCGCTGCGAGCCTGCGCACCTCGCGTTCCGGCATTGTCGGCGTCGTGGTGCATGACATCATGAACCCGTTCTTCGCGGAAATCCTCAAATCCATCGAAACGGAACTGGACCGGTCGCGGCAGACCTTCATCCTGTCCAATCACTACGACCAGCTGGAAAAGCAGCGCACCTTCATGGATACGCTTTTGCAGCTCGGTGCGGACGGGGTCATCATGTCGCCCGCCATCGGCACCCCGCCGGAAGATATCCAGCTTGCCGAAGATAACGGCCTGCCGGTCGTGCTGATCGCGCGCAGCGTCGAGGGCGTTCACGCGCCGGTGTTCCGGGGCGACGACGCCTATGGCATCGGTCTTGCCACCAATCACCTGATTTCGCTGGGGCACACGCGCATCGCCATGATCGGCGGTACCGACCAGACCTCGACGGGCCGCGACCGCTATCGCGGCTATGTGCAGGCCATGGAAAAGGCCGGGCTTGAGGTTCGTCCCGACTGGCGCATCGCCGGGCCGCGCACGAAACAGGGCGGCTTTGAGGTCGCGCCGCAATTTCTGGCGCTGAAGGACAAGCCGACGGCGGCGGTCTGCTGGAACGACCTGACGGCCATCGGCCTGATGAACGGCATTGCCCGCGCCGGGCTGGTGCCGGGCGAGGACATTTCCGTGACCGGCTATGACGATCTGGAGGAAGCGGCCATTGCGACGCCAGCGCTGACGACCGTCTGGAACGGCCAGCGCGAGGTGGGGCGCCGTGCGGCGCGCGCGCTGCTCGACCAGTTGAACGGCGTCGAGGTGTCCTCGATGCAGGAACTCATCAAGCCGGAACTGCATATCCGGCAATCGACGTCCAAGCCGAAACACGGCTGATTTCCCCCGCACCGGCTGTCTTCCAGGGGTCGGTTTTCTTTACGCATTATCCTAAGCAAAACCGCTGCGCACTTTTGCTGGAAATGCTCTACGCATGAGGAATGCCATGACAAAACGCGACGCGACAATTCTGGTGCTCGGCAATTTCGACGACTATGCCGTGCAGAGGCTTTCGGGCGAGTTCAATGTTCAGCGTATCGCGCGCGGCGACACGGCGCTTCTCGATGCCGCCTGGGCGAGCGACGTGAAGGGCATCGCCAGCATGTCGTCCGTCGATGCGGCGCTGATCGACGCCTTGCCCAATCTCGAGATCATCGGCAATTTCGGCGTCGGCTACGACGCGGTGGATGCGAAACATGCCGGTGCGAACAATGTCATGGTCACCAACACGCCGGATGTGCTGACCGAGGAAGTGGCGGATACGACCATCGGCCTCCTGATCGACACGGTGCGCGAATTGTCGAAGTCGCAGGAATTCCTGCGCGCCGGCAACTGGGTGAAGGAAGGCCGCTATCCACTGTCCCGGCTTTCGCTGCGGGGACGCAAGGTCGGCATTTTCGGCCTTGGCCGCATCGGCAAGGCGGTCGCCCGCCGCATTGAGGCATTCGGCCTGCCGATTGCCTATCACAATCGCCGCAAGTCGCCGGATGTCACTTACGAATATCATCCGAGCCTTAAGGAACTGGCCGAAGCCGTCGACACGCTCATTCTGGTTGCGCCGGGCGGCGCGGAAACGGCGAAGGCCGTCAATGCGGACGTGCTGAAGGCGCTCGGACCGGAAGGCGTGCTCGTCAATATCGGACGCGGTTCGGTGGTGGATGAAGACGCGCTTGCCGAAGCGCTGCAGAACGGAACGATTGCCGCTGCCGGTCTCGACGTCTTTGCAAACGAGCCGCATGTTCCACAAGCCTTGCTCGATGCGCCGAACACGGTCCTCCTGCCGCATATCGGCTCCGCCTCGGTCCGGACCCGCCGCGACATGGCTAATCTGGTGATCGACAATCTCATCGCGTGGTTCGACACTGGTGAGGCGCTGACGCCCGTGCCGGAGACGGGGCACGTTAAGGCAGTAAGGCAATAGGGCAGTAAGGCAGTATGTTAAGGGAATAGGGGAATAAGGGAATAGGGGAGTATGTCTGGCTTGCGGACGACCGCGACGCACATATCCTTCTCTGCCCTACTGCCCTACTGCCCTACTGCCCTATTCCCCTAATCTGCGTCGGCGCACTGCATCGCCGAACGCCTCGAAGATCTTGCGGGAAGGGGCATCGGAATGCACCCAGTATTCCGGGTGCCACTGGACGCCGACGACAAATCCCTTCGCATTCTTCACCGAGACGGCTTCGATGGTTCCGTCTTCCGCAACGGCTTCGACCTCAAGCTGCGGCGCAAGCCTGTCGATCGCCTGCCGGTGGACGGAGTTCACCCGCACGCTGTCTTCCTTCAGGATTTCCGCGAGGCATGAGTTCGGGTTGAGCTTGATCGGATGCTGGATGGCGAAACGCTCGGCCTGGCTTTCCGATTCCGGCGCGCGGTGGTCCATCCGGCCTTCCAGCTCCTGGATTTCGGTGGCGAGCGTGCCGCCCAGCGCGACGTTCAGTTCCTGTATGCCGCGGCAGATGGCCAGAACCGGAACGCCCTTTTCAATGGCGGCGCGGATCAGCGGCAGCGATGTCGCGTCGCGGGCATTGTCATAAGGCTCAAAGGCCGGATTCGGCTCCACGCCGTAGAGGGCAGGGTGAACGTTCGATTTGGAACCGGTGACGAGAAGGCCGTCCACCGCATCCAGAATGGCGTCGAGGTCCATCCGGTCGCCGAAGCTTGGCACCAGAAGCGGGGTCACACCCGCAACATCGATGGCGGCTGCCAGATATTGTTCCGGCGCGGCGTGCCAGGTGTAGTTTTCAAATGGCTTCACATCGGTCGGTACGGCGACGAGAGGGCGAGAAGTCTTGGGCATAATGTTCGTTTCCACCATTCGGAATATGAAGCGGTTTTGCGTGAGGTAATGCCTAGAAACAAGGATAAAGGGCAATCCCAGCGATCCAGTTCGAACTGGAAATGCCCTGTTTGCTCTGTTCCTTACTTCTCCGCAATCGGGTGCGCAATCACGAACAGGTGTCGTCCTGCGGCCCTGCGGTCGGTCTTTTGATTGTGCCTTCTGTGTATTGTGTTGATTTGGACTGATTTTTACGGTCGAAGATGGTTCAAATGCTGCTTCCGATAATCTAGGAATGAATAAAGACGGATTGGCAGTTGAGGGGATGAATGACTGACGATCAGCTTTTCTCCGTCAGGGGCAAGGTCATTGTCGTGACGGGTGGTTCTTCAGGGTTGGGCCTCAGGATGGTCCATGTGCTGGCAGGGCACGGTGCGCATGTGATTTCGATCTCGCGCACCCATGCAGGGGAAAGCATTTGCCCCTCGGGCGGCGAAGTGCTGGAAATCACGGCGGATGTGACCCATCCGGATGAAATCGTCCGTGCTTTCGATGAAGCGGAAGCGCGTTTCGGACCGATAACGGCGCTTTTCAACAATGCCGGCGTTGCGCATATGGCGCGCGCGCTCGATACGACGCGCGACATGCTCGAACATATTTTCGAGGTGAATGTCGCCGGTGCCTTTTTCGTGGCGCAGGAAGCGGCGCGCCGCATGATCCGGCATGGCGAGGGCGGCTCCATCGTCAACACGACCAGCATTCTGGGCGAGCGTCCGCAGAAGGGCGCTGCCGCTTATTCCATGTCCAAGGCCTGCGTGACGCAGATGACGCGGGCGCTGGCGCTGGAATGGGCCGCGCACGATATTCGCGTCAACGCGATTTCGCCGGGCTGGTTTCCAACGCGAATCAATGAAGAACAGTTGCAGGGACCGGCAGGGGGCTACTTCAAAGGGCGAAACCCGATGCGGCGCCTTGGCGAACCGCAGGATCTGGACGGGGTTGTGCTGATGCTGGCCTCCGACGCCAGCCGCTATATGACCGGTTCGATCATCACCGTCGACGGGGGGCACCAACTCTGACAGAGTTGGAAGCTTCTTGCGGTTATTTCCCGCCGCTGGACCTTGGATGGCAGGATTTTTCTCTAAAAGGCGGGACTCTGGCGGCAGAATATCCATCGTGACTAATCTGGATTAATTCTCCGCAACGCGGCAACTAACCTGCGCTGTTCTCCAATTATGGCTGTTTCAGTAATATTAGGACAACTAAAACAATACATGCCTCTGGTTGTAATTGCCGGACGGGGGTTGTGCGTCTATGGTTTTCCTTAAAAAACATCTGAATACATCTTATGGTGGTCGGCATGACAGCTTGTGGTTTAATATCCCGAAAGATATTTTTAAGTCATTGGTGCGATATTGCTGCCCCATACAAGGGATTAAATGCATCGAATGTGGCAAAGCCGTAAACCTGAGATACCTGCAGATGTGCGGCTATCTTTTCTCAGAGCGCTGTATGGTAATCGTACGACGCTCTGGTTCGGCTTGCTCGCGCACGTTGTAGCCTGTGTCGTCATCTATGTGAAAACCGACGACTGGCGCTATCTGATGTTTGCCGGCGTCTTCGCGATCGTGGCGGTTGGCCGCATCTTCGACATGCACAAGTTCGATCAGGCAAGGCAGCAGCCGCTTTCCCATGCCGATCTCGACCGGTGGGAGACGCGCTATCTGATCGGCGCATCCGCCGTGTGCCTGACGCTCGGCATGTTATGTTTCTTCTCAAGCTTCGTGCTGCGGGATTCGTTTGCCGAACTTGCCAGCCTGACCGTGCTGCTTGCCTCGGTCGTTTCCATCGTGGGCCGCAACTATGCCTCGGCAAAGGCCGTCATTCTGATGTCGGCCTGCACGCTCCTTCCCGTTCTGGCCGGGCTCATTCTGGCGGGGACGCCGTTTCACGTCATCATCGGCCTGCTGCTGATCCCGTATTTCCTGTCCAACATCCAGATGGCCAACGGGTTGCGCGAATTTCTCTTCGCGGCGGTCATGGGCAAGCGCCGCCTGTCCATCGTGGCCGGGCGTTTCGATGCGGCGCTCAACAACATGCCGCAGGGCCTTTTGATGTTCGACAGCCAGCAGCGCATCGCCGTCATCAACAACAAGGCCAAGGCGATGCTGCAGATTGCCGAGCATACCAAGCTGCATGGCCGCAAGCTCGATGTCCTTCTGCGCTATTGCGCCAAGAAGGGGCTGTTTCCGCAGACCGACCTGAAAAGCGTGCATGTGCGCATGCAGGACCTCCTGATCGGCAGGCGCGCCCGCGACATTTTCCAGCTTTCAAACCAGCGCTATATCGAATGCATCGGCAACCAGACCCTCAATGAAGGGGCGGTCCTGATGTTCGAGGATGTGACGCAGCGCGTGGAAGCGGAAGCGCGCATCCAGCATATGGCGCGCTATGACGGCCTGACCGGCCTGCCGAACCGCAATTATTTCGAGACCATGGTGCGGTCGCTGCGTCCCCATCAGAAGAAGGGCACGCAGGTTGCGCTCATCGTCATCGACATCAACCATTTCAAGCATGTCAACGACACGCTGGGGCATCATACGGGCGATGTGCTGTTGCGCCTGTTCGCCGAAAGGCTGAACTCGCTCGATCCGCAGCGCTTCGTTGCATCGCGCTTCGGCGGCGACGAGTTCGTGGTGTTTGTCTTCAACCTGCGCGGCGAGGCCGATATTGCCGGGGTGATGGACCACATCATGGCGGTGGCGACCGGGGTTTACGATCTCGACGGCGATCAGGTCCAGATCGATATCAGCGCGGGCGTGGCGATCGAGAATGTCGAAAGGTCCGATGTCGGCAGCATGCATATCAATGCCGACCTGGCGCTTTACGAAGCCAAGAGCACGGAAGAAAAATCCTGGTCGGTCTTCGTCGATGCGATGGACACCAAATATCGCGGACGCCAGAAACTCAAGGCGGATCTGCGGCTCGCCATCAATCACGGCGAGATCAAGGTCGTCTACCAGCCCATCGTCAGCGCGCAGTCCCTGCGCGTTGTCGCATGTGAGGCGCTGGCGCGGTGGGAGCATCCGGAGCTTGGCTTCGTGCCGCCTGCCGAATTCATTCCGCTTGCCGAGGAAATGGGCATCATCACCGACATAACCCGCTTCATGCTGGAGCAGGCCTGTGCCGACTGCCTGTCATGGGGCGACCGCATCGGCGTTTCCGTCAACCTGTCGGCCATCGACCTGAAAAGCAACGACATTGCCCGCGATATCGCCAATGCCTTGCAGAAATCCGGGCTTCCGGCGCATCGGCTTGAGGTGGAAGTGACGGAAAGCGCCATCATTTCGGACCGCAACAAGACATCGATGGTGTTGCAACGGCTCAAGAATGCCGGGATCAATATCGCGCTCGACGATTTCGGAACTGGTTATTCCAGCCTCAGCTATCTCAATACATTGCCCCTGACCAAGGTGAAGGTCGACCGGTCCTTCGTGCGCGACATCACCACCGACCGGCGGTCGCTGATGCTGCTTCGCGGTGTCACCCAGCTTTCGCATGAGCTGGGGCTCGGCGTGACGGTGGAGGGTGTCGAAACCGAGGAACAGCTTGCGCTCATCCGCGTGGCGGCGGGCGCCGATCTCGTCCAGGGCTATCTGCTCGGCATGCCGGTGCCGGTGGAGGCAATCAGCGCCATGACCGCGAAGGCCGCAGCGCGCCGCGATGGTGGGCGAACCGTCGCCTGAGCGGGCTTGCCTATTGCCGCCTTTCAGGCGGAATACTCCAGAAAACAGGAAATGAAGCGGCTGCGATTCCACCTGATCGTTCGGGCTGAAACGCCCCGCCAGATCGCCTCGCCAGTCGCCCCACTTGAACCGTTCGGGCGCGTGCCTCCAGTTGAGGGCTTCGCTGCAAAAGCGCTTTACCCGGTATTCTCCGCAGTGCATTGCAGCGGTTCATTTATAGTACACATAAATCTGAATAAATATGAATAATAGGGATATTTTTCCGGGGAACTATCATGCTCATAATAGAGAGGAGGAGTGAATATAAGTATTCATTCATGTGCTTATAGAAAAGATATTCGGCTCGATCTTGTTGTTTGAGGGGAGGCTAATGAAACGATTGTATCACTATACTTTATACGTTCTGGTCGCATTGGTTGTTGTGGCCGGTGTCGGCACGGCGGTCTTCTTGAAGAAAATCCATGAAACCTGGGCCGTCTATCAATATGCCCAGATGTTCAAGGGGCCGGAGATTTTTGAAAATTTCCGCAATGTCTACAAGCGTTATCCGTCCGTGCGCATTCCGCATGAAGGCGAGGTCAGCCCACTTGCCAAGGCGGACCAGCCCCTGCCGGAAACTTTCGTCTACAAGGGCGAAACCCGCAAGATTTCCGACTGGCTGGAGCGTGGCGGCACCACCGGCCTCATCGTCCTCAAGGATGGCGTCATCGTCCACGAGCAATATGACCACGGCAACAGTCAGGCCACCCAGTCCATCGCATTTTCCGTTTCAAAATCAGTCGTTTCCTTCCTTATCGGCAATGCCGTCCGGGATGGCCTGATCGATATCGGCCAGCCGGTCGACCGCTATGCGCCGGTGCTGGCCGAAGGCGGCTACAAGGGTGTGACGGTCAAGAACGTGCTGCAGATGGCATCCGGCATAGGGTTCAACGAGAACTATGGCGATCTCAATTCCGATATTGTCCGCTATGCCGTGGAGCTTCTGACCGGCTCGATCACGAATTTCACCGCGCATCTGAAAAGCGTGCGTCCGCAAGGAACGCTTAGCCAGTACGTTTCGTCGGATACGCAGGCGCTCGGGCTGGTTCTGGAAGGCGCGACGGGCATTCCCTTGCAGGATTACATGAAGGACAGGCTCTGGTCGAAGCTTGGCGCCGAAGCCGATGCCTTCTGGATCGTGGACCCGACCGGGGAGGCTGCCGCAGCAGGCGGGATGAATGCCGTGCTGCGCGATTATGCGCGGTTCGGGCTGCTCTATCTCAACGAAGGCCGCAACTTCAAGGGCGAGCAACTTGTGCCCGCGCAATGGGTGCATGATTCGGTGACGCCGGATGCGCCCTATCTGATGCCCGGCCGCGAGGATGCGTTCGGCAAGATTCCGTTCGGCTATGGCTATCAGTGGTGGACGCCGGTTGACTGGCAGGGCGATTTCAGCGCTGCCGGCATCTATGGGCAGTTCATCTATGTCAATCCCGCCAGGCGGGTGGTGATTGCCAAGACTTCTGCCCATGCCAGTTACAATGTCGACGGGCAGGATATGAAAGACGAAACCATGCATGCGTTTCAGGCGATCGCCAACGCACTTTGAAGAGCCTTTTTCAAATTAAGGCAGAACGCTGAAATGGCCCGTAATCGGGCCATTTTGCACTTTTCGTCGGATATTCCTGCGTAAAAGCCCACCTCAATTGTGGCGAACGAACGTTCATTGTGCGGCGACAAAAAGGCAGCCCACAAAGTTATATCTTTACATGCTGATAAAGGCGCATATTCTGCACACTGATTTGCGGGGTGCGGAAAAATCGATTGCATGACGAATACAGCTGTTACAGGCGATAAACCGCCATTGTCCAATTTTGCGCGGCAGCTGTTGCAGTTTCTCGACCGGGTGGAATATCGCCGTATCGTACATGCGGAGGACCTCGAGGAAATCGGCCGCCTGCGCTATCGTTCCTACCGCACGCGCAATGTGATGCACGAGGCGGAAGTGCCGTCCATCGTCGATGATATCGACCGTGACAGCCATGCTTTCGTCTATGGCGTGCATGTGGATGGGCAACTGGTCAGCACGCTGCGCATCCATCACATCACGCCCGATCATCGTCGCGGCACGAGCTATGCGCTTTTCCCGGATATCCTCGATCCGCTGCTCAACAGCGGCATGCATTTTGTCGATCCGACCCGCTTTGCGGCTGATCCGGAACTGTTGAGCGAATATCCCGCCATTCCCTATATCACCTTGCGCATCGCGGCGATGGCGTCGGAATTTTTCGCGGCGGATCAATGCCTTGCCTCGGTGAAGCCCGAGCATATGGCCTTTTACAAGCGCATTTTCGGCACTTCGGTCATGGCCGATGCCCGCGAGCATGAAGGCTATGGAATCAGGGTGGGGCTGGGTGCTGCACCCATCCGCAATATCCGCGATGCGGTGGCCGTGCGCTTTCCATTCTTCAAATCGCAGCCGCATGAGCGCCGCGCCATGTTTGCCGACATGCGGGACAGTTCCGTGCCGCTGACAATCCTGCCGACGGCGAAATATACCGGGCTCGGCATATAGGAATCTGAAAACATCGCCGGAGCTTAAACAATTAAATATAGCCAGAAGGGCAGTTTCGCTTTACGAAGATTGCGGAACCGCTTCTGCGGAGAGAGGGTAGCTGCGACGAAAAGCCTTGCGGTCAATGCATCGGTTTGTTCGCTCGCACATTGAAGATTGCAGGCATTTCCGCTTAACATGACGGTGTATGGGCGGAAATTTTAAAGCGTGTTGCGCTTTAATCTTGTTTTCACGCATGTCTTTGTCCCGAAACCGGTTCCCACTATTGGGAGACATGCTTTAAATGGGTGGAACTAAAATGGCAGAACATCATACGACGGCTCCGGCTGAACTTGGCGCACCGATGGACTATTCCGAGCATGAGAAAACTTATGCCGGTTTCACGGGCCTGGTTAAATGGAGCACGGTGGCGCTTATCGCCCTTATGATTGCCATGGCGTTCGGCTTTTTTGCTGGTGGTTTCTTCTCCGCGACCGTTCTTTTCATCCTAGTCTGTGTCGCTGCCTGGTTCATTCTTTCGTGACCACTGCCGCCGGATTTCAGCTTCCGGCGCAGTATCGTTGAACTGAAGCGCGAACCGGGGTCAACCCGCACGATTTGATCGAATGCCTTGGCATGGAATACCGTGCCGAGGTTTTATGCATGTCTATAGTTCAGGTTATTTGAACGGGCTTCGCCCCGGAAGCTCGTAACTGTGCATGACCGGAATCAATCCCGGAAGAACGCCACGAAAGGGAAACCAGCTTGGCCCAGACGTTATTTATCCCGAAAGAAAGCGACCCCAATGAAAGCCGTGTCGCGGCGTCGGCGGAGACGGTGAAGAAGTTCATCGCGCTCGGTTTCGATGTCGTGGTGGAAAAAGGCGCGGGCGAGAAATCGCGCATTCCCGATGCCGAGTTTACCGCAGCCGGTGCCCGGATCGGCACGGTGGCGGATGCCAGAACGGCGGATGTCGTCCTGAAAGTGCGCCGTCCATCCGATGCGGAACTGAAGGGGTATAAATCGGGCGCGGCGCTCTTCGCCATGCTCGATCCTTACGGCCATGAAGATGCCGTTGCGGCGCTTGCCAGAGCTGGCATTTCTGCCTTCACGATGGAATTCATGCCGCGCATCACCCGTGCGCAGGTGATGGACGTATTGTCTTCGCAGGCCAATCTCGCCGGTTATCAGGCGGTGATTGACGCGGCGGAAACCTATGACCGCGCCATGCCGATGATGATGACGGCGGCTGGCACCGTGCCTGCCGCCAAGGTGTTCGTGATGGGGGCAGGGGTTGCCGGTCTTCAGGCCATTGCAACGGCCCGTCGCCTTGGCGCCGTCGTGACCGCCACCGATGTTCGCCCGGCTGCGAAGGAACAGGTCGCCTCGCTTGGCGCGAAGTTCATCGCGGTCGAGGACGAGGAGTTCAAGGCAGCGGAAACCGCTGGCGGCTATGCCAAGGAAATGTCGAAGGAATATCAGGCGAAACAGGCGGCACTTGTTGCCGACCACATCGCCAAGCAGGATATCGTCATCACCACGGCGCTCATTCCGGGCCGTCCGGCGCCGCGGCTGGTATCGAAGGAAATGGTCGCTTCGATGCGCCCCGGCTCGGTGCTTGTCGATCTCGCGGTCGAGCGCGGCGGCAATGTCGAAGGCGCCGTCGCTGGCCAGATTGCGGATGTGAACGGCGTCAAGATCGTCGGCCATCTCAACGTTCCGGGCCGCATTGCGGCAAGCGCCTCGCAGCTTTACGCGCGCAACCTGATCGCCTTCGTCGAAACGCTGGTCGACAAGGAAACGAAGCTTCTGAAAATCGATCCGGAAGAAGAGCTGGTGAAGGCGACGCTTCTCACCCATCAGGGCAAAATCCTCCATCCGGCTTTTGCCAAGGCTGAGGCAGCACCTGCCGCAACCACGCCAGTTGTTGCAAAGCCGGCTGCAAAACCGAAAGCCGCACCGAAGCCCAGGGCTGCAAAGGCAGAAGTCGTTGGCGATGCTGCGAAACCTGCAGCCCCGAAAACGGCGAAGGAAACGGCGAAGAAAGCGCCTGCAAAAGCACCGAAGGCTGCTGCAAAGTCTTCTTCATCCCCCAAGTCTCCAGTTGATGGAGGAGAGGCATAATGGCCGAAACTAGTCTCGATAAAGCTCTTGAGAGCCTGAACCAGGCCGCAGACGCCGTGCGTCAGGCGGCGGAAAATGCGGGCGGTCTGGGCGATGCGGCGGCTGCTGCCGCGCATGCCGCATCGGGCGGCGCAATCGATCCGTTCGTGTTTCGCTTCGCGATCTTCATCCTGTCGATTTTCGTCGGCTATTACGTCGTCTGGTCAGTCACGCCCGCGCTGCACACGCCTTTGATGGCTGTTACCAACGCCATTTCATCGGTGATCGTGGTGGGTGCGCTTCTGGCCGTCGGCCTGTCGCTTTCCGGCTGGGCAACCGGCTTCGGTTTCATCGCGCTGATCCTTGCCAGCGTCAACATCTTCGGCGGCTTTCTGGTCACCCAGCGCATGCTCGCCATGTACAAGAAAAAAGAAAAGTGAGGCTGAACGAACATGAGCGTTAATCTCGCAGCCTTCCTTTATCTCGTCTCCGGCGTGCTGTTCATTCTGGCGCTGCGCGGCCTGTCGCATCCGACAACCAGCCGTCAGGGCAATATGTACGGCATGATCGGCATGGGGATTTCCATCCTCACCACATTGTTGCTGGCGCGTCCGAGCTTCGGCGGTCTGGTCCTGATCGTCATCGGCATCGCCATTGGCGGCGGCATCGGTGCGGTCATCGCGCGCCGCATCGCCATGACGGCCATGCCGCAGCTTGTTGCCGCCTTTCACTCGCTGATCGGTCTTGCCGCTGTTCTGGTGGCCGCTGCCGCGCTTTATTCGCCGCATTCGTTCGGGATTGGCGAAGTGGGCCAGATCCACGGTCAGGCGCTTGTGGAAATGTCGCTTGGCGTCGCCATCGGCGCGATCACCTTCACCGGCTCGATCATCGCCTTTTTGAAGCTCGATGGACGCATGTCGGGCAAGCCGATCATGCTGCCGGGACGCCATGTCATCAATGCGGCTCTGGCCGTGGCGATCGTGCTTTTGATCGTCGTGCTCACCAACACGGAAAGCCATTTCGTGTTCTGGCTGATCGTGCTGCTGGCGCTTGCCTTCGGCGTGCTCATCATCATTCCGATTGGCGGTGCGGACATGCCGGTTGTCGTGTCCATGCTCAATTCCTATTCGGGCTGGGCTGCGGCAGGCATCGGCTTCACGCTCGGCAATCTGGCGCTGATCATCACCGGCGCGCTGGTCGGCTCGTCCGGTGCGATCCTCAGCTACATCATGTGTAAGGGCATGAACCGCTCGTTCATTTCGGTCATTCTCGGCGGCTTTGGCGGCGATACATCCGCTGCCAGCGGCGGCGAGGTGGAGCAGCGTCCGGTCAAGCAGGGTTCTGCCGACGATGCGGCCTTCATCATGAAGAATGCTTCGAAAGTCATCATCGTGCCGGGTTATGGCATGGCGGTGGCACAGGCCCAGCACGCGCTGCGCGAAATGGCCGACAAGCTCAAGGCCGAAGGCGTGGAAGTCAAATATGCCATCCATCCGGTCGCGGGCCGTATGCCAGGGCATATGAACGTGCTTCTGGCCGAAGCCAACGTGCCTTACGATGAAGTGTTCGAGCTGGAAGACATCAATTCGGAATTCGCGCAGGCCGATGTGGCCTTCGTGATCGGTGCGAATGACGTCACCAATCCGGCGGCGAAGACCGATCCGAAGTCACCGATCTTCGGCATGCCGATCCTCGATGTCGACAAGGCTGGCACGGTCCTGTTCATCAAGCGCGGCATGGGTTCGGGCTATGCAGGCGTGGAAAACGAGCTGTTCTTCCGCGACAACACCATGATGCTCTTTGCCGACGCGAAGAAGATGGTGGAGAGCATTGTGAAGGCGCTCGATCATTAGGGAAGGCAATAGGGGAGTAGGGGAGTAGGGGAATAGGGCAGTAGGGCAGTAGGGCAGTATGTTTGACTTGCAAATATACTGTCCGTATCTCCCTTACTCCCTTACTCCCTTACTCCCTTAACATACTGCCTTATTGCCCTACTGCCTTACTGCCCTAACATGGCATCCTGCAATGCCCGCAGTTCGGCGATCTTCGAGCCGGGCTTCGGGGCCGCATTGGCATAGGTGATGAGTTCGCCCTTGCGGATCGGCGCGAGGACCGTGCCGTTCTGCAGCAGGCCGCAGGGGATGGCTTTGGCCGCGCGGGCCTCCGGTGTCGTCATGATCCATGAGCGGTAGCAATATTGCCCGATGGCATCCAGATGATCGCCGGGCCGCAAGTCCTTCTTGGCGACGGCGCACACTTCCGCCACAGGTTTCGGCAGCGGCACCATGTCGGTCTTGCCGTGCAGCACGACCCGGGCAACCGTCAGCGGCACTTCCAGCGAGGTGAGGTGGAAAGGACGGTGGAAGGTGAAATAGGGGCCTTTGCCCATTTTCAGGTCTTCCAGGCGTTCCACAAGGCGGGGATGTTCCATCTTGGCGATGACGAAGACGCCAGGCGACACGCCGCGTCCGATGGAATAATCGACCACGCCGGTTTTGTTCAGAACGCCGCCGTCCTCCTTCGGGATCAGGGTGCGGTTCAACTCGTCGATTGCTGCCCTGGGGCCGTGCATGCCTGCAATATCCGGCACAAGGCCGGTGGCGTTGGCAATCGCCGCCATTTCGACCATCGTCTTGGAGCCGTCGACAAATTCCACCAGCAGGCGGACATTCATGTTCCGGCGGTCGGCCTCTTCCTGATAGTCGTCGGGGATCGCATCGAAATTGAGCGGATTGTTCTTGCCCTTGCCGGCGGCAACGACCTTGTGGCCCATGGCGGAAACGAATTCGATCAGCTCCATGCAGGATGAAGGCTCGTCGCCTGCGCCCAGCGAATAGATCACGCCCTGCCTGTCGGCCTCGGCCTTGAGGTAAGGGCCGATGGTGACATCGGCTTCCACATTCATCATGACGAGGTGCTTGCCGTTGCGGATGGCCTTGATGCCGGTCTCCGCACCCACTTCCGGAATGCCGGTCGCATCGATGATGACATCGAGCAGCGGGTTGGAAAGGATCAGGTCATTGTCGTCGGTGACGGCGATCTTGCCCGCTTCGATGGCGCGGGTCATTGCGGACTGGGTGGCGGTTTCCTGCGCGTTGTCCTCGTCGCCATAGGCGGTGCGGACAGCCTTGAAGGTGTTGGGCAGCCTGCGGGCGGAAAGCGCGCCGACTTCGATGCCCTGCATCCGCGCCACCTGGGTTACGATGTCGGTGCCCATTTCGCCAGCGCCGATAAGACCGATGCGGATCGGCTTGCCGGTTTCAGCCCGCGCTGCGAGATCGCGCGCCAGTCCAACCAGTGCCACATTTGTCGTCATGAAAATCTCCGCAAAATCTCGAAACCCAGCAAGCGAGGTAATTTTGTCACGCTTGTGTTGATATAGGTGCGTAATAGACGAACAGTCTCTATATCAACACTGACGGACGCGCACCTCCAAACTGCGCGACAAAATATGCATGTCACTGGAGCCAAAATGAGCAGCGTTTCCCCCTTCGATCTCGTGATCTTCGATTGCGACGGCGTGCTTGTCGATAGCGAGCCGCTTTCCTGCCTTGCATTCGAGCAGGTCTATGCCGATCACGGCATGAAGCTGCCGGAAGGGACGGTCGCGAAAGGCATCGGCATGAAGCAGGCCGATATCATGAAGATGATCGAGGATATGACCGGGCACCGCCTGCCGGAGGAGGCGACGAACCTGTTCTGGCCCGCGACGAAAATCCTGTTTGCGGAAAGTCTGCAGCCGACCGTGGGTATCGCGGACTTCCTGCGCGAACTGCCGCAGAAGCGCTGCGTGGCTTCATCGTCGCAGCCGGAGCGCATTGCGTTCAGCCTGGAAAAGACCGGCATCAGCCAGTATTTCGGCGATGCTGTCTATTCGTCCAGCATGGTCAAGCGCGGCAAGCCGGCGCCGGACCTGTTCCTGTTTGCTGCGACCAAGATGGGCGTCGACCCCGCGCGTTGCGTGGTGATCGAGGATTCGCCTTTCGGCGTGGAAGGCGCCATTGCGGCAGGCATGACGGCATTCGGTTATACGGGCGGCGGGCACACCTATGAGGGCCATGCAGAAAAACTGGCGGGCAAGGGCGCGCATCAGGTTTTCTCGCATTGGGATGATATTGCACGGGAAATTCTGGTTGCCGCCTAAGTGTCTGATCCAAAAGTCGCCATGCCAGACTGCAAATGGCAATTTCTGCGCTTCCGGTGCTCATGTACATTTAAGTACATTGCGCTCCGGTTCTCGAAATCACCATTTTCGCCATGGCCTGCCACTTTTTGATTCAGACACCAGGCTTTATTGGTTAAACACAAGGCAAATCACATCAGCAGGAATAGCCAGCGAATGAAAGACGCAATCACGCTCGACCAGTTGCGCGAGGCAATCGGCACGGAAATCGGATGTTCGGAGTGGCGCGAAGTCACGCAGGAAATGATCAACCAGTTCGCGGATGCGACCGATGATCACCAGTTCATCCATGTCGATCCGGAACGCGCCGCGAAGGAAACGCCTTTTGGCGGCACCATCGCGCATGGCTTCCTGACGCTGTCGCTGCTTTCGACGCTGGCCTATGAGGCGCTGCCGATGCTGGAAGGCGCAACGATGGGCATCAATTACGGCTTCGACAAGCTGCGCTTCCTGTCGCCGGTCAAGACGGGCTCCCGCGTGCGCGCCCGTTTCAAACTGGCGGATGCGGATATCCGTCCGTCGGGCCGCGTGGTCAATCACTATGATGTGACGCTCGAAATCGAAAACTCGCTGAAGCCCGCGCTGACGGCGACCTGGCTGACGATTGCCGTGGTGGAGCCGCCCGAAGGCTAACAATCGGGGTTCAAGCCGCTTCGCGATACGAAACCGGAAGCCGTCCTTCTTCATCGAGAGGGGCGGCTTTTCCCTTATGCCCGGTCATCAGTTCGCGGAAGAAGAACGGGCCGTGCAGGAACATGCCGAAATCGTAGAAATTCTTCTTCTCCGCCCCGCGCATATAAAGAAGGTGCATCAGGAAGAAATTACCCTTCGAGCGCTTGTAGCGGTTTTCGCTATGCACATGCTTGAAGCGGATGCGGTTGATGAGCGGCGGATTGGCGGTCTTCAGCTTCAGTACCTTTGCCGGGTCCGAACCGTAGAAGTGGATGATATCGGTCAGCACCTGGAATTCCGACCACAGGACGGGGCTTTCCTCGATCACCACGCGCACATCTTCGCGCAGGGATTTTGCCTTGGGATGCAGCGCGATCATCATCAGGCACGAGCCGATGGCCAGCATCGAAACCGGCTGTTTTTTCAGAAGGTCGGGGCGTTCGCGCTGGAGATCGGCGAGCGCTTCCACCGCCGGAACCGTGCCGAGGCTATGCGCGACAATGACGACTTCATCGGCATTGCTGGCCTCGATCTTCCGTTTCAGGGCTTCGGCAAAAGCCTTGCGCCGCTGGTTGAGCTTCTCGTTGCGGCCATGGATACGATCATAGGCCGCAGACCAGTCGTCGAGCAGATAGGACATGAAAAACCGGTCGCCGGGCTTGCGCACCAGCAAGGTGGCGATGAAGACGGCCAGCGGTGTCGACCAGAAAAGATGCAGGGCCGAGAGACCCGCCGCCAGCGGTGCAAGGGCGATCAGCGCGGCGACGGCCAGAATCGCCAGCGACAGCAGAAACGGCCACAGGAAAAACAGGACGAAGCGCCAGCTCGTCGTCAGATAGCGCAACAGCGTTCCGGTGAAGAGGATGTTCAGGAAGGCGTGAAAGCCGGTCAGTATGCGCTTCGGCGTCGAGCGCGCGGCGTAATCGTCGAAAATATCGGCAGTGCCGAACTGGCAGAACTCGGTTTCTGTTTGCCAGCCATTACCCGTGGTTAAGGCGGTCGTCGTGCCGCAATCGTCAGGTTCATCCACCATGGGCGGAAGCCTGGTCCTGGCGTTCCACAGGCGGTCGAAATCCTTCAATGCCTGCGCATGGCGCACGCGGACGGCCTTGGGATGCAGGCCTTCATAGCCTGTGAACTGGATAACGAGTCGCTTGCGGAGGGGCATAAGGAGAATCGGATATAATAAGAGGAGGCATTATCGGTTTGCTGGCAAAGTGCTATGGGGTGCCATTAAGGCCGATTTATGCGAGAAACCCGTGCGGCTTAGCCTATTCGCACGGTCGCGGCCATAGTAAATCGTGCGCAAGCCGGTATTTCGCGCAAGCCGGTGGGCAAAGTTGCATCTTGATGTGGACAGGCGAGGCTCTTTCTGATAATAGCCACGACCAATTTGCAGCGTATCCGTTGCGAAGCTTGGGAGCCTTTGGGCGTTGATCGGCCGGTCAGACCGGCTGAAATCGTTAAAAGACCCCCTAACGGCCTCAGGCTTAACCGAAATTCTAACCGATACGGGAATACACGTGCAGGTACTCGTCCGCGATAATAATGTTGATCAGGCTCTCCGCGCTCTCAAGAAAAAGATGCAGCGCGAAGGTATCTTCCGCGAAATGAAGATGCGCGGCCACTATGAAAAGCCGTCCGAAAAGCGCGCCCGCGAAAAGGCAGAAGCCGTTCGTCGCGCACGCAAGCTGGCCCGCAAGCGCGCTCAGCGTGAAGGCCTCGTCGGCGGCCGCGCCGGCGCTCGTTGATCGACCTTGAAATCAGGCGCTGTTGAACAGCGCCTTTTCTGCTTTCCGGTGTCGGCTTTCGCCCGCGCCGGATTTTGCATGTTTTGACTTCAGTTTGCGTGTTCGTTTCCGATGTGAAACGAAGGGTCGACATGACCACGGCAGACATATTTTCTTTATCCCGCTTCCATTTTTAATGCAGCGTTACGAAAAGTTTCTGGACTTATCGGGCATCATTATGTGTAAAAACAAATAATTAGGATATCCGCCTGTGCGGCGCGCCATCCAGAGATAAAACAAGCGCAAGACAATGCCGCCTTTTTGCTGTTTTTATCTGCTGCTTGGGGCCAGTATAGTACCGTAACAGGCAGAATAGTCCGGCAGGAGCAAGCCCTTGCGGGCAGGCTGGCCACGGGATGGAGAAGAAGCAACAGGGTCCTGGCACCCGATGCGAGCTGAAAGGAATGCAGTCGTTGCCCACGCGCTTGAAGATGATGCAATCGTCTGGAACGAAAGTTTCGGGAATTGAGGCATTGGGTGGAACAGGCCGGAACGGCCTTCTCATTGCCACCGCACTTCTGGCTTTAACCATTGCGGGCTGCCAAAGCTCCACCACCGCGCTCAGCACGGTGGACAAGGCGCAAGGGTCGAGCGAGAACATCAGTTCGCTGACGAGCGTGATCCAGAGCAATCCACGCGATCCGGAAGGCTATAATGTGCGCGGGTCCGCCTATGGCAAGTCCGGCCGCTACAAGGAAGCGCTGCGCGACTTCGACCAGGCAATTGCGCTCAACCCGAATTTCTATCAGGCCTATGCCAACCGCGCGCTGGTCTATCGCTATATGGGCGACAGCACCAGGGCCGCGCAGGATTACAGCAAGGCTATCCAGCTCAATCCGCAATATGACGCCGCCTATATCGGGCGCGGCAATGTCTATCGTCAGGCAGGCCGTCTCGATCAGGCGCTGAGCGACTTCAATCAGGCCATCGCCCTGCAGACGACCGACGGTCGCGCCTATCACAATCGCGGCCTGATCTATCAGGCGAAAGGCCAGCACAAGCAGGCCATCGAGGATTTCTCAAAGGCTGTCTCGCTGAATTCGACCGCGCCGGAGCCTTATAATGGCCGCGGCATTTCCTATGTGGCGCTCGGCGATTACGACAACGCCTTCGACGATTTCAACACCGCCATCACGCTCGACCAGAACGTGGCGGAAAGCTGGGCCAATCAGGCGCTTGTCTATGAGCATAACGGCGACAAGGCCAAGGCTGCCAATTCCTATTCACGCGCCGTGCAGCTTGACCCGAAATACCAGCCTGCAAAGGATGGTCTCGCTCGCACGCGCGGATAACCTTTAGAGCCTGTTCCAAAAGTCGCCTTGTGTGGCTGCAAATGGCAATTTATCTGCGTTCCGGTGCTCACGCACGTTGAGTACGCTCCGCTCCGGTACTCGAAAATCACCATTTTCGCGCGCACATGCCGCCTTTTTGATTCACGCTCTCATATAGCGAAGTATTGAAGATTGATGGCGGCGCTTTTCAAATTGGGAAGCGCCGCTTTTCTTTATAATTGGCCGCGATATATTGCATCTCATGTCGCTCTTCGATCACATCGGTTTCAAAGCCCGCAACGTCAACCGGAGCCTTTCGTTTTACGAAAGCTGCATGCCCGAACTTGGCCTTGAGGTCATTGCCCGTTCCGGCAGCGGCTTCTTCGTCAGCGGGGGAGAGCGGGCGCCGGTTCCGTTTCTGTGGATCCACGGCAGTGCCGATGGGGTAGCCGACGGCGAGGACAAGCCCGGCGACCGCCTGCACCTGATGTTTACCGCCGGAAGCCGCGAGGCCGTGGAGGCGTTTCATCAGGCAGCACTCGAGGCAGGCGGCAGGGATAGCGGCGGCCCCGCCTATCAGGGACCGGAAGAGATGGGCTATTATGCAGCGCTGGTCTTCGACCCCGACGGAAACACGCTCGAAGCGGGTTTCCGTGAGAGGAAGAGATAGGGCTCAGGCCCGCAGGTTGCGCTTGTCGAGACGGCTTACCAGCCGGTCGCCGATCCACTGGATGCCGCAAACCATGATGATGAGGATGATCACGACCGCGATCATGATCTGCGTCTCGAAGCGCTGATAGCCGTAGCGGATGGCAAGGTCGCCAAGACCGCCCGCGCCGATGGCGCCCGCCATTGCCGATGCACCGACGAGCGTGATGATCGTCACCGTGAAGCCCGCGACGATGCCGGGCAGGGCTTCGGGCACCAGCACTTCGCGCACGATGGTCCAGCGGTTTGCGCCCATGGAGCGGGCGGCTTCGATGAGGCCATGATCGACTTCACGCAGCGACACTTCCGCAATGCGCGCATAATAGGGGATCGCGGCGATGGACAGCGGCACGATGGAGGCCCATGTGCCGATGGACGTGCCGACGATGAAGCGCGTGACGGGGATGAGCGCCACCAGCAGAATGATGAACGGAACCGAGCGGAAACCGTTGATGATGGCGCCGAGGATCGTGTTGACCGTCAGGTTCTGGGCAAGGCCGCCACGCTCCGTCAGGATCATGATGAGCGCGAGCGGAAGGCCGACGACGAGCGAAATCAGGCTCGAAAAGCCGGTCATGATGATGGTCTCCCAGAAGGAGCGCCAGAGAAGATCAAGCATCGCCTGAGACATAGCCGAGTACCTCCGTGGCGTCTGCATGGGTGTCGAGATAGGTGATGGCGGCGTCAAGCTTCGCCTTTTCCTGCGCGGGCAAGCCGATGAAGAGCGTGCCGACCGGCTCGCCCTGGATCGTGTCCATGCCGCCATGGATCAGTTGCGGCGCTATCTGGGTGGCGGCTGCGATGTCATTGAAGAACGCGCCTTTTGCGGCCGCGCCTGATAGTCTGACTTTCAGCACGGCAAGATTGCCCGAATTTTGCAGCCGGTCGCGCCAGACGACAGGCAGTTCCGGCGTCAGCACCTGCAACATGCTTTGCGTCACAGGCGATTGCGGATTGGCGAAGACTTTCCAGACCGGGCCTTCCTCGGCGATCATGCCGTGGTCGAGCACGATCACGCGGTCGGCAATGCGGCGGATGACTTCCATCTCATGCGTGATGAGCAGGATGGTAAGGCCGAGCTTGGTGTTGATGTCTTTCAGCAGGGCCAGAATGGACTGTGTGGTTTCCGGGTCGAGCGCGGATGTCGCCTCGTCGGAAAGCAGCACGGCGGGTTCGGCGGCAAGCGCACGCGCGATGCCGACGCGCTGTTTCTGGCCGCCGGAAAGCTGGGCCGGATAATGCGTCGCCTTGTCGGAAAGGCCGACCAGTTCCAGAAGTTCGGCCACGCGCCGGGCGCGTTCGGCTTTCGGCTTGCCCGCGATCTTCAGCGGCAAGGCGATGTTTTCGGCAACCGTCTTGGCGGAAAGCAGGTTGAAATGCTGGAACACCATGCCGATGCGGCGGCGCACCGGGCGCAGCGCATCTTCGCCAAGGCCGGTGATTTCACGGCCTTCGATCAGGATCGAACCGGTATCCGGCTTTTCAAGGCCGTTGACGCAGCGGATCAGCGTGGACTTGCCCGCGCCGCTGCGGCCGATGATGCCGAGGATTTCGCCGCGTGAGACCGAAAGCGAAACGCCGTTGATGGCTGCCGTTTCGCCGAACATTCGGCGCACGTCTTTCATCTCGACGATGGGCGCTGATGTGGCGGGTGGCTTTTCAATGGTCACGGTCGTTTCTTCTATGTCTGGATAGGCCGCTGCGAACAGCGGCCTGGTTCATTCGATAAGGCTTCCGTGTCTGTTTCAAAATTCGCCATACCGGGTTGCAAATGGCGTCTTTCTGCGCTTCCGGTGCTCATGTACTCTCAAGTACACTCCGCTCCGGTTTTCGAAAACCACCATTTTCGCCACGGCCCGGCGCTTTTTGATTCAGACACTCAAGGAAGGATGATGCCTGGCTCAAGCCATCAGCTTTTGCTGTGGCGATGCTTTAGGGCAATTTTTGTCCGCGCGTCAACAAAAGCCGCGCCGGAAACGGTTCCGGCGCGGGTTTTCCAACTCCTGGATGATCAGTTCCAGGCCGGGATGCCGGTGCCCTTGTAGGCGCGGTCGAGTTCGGCCTTCACGGCGTCGTTCTGGAACGAAGCCACGAGGTTCTTCACCCATTCGGCGTTTTCATCTTCGGTACGCACCGCGATGAAGTTGTTGTACGGGTTGTTTTCCTTCGATTCCCAGCCGATTGCCTCTTCCTTCTTGAGACCGGCCTTTGCGGCCCAGTCGTTGTTCACGATGGCTGCATCGAGGTCGTCGATGGAACGGCCGACGACACCGGCGTCGAGTTCCTTGATCTCAAGCTTCTTCGGGTTTTCAACGATATCGATCGGGGTTGCCAGAATGCCTGCATCCGGCTTCAGCTTGATGAGGCCCTTTTCTTCCAGCACGCGCAGCGCGCGGCCTTCGTTCGACGGATCGTTCGGCACGCCGACGACAGCGCCTTCCTTCAGATCATCAAGGCTCTTGTGCTTGCGGGAATAGATGCCGATCGGCCAGACGGCGGTATAGCCGGCAACGGAAATCTTGTAGCCGTGCTGCTTGATCTGCTCGTCCAGATAAGGCTTGTGCTGGAAGGCGTTGGCGTCGATTTCCTTGCGTTCCAGAGCTTCGTTCGGCTGGTTGTAGTCGTTGAAGGTCACGCGCTCGATGTTGAGGCCGTGCTTCTTGCCTTCTTCGGCGACGACTTTCCAGACGTCTTCGTCTTCACCGCCCATGATGCCGACCTTGATGGTCTTGTCTTCCGCGTGGCTCGGGGCCGACGCGAAGCCGACGGTCAGTGCAGCTGCGGTGAAGAGAAGGGCTTTCAGACCGGCGCGGCGGGTCAGGTTATAGCGGGAAAGGACTGACGACATTTTGTTTTCCTTGTTCAAAGACTTTGGAGAGCCGGTCCCGGAAAGCGATCTTTTGAGATGATCTTTCTCCCCCTGCCCACCTTGTTGCCGATAATTCCCTTTTGTCGGGCAATAAACAAGGAAAATTATTTCAGAATTTGCCGAAGCGATAATGCCGAAATTGCGTTCACGAGACGGTGAGCGGATTGCCATTTCCGCTCTTCCGGCTTGCTTATCGATTGTCAGCAATAATCATCTGCGCGGCTTTCTCGGCGATCATGAGAGTGGGCGAGTTGGTGTTGCCGGACGTGATGGTCGGCATGACCGAAGCGTCGGCAACGCGCAGGCCCGCAATGCCGTTGAAGCGCAGGCGCGGATCGACGATTGCTTCCGCGTCCTGTCCCATGCGGCAGGTACCGACGGGGTGGAAGATCGTCGTGCCGATATCGCCCGCCGCCTTTTCAAGCTGTTCCTGCGTTTCGTAGGCGGGGCCGGGCTTGAATTCCTCGGGATGGAATTTCTGCAAGGGCGGCTGCGCCACGATATGGCGGGTGAGGCGGATGGCGTCGGCGGCGACACGGCGGTCGCTCTCGGTGGCGAGATAATTCGGCCTGATCGCCGGTTGTGTCCGATGGTCCGGCGACTTTATGTGGATCGAGCCGCGGCTGTCGGGGCGCAGATTGCACACGCTTGCCGTAAAGGCGGGGAAGGGGTGCACGGCCTCGCCGAACTTTTCGAGGCTGAGCGGCTGCACGTGATATTGCAGATTGGCGGTCTCGTAGGACGGGTCGGAGCGGGTGAATACACCAAGCTGGCTTGGCGCCATGGACATGGGGCCGGAGCGGCGCAGGAAATATTCAAGCCCGATCATGGCCTTGCCAACCAGCTTGCTTGCCTTCTCGTTCAGCGTCGGGATGCCGGTGACCTTGTAGGCGCAGCGCAATTGCAGGTGATCCTGCAGGTTTTCGCCGAGCTGCCTGCGCTCCAGCTTGACCGGGATGCCTGCCTGCTGCAGCACATCACCGCGCCCGATGCCCGACAATTCAAGGATTTGCGGCGATCCGACCGCACCGGCGGCGAGAATGACTTCGCGCTGTGCCTTCACTGTCCGGGTCGTTCCGTTCTGGTCGAAGGTGACGCCGGTGGCGCGCAAGTCCTCGATTTCGATGCGGCGGACATGCGCGCCGGTTTCAACGGTGAGGTTCTTGCGATCCAGCGCCGGGCGCAGAAAGGCCTTGGCGGTGTTCCAGCGGATGCCGCGCTTCTGGTTGACCTTGAAATAGGAGACGCCTTCATTGTCGCCGCGATTGAAATCGTCGGTGGCGGGGATGCCCGCAGAGACTGCCGCGTCGCGGAAGGCATCGAGGATATCCCAGTGCAGGCGGGCGCTCTCGACACGCCATTCGCCGCCCGCGCCATGCAGCTCGCTTGCACCGGCGAAATAGTCTTCCGATTTCCTGAAGAGCGGCAGGACATCGTCCCAGCCCCAGCCGTCGCATCCGGCCTGACGCCAAAGGTCGTAGTCGCGGGCCTGGCCGCGCATATAGATCATGCCGTTGATGGACGAGCAGCCGCCCAGCACCTTGCCGCGCGGATAGCCGAGCGAACGGCCGTTCAGTCCCACTTCGGCTTCCGTGGTGAAGCACCAGTCGGTGCGCGGATTGCCGATGCAATAGAGATAGCCGACGGGGATGTGAATCCAGGCATAATTGTCCTTTCCGCCCGCCTCAAGCAGCAGCACGGAACGGTTCTGGTCTGCGGAAAGCCGGTTCGCGAGGGCGCAACCTGCCGTGCCCGCGCCAACCACGATGTAATCGTAGGTGTCGGTCATGATCTCATATCCAGTAAAAGGTGGGGGCCGCCGGACGCGCGGGCGGCCCCTCAGTGTCGGTTATCCGAAAAGCCTCTTTCCCAGGCGCGATGCGTAGAACTCGCCTACGATTCCCTTACGGAAGAGGAGGACGCATGCCATGAAGATGACGCCGGTTACGATCGTGACGGGGAAGTCGGATGTTGCGAGATAGTTCTGGAGGGCGACGACGAAGGCGGCGCCGACGATGGGGCCGATGAGCGTGCCAATGCCGCCCAGAAGCGTCATCAGGATCACTTCGCCCGACATCTGCCAGCCGACATCGGTCAGCGTTGCAAACTGGAAGACGAGCGCCTTCAGGCCGCCGGCAAGGCCTGCAAGGGCTGCCGACATGACGAAGGCTGCAAGCTTGTAGCGGTTGACGGAATAGCCCAGCGAGATGGCGCGGTTTTCGTTTTCGCGCACGGATTTCAGGATCATGCCGAAGGGCGAGTTGATGATGCGCCAGATGACGAACACGCCCAGCACGAACACCGCCAGCACAAAATAATACATGGTCATCGGCTGGTTGAGGTCGATGATGCCGAAGAGATAGCCGCGCGGCACGCCCTGCAATCCGTCCTCGCCATGGGTGAAGGATGCTTGCAGGCAGAAGAAGAAGAACATCTGCGCCAGCGCCAGCGTGATCATCGTCGAATAGATGCCCTGACGGCGGATGGCGAGATAGCCGATGACGAGGCCAAGGGCTGCGGCGGCAAGGACGCCGAGCACGAGGCCAAGCTCCGGCGTGACGCCCCAGACCTTGACCGTATGGGCGGTGATATAGGCCGCGCCGCCGAAGAAGGCGGCATGGCCGAAGGACAGGATGCCGGTGTAGCCGAGAAGAAGATTGAAGGCGGAAGCGAACAGCGCGAAGCACAGCATCTTCATCAGGAAGATCGGATACACCATGAAGGGTGCGGCCAGCAGCCCGACAAGGGCAATGCCGAGGATGACGGCCGAGAGGCTGTTGACGGCAGGCGCCTTGCTGTCGCGCGAGGCCGTATTTGCCTTGAGAGCGGTATCAGCCATGTCAGGCCTCCTTCCCGAACAGTCCGGCGGGGCGCACCAGAAGAACGATGGCCATGATGACGAAGATGACGATGCTGGAAGCTTCGGGATAGAAGACCTTGGTGAGACCTTCCGCCAGCCCCAGCACATAGCCGGTGATGATGGCGCCGAGGATCGATCCCATGCCGCCGACCACCACCACGGCAAAGACCACGATGATGATGTTGGAGCCCATCAGCGGGCTGACCTGATAGATCGGCGCGGCCATGATGCCCGCAAGTCCGGCAAGGGCGGCACCGAGCGCATAGGTGAAAGTCAGAAGCAGCGGCACATTGATGCCGAAGGCTTTCACCAGCGTCGGGTTTTCCGTCGCGGCGCGCAGATAGGCGCCCAGCTTGGTCTTTTCGATCAGGAGCCATGTGCCAAGGCAGACGATGAGCGAGGCGACGACCACCCAGGCGCGATAGTTCGGCAGGAACATGAAGCCCAGATTATGTCCGCCCGCAAGCGACGGCGGCACCGCATAGGGCTGGCCCGCCGCGCCATAATAATAGCGGAACGTGCCTTCGATCACGAGCGCCAGGCCGAAGGTGAAGAGCAGGCCATAGAGCGGGTCGAGATTATAGAGCCGCGACAGCGCCACGCGCTCCACGATCGCGCCGCCCAGCCCGACGATGAGCGGGGCGAGGATCAGCGCCGGCCAGTAGCCGATGCCGAGCCAGCTCAACAGCAGATAGCCGACAAAGGCGCCCAGCATATATTGCGCGCCATGGGCGAAGTTGATGATGCGCAGGAGGCCGAAGATGATGGCAAGGCCGAGGCTCAGCATCGCATAGAAGGAGCCGTTGATGAGGCCGACCAGCAACTGCCCGAGAAGTGCCTGCAAGGGTATTCCAAAAATCATTGTCATTCAGACCCCCAATGCATGCGTGAGTTCTGCCATGCGGGCGGGCAGTTCGGCGGTGGGGAAGTTGTCCGTCACCACGCCATGATCCATGAGGTAGAAGCGGTCGGCGACCTTGGCGGCAAAGCGGAAGTTCTGCTCGACCAGAAGCACGGTCATGCCGCGTTTCTTCAGTTCCACCAGCACATCGCCGATGCGCTGCACGATGACGGGCGCAAGCCCCTCGGTCGGCTCGTCGAGGAGCAGCACCTTGACGCCGGTGCGCAGGATGCGCGCAATCGCCAGCATCTGCTGCTCACCGCCCGACAGCTTGGTGCCGGGGCTGTTGCGGCGCTCATGCAGGTTGGGAAAGAGTTCGTAGATCTCGTCGAGCGACATGGCGCTCTGGCCGTCCCTGGCGACGACCGGCGGCAGAAGCAGGTTTTCGTGCACGTTCAAGGTGGCGAAGATGCCGCGTTCTTCCGGAACGAAGCCCAGACCCGCATAGGCGATGCGGTGCAACGGCACGCGCATGATGTCCTTGCCGTCGAGCGTGATGGTGCCGGTGCGCTTGCG
>NZ_JBHEEV010000009.1:0-156923 GCF_041930145.1 Brucella ciceri | reverse complement strand
TGCTGTAGACGTGCTGGAAAGGCCATGAGTTACCGTCAAACCAATGAAAGGGTGGATTGAACCGCGCCCAACTGATAACTGGCCGGCATGATTAGAAGCGTTTGCATGTTGATTGTCGGTTTTGGCGCCTTGATCCAAGGCGTTCTTCGCCTTGGAAACCCTGCCCAGGCAGTAGAAAAAACGGGCTGGTTATATCAGCAGTTCGGAGACCAAGGCGTGGCTATCGGCATGATCGCCATGGGTGCCGTCGCGTTGGCCATCGGGGCCATTATGTTCAACAACACCTGGATTCGTGCTATTCGCGCTCGGCGACAGCGGTAGCCATGGCTACCTCGGCACCTCAATTAACTGAAAAGACGCATCGGGAAACTTGCCCTCGCCAATTTCCCATGTCCGCGGCATGAGCCGCATATTCATAACGGGGTCTTTGAACCTGACAGTGGCACCGACAGTGATGTAGGACGGCAGAAAGGGCTCAACCTTCACCTGCACGCTCGTGCTGGCCGCTGTGGCGTCGGCAACGATGCGGGCGATAAAGTTGTAGTCGCCAATCGTGAAGCCCACCAAGTCGCCGTTCGTCAGCTTCAGCCCCACTGCGACCCCGTTTAATGTAAGTGTATTGCCGTTGATCGCGCCCAAGGTTGCCGTACCGCCAATCGCCGGGTTGCTTGCGTCGCCCCAGTAGGCTTGAGGAATGCAAACATGCTTGGGGGTATAGTGCACCGTCACCTGACCGCCGCGGCACCGATCGATGAAGGCCTCGAGCCTCTGGCGGTGCGCGTTCGTCATCGCTTTTATTTTCGCCGTCCACGTCCAGAACGGATCGCCGTTCTCAATCGCGGATATCGCCCTATCCCCGTACTGAGACATGGAAACCGGGCGGTTCAGGACCGGGAAAGTCGGCTGATATCGAAGGCCAGTCGGAAGTAGTTCAGCCATTACTTTGCCAACCCTCTTGAGTTTACCTGCCGCAGATCACGCGCGGTCCGGACGGCTCCCGACTTATCGTAGGAAGCCAGCCCCTGCTTGACGTTGCGCTGCGAGATGCGTTCGACTTCGGCCTGCCAGTTTCCGTCGCGATCCACAAAGACCCGAACGTCGGCAATCCCGGCTTGTGCCTGCTGAGCCGTAGCAGATGTGCGCAGGATCGGCATGGATGGCGCGCGTAAAGGTGAGCCGCCGTCCTTCAATCCGATAACACGCCCGCTGTTGATGGCTTCCAGCAAAGCACGGTTGCGCTTTGTCGCGGCCGCATTAACGACGAATTCCTCGTCGCTCAGCATCGCCGGGATTTTGTCGCCACGTGGCCCGCCAGGACCGCGAACAATGCCACCGCCTGCGCGCTTTACCGGACCACCGTTTTTACGGAAGATGCCACCCAGTACACCGAATAAATCGAAGCCGCCTTTGTCAGTATCGAAGATATTCGCAAGGCCGATATCGATTAGCTTTTGTGCAATGCGGCCAAGAGCGTTCGCGAAAATCTCAGCTGACTTTGCGCCGTTTAGAAAGTCATCAGCAATCCCGCCAACTAGATCCTTCTGGAAGGCCGCCATATCTTCAGCGGTTTCCTTGATCCGGTTCTGCGCCTCCGCAAGCTTATTAGCCTCTGCGCTAGCTAATGCCCACTGGTCTGCAGTCTGGGCAATCTGCGCCCGCAGTTCGGGCGTTAGCGCCACGCCCGCCTTTTGCGCCGCATTGAGCAGTTCCTGCTCAGTACGCGCCTTCTCCATGGCATAGCCATAGTCGTTGATCAGCGGGTTGATCTGGCGCTGTGCTTCGGTCTCTGCGACAAGGGCGGCTGTGCGGTCGGCGATACGTTGAATGTCGCTGTCGAAACGCTCGGCGGGAGTTTTCTTCGTTCGACCCTTTTTCTTATCGTCTGGTGTCGTTGCGATACCGCCGCCGTAGCCCGATGGGGTTGAGGCGAGGATTTCTTGAGCTCGTTTATGCTGTTTTTCTAACCTATAAGCAGCATCATCCGCAGCCTGAGCTTCCTTTTTAGCGACCGCGGCCCAGGATTCTAGCGGCGAAAATTCCAGCCCCCATTCACGAAGGGCCTGCATTTTAATAAGCAATTTGTCAAATGCGGCATCTGCCGTAGTAGCGGTTGCTCGCGCTGTCTCAAGTTGCAGGCCGATCTGCTTTACCAGCTCAGCTTGATATGCCTTCGACGCCGAAGCCGCACTGTTCAGCGCCTCCTCGTTCGAGTTTATCGCAGAACTAAACGCCTTCGCCGCCCGGTCGCCCGACGACATGTTGTTATAGAGCAAATAAACCGCTCCGGCCGCGGCACCGGCCAGAAGCCCTATCGGGCCGAGAGACGCGCTGAACGCTGCTACAACACTTGTTCCGGTGCGTAGTGCGGTCAGGAATGAGCCCAGTGCTACCACTGCCTGACCAAGTCCGACGACAACGCCAGCAATTGCCCGCCCCGTGAATGCGGTAATCAGCACTGTCGCAAAGGCTGCGACGACGTCGGCAATTTCTTTGAAGTTGTCGGCAACAAACTGAAGCGCCTGCACCAGTTGCCTACTTGCGCCCGCTGACTTGTCGGCATTGCCGATATAAGCGGTAAACTCGTTATTAATCTGCGTGAAGGCGTCAGCGATCGTTGAGTTCGTTGCTTTAAACTGCGCTTCGATCCCCTTCTGTGCATTCAGGATAGCCTTGAATACGCGATCAGACGTCAGCTTCCCATCAGCACCAAGCTGCTTCAATCCTGCAATAGTGGTATTAAACTCGTCAGCAATTGCCTTCGCAATGACCGGCGCGTTTTCACGCAACGACCGGAGTTCGTCACCTTGCAGCACGCCCGATCCAAGCGCCTGACCAAGCTGGAGGATGCCAGCAGCTTGTTCCTGTGCCGATGCCCCGCCTGCCTTAAAGGCTTTCGAGACAAGCGACGTCGCCAAAGCAATCTCGTCTTCAGACTTGGCTACAGCGGAGGCTGATCTGATCAGCCGAGCATACAGATCAGTATAGGCTTCAAGACTTGTTCGAGCTTCGTTGGCCCCGTCCTTCAATTCATTCAACGAGCGAGCGCCGACGCCCGCGGCGGTCGCGGACGCGCGGATAAGGTTCCCCGCCTGTGTCCAGGCATCTGCGTACTGCATCAACTCTCGCGTACCCAACGCGGCAGTAATGCCGGTCAAAGGGGCCGCTAGGTCTCGCATCGTACCCTTGCCGATGTTGCCAAGTGCCGCATTGATGCGCTGTACGCTGACATCTGCGGACTTCTCCATCTGGCGCATCTGACGCGTAAACTGTCCGCGCTGCCGATTGATGGCGTTTTCCAATCGCTTGAAATCGGCTGAAAATTGAACGACAAGGGATTCAAGGTTGGTTGCCATGGCAGAGAGGCTCCATGAGAGTATGTTTTTTGGTGATTGCTGCCGCCGTTGTGGCAATGCCAGTGCTGGCTAATGAGCAGGACGCTGCCTTCGCGCGGGCCGCTCTGGAGTGCTGGAACCCGCCTGCTTCTTTGAAATTGGCAAGCAAGATTGTTCTCTCTGTCGAACTGGATAAAGATGGGGATTTGTCGGATGTGACTGCCAAAGAGTTCCCGAAAGACGGGATCGGAAAGGCTGGCGTGGAATCGCTCAACCGGGCCCTACAACGATGCGCGCCTTACAGGTTGCCGGGCGGCACATATACTTTGACCATCGATCCGAAGGCCAAAGGCGCAAAGTCGCTGAATCCGTTTAAGTAGATTTGCGGCGTCACTTTACCAATCATGCCGACACGAGCCATACTCCTTTGCGAGGAGGAAGATCTATGAAAGCGATAACTACAGTTTGCGTAGCAATGTTGGCTTTGTCCGGTTGCGCCAGCAATCAGGCATCGGACACGGCGAACAAAGAACTAAGATGCCAACAACTGCTTAGCCGGGCCAACTATGCTGGAATACTGGAAGCTGAACGCGCTCAGGCGCAGGCTGAAGCGACACAGTTGGGTTGCTACTAGAAAGCAACCCTACCCCTCGCTCACCCACTCCCAAAGCTCGTCTTTTTCCGCCTGGCTCAAGCCGGTATCGTCGGTCGAGTTAGCTTTGACGTAACCGTCAACAGCAGCCATGAACTGCCACATGGACATTTGCCTTACTTCTTGCGGCGTGAAGCCGAGCGCCGCGCCGTTGCCGTAGACCGCGGCAAATCTGACTTTTCCGTTGGGGAGACTGTCAAGCTGTTCTCCGTCTGATTTGCCGCTGCTTGCTCCCCCACAGGCTCCTCCGGCACGCCTTGAATACCCGCTTGGAGAATGATGGTGGCGAAGACGATATTCTCGGCAGGCGGGCGCTTTTCGATGTAAGTTCGCACGAGTTTCGTGGCGGCGGTCGGCTCCAAGCCTCCACCAATCAGTCCCTGCCGGATAACATGGGCAATATCGCCGACCCGACATTGTTTGGTGAAAAGCCGCTCCAGAATGACCCAGGGGCCGGCGTCGCACGCCTCCTGCAATGCTTCCAATTCCCCCCAACCGAGGCGGAAGGTATAAGTACCATCCGCCCAGTCGAGTTCAACTTTCGCGTCCCTGCTCATTACGGGGCCGTCGGAGCAGAGGTGCGGACCATCTCGCCGTCCGACTGCATAGAAACGTTGTTTGTCGCTCGCTCGCCGTTGTTGCCGCCAATTTCGAGACTTTCGACGTGCATTTTGCCGGTATACGTGTAGGTCTTAGCGGGAAACTCGAGATCAATCTGGACGGGGACGCTATCAATCGATTCCGCAGCATCAAGCCAATCTTCGACTGACTCCGCAGCCAATACGCCTTCGCCGTTTACCCCCATCGACAGCGAGACCGCGTCGCGCCCAACCCAGTCGACCTTATCGGGGTCTTCACAATCCGGGATCGGTACTTCATTCAGGTTTTTGGTAAGGCTAATCGACCTTTGAGTAAAACCACACGGTGCGGCATAGGTAATTTCACCTCCTACGCCAACTTTGCCGATCTTCACGCGGACCTTGCCGCCTTTGATCGTCGTAGCTTGAGCCATTGTGGCCTCCATACGAAAAAGACCACCCAGAGGGGCGGCGTATAGACAGATTTTTGGGGTGGTCGGCGTGGAGGGCCCTAGGGCTGCTCGATGATCGCCGTGTAACGGATCGACGCATGATTGATCGCGCCGTCCTGTATGTAGTCAGTTCGCCAGTAGTCGAATGTCACGAGGGCATTAGATGCCAAAGCAGGCTCCCACCCTCGTGTTGCAAGACGCACCGCGTTTGCGATGTCGCGCATCTGCTTTTTGGCTGGCTCAATCGACCAGACATCCAGTTGGAAAATGATATCGTCAGCGAAAATGCAGTCGGCGTTTGCCTGTTGAGCGCTCGACGCGCCGATGCTGACATACGGAAAGATCGAGGGTGAGACTTGCCCTTGGTCATTCGTCGGCGGGTTATCGTAGCTGCGCTGACCAATCAGCGAGACAAGCGCGGGAAAGCTGCGCAATCGCTGAATAATTGCGCCTTGAAGTTCTAAAACCGGGTCCATTAGCGGTCCGCCGCGATCTGTTTGGCTGCCTTGGTAATTGCGCGCGACACTCGGGCCCGTGCACTTCGCCGCTTAGCTCGCCATGAGACGTAAAAGAAGGGCTGCGCCTTGGACCCAGGGTTGAATGTTCCGGGGAACATGCCGCCGTTCATGTGTGGCGCACTGCCGAATTCGACCAGATGTGCGTAACGCACCTTGGAATTGCCGGCGTAAATCGTGATTGTCAGCTTGCCGTCATTCGACTTAACGCTGCCAATGCGCTGACTGTACTTGGGCGCTTGGCCCCACGTCCAACCGATGCTTTCCATCAGTTCGCCATCATCGACGGGAACAAGGTTTTGCATCATGTTGACGATGTCCTGCGCGCCTTGCTCCATAGCGGCTTTGACAAGTGTTTCAGCAACTTCCGGGAATTTCTTGAGCTTTATCTGCAGGCGATCCAGACCTTTTATCTTAACCGCCATCACGTTTCCTCGCCTTCAACAACGAGCATTTCCAAATAGGCATTGCGCTCGTCCGGATTGACGACGGTTTTGATTCCGAAAACCCGGTTGGGCTTGTCCCCGGTCTTACCCGCCCGAGCGTCGTAGGCCCGCCACGATGCGGTTATCTGCCTTGCCGCGGTGCTGCCGCGGATGGTCAGATTGTACGGCTGCATGGACTGCATTCGCGCCGCCATGACGCTTTCGGCATTGCTGCCGTAACGCGGTTCCAGCCTTCCCGGCACGGTGAACTGGTCAACCCACTCACCGCGCGTGCCGCCCCATTCATCGCTTATCTGTTCGCGACGCTGAAACGTCAAACGGCAGTTCAGGCTGCCGGCACCTGCGCGCTTCGCCATGCTTCAGCCTCGTCTCTGTTGGGGGTTGGAAGTCGCTCGGCTTTGCCAGCGGCAACAGCGCGATTAGCGCAAGGTGTGGTCACTAGCCCGACGTAGCCCGCCGGGTAGCGGATCGTTACCGCAGGCTTTGGAATAAAGTCGTAGGTGGCTGTGAAGTGGAGCCAGGGCATTGATTACTCCGTAAGAAAAGGGCGCCGTAGCGCCCTAAAATCAGTACCCTCTTCTGATGTAATACCCACCGCGATAGTGGTGACGATGGTGATTACGCCAGCCGTCATGTCGGTAATAGCGGTGTGAATGCCACCGTGGCCCACGGTAATGGCGGTGGTGCGAGCGCCAATGATGGCGCTTGTAGTAATGCCGCTTCTTCCAGTGTTTCCGCGAATGATGTCCACGATGATCCCGGACCTGCTCAACATTGGAGCTAATGTCCAGCTTTGCAACGTTGATTGTTGGTGCAGCTTGCGCAGCACCTGCCCCGATCAGCAGCCCGACGCCCAGAACCCCAGCAATAAGTCCCTTAACAAGCTTCATTCTGCATACTCCTTTCAAGACGCATCTTGAAGAATTATGCATGAACTTGCGATGAACAGGAAAGCCGAACGCTACTCTTCCACCGCCAACGTGCGCCAAACCCGATATGGTGCAAGTAGCGCCCGAACGTGACGCGGCAGAACTGCGTTGCCTTCGGCCTTCATGTCAGGTTCGCGGTTCTCGTACAGATCAGCCGCAACCAACAAGATCGCTGCCGTGATGGGCGGCGTAACAATAATGCCATCCGGCAAGGTAGGCGTCGCGCCGGTAGCCACGATTTCCCTGTCGACATATTCGACGACGATCGTTTCCGCTGCAGCCAGATAAACTTCCAGCTCGGCATCTTCGTCGTCATGAAACACACGAAGGTGTTTCTTCAACAGCTCCAGGTCAACCAGTGCCATCGCCACCACCCTCCGGCGGCGTTTCAGGCTCAGGTTCTGGCTCGGGAGCCGGATTTGGATCGACGATTCCCGCCCCGATGTAGCTCGCCACCCGGCGTTTGCGTGTCTTCGTGTCGGCCATCGCCAACCTCCGTAAACTTCTCGACATAACCAAGCGCCAGAAGCGGTCCGGCTTGCCAGTTTGGCAGATCGGCGACCATGCCTTCGTCCAATCGGCCATAATTGCCGACCAAGGTTTTCAGCGCTTTGATTTTCATGATTTCCTCGTGAAAAGGGGCGCCGAAGCGCCCCATCACGATTAAGGAGTTACAGGCGGATTGACGTCGCCAGTCACGAATGCCTCTGGACGGTAAACCGCCAGCGCAAGGCGCTCTTCGATACGGATCGTGAACATGTTGTTCTCGAAGTCCTTATCGTTCTCGCTGGACAGAAGCACTTCGACGCCCATTCGGTCGAAGATCTGCGCACCGAGATTGAACGCACCGGTCAGGAACTTGCCAGCAGAAATTGCCTGGGTCTGGACGACCGGCAGATTCCACAGCGAAGGACCGATCGGGGACTGGGCATTACCGACGATGTAGTTGCCGCCAAGATCCTTGGTCAGCTCGATCTTGGTCCAGTCCGTCGGATGCAGAACGAAGCCGCTCGCCGGGTACTCAGCCAAAATGACTTGCAGGATTGCCAGTCGCAGGCGGTCGATTGCCGTTTCGTTCTCCGGAGTGAACGCCGGAGTGAAGGCCGATGCCTGCGGGAGAATGCCGTGCAGGTTCTGACCAGTACCGTCACCGTTCAGAAGCTGTCCTTCTTCAACGAACTTGAGCCCGTACGTGCCGCGAGCGTTGATATAGCTTGCAAGGCCCGGAGCATCATCGAGGATCTGCCGGCTCGCCTTGAAGATATGGGCCAGCGTGCGAACAGGCGTGGTTTCCATATCGAAGGTCAGGTCAGACTTCGGCTTCTGCGTGCCTTCTGCGACCGGCGCAGCGCTGTTCGTAAAGCCCGTTTCCTTGACAAATTCGACGCTTGCGGCCGAGGTCTGGCCGGGAGCAATCAGGTCGCGGATCGTCAGCTGGCGATTAGGCGGGGCAATGATGCCTGGCACGCGCTGTCCCGGTACGAGCGAGGTTCCAGCCGAACGACCGGCACCGACAGTGGTATTGCCCGAGGTAATGTCAGCGCGTTCCATGCCGACACGGATCGAACCGCGCCATGCGCCAGACACATCGGTCGACTTGAACTTTTCGGACGCCACGACGATATCGCCAACGTCCTGCGGGCCCTGCGCAACGTCATCGCGTTCACGAGCGGCGCGCTTTTCCAGTTCGCTAATTCGGGTCGTGGTGTCTCCGAGTTCAGACAGCGCCTTGTCGACCTTGCCGGTCAGCTCGGTGGATACTGTACCGTGCTGCTGAAGCTGCGTGGTGAAATCGGTCGCGAGATTGCCGACCTTTTCCTTGATAGAAGCCAAAGACTGGCCAAGCTCGCCGATCTTCTCGGCAAGAGAAACTTCGGACATTCGTCCTCCTGATACTAAATGGTGAAGGTGCGTGTTTCGGCTAAAAGCCGTTCTAGGGCCGCCGAAACAGCGGCGTTTTCCGCATCAGCATCAGGTTCCCCCTGATGTTCCTTGAAGTAGAGCGATGCGGCTCGCTCCGCTTCCGAGTTCGACAAGCCGATCAGTCCCCTGATCCCGTTTTCGAATTCGCGTTTGGTGATTACTTCGCCAGAGGCCATTTTGTGGGCCAACAGTTGTGCGGCTTCTGCCTTTGCGGCGTTGGCCGCCTTTACGCGGCGGACATATTCCGGCTCGGTGTTCGCGCCCAATCGGGCCAAGGTCTCGTCAAGTGTGGCAATACGATCAGCCATACCCCGGTCGATCAGCGCTTCAGAGTAGAACACCCTGCCCTGACCAAATCCGTCTTCTACTTTGGATTTCGTGACGCCACGCCCATCGGCAACGCTCTGCAAAAACCGGCCATAGGAGCGGTTTACACTGTCCTGAATGTAGGCCAGCGTGTCCTTTCCGAGCGGTTCGGTTTCATTGCCTTCGACCTTGTGCTTGCCTGCCGAAATGTAGGTGCGCTTGACGCCAGCCTTTTCCAACGCGGCAGAGATATCGTCGTGTGCCGTATAGACACCAATCGACCCCGCACGCCCGGACGGCGTAACAACGATTTCGTCGGCAGACGACGCAATCCAGTAGGCAGCGCTCGCAGCCAGCGAGTTCACTTGCGCTGTGATCGGCTTTTCGCCGCCGCGCAGTTTACGAATTTCCGTTGCGAGTTCGTCCGTGCCCGGTACCGAGCCGCCAGGACTATCAATATCAAGAACAACCGCCTTCACATCCTCGTTGGACAGTGCCCTGTGCAGTTGACGCTTGATACCGGCATAAGACGTGCCGCCACTCATAGCGGAGAACAGGTCCATTCGGTCGGCCAATACGCCATAAACCGGGATCACTGCGACCTTGCCGTCAATTTCGGCGATTTCCTTTGCGCGAGCATCAGAAACAGCCGCTGCAAATTCAGATGTGACGAGCTTGTCGCCCGCCACACGTGCCGCAAGAACATCTGCCAAAACGGCCAGTTTTTCGCGCTGAATCGCCCACGGTTCGGCCTCGAAGGCCGTCAAAATGTGTTCGAATTTCATGATTTTCCCTTATCCAGCGCTTGGCTGTGCATCATCCAGCGGAGACCCGCCGTTGTGTCCGACCATGGACAGAGGCTGCATGGTGCCGTTGACGATCAATTCGTCGCCGCCATCCATCTTTGGCTTATTCTCGTAAGCTCTGGCCTCGTTCGGCGTGTAAATGCCGTTCTGGACCATCTTCTGCAGGAACTCCGCCCTCGCCTGACTATCACCACGCAGCAGACCTTCCATATTGAACTTCACGACAGTCGTTTTGCGGGTCTTTGCATCAAGCAAGTCGCGGTAGATCGCGGATTCAATGCTTTTTAGCAGTGGCGCCAGGCAGGTCTTGGTGAACTGCAGGATCAATTGCTCTATCCCGCTGCCCCACGTCGTCGTGCCATTCGCGGCATGCCCGATCATGACCGGTGGAACGCCGAAAATGCGGCAGATCTGCTCGACGCTGTACTGGCGCGTCTCAAGCATCTGCGCGTCTTTGGGGTTGATGGTGATCTGCGACGGGGTGAGACCCGCCTCCAGCACCGCAATCCCTCCTGCCTTGTCGGCACCGGCAAATGCCTGCAACGATTCCGCAATCTGCTTGCGCTGATCGGGCTTCAGAACCTGGTCCGATGACAAGACGACCGAAGCCATCATGCCGTTCTTGAACATACGGCCCGACGTCTTCTCGCCGGCCATGGCGTTACCGATCACATTGCGTTGAGCGGCAATTGGCGAAAGGCCGCGGTCACAGCCCGGCATGACCAATCCGCGGACATGAAGCATGTCCTCTTCACGGATTTTGCGGACGCCACCCTTCTTGCCATTCTTGTACTGTTCGGTGACTTCGTAGTAGCGGTTGTTCCGGTCATCCCGCTTCACATCAACGCAAAGCGGATTGAACGGGTTTAACGCTACCAGGCGACCGCCATTTTTCTTCTTCTCCGCGAAGAAATTGCCATCAAGGCAAAGGCAAAGGGCAGCCATACCCCAGAAATCTGACGCACTATCGTCCAAGTTCGGCAAGTCGTGCAGCAGTTCGTACAGCGGATTCTCATAATCGACGTCAACGCCATCGCCCTTGTAGACATTGCAGGGCAGCGTTTTCACGGCATTGGAAATCAGGTTCACACACGCCCAGACAGCATCAAGCTGCATGGCGTGCTCATAAGTGACCGTCTCGCCGCTCGTCGTCGACATTCCAAAGAATGCGCGCCATGGGCCGGAAAGAAGCCCGAAAGGCTTCCCGACCCAAGTCAAAAGGCCCATGGGCACTCCTACCAGGTTACAGTGATCATGTTGTTGACGAAGTCGTCGATGTCGGCTGGCTCGATCGGTGTATCCATCGCCACGCCAACCGCCATTGCCAGAGCGACAGCAGCGTCGATGCGCACTGATGCCTTCGTCTTGACGAACCATCGGTTGTCTTGCGGGTCATGATCGAAGGTGGCGCCCATCAGGGCGGTCATGAGCACCGGATTGCGCCGCATGCGAATGCGACCGTCGATAATCATGTCCTCAAGCGCCAAAACCGAACCCGGCATCCACAAGCCTTGCGGCGGTGGCAGGCCAGCAGCTTTTGCCGCTTCAACCTTTGTAGGCTCAGGCCGAGCCCGAACCTTGCCGCCCTGTGGGTGTGCGACATGTTCAATGTCCAACCCGAGCGCTTCGACTTCCTCGCGGAACTTGTCGTAAGCGTAGCGGTCATAAGCGATGGCCTTGATATCGAAAGCCTGATCGATTTGCTGCACCCGAGAGGCTACGAAGTCATATCGAATTCGCTTGCCGGGCGGGGCATTCAACCAGCCCTGCTTTACCCAGAGCGCATATGGCGCCTTGTCAGCCTGTTCTCGCGCTTCCAGCGTATCGGCTGGCGTCCAAGCCTCAACCCACGCATCAAACGTCGGCAGATTGACGGTAGACCCGTCCTCACGCTTCATTTCCGTGAAGCCAGTCGGGACAACACACGCCAGTACCGTCATGTCCTTGCTGCCCGACAGATCGACGCCCATGAAAACCGGCTTGTCTGCGTGTTCGACTTCAGGATCGAAATCGTCCATTACGCTTTCGACGGTCTCGCGCGGCATCCATGCCTTGTCGGCATCGGTCCAGCAGCAGAAATGTAGCCGAAGAATGCCGTTCAGCTTGCCTGGCATCTGCTTTGCTTGAGCGACAACGCCGGCCAGATATTTCTGCGTCAGGATAACGCCCAGAAGCGGGTTAGCCTTCTTCCAGCAGGTTTCGTCCTTGAGCGGATCGTCGCCCTTGTCCAGCGCGCAGACATAGGAAAACGTCGTGTCGTCGATCACCTCGCCGACATAGGTAAAATCCTCGTCCGGTGTTTGCGTGCCCGCTGCCACCTTGACGGCGTGCTCGTGCTCTTCCCAGCAAATGCTGTTTCGGTCGCTGCCCGAGTTCGTAATCATCAACAGCAGAGGCTGACGGCGAAACTTGAAGCCGCGCTCCAGCATTTCCATCGTCGAGCGGTCGGGATGTTCGTGCACCTCGTCGCAAAGCGCGAAGTGCGGTCGCGGACCAGAGCCGGACTTACCCGAATCCTTCGATATGGGGCGAAAGAACGACTGCGACTTATGATGCGCTATATTGAACTCGCGCCCGATACCGCCGCTGAATTTCAGTCGTTCGACCAGTGCCGGGGCAGCGCGAACCATCTTCACGGCGTCCTGAAACAGAATCCCTGCCTGCTCCTTCTTGGCAGCCGCAGCATAGATCTGCGCGCCAGCCTCCTTGTCCGCGATCAGACCGTACAGACCGACGCCGCCAGCAAACGGTGACTTACCGTTGCCCTTGCCTTCCTCGATGTAGGCGCGGCGAAAGCGGCGCGAACCGTCGGCACGTTTCCACCCGAACAGCGACCCAAGCTTGAAAGCCTGTGAGGCATGCAATTTAAATGGCTTGCCTTCAAACTGGCCTTCGGAAAGTTTGAGCCGACCCTCAAAGAACCTAAACACGCGATCGGCTGCGTCGTCATCCCAATACAGTCCGCGCTCGTGCCCGTGTTCGAGATCGTCGAAATGGCGGCGGCAGGCATTACGAACGTGAGGGCCGGCAACTTCTCTGCCATCAATGACAGCTTGCGCATAAGCGCTCACACGCTCAAGCGCAGGCATATCAGTCAAGCAGATCATCCTTTTCCTCGCCCTCGTCAGGCGTCGCAACCTTGGACGCGTCAGCAGGCGTCGCACCCATCTGGCCCAGCATCTGGCGAAGCAGGTTCATTGCCTGCACACCAACTTCCTGCCCAGCCATGATGCGGCCCTGAATAGTCGAGGCCATACCGACCAGTGTACGATGCGATTCGTTCAGCCACGGCAGTTCTTTCGCAAAAAGCTTCCAGGCTGACTTCGCTTTAATCTCAGCGCTATCCTTCAACCAGACGGGAGGGGCGCCAAGCGGTCCATTGGCGGCCGGTTCAGCGCGGTTTTTGTACCGGCCGGCATTGATTTTGTCGCGACCCTCGACCTTCGCTTTGCCGAGGGGATTTCTCGGCTTTGCCATGGAATGAAATCCTTATGGGGTCATGTTTTGAATTGCAGATGCGTGCGCTGTCGGACCCCGCCGGTCCGGGGCTGCCGCGCCTTGGGACTTTTTGATGCCCCCCTCGATGGGGTTCAGAGGGTGACCCTCCATGATATCACATCGCTCGAGGGTCGTCGAGCAGAATTTTCGAAAAAAGTGATATTTTTCAATATTTTTTCGACTTTTCTTGATGTATCACTTCAACTGACCGGCCATCCGTCTGGTCCGAACCGAACGACGTCCTGTCCGAGCTCTTCACGACGCTTGATGCGGTCATGGCAGGGGGCGCAAAGGCTTTGGAGATTGTCTGGATCGAAGAACAGCGCCTCGTCACCCCTATGTGGTCGCACATGGTCACACACCGTCGCTGGTGTTACGTCCTCTTGCTGTAAGCAATACGCACACAATGGATGTGCAGTCAGTTGCCGCTCACGTAAGCGTTGCCAGCGTGCGGTCTTGTAGAGCTTGCGGTAAGCAGCCGCTTCCGCGCTGCGCTGATCACGTCTGGCCATGCTTACCTTCGCACAGCTGATTAAGAGTCAGCTGCTCTCTAATTGGTTGCGGGCATCGGGATCGAACCGATCAGATCCGGCTTATGAGACCGGCGAGCACACCAGCGCTCTCGCCCGCTGAAATTGAATGGAACAATTAATCGATGACGCCCGTTCTCTCCTCGTAATCGAAAAGGAGAATGAAATGGCACAGACCACCGAAGGCATGCTTTCCGAACAAATCGACGCACTGCGCAAGGAAATCAGCAGCCTATCGTCCCGATTGTCAGATCATCTCGGGAATCTATCCGGCGCAACCGACAACGCCCTCGCATCCACGAAGGACGTGGTGAATGTGCTCGCCGAAGGGGCACGTGAACATGGTCAACGTGCTGTGCAATACGCACGCGAAAATCCCGGAACCGCATCGGCGTGGGCATCCGTCGGTCTGGTGGCCTTGGTTGCATGCATGCTCATGAAGGGCCGCGGCAGTCGTCACCGGTAGATTCCGTTGAGCCAGCCAGTTGAAACAGACTATCGCGGACCTGGCCGCCAGTCGGTATCAATCCTTCCTTCCTCAGCTTTATGAAAATACTGGGAGCAGACCAACCAACCTTTAATTGGTCTCAACAACAGAACACATGCAATCACGATTATCGGCAGGGTCGTGATTGCATGAACCCAGATCGGTGGATCAAAAACTGATTGCAACCAGATACCGAATAGCAGCGCAGGCACCGCGGCGATCGACATCGAAAAGAATGCGGGGCCGTCAGCGGGATCGGCGAACGAATAGTCCAGACCGCAAACCTCACACTGCTTGGCTAGTGTTAGATAGCCTTTGAACAGGTGTCCTTGTTGGCACCTCGGGCATAGCCCTCGGACACCGGTACGAAACGGACTCTTCGTTGCGGAATACGTCATGTCTGGCTCCTCAAACTATCAATTAGGAGAGCCCAACAATCAATCAAGCCAATCGTGCCGGCGGGGAGCCTACCGCAATAGGCTCAACCCGCCGAACCAGCAGCCGGAGGAGAAACGGCGCTGGATGAAAATGGCAAGGAACGGCCACGAACGAACCGCAACCTTCTCAGCTACACTGCCTTGCCGATAGTTACGCCCGGTTCAGCGGTTGCACCCAACTGCAACATGACCGAGCGTCCGTCGCCTCGCGCACGGAACAGTGCGGGGCAACCGCATAGCGGTTGAACCCCTTCACTATACTCCGCACGAGATTGCAAAAAGCGGCAGTTAGGCCGCAGATTTTTTCAATGCGGCCACAAGATTATCATTTGCCGCTATCAGTCGCCTTTTGCCTTGCCGCTCTTTTGTGCGCTGATGGCCACTCACTCCGATATCTGCCAGACTGCCCGCCTCAATGGCCGCATCCAGAACGTCACGATCACTGTCCTTCAACTCTTGAAGCGCTTCAAACCAAAGGTCGCGATCTATCATCGCAGAGAGTGTGTCTTCCCACGATTCGTCTCCTCCACCAGCACACGTCGTCTTTCGCATACCGAGGAAACTATCGGCCACCTTGGGCGAGCCACACGGTAACCCTTTTGGATATCGTGTGAACGTAACCTTCTCCATGTCGGTATTTGCGTAGGCCTCCGCGAGGACGCGTGCAGATTCTTCAGTGCTGTAATCCGTACCATTTCGGCGCTTGCCGGATGGAATATATCGATGCGGCTGTGTTCCAAGCATATCTTGAAAATAGTGATTACTGGCCTTGGTATCCTTCGGATCAGTTCCGCCGCCCGACGCTCGGTCTGGCTTATCTTTCATGCCGAGCATTGCACCCGCTGGCATGCGTATGTCGGCCTGAAGAACTTCACCGTCGATGCCAAGTACATAGCCGACTTCTGTCTGGTTGCCATCGCTGAACCGCAGATTGCCTATGCGGACGATCTGTCCATTCCCGTTCTTCCCGATATCGCCGGTCGCAACGTTTTGCATGATGGCTTGCACGGACGGCGTTTGCCGCCAGTCCCGCTCGTAACGCATGTCGGCGACTTCCTCCGGGTCATTGTCATTCGCTCCAGGCGCAACAGACCAGTTCGTCTGTAATGGTTCTCGCTGGCCTTCAGGTCGATCGCGATACGCCATAAGTGCCTTCAACTGTTCTGCAAGTGATCCGTGTCTCGTATTCTTCATGCTGCTTTCCCCTTCTCTTGTGCAAGCCACCCCAGAACCGCCGTAACGGCCTGCTCAGCGGCTTCTGTCGTTGTGGTGGCCCGAATGACCAGAACCGTGTAGCCCAGCCGCTGTAGGGCAGCGTGGCGGTCTTTCTGGGCCGGCGACAGTCTTCCCTGCCCGACCTTGTTCTCGATCATCAGCAGACGCCCGTATTCGCCATAGATGCGAAGGTCAGGTTCGCCGCTGGTCATTCCTGTTGCGATTGCCTGGGCCTGGGCTCTTGGCCCACGCTTGCTGGCGTTCATGTCACCCGCCAGCAGGAACTGGCGTTGGTACTGTGGCAGGCGGCGCAGGCTGGCTACTTGTGCCGCCTGTAATTCCCATTCGAGCGGCAAGGCGGGCTTGGTAGTAACGCGGCCATTGCGGGTGGTAATCTTGACACGGGCGCCGTTGATGCGGACGGTTTGCGTTTTGGTGGCGGTCGAGGTCGTAGATGAAGGCGCGCGCGTGCGGTTGCGTGCCATGTGAGCTCCTCGTGTTTATTGCGGTATGCCGTTGGTAGCGGCGCGAATCGGATGGTAGTCCGATATAAAGATGGAATGAGTCTCGAACGAATGTGTCAAGCAGAAAGTGGTAGAGACGATGCGAGTGTGCAGCGCCTCGATAAATGTGGTGTTAATGGCCGACGCAGCGTGGCGAAAATTTTGCGCCCGACCTCAAATCAGGTTGTATTCTGGAATTGGCAAAAATCAGGAAAAGTGCGCACTTCTCAAAACTCGAGAACTGCGCGCCGCGCGCTTTGTGCGTAAGTTTCTATATAAGAACACTTACGCACCAAAAGCAGCGTGCATTTGCGAACTTCTTTTAGGTCTTTTCGAGAAGTGCGCACAAAGAAGTGCGCAGTATCAGAAGTTGTATTTTGATTATGACATCGGGTTGTGGAAGGGGCTGTATAGGCTCAGTTTTTGTATCCTGTGTTGCAATAGGGATGACAGAGTTGACCGTTTTCGTCATCTCCGGTGCCTCCATCCTCTTTTCGTAGTATGTGATCATATGATACCGACATAGACGGCTCCATCATCCCGTCGCAAATTGGGCAACGCAGAGTAGAGGTCAAAGCCGACCTAATTAGAATCGCCGATTTACCAGGGTCGGAGAATGCCTTCCCTTCTACCTTTTCGCGTAGATCTATTATGCTCCCCTTCAGCCTCGCTGCGTTCGCAACGCCTTCAATCGTTATTTCTTCACTGGCGTTGCTGACTAGATAATCTAGTATATCTGCGACCCGTTCAGTGCGCACACGGCTATTCATCTGCTGCAGAATCTGAGTAACAAGTGGCTTATTACTCACTAGAAATTTCTCAATTTTTGCTCGTCCATCTGTGAATTTTTTGAAAAACAAACTGTCATTGTTGATTAACTTGCCTTTGAGTAAATATGCCATACCAAGAAATAGATCGGGAAGATATTTACCGCGATCAGAATAAAAATATACCGCGGGATGAAGCCCCAAGCTTGCCGCGCCATTTCCGGACATTCGGTTCAGAGTCGCTAACGCACGCTCCAAGGTCGCTATAGTAGCTGTGCCATCAGCATCATTCTCCGATTCCTCGAGCGTCGGCTTCCGTTTGATTTGATTGCCCTCTGTTATAGACAGCAATTTGATAAGCAAAGAAAGCGCATCGAGCGTCGATGCCGACCCCCCTAACGGAAGCTGGAGTGTTTTAATAGGCGTTCCTATCTCAGGTTGAAAAAGGAGAAAATTTGCATCTGTCGCTAGTTTCTCAATTTTCTTCTTCTCAGCGTCTTGAAACTTCGACCAATATTTATGGCCTGTCGCTGCTCTGACAATTGACCTGGCCGCGATTGCGGGAGCTCGATTGCGATTTCGAAGCAAAGACTCCTCAGTCTTATCAAGTGGCGTACCTTGCGTGTTGATTTTAAAGAAAGATGCTTCCGCTACTTCAGCGTCACCAGTTACCCACTGAAGTTCTAACTGCCTAGCACTTAAATTTTTGAGCCGTTTATTAGTTTTTAGATCATACTCAATATCTGGATTATTTGCTCTTGCAGCAAGTTTGTCTTTTAATGACCTATAACTACCGACCTTCTTCTCAACCTCCAGCCTCATCGCCTTTGCAGCTTTCTTTTGATCACTAGGAATCTCGCCACCGAAAAAGGCTATCGATACGGGGCCATCCCCATAATCGTCCTCTATCCAAGCTCGCAAACAGCTGACTCTATGGGCTCCATCAATCGCAAAAATAAATCCTTCGTCCGACTGCCATAGGATAACAGACGGCACCAAGTCTCCATCAATGAAACTTTGAATGAATGTAACTGCTTGAGCAACGCTCCATTGGTTAGTCTCTCGTTGAAAATCAGGCTTGCGCAACGATAAAACAAAATTGGAATCTGATCGCAGGTTTTCGAATGTGATCGACGCCGCGGCCTTCGCACTCGTCGTAATATCGAGAGTTTCTGATGCGCCCTTTTGCCAGAAATCTGCTCGTCTTATCATAGCATCCAGCACAAGGCGATTAGCCATAACTTACCCCCCCCCAAACCAATATCAACTGTACCCACCTTCACAAGGCTGAATCTGTTTGTCAAACAGTAGTTCAGAAATTCACATTTCCATCAACAAAGTTCACTTCTCTCGAAGTCGGCACTAATAAGAACAAAAAAAGCAATCCGCATTCCGCTATTCAATGTTCGATTCTTAATAAAGAAAGCGGAGCCGAAGCCCCGCTTTCACGATTTAATTTCCGGCCGATATCACGTTGAGTCAAACAAGCGCCCCTCTCCCTGGAGCTGCAGCAGCGGTGCGGAAAACTCTGCGCTAAAGCCTTCGGGTCTATATTCGGACCTAACTTCCCCCGAACCAAGAAGCCCCATTCTTATGAGTTTGGAGCCAAAACCCGACTTTGTCGGCGGGGCTACCGGCGGTCCTCCGATTTCGATCCAATTCATTGAGAAAACCGGCTCAACCTGCCTTTTGGATATAGCAACGTTCAGTTGCACCTGCCCCGTAGGATTAGAAAGCGCACCGTACTTAATCGCGTTTGTTGTCAATTCGTGAACCAATAGCGAGATGGTCGATGCGCCCTTCGGGCCTACCGATACATCTGGCCCTGCCATGTGAACGCGATCGTCAACTGCAAGCGCAGTTGTTACTCCAGATACGATCTGACGCAACGAACCTTCCGAGCTTTTGCCGAGCCTCAGTACATCATGCGCGTTCCCCAACGCAGAAAGCCGCTTTATGAATGTATTAATGACCTCTTCATCGGCATTGTTATTGAATGTCTGGCTCGCAATAGCGGACACCACGCTGAAGGTATTCTTGATGCGGTGAGCGAGTTCGGTATTCAGAATCCGGGCGTGCTTTTCGGCTTCCACTTTTTGCGTGGTCTCAATGACCGTGTCGATCATCCCGCCGACCCGACCCTGTTCATCAAAGATTGGGCTGTAGCAGAATGTGAAATAGCATTGTTCATCATATCCGTGTCGATCGATCACGAGCGGAAAGTCTTCGATAAATGTCGCCTCGCCAGCGTAGGCTTTCTGAACCATGGGCAGCAACTCATCCCAAGCCTCCGACCAGATATCGCGGAACGATGCTCCCATGCAGTTCTCTTTTTCCCCGAGAATTGGTCGGAAAGCATCGTTATAAATCGTCGTAAACTCCGGCCCCCAAATGATTGCTTTGGGAAAATGCGAAGCCAACATCATCTGTACTGCAGTGACCAAGTGCGCCGGCCAACTCGCTGGCACCCCTATGGGGTTCCGGCTCCAATCCAACAGCCGAATTTCATCAGCCGACTGACCACGCGCATGCAGGAAGGGCACCGCACTGTCCATAGTGTATTCCAATTTGTTCGAGGAAGATTCGTAGGCGGCACCGCCTAATCTTATGAGATAGGGCACGCAAATGCGAGCGGCAAAGTTATACTGGCATCAGTTGAATCAAACCGCCCGCACAAACGACGTCGTTTTCCGCTGCACTGGATCGCGCTCCTCGACCTTCGCCAGGAAACCTTCCTTGAAGAGTGCCTTGGTAATAAGGCCCGCACGCTTCTTCTGCACCTCGTCGTCGATATCCAGCCCCAGCGCATATGCCACCGCATGTCCAACCCAGTCTTTGGCCTGCGGCGCCTGCTTGTACATGCCGCCGTTCACAGCGCCACGGATTGCGTCTTTCTGTTCGTCCGTCAGCCCTTCAGCCACTTCCTCGCTCGACGGCCAATGCCATTCGGTCACGACCGGTGCATGGTCCTGCGGCTGGGTGAGTCCCCGCCCATTGCCCAGCGCCACGCTTTCGATATGGCGCCAGTCCAACCGGTGTGACAGCGGCGTAAGGTTCGACTTGCCATATGTGATCGAAAAATAACCAAACCGCTCCATACCGGGAATGCCAGCCTCGTTAGCTTGCGCTTCCGACATGCGGTTGAGCACACGCACGGAACGCGCTGCGCCGATCAACGCCACCGCGCCACGTGCGTCTTCGACAGTGGCCTCGCGGTCGCTTACCTTGCGCAGGTGGTGGACGATGTCGATAGAGCAGTTCGTGTAGTCCGCAATCTGCGCCCATAGCTTCGCGACCTTGTCGATTGCGCCATTGTCATTTTCGTTGACCTGGTGCGTCGACACGAATGGATCGACGATCATCACGTCGATGCCATTGGCAAGGATGGTTTCGGCAACTGCTTCGACGATTGGCTCCTGGATTTTGACGCCTTTCTTGTCATCAATAGCGACGACAAGTTCCTGCTCGCGACCGCTGTCGAGGAAAAGATGGCCGTCAATGTCTTCGGGCTTCAGGTTGAAGTGGATGCACGCTGCCATGATGCGTCGCTCAAGCTCGTCGCGCGGATCTTCGACGTTGAACAGCCAGACCTTAAGTCGACGCGGTGGCTTGACGCCGTTCAAGGCTTTGCCCGAAGCCATTGCCAGCGCTTCCACAATACTGTTTGCGGTTTTGCCAAGGCCGCCCGGTGCAACAGTGACTGAGACATACTTGCGGATGAAATGCCGGCCGAAAGCGAATTCGCGGCGTGGCAGTGTCGACGGGTCTTTCCACTGGAATGGCGTAGCTGCGAGGATGGGTTGGTCGGTGAGCTCTTCTTCGATGGGCGGTAACTTCTCTGGATCAATCTGGACGGTCGTCACCAGTTCTTCTGGGTTGACCTCTCCACCCTCCACCTTCGCCCGCGCATTGTCGAGCATGCGTGTAATGTCCACGAGCTTGGTATTGTCGTTGACGGCTTCTGGTGCCTGACGCGGATGCATCTTGCCAGCCTTCAGCCCATTGTCGATCGTTTTGCAGCAACGTGGGAAGTCCCTGCCCCAGCCGCGTGCCACATCTTGCAGCAATGCCCGCGCTTCGGATTCCGCCAGCGCACCAGCACCGACGAACGTACCCAGCCGGAACGCAGCGTCGTTCAGGCGGTTGTTGCGGTTGCCCATCGGTTCCATGGCGAGGTCGTCGAGCTCAGATTGCACCGCGCGCTCGACGTACCGGTCGTTGATTGTGCCAGAGACCGACGGCGCCTGATACATCGTCGTGCTGTCGTATGATCGCGGCAGGACAAGCTCCAGCAGCCAGTCCGGCGCACCGACCGGCTCCATATCGACCAGCCAGCGGTAAGGCTGGCCAATAGCAGGGACGCTGCCAGCCGCGATGACATAGCCACCGTCGCCACGAACATCGATGCCGGCACCCAATGCGCCACGATTGCGGACGCCAGCCTTGTGCCTGAAGAAGTAATGACGGCCTCCGCTCGTAGTTTCAGCGGTGAGCGTGGCCGGCAATGCACCGTGCTCAGCCTCCAAGGAGGCGAGCGTATCCGGCCCGCCGTGCTTCGGATCAATATCCAACACCCACGCGCCGATAGGCGCACCGGTAGGCACGCCGATCATAGCACCGGGATTGCGGCGCCAGAGTTCGCGTACAATTCGCTCATTCAGCGTCGCGCCGCGGAACCCGTTTGAGGTCAGCGGAGTTTTGGTGGCGAGGATTTCGATAAGGCCGTCCTCGTCGACGAACTCCTCATCGGCGGCACGGCATGGAAATACAGGCCAGTTACGCGCCGTGTAGGACAGAGCGACGTCGAGCATGGGGTCGGTATCCGGTAATACAGATTGCTGCATGATTACCTCGGGAGGGAAAGAGATGTGTAAAGACTACGATATGCTTCAGAGCGGTGATGGCACGTGGTCCATTGTGGCGAAGTCCACGCGGCGGCCGATAACATTCAAAGGGCGACTACAAATTGCGTTGACGGAAGACGTTGCCCATCAAGCTTTTGCGATACTCGATCGCGTCGAACATGAGCGCGAACAACAGTTGCGAGACGGCCGACTGATGTAGGGATGACCGCTTAGGCTCCTGCGAATTAAACTGGAAAACCGCTGGTTGTTTTTGTAGTGCTTAACCCTGGCTTCATACGCGGGGTAAGCATGACTTGGGGTTTTGTCGTCGGCAGACACTATAACAGGCGAAACGACATTCATGGTCAGTTTGCTGGCCAGCAACAGGGTGGCATCGTTACTCCTTCCAGCCATAACGTTGTAATTATCATCACCGGCAAGGCTGGCAGTCATTACGGTTATGAAGACCAACATCTGCCCGATGGACGTTTTGACTATTATGGTGAAGGTCAAGTCGGTGACATGGAAATGGTCCGCGGCAATAAAGCAATTCGTGACCATGCTATGTTGGGCAAGGATCTACTCCTTTTCGAAAGCCTCGGAAAAGGCAAAGATCTGATCTTCCTGGGCAGCTTTATCTGCGAGAGTTGGCGATGGGGACAGTCGCCCGATCGCAACAATGATATGCGCAAAGCCATTATCTTCGAACTTAGAAACCTCGAGAACATTGTTGAAGCCATCGATGATGAACAACCCATCCCCGCTGTGGATCTGGCTGCTATGCGAGATCTTGCTCGACAGGCAGCGGGAAGCCGCGAGGGTAAAGCGTCAACTCGCACCATCTATGAGCGAAGCCGACACGTTAGAGATTATGTGCTTGCTCGGGCCAACGGTCATTGTGAGGGTTGCGGCTGCCAAGCGCCCTTTCTGCGCATCAACGGCCAACCGTACCTGGAACCTCATCATATCCGTCGAGTGAGCGACGGCGGCCCTGATGACCCCAGCTATGTGATTGCACTTTGCCCAACCTGCCATCGCAAAGTTCATCATGGTCAGGGTGGCGCCACATACAACGATACGTTACTCAAGAAGATGCCATCTATCGAACCGCCGGCGAATAGCTAAAGCGGGGTTTCAAAATGGCGCCTCCTTCAAAGCTTCCCGCATCCCCCGCCCGCACCCTTCCCACGCGGCCTTCACGAGCATGCGCGCTTCGAGTTCATCCATGTCCTTAAGGTCGGTCTTTCCCAACTCTTGCAAATACTCCCCAACCGCCTCGACGCCGGTATCAAGGGCGCGCAGCTCGTAAGGGTCCAACCGCCTGCGGTGCCGAATATACTCGGCAATGTCGGCGCATTCCTTGCACAGCCAGCGGATAGGATCGCGATCTGCCTGCACGCCGAGGCCGACGGCGTGGCGGGCACAGACGTGGCACTGTTCGGGATGGCTCATGCGGCGTCTCCGAATAGGCTGGCCTGTAAGGGAGGCTGGTTGTCATTCGCCGGTTGCGCTTTCGCGGCAACAGGGCGCGCTTCTGTAAAGTCAACGCAAACGATCTCGCACATTGGAGAGACGCCTTTCCATTGATCGATGAAATAGGCGGTATCGACACCGCAGCCTGTATCGAAATGCAGGCTAGTCTGCTCCTGAAACTTAACGGCCTTGCCACTGGTTTGTCGCTCATAGCTCTGCCGTCCGGAATAGTTGAAGCCTGCCGACATTTGGGGAACGATGAACGTGCCGTAGTCTGCCAGATGGGACGCAATATCAATGACGTGGAATTCGAAGTCCTTTCCGCTGTACCTCGGGGAATTCTTGCTCCGCTTGATATTTCCGAATGGAGGGTTGCTAATCGCACTGTCGAAGTGCCCCAGTCCCATATCCAGAACGTCAAACACGTCAGCATGAATCCATTCTGCCTCTGGCAGTAGCTTTTTCCCGACCTCTAGGTAATCGGCATTACGCTCAATGCAGGTGATCTGCGGCCTGCTGTCATTGAATCGGCTGCGTTGCCAGATGGCGTAAGACAGCATTCCAATCCCGGCGCAGAGGTCGATGATACGACCGCCACCGGCATCTATCGCAAAATCAAACGCCATGTCGAATGGCGTGAAGAAAGCACCTGCTGCGCCATTCACGTGGTTCGCGCCTTCGTTCCAGTTTCTGTAGACAAACTCCTTATCGTCTTCCGACAGCCGCTCTTTCTGTAGGATGGCGACTGCTTGAGTATGGGCCTGAGCCTGCGCCCTTGTGAGCTTAGCCATTAAGCCACCCTCCCTAGTAAGTCCTGATTGTCGTTTGCGGCCACATACTTGCCAGCCTCATTGCCCCACGATGACCATCCCGGCCAAGCTTGACGTGCAACCAGTTCGAGATACGGGCCGTCGACAAGCCGCTCGATGCGGTCATACTGTTCGTCAGGCTTACGGCTATGCTCACGCCGCGGTGCTTTGATCAGCGAACGAACGCCTTTGCTAAGACGGCGCGGCTTACCTCGCTTGAATAGATGGCAAATTTCAACTTCCTGTCGCGTCCAATAGCCCATACCCATCCGGCCCTTGTCCCAGACAAAAGCCACGCTGACGGGACGGAATCCCCACGATGTAGCAACATCGAAAGCTTCACGCTGCAGGTGTGAAACGGTCCACATGAACAGCAAACAGTCGCGGGCGCATACCTGTTCAACAGGTAGCGCCTGGATATCATCTAGCGACATCACGCTGTAAGGCTGGCGACCTCTAGCCGGCGCGACATTCTTTTTCCTGTAGGTTCTAAATGCCCATGGCGGGTCCGCAAGGACGCAGCCGAAAGGCCCGCTCGGTAGCGGTTCATTCATCCTCATCTCCTCGTGTTTCGTGGTGGTAACCCGCCAGTTGGTGGCTGGCGGGGTGGTTGTTATTAGATTATTCGACTATTCCCAGTGCGTCTTTGACTTTCTGCTTTGCGGTTCCGTGATGATTACCGGAGAGAAATTCATCTACCGTGTAGGTCTTCTCTCCTTCAGATTTAGCGAATCCGTTGACAGCCACGTGATCCCAAACATGACGCACGACAGCGGTGCCGTCGTCTTTGCGTTCCAGGTACCACCAATCTTCGTATTGCCCCAAATGGCCCTTCGTATGCTTGAAAATTAGCGCCATTATGCCCTCCTTTATCAGTGGAGGCAGATTATATCATTACGACACGCATCTGCCAGTGAATAACAGGCGAACCAGTCGTCGTAGGTGGCGACGTTAGCTTTGTAATCATCGCTTAAATACTTATCGTAATACGGTGATACGACCATCGGGCACCCACCGACACATTGCGACCAGTCATCGCCACTGGCATATCCGCACTTTGGGCACACGGTCACAACACCTTCTCCATAGAGGCACGCATAACCCCGCGCAGTTCGTAGAAGTTGCGTGCTTCGTCGATGGCATTCAGAAGGTACTCGCGGTCCACCTGCTTCCTTGCCTCGTCCAGCCCCATCCCTTGCTCCCGCAAGCGTTTGATGCGCGGCACATAATCCGCGGGGTCTAGCTTCGCCATTACCGCGCCACCCGCTCGTCCCAGACCTTAAAACCCGGCACCTGACGCATACCGGCGCGCACGGTTTCTTCGGCCATCGACTGCACGAGTTCCTTGAAGCGCTCTGGCGCACGGCCATAGGCCCAATCCAAAGCCTTGCCTTCATCTTCCATCGTGCAGCGCCAGATCGTGCGCAGCCCTGTGCTGGTCGTTGCTGACCGATCTTCGCGCTTAGCCCATCGGTCGGCTTTCTTGGCCTCGGCAAGCAGTTCTTCGGCCTTCTCGCGCTCTTCAAGGTTGCCTGCGCTGGCTTGCATGGCTTCCTGCGCCTCTCGGGCGATGCGGTCAGCCTCTTCACGGGCTGCCCGCGCTGCAGCTTCTTTCTCGGCGACAAGCTTGTTGCGCCACGGCGTCAACAAGGCCTGCAACGTCTCCTTTCCGAGGACGACCTTGCCTTTGACTGACTTCGTATTACCGATCAGCTTGTTGTAGCGCTCCTGTATCTCCGCCTTCGCATCATCATGCGGCTTCGCTTCATCCTTGCGGGCCTCGTCGGCGCGCTTTCCAGCGTCATGCAGCTTGTCGTGCAGTTCGGTGATCGCGTCGGCCAGTTGCTGATTGCCGATCGCTTCTCCGTCCGCGAAATTCTTAGCCTCATCGAACAGGTCTTCGATTTCCTGTTTGATGGTCTCGTACGCAGTAAGCGGCGGTCTATTGTGCCCAATGGGTGCCGGGTTATACGGGTCGTAATTGTCCGTCATCATTGCTCCTCGTGTTTCGGTGCTTGGTTTTGGTAAGTTAACATGCCTCGCGGCGCATCCCGTTAATGGATTGGTTTATTTTGATAAACTTAATCCTACTGTTTTAGTGTAATTAATACTTGGATTTAACTGTTGCATGCGACGGTTGTTTATGTATATTCGCGCCACTCTTGGGAGGGAGTTAGACCGCCCAGGCGCGCACCGTCCGCTGCCGGGCGGTTTTTATTTTCCCTGCATATCAGCTATGCAGTTTCTGCCCTTGCAACGCATGAGTGGGCCGCCTATTTACGCCTCGTCCGGTTTTACTCCTCCTCCCAGAAACCGGACCCTAAGCGCGGTACTCCTCCTCCCAACCGCGCTTTTCAGATCGGCCCGCTTCGCTCCTCCTCCCAATCGCGAAGCGGGCTTTTCTATTTCATGCAGTTGCGGTGCCTATTGTTGGCAACCGTTACATTCTGTTATTTCACCATTCGCTAATATGCCCATATTCTGGTGCCGCAAACCTTCTCTGGAATGCATCCGCATCGCATGAACCAGAGCCCCCCGCCCCAACATGCGATGCGGAACTCCTAGAACGGAATATCGTCATCCAATACGTCAGCCAGCCCGGCAGATACTCGGCCATAGTTTGATGCCGGCACATTGTCGTTGCTCGCCTCTGGCACGTTGTCATTTGCAGCTCCCGCAATGGCATCGACCACTTCCCAGTATTTGCCGTTCGGCTTCACAACGATTTCCGCGGTCGGCAGCAGCTCGTTCTGGCGCTCCATGAATTCCAGCACAGTTTTCGGGAAAGGCGCCTGACCGCCGTGCTTTCGCCACCACCTGTCTGACTTCGACTTGAAGAAGCCTGTATGGGCGGGTCCGAGCCATTCATTGATTAGCGACATGCCAACCCAGTAAGACACCTTCACGCTGTCCTGCTTACCGCCCTTTCCTTCGTGATATGCGAAGGTGCGGCGCTCCACCTGGCGGGTGCTGGCGTTGTCCTTCGACAACATCGGCACGTCTTCGGCCTGCGCAGATATCTTCGGCGTTTCGTCGACCGGGAATTCATATCCGCAGTCAGGACAGGTATGCAGCGAGGCATGGATCAGCGAGCCGCAGCCTACTAAACCACGATCGTCAGGCTCTTGCGGACATTGCTTAACCGGCGCTTCCCCGTCGCCTTTTTTCATACCGGGCGGCGTGACAGCATCGATCGGGCCGTGCTTGCGAACAACACCCGCGAAATCCAAAAAGAGGCAGTTCTCCTTGCCGGGATAAAGCCGCAGACCGCGCCCCGCCATCTGGACATAAAGGCCCGCTGATAAGGTCGGGCGACAAAACGCGACCAGATCGATGATCGGCAGGTTCGTGCCGGTCGTAAGCACCGAGTTGTTTGTCAGAGCGCGGATCTTGCCAGCCTTGAAGTCAGCCAGAATCCGGTCGCGCTCACCGGTTGGGGTGTCGCCGGTCACCGTCTCACAGCTAAATCCCCGGCTGCGAATTTCATCCCGCATATGCCGGGCATGTTCGACGCCACTGCAAAAGCACAGCCATGCCTTGCGCTCCGCACCCGACGCCGTGCCATATGTGACGATCTCGTCGACCACGGAAGCGGTGATATCGTCCTTGTCGATGGCCGCCTGTAGCGCGTTCTGCTTGTAGTCGCCGCCCTGTTTGCCGACGCCCGACAGGTCGAAGGCGGTTGCCATTCCCTTCGAGATAGGACGGCAGAGATAACCTTCCTCGATCATGTCGCCGATCGGCTTTTCAAAGCAGATGTCGTCGAAAAGTGCTCCGTCACCTTCCGTCAAAAGCCCCTCACCCAGACGATAAGGCGTGGCCGTGAGGCCAACCAACTTTAGGTCCGGATTGATGGCGCGCAGGCCATCAATCAGCTTGCCGTACTGTGTCTCCGAATTTCTGGGCATCAGGTGGGCTTCATCGACCAGAACGACGTCGATATGCCCGATCTGGTCGGCTTTGTTTGCGATGGTCTGCACGCCGCCGAAAACGATCTGCGCCTTCGCATCCCGCCGGCCTACGCCAGCCGAAAAAATGCCAGCTGGCGCGAACGGCCAGATGTTCAAAAGCTCCTGATAGTTCGAGAGAATGAGCTCGCGAACATGCGTCACGACAAGCACCCGCATGTCGGGCCAGCCTTCGATCAATTCCTTGCAGATCGTGCCCAGCACTAGGCTCTTGCCGCCGCCCGTCGGAAGCACGATAAGAGGAGAGCCGGTTTGTTCGCGCCAGTAGTCGTAAAGGCCGTCAACCGAGGCGCGTTGATAATCGCGTAAGGTTAGCAATACAATTCTCCGGGGGTGGAACGTGGTACTAGATCCGATGAAGATGGATGATCCGGAAAAGATCCGAAATCTGATGAAGAATGCTGAAGGGAAGGCGCCAGAAATCGTCACGGCCTGCAAACGACGGCTTTTTCAGTTATCTGGACGCGATTATGACGACCCGATTGAGCGTCGAATTTGGGAGGCTGTGGCAGCACTCGAGGAAATCCTGAGCGCCAAGAACGGCCGTCGCCAAGCTGCGGGCTATACCCGCCGAAAAATACGTGAAACTGGGGCCATTAAAACACTCTCCGATTGGGCGCTTAGCCCGAAAGAAACTGAAGGTTTCGTCGCGCTGATCAATGACGGGCTTGCCGAGTTTACTGGGGAGTTCATCATTATGGAGCACCCAGATAGGTTTGATGATGCTGTATTAGTTGCCGCCAGAGAACGCCTCGAACGCCATGGAGTCAGCCTCCCCTCACCCCATCCACCCAAATCTCACCCGTCGCCAGTCGATAAGTAACGGTCTCCGCAACCTCGTCCGCATCGATCTGCTCGCCATTTATCAGCCCTGGCAGATAGAGGTGTGCCGGGCAGCCGTCGCGCTGTTCGTCGATCGACAAAGGCTTGTTCCAACGCGCGCATGACATATGGCAATCGCCACCATGCTCTGGTTGAACATGAAGGCAGGTGCGGCAGTTTACGCGCGGCTGCACGCCTTCGTGGCAAACGCCACGATGTTTGCAGAACATGCAGCCGAAGAACTCGGGATCTTCGCTGATACGGCTGGGCGGTTCGTCCGAAAACACGATGCGTTCGCAGCGTGCCAGCAGCCGAAGGCAGAATTCGACGTCGTATTCGATGCGCTCGGCATAAAGCGTGTCGGTGTTCTTGCACGACGCCAGATACAGGCAGCGCGTCAGGCCGAAAGCCTGCATCCCGAGCTGGCACTGGGCGTAGTGCAAGGGCTTGGCCTTTTGGCAGCCGTGTTTTTGCAGTTCCTTAATGCCCTTCTCGTTACTCGACTTGAATTCGAGCAGGTGTTCGGTCTTCGGTGCTTCTGGCACACCCATTGCCTTGCCGTCGCACTTGCCGCGCACGAACCCCGAGACCAGCCTGATTTTGTCCTGCTGCCCGTAGACATCGACGCCAATACGTTCGAGGTCGGCAACGAGGCGATCTTCCTCGATATTGCCGGTGGCGAACAGACGAAGCTGACGGCCCGAATGAACCTCGTGCGCTGAGACCCAGCGGAAGCCGAACCACAAGGCTCTGTCACATTCCGTGCCCGCCTCGCCCACGCTGATGCCCCACGAGTCCCAGGACTTAGCCTGGGCCTCGTAAGCGGCGTAGATGGCGCGAACGGTGCTGGATTCAGCTTTGGGAAGCGGGGCCATCGCCTACACCCTCATCGGCATCAGCACGCCGGTCCACTCGCCATCGCCTTTGATGACGGCAGGAGCGCCAGCATCGCCGAGCGCAAAACGCACGCTCGGTTCATCCAGCGCGCCAAGCATGTCGTTGACGTACCGGGCGTTAAATCCGGTTTCCAAAGGCTCGCCTTCGAACGTCGTCTCAACTTCGTCGCTGGCCTTGTCAGCCAGCATCAGTCGCAGCACATCGCCGACGGCGAATTTCACCGCTCGCGATTTGTCGTCCGCAACAGCGGCGACACGCTCGACCGCCTTCATGAGCGCTTGACGGTCAACGGTAAGCACGTTGCTATTGTCGGTAGGAATGACGCGCACATAGTCAGGAAACGTGCCGTCGATCAGCTTGGAAGTGATAACCGTTGAGCCAGACGAGACGCGCACCTTGTTCTGCGACAGTTCAACCGTAACAGCGCCTTTCGGCAGTAGACCGACCAGCTTTCGCGGCAGGATCACGCCGTAATCCAAAGTGCCTTCAGGGCCCATATTTCGCATAAGTCGGTGCCCGTCAGTTGCGACAGCAACCAAGCGGCCGTCAACGGCATGCAGATAAACGCCAGCCAGATAATAACGGGTCTCGTCTGTCGAAATACAGTGCACGCAAGGCGCAACAAGCGCAGCCAAATCAAGCTCGATCGTCGTGTCAAACTTACCTGCACTGAAGGACGGAAAGTCTTCTGCAGGCAAAACGTCGAGCTTGTAACGGCTGCGACCGGACGCGACGGTAAGGCGGCCTCCAACGCTAGCTGTATCCAGCTCAAGAGTAATGTCGCCAGCCGCGCGCTTTGCGATATCCGCGAGCATCTTGCCAGGAACGGTTACGCTGCCAGGCTGGCAGTCGAGCACCGGCAGGCTGGTCGTTATCTCGACATCCAGATCGGTGCCTGTCAGGCGCAGCTTGCCGTCCTCGACTGCCAAGAGCACGTTGGCAAGAATAGGAATCGTGTTGCGGCTTTCGATGGCACGGTTGACAGTTGCCAAGGCGTGCGCGAGCTCTGAGCGGTCAATGCTGACTCTCATCAAAGTCTCCTCGTGTTCGGTGGTAGAAGGCGCGGCTGGCAACCGCGCCTGTTGTTTAGCTTAGCCCCAAGGCCGCTTCTTGCCTGCCGCAGCCGCTGCCGGTGCAGGCTTGTTGCTGTTTGCCGCCGCCGGGCGGTTGTCATTGGCCGGACGCGCCTGCGCTACAGGCTGGTTGGCGTCGATTGAAGGCTGGGGGACGTTACCTTCGTCGGGAAAGTAGTATTTTTTTATTTCCGCGCGAGCCGGGTATTGGCCGTCCTTGGAAGGCTTTCCGAGACCAATCTTTGCCGTAAACACCTTGAAGTGCAGTTCTTCGGAATCCTCGACTTCCGAGACGCCGATCGCTCGGCAAAGGCTCGCGAACTGACGCTGGCCGATCTCTTGCGCCTGCGCGTTCTTGTGTTCCAGATTGTAGAAATTGAAGACCTTGCGGCCCTTGTATTCCTCGGGGCGAAGAACCGCCATCGTTGTCTTGAGGCCGGTACCGTTTGCGCCTCCCTTGACCTCCGACGCCTCGATTTCCAGTTCATAGTCGCCGTTCGGCAGCTCTTCGTAGTCCCGCTGCTCCGTATCGTGAGCAGTCGCATCAAATCTGCTGGCTAGTTTTGCCATTTGTCATTTCCTCGTGTTGTTGGTGGTGTGGTGGCGGCGAGACTTAAGCCTTCGCCCGATGAATAGCCGGGCGGAAGAACCCACCGATGAAACCAAGCGAAGCGCCGATCTGCCACATCGCAAGGCCCGCCGCGTTGATGCCAACGGCGGCAAGGAACGCATGGATCGTTTCTGCGAAAAACAGGCCCACGACCCAGCCGACGAACGCGCCACCGAGAACGCCGATGAGCGGTGCGAAGAAGAGGATGGCCGCGATTGCGACAAGGCCAGCTAGAGCTTTTTCCATTAGGCGGCCTCCCTCTGGTCATTGTCGTTGGCAACGTCGAGGTATTTTGAAAGCTCCTCGAAGCCATGCCCCTGCCGATAAGGAATGGTGGCCGGTGCACCTTTCAACCGGTTCTTCGCCAAGAACCCGGCCCGCTCATCTGTATGGATGACGCGCTCTGCGCCAGACATTCCCTCTGGCTTATTCTTCTTTTCGCCGCCGAAGCCTTCCTTCACTTGCTTTACGGACGTGCGGCGGTTGAGGAATAGGAGCGCCTTACAGTTTTCGATGACGAGATCGAGAGCCCTCTTCTGCAATTTCGGGCGATATCGATCATACGAATCCACGAGTGGATCGTTGAACGACTTAGCTTCGCTGTGCAGTATCTGAATTACAAACAGTCCTGCCCGGTTCAGCGCAGCGATAGCCTCATGGTATTCTTTCCACTCGACGTCGGCGGCAAGGTAACCCTTGCCAAAAGCTGTAGGGGAGCCCTTGTCGTTGCTATCGATGGAATCCCATCCGTTTCGCGCGCAGGTCGCAGCCCAAACCATCGGCTCGATCTTGTCGACCGAATCCAGAATGACGGTCTGAAATTCGTGTTCTTCGGTCAGAATTTCATCGAATGTGTCCAGAAGGTCGCTGAACGAAGTGATTTCAGCACTTGGTAGGTCGATGCCGTCTGGCGGCTCCTCGCCTTCAACATAAAGATACATCGGTTTTGGAAACTCAGCAGCAAGACTGGTTTTCCCGACACCTGGCGTGCCGTAAATGGCAATCGACGGTGGCGTCTTGCGCTTACTGGACTTCAATCTGTCGAAAACAGACATGTGGTCTCCTCGTGTTCAGTAGGTGTGGTGGGTAACGGCGATTGCGGCGATGACAGCCGCAAGTATGAGCCAGCCGACAAGCCATGCTGGCGGGCTTGTGAGGGCGGCTGCGCAGTTGTCGCGTGGTGGTCTGAGGGGCATTAGTGTGCTCCCCACAGATAAAGCAGCCCGTAGAACGGCAGCAGCAGGTTCCAGAATAGGAAGGCTGCAATTGTCGTGGCAATTGCCAGCGCGAACGCTGCAAGCGCCAAGGACTGCCCGATGCGTCCGACACCGGGCTTTCGCCAGGGATCGATGAACGGCATGTCAGCCGTGGCTTTTGTGGCAAACGAGATCATGCCAGCACCCATGCGTAGAAGCCGACCATCAAGGCGAGCACGGCGATGACTGCCAAGCCCCATAGAAAGCGGTCACCAAGGCCGAGGGTGGTTTCCGGCTCATAGAATGAGTCACCATCCGCGTAGTCTTTGGGCGCATAGTTGCGCGTGTGGCTGTACGTGGTGGAGGTCATGCGGCCCTCCGAATAACGACATCTGCAATGCGCGAGTCAGCGAGAACGAACACACCGAACTTCTGGCCCGGATATTTGACGGCAAGCCGTTCAGCCTCGTCGGTGGCGGCCTGTTCGCTCTTATGAACCTTCGGATGATCTGACGGCTTGGGCTGGCCGCCTTCGATCAAGGCGACGATTGCGGGTGTGGACGCAGGCGCATTGCCATTACTGTTCGGCTCGTCGACCCATTCGGCGATGAGGTCCAAATGCTGCTTATTGCCAATTATCTCACTGCCATGTGATCCATCGGATTGGAAAATGCGATTGCCTGTTTCTCCAACTACGGTGGCGATAAAGTCGTATCCGAAACAGTTACTAACACGCATGGGACCAGCCTTACTTCCATTGCGAGTACTATAGAACTTGCCCACCTCTATGGTGATGGCAGGCTCGAGGCTGTCAGGAGATTCCGTGCTTCTGCCATAAGATGGTGTGTCCACCTGTATTCCCCAATTGGTTACCGCGACAACGACGGCCTCGCAGCCAGCAACTGACGTTGGGTAGCTCTTTTTGAAGCGCACCCGATCCCCCACTTTAAACTTAGCCATCACGCTACTCCCCTCGTCGTGGTGTTTTTCGTAAGCTTCACTTTCTTGGTGAAATCGACCGGGATGACGTTGTCATCTTCAGGCTTGTCGGCCTCGACTCCGCCGTCATCCTCTTCTAAATCGGGCTCGACTTCGAAGCGCGAGACTTCAAGTTGCACAAGGCCGGTGCCGGGAATCATGAAGCGCACGGTCAGCCAGCGAAAGCTGTCGCGCTCCTCGATGATGATGCCCTTCCATTTCCACAGCTTGTGGACGACGATTTCGCCGGGTAAGTCCCAGCATTCACCGCATTCGCAGGTCATGCGGCACCTCTTTTTGGTGCGCGGTGGTAAGTGACAGGCGCGCTGGAAATGTAACGGCCGTCAATAAGACGTGCCGAAGCGCGTGCTTCTGCTTTTTGTGCGGGTGTCCGATAAGGCTTGCGGTTTGTCATGTCCCGCTCGCCGGTTCGTGTGTATTTCGTTTTCAAGGTATGGCCTCCTCATCGGGAGGTTAGTCGTCGGCCCCGTCTCTCTGCGGTCGGCCTGCCTTTCGGCTCTACTCAGTGGACTGTGCCTGTAAATGGACCGTCCAGAATGGTTATGCGGGGCAGCGAGACATAAATGTCCATGCACCCTCCCGAATAACCGCCGTTAAAAGTTGTGCGCCGCACAACGGTCTTCTCTGTTGGCTCTGGCGCCGGTAGCGTGGGCGATCTTTCCGAAAGCAGCGACCAGGCGTGGCCTCTGGTAATGCCCATCAATTCCGCAATCTTCCCGAACGACGCGCCATTTTTACGGTGCGCGGCGGCAGTTGCCTGCAGTTCGTGCCTTGATGAATGCTGCATGTCTCCTCGTGTGTGGTTGGTGACTGTTGACAAGTGCCGTGTCTAACGGCATCTGTCTGGTCGCGCGGGGTGGTACCTGCGAAGGAAATCGCGGCGTAGAAGCGGCTTCGGCCCTCCTCGTGTTAACCGCGACGTACGGGCAGGCTGGGGTAACGGGTGGTGCCGACCCATAACAGCCTGCTTTTTAGTTGGCCGTCTTATACTGCGACCAGATAATCGCGGCGAATTCCTGCCGATCGACTTCGTCCAGCGCGGCCCACGCATCCCAGAACGCTTGACGCTTTCTGTCCTTATTGGACGCTACTACTTTGGCTGTGCCACCGGCAATAATTTCAAGCGCCTTGTCGGCGGTTATTGGCTTGGGCTCTGGCGCTGGACGCGCGCTAACCTTTTCGCCACGCTCTGCTCGGCTGATAAGCTTTTCGCGTTCTTCGTCAGGCAGGCCAATGAGCGCATCCATTTCGACGCCCTTGTCTAAGCTAGTGCCGACGATGCGTTGAATGTCATGGCCTAGTTTTTCGGCGCGTGCGATTTTTTGATAAATCTGAGTTCGACTATTGCCAGTAATTTCAGAGGTTGACGTCGCGAACCGTTTTTCTTTTTTCGGCGGGTTTTTATATCCAATTCGTTCGTCCGCATTCCGTACACTCGAATTGGCTTTATTCATCTCATCCCAGATTACCTTACGCCGCGCGATATGCGCCGCTTCCTCTGCCGGAGACAGTTCCGAACGGGCCAGGTTCTCGTCGATCTCCATGAGCTCGGCATGAAGATCGTCAACATCATGAACCACGCATTCTACATATTCTTCGCCGTTCATTTTGAGTGCCGCTAAGCGGTGGCGGCCATAAATCAAAACCGCCACCCCATCGCATAACTCTCCGTCATCCATGACGATTTCGTCACGGATACAGACCGCCGGCGGGTTCATTAGTCCGACTTCGGCAATGCTCTTCGCAATCTCTGCAACTTTAGCTCCATCAGCATTACGATGGCGATTGCCGATAAATATGTCGTCAATGAATAACCGCCGACGTTCCATAGTCAGATCACCTCAGGCAAAGATGCGGGGGATGTGGCAACGGCCAGGGATCGGCCTGCGCGCCAGATCAGGAAGTGATGCACGATCCCACGTGTCCACTGCTGGCGTGTCCACTTGACTGTCTTTTCGCGCAAAGCCTCGCGAAGCGTATAAATTGGGTTACGACGCTTTAGCATCTCACCAGTGCGGAAGGCGGTGAAGAAATGACGGATATCATCTTCATTAGCGCCCAAGGAAAGAAGGTGGAGCGCGGCGACACCTGGTGCAGCAGACCCAAGTCCCTTCTGTGGATTTCCGATAAGGGAATTGGCAAGAACGATGTGCTCTTGGTTCTCGAAATAATAATCCTGCGCTTCTGCAGGTGTAGCCGCGCGACCATTGTACATCTCGAACGCAAGGTTTGAGATAGCGGACATATGCACAGCGTTAGGAATGCTTGCGATATTCAACCGATCAACGCCGGTGCGCTTGCGACCGATATTAACGGTGCGCATCGATTCCTTGGTGACGCCGTACGAGACGACCGATTCAATTGGCTGGCCAGTCAGCAAGACGCCGAGAGTGCGATGCTGACCATCGTTCACCGTGCCGTCCTGACATACAACGATTGACTCGCCGTTTAGATCAAAGCGATGGGTTGCGATATCTCGCATAATAGCGGCAAGGTTGGCGGCATTAACGCGGCGGTTGCCGATGTTGTGCATGAGTAGGATCTGCGCTCGTTCTGGCGAAATGATATGCACATTGGCGCGAGCATCGCCATCGCGAACAAGGCGCTGATGCCATTCCGATGCCTTGGTGAATTCTGGCGATTTGCCATAGATGAAGAAACCAGTTACCTGCCCCACGTTGATCAGGCGAGCAGCAAGGCGGGCAGCGTCTTCAAACTTTCCTTCACGTACCAGGCGGAACACCTTGTCGTGTTCGGTTTCTTCAACCGCAACGAGACGTGTTGCAGCTACCTTAGGCGCATCTTCAAGAATACGCGGTTTGGCAACCGCTGCAGGTTTATGAAACAGCGCTTCCGCACGAGCCCGTTCTGGCGTGTATCTCTTGCTGCGGGTCGTTACAGGGATTTCTCGGCCTCTGGCCTGTACAATCTGCATGTCATTCTCCTCATGGTTGTGTTTCAATTTTCAGCATGCTTATGTGTAGACGTCGGTGGGGAGCAAATAGCCACTCTGCAGCTTCGGCTGTTCTCATGTAGGGCAAGCGGCGCGTTACTGCGTTCGCTGAGAGGCGGCTTTAACCGTCAGAGCGTGGAGGTATTGGCTTATGCTGAAACCTAAGTTGGTCGCAGTTCGTGCTTATGTGCGTCTGCGATTTGGCCGTCTTGAGCATGTGTGTGCTCATTGGCGGTCGTGGCCGGGACAACTGGCCTTCGATTTCTAGGCTGGCATTACAAACCAGCTCAATCCCCACCGACGCCTGCTAATAAGCATGCGTCGCGCGCCACTAGCCATCTCAGGCTAGCAGCGTCCCTATTGTCCTACGGCGGGCGGTTGTCATTGTCTGCTGGTCTGGTGTCCATCGTCATTCTCCTCGTGTTTTCTGGTCGGTCAGCCTTGGGTTGGTACTATCTGTCCGGTCGCGGAAGCTCCGGCTTCTCTTTGTGCAACTCATTCTCCTTTTCTGTGCTCCGGTCTTCTTTGGGCCGGTTGATGAGATTGGTATATCGTTTTATCGTTTTAATGTCAACACTATAACGATTTTATTTTCAGTGATTAAAATGATATTTGTGTGGAATGATAGATAATCACGCGTCAGACCTAGGATTAGGGGCACTCATACGTCAACGTCGCAAGGCTCTTAAATGGAGTCAGGCGGAGCTCGGCGAGCGCGTCGGCGTGAACCAAAATACGGTCTCCCAATGGGAAAACGGCGATGCGTCTAGCATCCGGAATTGGGAATCCGTTGCCGATTCTCTCGGTATCGAACGACTGTTATTCGCGCGTCTAATGGCTAATTCTGTCGTGCAGTCCGGCAAAACAGAACGACTTACGGCCGCTGTGAAGCCACTCGTGAGTCGCCCTACCCCTCAAATAGCGATTTCAAGTGAACATATTGGGGGCGAGCGTGACGTTCCAGTTCGTGGGCGCGCAGTAGGTGGCGATGACGGTAGGTATGAGTTTAACGGCGAGATTCTAGGCTGGGAGGTACGTCCGCCAATGCTTGCTGGAGTAAAAGAAGCGTATTCTGTGTATGTCGACGGCGAATCCATGTTCCCACGGTATAAATCCGGTGAAACCATTTGGCTGCATCCGCACGTCAAACCTCGCCGTGGTGATGACGTCGTTGTTCAGTTGCATGCGGACGAGGACGGGCATGAACCTTATGGATACATAAAGGAATTCGTAGGGTGGCAACCGAGCCGACTGGTCCTTTATCAATATAACCCGCCTCGAGAAGTCTTTTTCGATCGCGACCAGGTGATAAGCGTCCATAAGGTCGTATTCTCACAGCGATAATATCATTTCAATTATCGTTTTATCATTTTATCATTGACTACATCATGTTTTGATGCGATACATCTCCTCGTGAACAGCACGAAGACAGCCTCACCAGCTTGATCTGCTGACCACCCACCAAAAAACACGAGGAGAAACCCACATGACCGTAACAGCACCGAGAAGAAGAAGCCCCAAGCCTCGCCCGAATGAAATCATCGGCGGCGGATTCTTTGTATTCCGCCGCGGCAAAAAGACTGGCCGGGTTGGAGTCTTCACCACCATGCCATACGAGCACGGCTCGTTTGAGCAAGCCTTAGCCGAGGCGACGCGCCTTGCTGCTCTGTGTCCCGGCGAGACGTTCGAAGTTTTCCAGACGAGCGGCGCCGTAGCTTGCTGCACGCCGGTAGTGCTGGCGGAGGCCGCTTAAATGGAGCGGAACCCCACCACCGAGCTCGAAGGTGCGCCTCTCCCACGCGGACAGAAAAACATCGTCGACGCGCTGGCAGCGATTTATCCGCGCCGCATTTACATCAACGACCTCGTCGACAACGTCTATGCTTTCGATCCGAACGGCGGTCCTGATGGCGCCCAAAACGTTGTGCGAGTGCAAATCAGTCGCCTCCGCAAGCTCCTGCCCTCGTTTGGCTGGACCATCCCGATGAACCATCCGGGCGCGGGCAATCACGGGTTTTATCGCCTCGAGCCAGTAGCCGCGAACGACAACGTACCGGCGGCGGAGCGGGCCGCAACAAACCGGAGGGCAGCAGCATGAACCGCGCGCTCCTGGAAATACTTGCCGACGACGAGTTCGAAACGGAAACCGACGCACCAAAGGCCGGTAATGTCGAGCCTATGCGCCGCCCTGACTATCGCGCCAAGAAGCACGCCCGCCCACAGCCGTGGCTGCGTTATGCCGCCCGCGAAGCGGTCGAGATGACCGTCGTCATTGGATTTGTTGTGGCCGTATGCGGCGTTGGATTGGGGTTATCCGCATGAGGCACGAAAGATAGCGACGGGGCGCTTAAGCCCCCGAACCTCCAAGAATGACGGCATTTGCGCAACTGGCGCCACCGCTTTTTGCACCCACCCATCAAACACGAGGAGACCCCATGTCCAGATCCATCACGCACGCCGCTATGGCACCCATCCTGACTGCCGCTGAGTTCCAGCTACAAGGCACGACTGCTGCGCAAGTCCTATCGATCTCAAAGGCCGTACGCGCGCTTGGCTATCACTCCGAGGCTGAGACGCTGCGCAACACCGCTTTCGAACTGGCGCGCATTACTGGCGTTCGGTTCCGCTATGGCGCTCCAGGCCAGCGTCGCAATCCAGCCAATGACAACCGCCGCCGGCAGCGGAGGGCGGTGTGATGGTGGTGGGTGAACACGCCGTGAAGGCGGCGCAGAAAGCGTATAGAGAATGCGAAGGTGATAGCACGGAAAGCCACCGCACCGCACTGCGGGAAAGGGAGTGAGGATGTCAGCGCGAGACTACAAGCGAGTATTTATCGTCATCGCGGCACTCGTAGCCATATTCCTCGCCTACCAGCAGATTCCGCACATTCACATCGGAGAGCGTGCGCAAGGCAGCTACGAGGGCGGCATCGCATCTGACGAGGATGTTTCAAAATCGGTTCGAGAGGCGCAGGAAGCCGCAGATAAGGCAAGCCGTGCCGGCCCGGCAGAAAGCAGCAAGTAATGGCGTCATACACCTTTGCTGACACCGAACGATGGTTGGACGCCATAGCCGGTGTGATTGCCTGCTTTCCGGAAACAGAGCAGAATCTCCTGCCACTTTATGAGCGCGTGGAAGGCATGCAGCGCAGTCTGACTGCAAACGATAATATTCGCGATCGTATTAAATCACGGCTACGTCGAACGGCAGCTTGAACTTTTCCATTTGCTCTTTTCGCCATTCCAAAGAACCGCCCGTACCATATCGTGGGCGGTCAACTGTATGCCCCATCAACATTCGGCGCAGTTCATCGTCCAGGCCCGCCTCTTTCATGCGATCCTCGAATGAGTGGCGAAGCGAATAGACGGTATAGCCGGCACCCTTCGGAAAAAGCTCATTGTCCTTGAAATACTTATTCAGCGTCGCGGATAGCGTGTCTTCCTTGTTTTTGTAACGAGGGAAGCCATTCCGATGTTTCTTAAAAACCTCATGCGCTATGCCGACCAACGGCAGCTTGCGAACAGACGAAGCGGTTTTAATCTCACGCGGATCTGCAGCGTCTTTTCGAGGCGCAATCAGGATATGCGGAACCTTGTCGGCAAGAAATATGTGCTCGGCCGTAATATTACAAAGCTCGCTTGGCCTGCATCCTGTTTCAATCATCGCGAGGACGATTCCGCGAGCCTCTTCGTTTAAGCTGACGAGAGGGCCATAGGTCAGGAACTTCCCTTTGATGATATCCGTTGGGACAGGCGGCCGCGACTTTTCAACTTTCTCCGCAAAACTAAGATCGCGGAAAGGGTTTGGCCGATCCCTATCGCCCATGTGCTTGAAGTATTCGGCAAATAGCACGCGCATACCACCCATCATGCGATTACCCATGCTGGCGGATATCGGCTGCTTGCCTTTGGCTGGCTTCGTTATCATTTGTAGCCAAACCTTGTAGAATTTCTGCGCGTCCTCGCGGGTTATATCAGCGATTGCTTTATCCGAGACAATCTTCACAAAATGATCGATCGCCCGCTGCTTATGCGCACGCCAACGCTTTTTCTGAATTTCGCTCTTACCCGTCAATTCGTCGGGAGTGATCTCATCAAAATAGATTTTCAGGGCTTGCGTCACAGACACTGACGGGATGCTTGCCGCACCCACTGCGGCCGCATCTTCCTCCGGATTGCCAGTTACGAGGTTTAGTCGGGCCGCTAGCGCCTCATCTGTAAACGAGAGCAGCCGATCGGCTGGCACATATGAAATGCCGATAGCGTCGGCTCGCTTGATTGCGGCATCATATAGTGCGCGAGCCTTATCGCCATCCGCTCCAGCATTTAGCATTGACCAAAGTGCATCGTCAGCAGATTCGTACTCGTTGCGCTTCGTCATCGCCCGAGCGAGATCGGTGGTTTTTAGACTTATGCGGACGATAGGAGCGCGACTATCCTTGTCTGCCACAGACTTGGGAACACGGCGAACGTACTGATAAACGCCGTCGCGATCTTTCAAATAACGATGAGGGTCTGATTTAATGCGATAGCCAGCCATGAAGGAATAATAACACGCAATGGCACACTTTGTATCGCATTTTGTAGCACAGTCTGTATCACAAAACGGTACGTTTAAGATCGAACCAACAATAAAAAATCCGCCTAAGCGGTTGATATTGCTACACAATTTTTATTGAATGGCTGAAAGTAATGGTACGGTCGGTTGGAGTTGAACCAACGACCTCAGGAGCCACAATCCTGCGCTCTAACCAACTGAGCTACGACCGCGTACCTTTGTGTCGGCTGCGTGACGCTCTGGCGTCGCCGACAGGGGGTCACATACGGAGAATCGATCCATATTGCAAGTGATTATAGCTCTATTTTTTGAGAAATTCCCAATTGCGGGATTCTATATCAAATCCGGCTGATAAAGGTCACGGGCTGGTAACCATTCCAGATGACCGGCTGTGCACAACCGGGTTATTGGCCTGGGCCTGTAAAATTACCTTTCCCGTATTAACTAATGAAATAGAAAATGCGGCCCTTATCCAATGGCAATGTGGACCCGCGCCCATAAGAGGCTTATTAACAGGGCGTTAACAAGCACTGCGGGCGGTCGAAAGAACAGGTAAGGACTGGTATGTCAGGATCATACCCCTTCATCGATATTGCCGCGCTGGATTCTATCCGCGAGGGCTTTGCAAAGGGCGATGCGCAGCTCGTGCTGACGCACGACCTGTCGGCAGTGCTCTGGGTCAATGGTCCCGGCGCAAAGCTTTTCGGCTTTGATCGCGTGGAAGACATGATCGGCGGAAGCCTTGACCTGCCCATTGCCACGCGCCGGCAGATTGCTTCGTCCAACAGCAATGCGGAGGGTGAGACCCGGACCATTTCCATTCGCCTCGGCGGTGGCCTGCGTTCCGACCTGACCCGTTTCAACGTTTCGCATATCGCACTTCCCGATGGCGTGTCCGGCCTGCTGCTGACGGCCAATGGCGAAAACACCAAGGCCGAAGCCATCATTTCCGGTCTGAGCGATGAAACCACCCATGTGGCCCTGATCGACGCAAACAGCCGCGTGATTGCAGCGAGCCCGCGTTTTGCCGCGCTTGAAATTTCTTCCGCCACGCTGGAAGACCTCGTCATCGAAGCCGCAGACGCGGCTGACCGCATCGTCAAGCGCCGCATCCGCGCTGGAAGACATTCCGTACCGGGAGCGATTGCGCGGCTGACCGATACGCGCCCCATGCATCTCCTCTGCATTATCGGCGATGCGCCGGACGTCGTGCAGGCAGCGCCCGTTGCGCTGCCCGGCGAGGCCGAGGAGATACTCGAAGAGATGCTCCCCGAGCCTGCCGAGAGCGCGAACGTCGATATGGTCGAACAAGCTTCAGCCGATCAGCCGAAGCCCCGGAATTTCGTGTTCGATCAGGATGCACCTCCCGCGCGCTTCATCTGGAAGGTTGGACCGGATGGCGCATTCACCGAAGTGTCTCCGGATCTTGCGGCGACGATCGGGCCGAATGCAGCCGATGTCGTCGGACGCCGCTTTGCCGATGTCGCCAATGTCTTCGGCTTCGATCCGGATGGCAGCATTGCCGCCCTGCTCGACAAGCGCGATACATGGTCGGGAAAACGCCTGATGTGGCCGGTGGAAGGCACGGATCTGCGTGTGCCGGTGGAGCTTGCCGCCCTGCCCGTCTATTCCCGTGATCGGGAGTTCACCGGCTTTCGCGGCTTCGGCGTGGTCCGTCCGGCAGATGCGGAAAAGGACCCTGAAAAAATCGGTCTGGTGCTTGCAGGCGGAATTCCGCAAACGCGCAAGCCCGTCAGCGAGACCGTGGAAACGGTGACGCCTGTAGAAGACGACGACATTCTGGCGTTGAGCGAAGAAGTCGCCAACGACGACAGGCCTGTCGCCACGTTGCCCAAGCCGCCGCTCGATATTGCGCCGACGCCCGGCCGTCGCGAATCCGACAAAGTCATCAGCCTGCTGAACGCCTGCGCTCAGGAAAAAGTGGCGGCGGATCAGGCGCGCATCCTGAAGGAACGGGAGCGTGAAGAGCGCCCCGAAGGCGGTCTCACCAAAACTGAACGCAACGCTTTCCGCGAAATCGCCGACCGACTGCGCAAGCAGGGTCTCGCCAGTTCGCGGTCGACCAGCGAGGCGGGCGCGCTGTCGGAAGAGGCTGTTGCGGGCAGCCCGCAGCCGGTCGCCGTTGAAGAAGCGGCACTGCACATCCCCAGCCCGGCGCACGGCGATGAAACTGCCCTGCTGGCCAATCTGCCTGTGCCGGTCATCATCCATTCGGGCGATACGATCCACTACGTCAATCAGGCCCTGCTCGATTTGACCGGTTATGAATCGCTCGACGATATTCGCGGCGCGGGTGGCGTTGATGTGCTGTTCAACAGCGAAAGCGACGATGGCGAAACGCGGCAGGGCATGGTGCTGCGCCGCGCCGATGGCAGTGAAGAGCCTGTCGATGCGCACCTCAATGCCATTGCCTGGCGCGACGGCCGCGCACTCATGCTGAGCCTGATGCCGGTAGCAGCCCCCGCAGCACCCGCGCCGGTCGAAACCGCTGCCGCTCCGGTTGAAACGCCGGTGGCGATGGACAAGGATGAAGAAAAGCAAGCGCTGGCCGATCATGTCGAGGAACTGAAGACCATTCTCGACACGGCAACCGACGGCGTTGTCCTCATCGACCCGGAAGGCCGCATCCGCTCCATGAACCATTCGGCCTCGGCCCTGTTCGGCTATGACCGCGAGGAGACGGAAGGCAAGTTCTTCTCGATGCTGTTCGCCATTGAAAGCCAGCGCGCTGCGATGGACTATCTGCACGGTCTTTCCGGCAACGGAGTTCTGAGCGTCCTCAATGACGGACGCGAGGTGATTGGCCGCGAAGCCAAGGGCGGGTTTATTCCGCTGTTCATGACCATCGGCAAGCTGCCGCATACGCGTGGGTTCTGTGCCGTGCTGCGTGACATCACGCAATGGAAGCGCACCGAGGAAGAACTGACCAATGCACGCAAGGAGGCGGAGCGCGCCTCAAGCCAGAAGACGGAGTTTCTGGCACGCATCAGCCACGAAATCCGCACGCCGCTTAACGCGATCATCGGCTTTTCCGAACTGATGGCCGACGAGAAGTTCGGCCCTATCGGCAATGACCGCTATCGGGATTATCTGCGCGACATCAATCGTTCCGGCAACCATGTGCTGGCGCTGGTCAATGACCTGCTCGATATCTCGAAGATCGAAGCCGGCGCTCTCGACATGCAGTTTGAAGCGGTGTCGCTCAACGATGCCATCGCCGAAGCCATCGCGCTGATGCAGCCGCAGGCCAATCGCGAGCGCGTCATCATCCGCTCCAGCTTCCAGTCCAACCTGCCCGACATCGTTGCCGATACGCGTTCGATCAAGCAGGTCGCGCTGAACCTTCTGTCCAACGCGGTGCGCTTCACCGCGCCGGGCGGTCAGGTGATCGTGTCGACAAGCTACGAATTGAACGGCGATGTGGTGATGCGGGTGCGCGATACCGGCATCGGCATGACCAAATCCGAGGTGGAACAGGCACTGAAGCCTTTCCGGCAGGTCAACGCGCTGGAGCGGCGCAAGGCTGAAAGCGCCAAGGACTGGCGCAACGAAGGCACCGGCCTGGGCCTGCCGCTGACAAAAGCCATGGTGGAAGCAAATCGGGCGCAATTTGCCATCGATTCCACTCCGGGACATGGAACGGTGGTCGAGATCGCCTTCCCGCCGACCCGCGTTCTGGCGGACTGAGCCTCCTCAGCCCTTGCGCGGGCAAAAAAAAGCGCCGGACGAACCGGCGCTATCGGAATCTCAGAGACAAAAGGACACAAAAGCAATTCGCAACGGAGCACCGGAAACGGCAGCTCGATCATCACTCAGGTGTTGCCTTCCTTATCGCGTGAAGCCGGTTAACAAGGGCTTAAATTCCCCGTTTCGGGTTTACGCCTTGGTAGCCTCTGTAAAATCAGGGTTAATTTCCGCGCAGCAATTGATTAACCAACTGACATTTCCCGCCTGCTTCACCTGGCGAAACAAATCAGGGCGCGCTCTATCTCTTTGTTTTCGCCGCATTTATGCAGCATTCCATCTTTCCATTTGACTGAAAAATACTCTAGTTTACACCGTAACCTTGTTTCACTGATTGGATGGTTGATGCGCTGGCCCCGATTTACGCGCCTCATAATTGCGCTCGTCATTCTCTGCGCCGCGGCTGCAGCAACCTTGCTGGCTGTGGTGCCTTTCATCGTTTCCACCGATGCCATCCGTATCCGCGTTGCTCAGGAAATCAGTGCCTGGACTGGTTACAGCGTCGAACTCAAGCAGGCGCCCCGCCTGAAGGTTTTCCCTGTTTTGCGCGCCTCCCTGAACGGCGTGACGCTCAGCAAGCTCACCGATCAGGGCCAGAAGCCGCTCATGAGCGCGGATCGCATCGATGTCGAGCTTTCGCCGCTCGATGCCATCATGGGGCATATCTCGTTTTCCGAAACGCAGATCGTCCGCCCACATGTAAACCTCGACGGGCCGGTTTCGAATTTCTCGCAACTCCTTGACGCCATCGCCAATTCCAACGGGCGCCTTGGCACCGCTATCCGCGCGCAGCGCGCATTGCAGCAAAGCGGTTCCGGCGACAATGCGCTGGCCGCGCAGCAGGCCTCGCAGCCCTTTGGCCGCGTCGTGGTTCGCGACGGGACGATTGCCTTCAACCGGCCGGGCAGCGAGCCGGAAATCACCAGCGACGAGCAGATCACCAATGTCAGCGCAACATTGGAATGGCCGCGCACATCCAGCGCCGCGACGCTGAAGGGCAGCGCCAAATGGCGTGACGAGACTTCACAGTTCAGCCTGACCGCCGCGCAGGCACTGCCGCTGCTGGCAGGCGGCACATCGGATGTGACCGCGAGCCTCACCGCCAATCCGTTGAGCCTCACCTTTCAGGGCAAGGCAAATATTTCCAAGGATCGTTTTTTCGAAGGCGCGCTGACGGCAAAAACGCCCTCGCTCAGCGGCGCGGTGCGCTGGCTTAGCCTGCCGCCTATGGCGGGCAGTGCGGAGATCGGCGCGTTTTCGCTGGAATCCACCATCACCGCGACACCGAAACGGCTCAAATTTGCTGACGTGGAAATGACCGCCAACGACAGCCCGGCCAAGGGCGTGATCGAAATCGGTCTGGAGCAGGCACAACCGGCGGTGACCGGCACCCTGGCCTTCGACAAGCTGGACCTTCGCCGCCTGTTTTCGGCCTTCATTCCGCTTCCCGACAGCGCCGCGCGTTCGCCGAGCGAGCGCGACAATGCCGACCGGGAGCTGGTCGACACAAGCTTCATCGACCGCGCGGAGGTCGACCTTCGTCTTTCGGCTCAGAACGCCACGGCGGGGCCGGTCAACATGACGGGCGTGGCCGCTGCCGTGCAGATACGTGGTGGCCGTGCCATCTTCGATATCGGCGACGCCAAGGCCTTCAACGGCATCATGCAGGCCAATGTCCAGATCGTGCGCGACCTGAAAAGCGCGAGCGGCGAATTGCGCTTCAACGCTTCGGATATCGACAGCTCGCAGTTCTTCACCGCAATGGGCTTCGAGAAGCCTTTCGTGAGCGGCAAGGGAAATGTTTCCCTGTTCATGAAAGGCCCGGCCAATCGCTGGTCCGGCCTTTTGACCAATGCGCAGGGCAATGTTTCCATCCAGCTCAACAATGGCCAGATGCAGGGCTTTGCCGTGCAGGATTTTCTCTCCAAGGCGCAAAGCCAGCGTTTTTTCGCGCTTGAACGCAAGGAGAATGTTGCACTTGCCTTCAATCGTCTGGATGTGAAGGCCAATCTTTCCGACGGGGTGGCGACGCTGGAAAATGCGCGCCTCGACACATCCGACGGGACGCTGACACTGGCAGGCATCGTGCCTTTCGTGGATCGCAGCCTGGCGCTGAGCGGCGAGGTCGTCTTCCCCAACGGCCAGCCGCAACAACAGCAACAGGAAGGCGGCACCGACGGCCAGAACAGCCAGCCGCCTGCCGAAGCCCCGCCCGCAAAGCCGCCGCTCAATTTCTTTGTCGGCGGCTCGTGGGACAGGCCCTTCATCTCACCGTCCTCGCCGGGAATGGGGCAATAATCCGGTTCCTGCATGCGGGGCGCGCTTACGTCTTTCGGTGATGCGGGCCATCCGAAGGCCCGAATTGACCGAAGGACCCATGGCCCGCAAAGTCGGTTCCCTCACTAAAGCAGGGGATCGCGCTCGTGCCGATACATACCCAGCCGGGACGCTATCCCGAACTTGATGCGTTGCGCGGACTGGCAGCGACCGTCGTCCTGATGCGGCATTTCGTGAACATCTGGCCCTATGATGCCATGGGGCCATACTTTTTCATTCTGCTTCGATCCCCGCTGCGGTTCTTTTTTGCCGCTCATGAAGCAGTCCTGCTCTTCTTCCTGTTGAGCGGCTTCGTTCTCACGCTGCCTTTCATGAACCATGCGCCATCTTATCCAGCCTATCTTATCCGACGCACCTGCCGCATATATCTGCCCTATCTCGTTGCGCTTTCGCTCGCGCTTGTCGGCGCCCTGTTTCTGAACGGGCCGATCCCGCAGCTCAGCAACTGGTTCAACCTCACATGGACCACACCGGTGACGCCGCAAACGATCGCGCAGCATCTGCTGTTCATCGGCGCCTATCCCAATGGCGAAGTGAACACGGCTTTCTGGTCTCTGGTTTACGAGATGCGGATATCCATCATATTTCCGCTGCTCTTCGCCCTCACCATCGCATTACGGCCAACAACGGCCATTGTGGTTGCTTTCGGGCTTTCCATTCTCGCAAATGGCCTTCGATCCGATCCCTATACGGGCGGCTGGTGGATAACCGTGCATTTTGCCAGCTTCTTCCTGCTGGGCAGCCTGATGGCGCAGAACCTGCCTGCCATTCAAAGCTTCTACCGGCGGCTATCAAACCGGATGGCGATCGCGATCAATATCCTGGCTCTGATACTCGTCACCTATGGAGCCGGGCCGCCCATGCTCAAAAGCTGGCTCGGAGACCTGACGGACTGGGCGACGATCACAGGGCTGGTGTGGGTCATGTTGCTTGCGGTTTCCAGCGACACGTTGCGCCGCTTCCTGCTCCTGCCCCTGCCGCAATTTCTGGGCCGCATTTCCTACAGCCTCTATCTCGTCCATGCGACTGTGCTTTTTGCGCTCGTGCATGTGTTTTACGGGCATGTCGCGCTGATTGCGCTGCTGCCGGCCTATCTTGTCCTGAGCGTGGGCGTCGCTACGCTGATGCACCGCTATATCGAGTTGCCGACAATGGCTCGGGGCAAACTTCTCGCGGCGCGGTTTGCCTACTGACCGGAAACGGCCAGCAGGCAGCCACCATTACCCGAGGCGGAATGCCGCCTGCTCATCGCGGCGGCGCTGCACTTCGCGGCGCTTGTTGACGATGGATGCGACGATGACGCCGGTGGTGACCAGCGCGATCAGGATCGTACAGATCGCGTTGATTTCCGGTGTTACACCCCGCCGCATCTGGCTGTAGATTTTCATCGGCAAGGTGCTTGCGCTCGGGCCGGAGGCGAAGCTTGCAATCACCAGATCGTCGAGCGAAAGCGTGAAAGCCAGCATCCAGCCGGAAACCACGGCAGGAAGGATCACCGGTAACGTTACCTTCATGAAAGTCGTGACCGGCGGTGCGCCGAGGTCCATCGCCGCTTCCTCCAGCGAGCGGTCAAAGCTCACCAGGCGCGACTGCACGACGACTGCCACGAAACACATGGCAAAGGTGATATGGGCCAGAACAATCGTCCAGAAGCCGCGGTCGAAATTCATCGCCACGAACAACAGGAGCAGCGAAAGGCCGGTGATGACGTCCGGCATGACAAGCGGGGCATAGACCATGCCCGAAAACAGGATGCGTCCTCGAAAACGCGTATAGCGCGTCAGCGCCAGCGCGGCGAGCGTGCCGAGCACGGTTGCCACGGTCGCTGAAAGAAACGCGATGCGCAGCGTTATCCATGCTGCCGCCATCAGCGATTCATTATCCAGAAGCCCCCGATACCATTTGGTGGAAAAGCCGGCCCAGACAGTCACCAATTGCGATTCATTAAACGAAAAGATCACAAGGATAACGATCGGCAGATACAGGAATGCAAAGCCGAGCACGACTGACGCAATATTGAAACGTGACCAATTGCTATTCATGGTCTATTTCCCCTTTTCCTGCGCACGTGCCTGAACTTGCTGGAATATGACGATCGGAATGATCAGGATGACCAGAAGGACAACGGCCACCGCAGAGGCCACGGCCCAGTCACGGTTGGAGAAGAATTCGTTCCAGATCGTCTTGCCGATCATGAGCGTTTCCGAACCGCCCAGCACGTCCGGGATCACAAATTCGCCGATGGCAGGAATGAACACTAGGAAGCAGCCAGCCAGCACACCCGCAAGCGACAGCGGGAAGGTAGTTTTCCAGAAGGCGGAAAATGGTGTGCAGCCCAGATCCTGCGCCGCTTCGATCAGCGAATAGTCCATCTTTTCCAGCGACGAATAGATCGGGAGCACCATGAAAGGCAGATAGGAATAGACGATACCGATAAAGACCGCCGTATCCGTATTCAGAATAGTCAGCGGCGCATCGATAATATTCAGCCACATCAGAAACTGGTTGAGCAGTCCTTCCGGCTTCAAAATGCCGATCCACGCATAGACGCGGATCAGAAACGATGTCCAGAACGGCAGGATCACCATCATCAAAAGCGTCGGGCGGATCGTCGTCGGCGCACGCGCAATGCCGTAGGCCATCGGATAGGCCACCAGCAAAGTCAGGAAGGTTGAAATCGCCGCGATGCGGACACTCGACAGATAGGCCTTGTAATAGAGCGGATCGTCGAGCAGCCAGAGATAATTGTCGAAGGAGAGCTGTTTGATCTTCGCCCAGTTCGCGGCAAGCCCTTCAGCGATCCCAAAGGTTGGAACATAAGGCGGAATCGACATCGCGACCTGCGACAGCGAAATCTTGAAGACGATGAAGAACGGGACGAGGAAGAATACCAGCAGCCAGAGATAAGGCACCGCGATGACGAGACGGCTGGCAATGGAAGCAATCAGCTTCTGCATGGGGCAATCCTCACGCTGTGAGCACCAGACCGGCGTCGGTATCGAAGGAAACCCAGACGCGCTCGTCATAGGTCAGCGGATTTTCGGTCCTGCGCACGGCGTTGAGGCTTGCGGCCTTGATCGTGCGGCCATTGTCCAGCCGCACATGGAACACCGTCATGTCGCCGAAATAGGCGATATCCCAAAGCTCGCCTTCCACCGCGTTTATCGAAGCATCGTCCGGCTTTTCGCGCGTGATCCGCGTCTTTTCGGGACGCACCGCATACCAGACCTTCTGGCCCGGATCGAGTTCTTCGCGGGTTTCCGTCTGGATATGAAAGCCGAATTTTTCCGTGGCGATCTCAGCCTCGCCATTGGTGGCTTTCACCACCTCACCTTCAATGATGTTCACATTGCCGATGAAGTCGGCCACGAATTTGGAGCGCGGCGCTTCATAGACTTCCGCAGGCGTCGCCACCTGCTTGATGCGCCCCTTGTCCATGACCGCGATGCGGTCGGCCATGGTCATCGCCTCTTCCTGATCGTGGGTGACGACCATGAAGGTCATGCCGAGCTTGACCTGCAGATCCATCAGCTCGAACTGGGTCTGCTCGCGCAGCTTCTTGTCCAGCGCGCCAAGCGGTTCGTCCAGCAGCAGCACCTTCGGGCGCTTGGCGACAGAGCGGGCGAGCGCCACGCGCTGGCGCTGGCCGCCGGAAAGCTGATGCGGCTTGCGCTTGCCATATTGCTCAAGCTTCACGAGCTTCAGCATTTCGGCCACGCGCGCATCGATTTCCGATTTCGCCATGCCGTCCTGTTTCAGGCCGAAGGCGATATTCTTCTCGACCGTCATGTGGGGGAACAGCGCATAGGACTGGAACATCATGTTGACCGGGCGCTTGTAGGGCGGGATGCCGCGCATGTCCTGGCCGTCCAGCGTGATGCGGCCCGATGTCGGCTCCTCGAAGCCCGCCAGCATGCGCATCAGCGTGGTCTTGCCGCAGCCCGAAGCGCCAAGCAGCGCAAAGAACTCGCGATTGAAAACATTGAGCGACAGATCATCGACGGCGGTGAAGTCGCCGAAAATCTTCGTCACATTTTCAAAAGAAATGAAGGGCTTGGCCGCAGGGTCGTTCCAAGGCGCAAACTTGCGGCGAAAACTGCCAAAAGATTCCATTCCGTTCCCCTATAAGCCTGCCGGAACCTGCATGAATATGCTGTTACAAGATTGAAAGCGGCCCCCTGATAAACAGCGAGCCGCTCTTCACGATTTTACCGGGCCTGCCCTCGGCAGGTATTACTGGCCTGTGACGATCTTGGTCCAGGCGCGTGTCACCACGCGCTGGGTCTTGGTGTCGTAAGGCGTCGGCACGAAGAGTTTCTTCATGACATCCTCGGTCGGATAGATTTCCGGATCGTCAAGGATTTCCTTTTCGATGAACTCCTGCGAAGCCTTGTTGCCATTGGCATAGAACACATAGTTCGAAGCCTTGGCGGCCACTTCCGGGCGCATCATGTAGTTCATGAATTCAAGCGCTTCCGGCACATGCTTGGCGTCTGCCGGGATCGCCATCTGGTCGAACCACATCAGCGCGCCTTCCTTCGGGATCGAATAGCCGATCTCGACGCCCTGCTTTGCCTTTTCGGCACGGTCGCGGGCCTGGAAGATATCACCCGAATAGCCGACGGCCATGCAGATATCGCCATTGGCCAGCGCGTTGATATATTCGGACGAGTGGAACTTGCGAATGTTCGGGCGGATCTTCAGATAGAGATCCTGCGCCTTCTGCAAGTCGTCAGGCGACGGGGAATTCGGGTCGAGACCCAGATAGTTCAATGCCGGGCGCAGCATTTCGCTGGCGGAATCGAGCAGGTAGATGCCGCAATCCTTCAACTTGGCCGACTGTTCCGGATCGAAAAGAACGGCCCATGAATCGATGGTGTCGGTGCCGAGCGCTTCCTTGATCTTGGCCTTGTTGTAGCCGATGCCGGTCGTGCCCCACATGTAGTTCACGGAATATTCGTTGCCCGGATCGTAGGTTGCCGCGCGGGTCGAAATTTCGTCCCACATGTTCTTGAGGTTCGGCAGCTTGTCCTTGTCGAGCTTCAGGAACACGCCTGCCGGAATCTGGCGGCCAAGGAATTCGCCCGACGGCACCACGAGGTCATAGCCGCTACCGCCTGCCAGAAGCTTCGTTTCCAGAATTTCGTTGGAGTCGTAAACGTCGTAGACGACCTTGATCCCGGTTTCCTTGGTGAAGTCCTTGAGGATGGTGTCGTCGATATAATCCGACCAGTTATAGATATTGACCACCCGCTCCTGTGCGCTCGCGGAAAATGTGGCAGCTGCGACAAGGCCCGTCACGACGGTCGTTGCCAGAAGGAAGGATTTAATCCCCATCATTTGCTCCAATCTGCACAATAAATTCCGGTGCAGGTTCAAGGTGGATATACGGTTTCTTTATTGCACTTTTTTAGATTGCGCCGCGTTCGTCAACAGGGTCGTGACAGGACGAACATAAAAATTGCATCGCAGCCCCCCGCCCCAACCGTAGGGCAAGGAGATTTGGGCTGTGCGGAGTCGAAAATGGTGGGGCTTGAGAACCGGAGCGGAGCGTAATTTGGGGTAGGTGAGCACCGAAAGCGAAAAGCCACGCCATTTGCAGGCCAGCAAAGCCGAAATATCGCGCCCTACTGGAAGTCGAAGGCAGAAAGCCCCGCCACCATCTCGTCCAGCCCGAGCGGTCGGGTCAGCGGCGGCTCGGCGCGGGTGATGCAGCCCTGTCTTTCGCACAGACGACAGGCAGGGCCGATCTCCGTATTGCCGGCCTTTGAAAGCGATGCGCCGTAGACCGTGTCGGCGCCAGCTTCCAGCGCACAACCAAGCAGCAACGCAGTGCGGCGCGGACGCTCGCTGAACGCGCCCTGCGGCCCTTCCAGCGTGCGGGCAATTGTCAGAAAGGCCGAGCCGTCCGGCAGTTCCACCGGTTCGACCAGTACCTGGCCTGCCTGGGCGAAAGCCGCATAGACCGGCAGCTTGGGACATTGCCCGCCGAAGCGGGTCGGAAAACCTTCCGCACCCGCAACGCGCAGGCGGTTGCCCGCATGGTCGATCTCCATGACGAAGAAGGGCAACGCACTTGCCCCCTGCCGCTGCAAACTGGTCAGCCGGTTTGCCGCCTGCTGGAACGAGACCCCGAAGCGCGTGCGCAGCACGTCAACATCATAGCGCGCCCGCACGGCTGCATCGCGAAACTGGCGGTAGGGCATCATCAAGGCCTGCGCCGCATAACGCGCCAGCTCGAACCGCGCGATGCGCTTCGCCTCGCCCGATGACAGCTTCAAGCCTTCCGTTTCAGCGCCAATCACCACCTGCATGCGGACAAGTGCAGCCTCCATGGCGATTTCCTGCAACTGATCGAAGGGCGACAGGCGCTCGGAAATGAAAAGCCGCTGCGAATGCCGGTCATAACGCCTGCGCCAGTTCGGCATTGTGGCAACCGGCAGCGTGCGAACCGTAATGCCGTGCTCGCGGCGCAGCCAATCCTTCAGGGCGCTCGATAAATCGCCGTCCGGTTTAAGAAGGGTGTAGAAACTCTCTGCCTCCTCCTCGATGCGCGGATAATGATTGACCCGCCGCGCCATCACATCGCGCACTTCATCGAGCGGCAGACGTGTGGCGGAAAGTTCCGCCCCGCTCCCCTCATGCGACAGCAATTGCGAAAGGTCGGACAGGCGCTGCTGCTGCTCGCGATAGGCGCGGTAAAGCTTCATGATGCCGACGGCGGCATTGGGCGCCGCCTCGCCGATCTCCACCAGTTCCTGATCGCCCGGCAGTTCGCCGGTCAAAAGCGGATCAGAAAACACTTCCTTAAGGCCCGTGATCGTGGAGCCGCTTTCTGCCTGGAGACTGTCGAGGTCGAGCTTGTAGACGCTGGCAAGCTTTAAAAGAAGCTGCACCGTCAGCGGGCGCTGGTTGCGCTCGATCAGGTTCAGATAAGACGGCGAAATGCCGAGCGCCTCAGCCATCGCCGTCTGGGTCAAACCGCGTTCATTACGGATGCGCCTGATGCGCGGCCCGGCAAATATCTTGCGCTCGCTCAACTCGACCCTCCCGATCTTTACAATTCATTACAAGATAGACGTAATGATCGGTTTTGACAATATTTACAAATTTACATGGCTTGCCAGTCAAAACACCGACAGCATTACCTCAATTATGCGGCAATTTTGTTGGTTTTTCTGGCGGCAACCCAAACACAATTGTAAATCTGGTCACAGAAAGAGCGCAGGAAAATTGCTCTTCCCGAACCAATTCAAAGTGTGAGGAGACACCGAAATGACAGATTTTTACAGCCTTATTCCTTCGGCGCCCAAGGGTCGCTTCGACGGCATCCAGCGTGCGCATACGGCCGAGGACGTAAAAAGGCTGCGCGGTTCGGTGGAGATCAAGTATTCGCTGGCTGAAATGGGCGCCAACCGTCTCTGGAAGCTGATTCACGAGGAAGATTTCGTCAACGCGCTCGGCGCGCTTTCCGGCAATCAGGCCATGCAGATGGTTCGCGCCGGGCTGAAGGCAATCTACCTCTCCGGCTGGCAGGTTGCAGCGGACGCCAACACGGCTTCGGCCATGTATCCCGACCAGTCGCTCTATCCGGCAAATGCCGCCCCTGAACTGGCCAAGCGCATCAACAAGACCTTGCAGCGCGCCGACCAGATCGAAACCGCCGAAGGCAAGGGACTTTCGGTCGACACCTGGTTCGCGCCCATCGTTGCCGATGCGGAAGCAGGCTTCGGCGGTCCGCTGAATGCTTTTGAAATCATGAAGGCCTTCATCGAAGCAGGTGCGGCAGGCGTGCATTATGAAGACCAGCTCGCTTCGGAAAAGAAGTGCGGCCATCTTGGCGGCAAGGTCCTGATCCCGACGGCAGCGCATATCCGCAACCTCAACGCGGCGCGCCTTGCGGCAGACGTGATGGGAACGGCAACGCTTGTCATCGCCCGCACGGATGCGGAAGCCGCCAAGCTTTTGACCTCCGATATCGATGAGCGCGACCAGCCATTCGTCGACTACGATGCGGGCCGCACGGCGGAAGGCTTCTATCAGGTGAAGAACGGCATCGAGCCATGCATCGCCCGTGCGATTGCCTATGCGCCCTATTGCGATCTGATCTGGATGGAAACATCCAAGCCCGATCTCGAACAGGCCCGCCGTTTCGCGGAAGCCGTGCACAAGGCGCATCCGGGCAAGAAGCTCGCCTATAACTGTTCGCCGTCGTTCAACTGGAAGAAGAACCTCGACGACGCCACGATTGCCAAGTTCCAGCGCGAGCTGGGCGCGATGGGCTACAAGTTCCAGTTCATCACCCTGGCCGGTTTCCACCAGCTCAACTTCGGCATGTTCGAACTGGCACGCGGTTACAAGGACCGGCAGATGGCAGCCTATTCCGAACTGCAAGAAGCGGAATTTGCAGCCGAAGCCAACGGCTACACCGCGACCAAGCACCAGCGTGAAGTCGGCACCGGCTATTTCGATGCCGTGTCGCTTGCAATCACCGGCGGCCAGTCTTCGACCACCGCCATGAAGGAATCGACTGAAACAGCACAGTTCAGACCGGCTGCTGAATAACAGCCCGGCGACAAACAGGAGGAACAGTTCCATGAATTCGCCAGCACGCGTCAAGGAAAGAGCAGAAGAACAATCTTCAAGCATGACCACGGATCAGCAGACCGTTATCCGTATGCTCGCCAACGATCTGCATCGCCTCAACTACACCGTCATGAAGGCGGTCGAGGCAGGCGTTTCCGTGGAACTGGTCCGCTCGGCCCGTCATCATGGCGGCGACGGCAACTGGGGAGACTTGCTCATCCCCGTCATCGTCACCCACGAGAAATGATGGCGCTCTCGACCATCGCCGTCGCCGCCACGTTCCTTTATTTCGTGTGCCTTCGGCAGCACGGGAGCGGCGACGGCAACTGGGGCGATCTCTTGATCCCGGTCATCGTCACCAACCAGCAATCATGATGCTTTGACCATCGCCATCGCCGCCATGTTCCTTCACTTCGTGTGCCTTCGGCAGCACGGGAACGGCGACGGCAACTGGGGAGACTTCCTCATTCCCGTCATCGTCACCCACGAGAAATGATGGCGCTCTCAACCATCGCCGTCGCCGCCATGCTCACCCATCTGGGTTTTGGCAGCGACACAATGTCCAAACGCGCGGTTGTCCGTAAAATTCGATGAAACGGACTTGATATACCACTCGCTTTATGGTCGGATTTCCTCAACTGACCTCCCCGGCTGGTCCTGCCAGTCGGGGCTTTTTTTTGCCTCGGGCAATCGGGACGCAGTGGCGACCGCCAATGCCGCAATCTGAATCTTGACCAAAAATTCACCGAACCCCGACAAAGCGGCGTCCCATGCATTGACGCCGGTGCCTCATTGATGGTCCCTGCATCCCGGCCCGGTTTCTGTTTTCGGGTCGCCTGTAGATGGTTGGGGCGGATGCCGTTGCGCCTTGCCTCCAACCGCGGTTTGAACCGCCCCTTGCGGGGGCAAGGAATACGGAATTTTCATGTCTCTCCAATCTCTCATCGACAGCATCGCCACCAAGATCAACATCGATCCGCAGCTTGCCGAAAAGCTCGCCGGCTCGGTGTTTTCCGTGCTGCAGCACAGCGCACCTGAAATCGGCAACAAGATTTTCGCGCTCCTGCCGGATGCGCAGCAGCTCGCCAGCGCCCACGACGTGCTCGCCAACAGCGCCGGCGGCATCATGGGTGCGTTGTCGGGCCTGATGGATAATGTGGCGGGCGAAAAGATGAGCGCGCTTCTGAAAGCTGCGGCCACGCTTCGCTCCAGCGGCCTTTCCAGCGACCAGATCACCGAAGCAGGCGGACAGGTAATCAACTATGTGCGTGACCATGACCCGCAATTGATCGACCAGCTGGTGGCGAACGTGCCCGCGCTGAAGGGCCATTTCGGCCTCTGACACATGGATTTTCTTTTGTGTGCGCTTTCTGCGACGGCGCACACAAAAGCTTGGCCAACCCATTTGTCATTGCGGCCTGTCACGGCTATCATGCCGATATCGAAATCATTTTCTGGTGATGGATGTCTGCTGATACGACGGAAAAGAAGGTTACGCGCGCGCCGCGTCGCCGTACGCCTGCCTATGTCAAATCTCTTCGCGGTGTGAAGAACTGGAAGCAGGCAACCGAATGGCTCGCCTGGCGCGACATCGAAGACATCGAATGCATTACCCCCGATCAGGCGGGGGTTGCCCGCGGCAAGATGATGCCGTCGAAGAAATTCACCTCCAATACCTCGCTGGCATTGCCCTCCGCCGTCTTCATGACGACGATTTCCGGCGATTACCCGGAAGACGGCTACGGCTTCCACTATCCGGAAGATGACGGCGACCTCAAGCTGATGCCGGATCTTTCGACCCTTTCGGCTGTGCCGTGGGAGTCCGATCCGACGGCGCAGGTCATCTGCGATCTGGTCTATCAGGATGGGCGCGCGGTGGAATTCACCCCGCGCAACGTTCTGCGCAATGTGGTTGCCGCCTATAACAAGCGCGGATTGAAGCCCGTCGTGGCGCCGGAAATCGAGTTCTATCTGGTTCGCAAGAACCCCGATCCCGATTATCCGCTGACGCCGCCCGTCGGCCGTTCGGGCCGCGCCATTGGCGGTGGTCAGGGCTATTCGATCGCGGGCGTCAACGAATTCGACGAACTGATCGACGATATCTATCATTTCTCCGAAGGTCAGGGGCTGGAGATCGACACGCTGATCCACGAGGAAGGCGCAGGCCAGCTTGAAATCAACCTGCGCCATGGCGACCCGGTGGAACTGGCCGATCAGGTGTTCATGTTCAAGCGCACCATCCGCGAGGCGGCGCTGAAACACGATATGTATGCCACCTTCATGGCCAAGCCCATTCAGGGTCAGCCGGGATCGGCGATGCATATCCACCAGTCCATCGTGGACAAGAAGACCGGGCGCAACATCTTCACCAATGAGGATGGCAGCGAAAGCGAGGCTTTCCGCCATTTCATCGGCGGCATGCAGCGCCATGTGCCGAACGCGCTCGTCATGTTCGCGCCCTATGTGAATTCCTACCGCCGTCTGACGCCGGACGCTTCGGCACCGGTCAATGTCAAATGGGGCTATGACAACCGCACCACCGCTTTCCGCGTTCCGCGCTCCGACCCCAATGGACGGCGCGTGGAAAACCGCATCCCCTCCTCCGACGCCAACCCCTACCTTGCCCTTGCTGCGTCCCTCGCCTGCGGCCTGATCGGCCTTGTGAACAAGATCGAGGCGGAACAGCCTGCGACCACGAGCGTCAACACCAAGGAAATCGACCTGCCGCGCGGCCTTATCGACGCGGTGGAACTGTTCGAGGAAGACGCGGAACTGCGCAATCTGTTCGGCAGTTCCTTCATGACCACCTATGCCGCCATCAAGCGCGCCGAATTCGAAACCTTCATGGAAGTCATCAGCCCGTGGGAACGGGAGTTTCTGCTGCTCAATGTGTAGTTAGGGCAGTAGGGCAGTAGGGCAGTAGGGCAGTAGGGCAGTAGGGCAGTAGGAAAAAACTAAACGGGGGATCATGACAGTCAATTCATATCGTGATCTCCTTGTTTGGCAGCAGGCCATGGAGATGGTCATCTCAATTTATAAAGTGACCGATGGCTGGCCCAAGGAAGAAATCTACGGTCTGACAAGTCAGGTTCGCCGCGCCGCCGTTTCTGTTCCTGCTAATATTGCTGAAGGGTTCGGGCGAGAAAATCGCGGTTCTTACCAGCAATTCCTGCGCATTGCCCAAGGCTCTCTCAAGGAAATGGAAACGCATCTCCTCATCGCCGAAAGGCTTGGTTTCATGCAGAACGAAACAATCAATTCAATGTTGGTGAAAAGCGAAAGTATTGGCAAACTTCTCAGGCTTCTGATCCGGAAGCTCACCGATCAATAAACATACTGCCTTATTGCCCTATTGCCTTACTGCCCTACCCATCCGGAGCCGCCCATGCCCTACCAGTCCCCAATCTCGCCCGGCTATTCCTGGTACGAGGCGACCGTTCCGGACCGCCCGCAATATCCGGAGATGGATGGGTCGCGGCAGGCGGATGTCGTTGTCATCGGCGGCGGGTATACGGGGCTTTCAGCGGCTTATCATCTCGCAAGGCAGGGCGTGGACGTCACGCTGATCGACGGCGCGCGGTTCGGGGATGGGGCGTCGGGCCGCAATGGCGGGCAGTTCGGCACCGGCCAGCGCACATGGGCCGAAGACCTCGAAGCCCAATATGGCTTTGAACGCGCCAAGGCCCTCTTCGATGTGGCGGAGGAAGCCAAGGCCCATCTTCTCGCCTTTGCCGATCAGCACGGGATCGACATGGAATATGTGCCCGGCCAGATTTCGGTCGTGCACAAGCCGCGCTATCTGAAATCGTATGAGCGTCACGTCGAGCTGATGGCAAGCCGGTTCAACTATCCGCATCTGCGTCTGCTCGACCGTCGGGAAACGGCGAGCCTGCTCGGGTCCGAACGGTATCATGGCGGCGTCTATGATGCGGGGACCGGCCACATTCATCCGCTGAAACTGCTTGTCGGAACCGCAAAAGCGGCGCAGGCGGCAGGCGCAAAACTGTTCGAAGACACCAGAGCCACCAAAATCAGCACGGCGAGCGGACGGGTCGAGGTCGAAACCGATCGCGGAACCATCGTCGCGAAAAACGCTTTCATCGCCGTCAATGCCTACGGTGGGGCCTATGGCGGGGTGCTGGAACCGGTCAGCACATCGCATGTCATGCCGATCCGCTCCTTTATTGGGGCGACAGTGCCGCTGGGCGATGACAGCCCGGTCATTCCGGGCGGTGAATCCATCGACGATTCCCGCTTCGTGGTGCGCTATTTCCGCCGCTCGAAGGACGGCAGGCTGCTTTTCGGCGGGCGCGAGGCCTATACCGCCGACAATCCGCGCGACATCAGCACCCATATTCGCCGCCAGATCGCCGAGATTTATCCGGCGCTGGATAATGTCGAGATCACTCATGCATGGGGCGGTTCGGTCGGCATAACCATGCCGCGCCAGCCCTTCGTGCGCGAGGTCATGCCGGGCGTCATTTCAGCAGGCGGCTATTCCGGCCATGGCGTCATGTTGGCCAACTACATGGGCAAGCTTTACGCGGAAACCCTTGCAGGCAATCGCGACAGGCTGAAACTGTTCGAAGAACTGCGCATCCTCGCCTTCCCCGGCGGCCGCACCTTCCGCTCGCCGCTCCTGTTCCTTGCCCTGTCATGGTATGCGTTGATGGACAGGATCTAGGCCGGACTGCTCTCGGGAAAAAGGCGGAGTGCAGTCGGCACCCCGCCATTCTTACCATCGTCCGGTGCTTCATGTTCTACGCTACGATTGCACCTGCCTTCGCGGCCAGACGCTGATAGGTTTCCTCAACCACGTCCCGCACAGGGAGAATGCCGCTCATGCACAACAGCGCATGGATGTGCTGGCGGGCACCTTCATAGCCCATCAGCGGCGCATAGGGCTGCATGATGATATTGGCTTCCTCGGGATATAATTCCTGATATTCGGCAAAATTGGTGAAACTCCTGTAGCTGTCGCCGCGCATCAGGTAAGTCTCCACGGCAGCCCCTTCCGCCAGCACGGCATCATGGCTGTCGAGAACGATGTTGTAATAGTCGATCGGCTTGTCCATCGACACGCGGGCGATGCTCTGCCCGTTGACCAGATCCTTAACGCGGATCAGCACGTCATCGATGAGCAGCGCGTGGTTGGGCGAAAGATAAAGGTCGCGCTGCGGTGTTTTCCCGTCGATGGCATGGCGCCTGACGCGGATCGGCATCACGCTCTCGTCCCATTGCATGCCGCCCTTTCTGTGGCTCTGCCAGCCGACCCACTTGATCGGGCGCGCGTCGCCCCGGACCGTCGTCACAAGATCGCCGACAGACAATGCCTCCACCGCCATCGGGCCGCCGGGCGTTTCGATCAGCGTTCCTTTCAGGAGACAATTGGCGCCGGAGCCTCCTCCGCCGCCACCGCCATGTCCGCCATGCCACCATTTCGTGCCCAGCGCCTGTGACGGGCGGGAAGACACCGTTGCAGCAAACACCCCCAGCGCCGCAACCTTGGCGGCAGTGGCGGCTGTTAGGCCCAGAAAATGCCGTCGCGCACGACTGCGCGGCGAATGCCCGTTCTTGTCTGAAGACATGAATCCCTCCGCTCTTCTCGTTACGGCACCGGCCTGAAAATCAGCGTGGATTTCTGGCAAAGCACGATGCGCAGCTTCAAAATCCGAAGCGTCGTTCCGCGTTGCCCGGACCAGCGGCGCTTCGATGCTTTGCCCCAAGTTACGACTCCGATATTAGCCGATCCCGCCCCCGAAAAGATTCCTGCAATCAGGCCATAAGGCCTCTCGAATAGGTGTAGGTCCTACCGCTAAAGGTGTATTTTTCTGCCGTTGAGAGGCGTTGCCAGCGGTCATTCCTGCTGATCGAGGTTAAACGCTCCCCATGAAAGTGTGATTTGTAACATGCTCAAAAATAGTATACCCCACTATTCTAATAAGGGAGCGTTTCCATGAGCACGCATCACCATGCCGACCATTCCGGGCGTCATCCAGTCTCCGGACACGACCATGTCTTTCTGGGAGAAAACCACCGGCGCAATGAAAAGCGGACATGGCTCGTTATCGCCATCACGGCGACGATGATGATCGTGGAGATCATCGCCGGAAACCTTTACGGCTCCATGGCGCTCACCGCCGACGGCTGGCATATGTCCACCCATGCGGCGGCGATGCTGATCGCGGCCCTCGCCTATGTTTATGCACGCAGACACGCGCATAATGCGCGGTTCACCTTCGGCACCGGCAAGCTCGGCGATCTGGCAGGCTTTGCCAGCGCCATCGTTCTGGCGCTGATCGCACTTCTGATCGGCTGGGAAAGCTTCTGGCGGTTCAGCGCACCGGTCAACATCGGCTTTCAGGAGGCCATTCTGGTCGCTGTCATCGGGTTGATCGTCAATCTCGTCTGCGCCTGGCTTCTGAGGGACGACCATTCGCACCACCATGGCCATCATCACCATGAACCGGGCCACGATCATCATCACGGTCATGACCAGAACCTGCGCGCCGCCTATATGCATGTGCTCGCCGACGCACTGACATCGGTGCTTGCCATCGCGGCGCTTCTGCTGGGCAGTCTTTATGGATGGCTTTGGCTTGACCCGGCGATCGGCATCGTCGGTGCGGTGGTGATCGCACGCTGGTCGTGGGGGCTGATCAAGGACACCGGCTCGACCCTGCTCGACTACCTGCCCGATGGAGAAGACCTGCCGGACGAGATCGCCGAAATCATCAGCCGCGAGGGCGGGGAGATCGCCGACCTGCATGTCTGGCAGCTCGGGCCGGGCCATCACGGCGCCATCGTTTCCATCATCGCGGAGGAGCCGCGAGCGCCGTCCTATTACCGGAACAAGCTTGCTGCAATCCATGATTTGTCGCATGTGACGGTGGAGGTTGAACCGCGCACCGCGTGAATGCCAGCAATATTGCCATGAAGGACCGAAGCGCCCATGACCCATACCATCCGCGAGAAGCAGAAGCTCATCAACCGCGTGCGCCGCATTCGTGGCCAGCTGGAGGGCGTGGAACGGATGCTCGAAGACGAGAAGGGCTGCGCGGAAGTCATGCAGGTGATTGCGGGCGTTCGCGGCGCGGTCAACGGGCTGATGGCGGAAGTGATCGAAGACCATATTCTCATGCATGTGGCCGATGGCGCCCTTCCGCAAAAGGAGCGTGATGAAGGCGCAGGCGAACTTGTCGACGTGGTTCGCGCCTATCTGAAATAAACCACATGTTGACATGCGCCCGAAGCAGGAATAGCTAGACAGCATGAACAAAGCACGCATCAGCACCCGGTCTTATTACGCCCCGCGCACATAGCGGCGGGTTTGCTTTGTCATAGTTCAACCGCCGCATTGCCAGCGGTTGAGTTTCAAGGACAGCGCCTCTGGCCATGCGGCCCTTAAGAGGTCAGTCCATGTCTCGCGACAGAAATCAGCATACGAAAATCGGCATTATCGGCTTTGGTGCATTCGGGCAGCTTATTGCCCGTCACCTGAACCCGTATTTCCGGCTCTATGTTTACGATCCTGCCGCAGAGCCGGAACAGACCGCACTTGTGCACGGTGTTGCCCTGGCCTCCGTGGAGCAGGTTGCGGCCTGCGATATCGTCATCCTTGCAACGCCGGTTGCAACGCTCGAAAGCGTGGTGGATAAGATCGCTCCGCATCTTTGCCCCGGCGCGCTCGTTCTGGACGTAGGCTCGGTCAAGGTCGGGCCTGCCGACATCATGCGGCGTGGCCTTCCCGCGCATGTCGATATCGTCGCCACGCATCCGCTGTTCGGTCCGCAAAGCGCGCGCCACGGCATTGCCGGACTGAAAATCGCCATCTGCCCCGTGCGCGGCACGCGCTTCCACCGCGTTGCGGCCTTCCTGAAAAAGAATCTTTCCCTCAATGTCTTCATAACGACACCGGAGGACCACGACCGCGAGGCGGCGATGGTTCAGGGCCTGACGCATCTGATCGCCCGGGTTCTGGTGCAGATGGAACCATTGCCAACCCGCATGACGACGAAGAGCTTCGATCTTCTGATGCAGGCGGTCGGCATGGTGCGCCACGATGCGCCGGAAGTATTTCAGGCGATCGAACACGCCAACCCCTATGCTCCGCAGGTGCGAAGGCACTTCTTCGCACTGGCCGATCAGATCAATGAGGAGCTGGCGCGCGCGCACCCGATGCCTGCCAGAGAGGAGGCTGCATAATCGCATCCCCCCGACAAATGCCGCTACAGGGGCATTTCGGAAGTCTGCTTGACCGTCTGGCTCGGCACGTCGGTCTTCAGGTTCTGAACGCCCTTGATCCGGCTCAGATATTCCGACTGGAAGCGGCGGTAATCCTCGATATCCGCCGCGACCACCCGGATCATCGCATCATAGTCGCCCAGCATGAAATAGCATTCGAGCACCTGCGGCAGCTTCAGGATTTCCTTGGCGAAGGTCTGCAGCGTCTCCTCGTCCTGCTGGTCCAGCCGGATGCGCGTGAAGAAAGTCAAACCCTTGCCGACCTTGGCCGGGTTCAACACGGCGACATAGCGGTCGATCACGCCCGCCTCTTCCAGAAGCTTCACCCGCCGCAAGCAGGGCGAAGGCGACAGGCCGACCTCGCGTGCCAGATCATTATTGGCAATGCGGCCATCGCGCTGCAGCACGCGGAGAATCCGTTTATCGATCTCATCCAGCTTCATTGGCTTTGAATTCCATTTATGGCGATATCTGTGGCATTTCCTGCCAAACATTGGCGCAAACCGGCGTAATTCGCAACCAAATTGCCGAAGAGAACGGTTATAGTTGCGAAACCTCTCAAGAAAGCCCGCAAGAGACTGACCAAGGGGCGGCCGCGAACCAGCGGCCAGCCACAGTATCTTGCAGCCAGATGAGACGCCCGACGCTGCACAAGCGCCGCCAAACAACCAGACAGAGCGCACCGCTCCAGCAGGAATTCTATGGATATTTCACAGGCCTATGCGCCTCAAAAAAGCAGATCCGGGCGCGGCTCGGAATTCCGTCGCGGGGCCGCAGCCGGTCTGCCGGTTCTGCTTGGCATCATTCCCTATGCGCTGGTGCTGGGCGCGCAGGCGGCTCAAAAAGGCCTCAGCATCGTGGAAGTGCCGCTGATGACCGGACTGAACTTTGCAGGCGGGTCGGAATTTGCGGCCATCCAGCTCTGGACCTCACCGCCGCATGTCCTGCTGATCGTCGCCATCACCTTTCTGGTCAACAGCCGCCACCTGCTGATGGGCGCGGCGCTGGCCCCGTTCATCCGCCATCTGCCCAAGCGCAAGGCATTCGCCAGCCTGTTTCTGATGTGCGATGAAAGCTGGGCGCTCGGCCTTGCCGACGCCAAACGTCGCCAGTCGAAGGGCGTCAATCCGGCCTTGAGCCTCACCTTCTATGCCGGCGTGGCGATTCCTTTCTACCTTGCATGGGTTTTATTCACCACGCTGGGTGCGGCCTTTGGGCCGATGATGGGAGACCTGCGCCCCTATGGTTTCGACATGGCGTTTCCGGCGGTATTTCTGGTGCTGCTGGCGGGCATGTGGAAAGGCTTCGCGGCCGCGCGGCCCTGGCTGGTCAGCCTTGTCGTGGCCGCACTGACCTATCTCACCATTCCCGGCGCCTGGTATGTCGCCGCCGGGGCCTTGTCCGGTCTCGTTGCAGCCTATCTGCTGGCAGGTGAAGAATGATCGATCCGTTAGCTGTTCTGACCATCGTCCTGATGGCAAGCGTCACCTATCTCACGCGGATCGGCGGCTATGTGCTGCTGCGCAACCGTACGCTCAGCAAACGTGCGACGGCGGTGATGGAAGCAGCCCCCGGCTGCGTCCTGATCTCGGTCATCGCGCCCGATTTCGTGTCGGACAAGCCTGCCGACCTGATAGCGCTCGCGATCACCATCTTCGCTGCAACGCGCTTTTCCATGCTGCCGACCGTGCTGATCGGCATTAGCGCGGCGGGGCTTTGCCGCTATTTCATCGGATAGTGGCGCTCCAGTTCAGTGCAAGTGCTTCAGCTTGTCGGGATTGCGCACGACATAAATCCCGACGATCTTTCCTTCTTCGATATCCAGCGCCGTTGTCTGGATTTCTCCATCGGCTTCTTGCGTGATGAAGCCGGGCAACCCATTGATGAAAACCGTGCGCAACAGCGTGGACTGGTTGCCGCTGAAATAGGCGGCCAGTTTCTCGTGGGTCTTCATCACCTCGTCGAAGCCGAAAACAGGCTTCGGGAAAGCCGGGCGCTTGCCGCCGCCATCGGCATGAAGGTTCACATCTGCCGCCAGCATCGCACCAAGCGCTTTCATGTCGCCGCTGCGCGACGCCGTGAAAAAGGCCTGCGCCAGTTCGAGCCCGCGCTGCCTGTCGACCTGAAAACGCGGACGCTCCTCGCGCACATGCTTGCGAGCCCGCGCCGCAAGCTGGCGGCAGGCTGCGGCATCGCGCTGGATGGTCCGCGCTATCTCGTCGAAATCCAGCCCGAAGACGTCGTGCAGCAGGAAGGCCGCACGTTCCAGCGGCGAAAGACGCTCCAGCGCCAGCATCAGCGGCAGGGTGACATCGTCATCCGCCTCTTCTTCCACAACCGGGTCGGGAATCCACGGCCCGAAATAGGTTTCGCGCTGGTTGCGCCCGGATTTCAGGAAATCGAGGCATAGACGGGTGACAGTGCGGCGCAGGAAGGCTTCCGGCTCGCGCACCTCGCTGCGGTCGGCGTTCATCCATCGGATGAACGCCTCCTGCACCATATCCTCGGCATCGGCGACCGAACCCAGCATACGATAGGCAACGCGGATCAGTTTCGGGCGCAGCGGATCGAAGCTTTCGGCTGCATCGCCTTGTGAGGATATGTCGGTCATCAGACGGCTGCCTTTGCGACAGGCTGCTTGGTTTCGGGTTCGAACCAGAGATTGAAGCCGACCGCCATGCGGTTCCAGCCATTGATGATGTTGATCATCAGCGTAAGGTTCACCTGTTCTTCCTCGGAGAACTGTGCCTGCATGGCGCGGCGTGCTTCTTCCAGATCGTGGCCTTGTGACAGGCGGGTCAGCGCGTCGACCCAGCCCAGCGCCGCACGCTCGCGCTCAGAATAGCACGGTGCTTCGCGCCATGCCGACAACAAATAGATGCGCTGTTCGGTCTCGCCCAGCGAACGCGCCTCGACCGTATGCATGTTGATGCAATTGGCGCAGGCATTGATCTGCGACGAGCGGATTTTGACGAGTTCGATCAGGCTCGCTTCCAGACTGGAGGCGATGGTCATCGAAGCGGCCATCCAGGATTTCATCGTGGCGGGGGCAACGTTGAACGGGTTGAGCAGAGGGGTCATGGTATCGTTCCTTTTGGTTGAAGGGCTTTCGATAGACATGACGAGCGGGCAATGCCGAATGTGACATGAGACAGAAAAAAATTTGAGCGCCTGGCGTTCTGGCGCTTATGCGATGGAGCAAGTCTCCCCCGTAGAGCGACGAAGGAAAAGACGCACGAGCAGGCCCCACGATCGGCATTGCATGTTTTGACTGGACAATTGGACTGCTGCATCTGGATGTTTACGCGGGTCTCCTCCCCGTTGCGATGGTATCTCCCTTTCGCTGTTCTCTTCGCACCTGCCGCCACCTTCCCGGCTTTTCATTGCCCGGCACGCTGCTTCGCCCCCGCCTCTTTCTCCGTTTCCCAATCCGTCCCTCCTTTCCTGTTATCCTCGGCCCGATCTCCTCACCGTGTCTCCCCTTCCTGAAACAACAGTTGCGTTCCTCGTGATGCCGGGCGGCAAAGAACATTTTTTGCGCTCCGGTGCTCGCGTATCCTTAACCCCGCTCCCCTCCGTGCTCGAAAATCGCTCTGTTCGCCACGACCTGATGAATGTGCAACTGTAGTGCTAGCTTTTCACCCGCGTTGACAACATACCAACTGGTCGGTATTGTTTGGAGAACAAGGCGGAGATTGCATCGGAAAGCCCGGCTTGCATTTGAAGTGATGTTGAGGAGGAACCATCATGACGAAAACGCCTTCCAGCGGCGACAGTCCGCCACGTCCTATCATCACCGCATTTGAAAATTCTCCCGATCGCGGCCGAGGGATGGCGCGGGACATGCCCGTTCGATGGGCGCTTGAAGAGACCGGGCGGGACTATGATATGCGCCTCGTCTCGTTTGAGGCGATGAAAGCCCGCCCCCACCTCGATCTTCAACCCTTCGGGCAGATACCGACCTATCAAGAGGGCGATCTGGCGCTGTTTGAATCCGGCGCGATCGTGCTTCATATCGCGGAGCAGAACCCCGGTCTTCTGCCGGATGACGCCAATGGCCGCGCACGCGCCATCACATGGATGTTCGCTGCGCATAACACCATCGAACCGGTAATCGTCGAACGGGAAATGGCCGGTTTTGTCGAACGGCAGGAAAGCTGGTACGAGCAGCGCATGCCGATCGTGGAAGCGCGTATCCGCAAAAGACTGGACGCACTTTCCGCCTGTCTGGGCGATAATGACTGGCTTGAGGGCGCATTCAGTGCCGGTGATCTTTTGATGGTGTCCGTACTGCGGCGGCTGAAGAGTTCAGGCATATTGAACGACTATCCGAACCTTGCCGCCTATGTCGCGCGCGGGGAGGCACGCGCGGCTTTCAAGCGCGCATATGACGCCCAGCACGCGGTTTTCCTCGCCGCATCGAAAGATTGAGCCTTTCTGCTGCCATCTATCCGCAGTCGAGTTCGCTCAATATCCATTCCCTGAATGCGCGGATTTTTGGCGTGGTGCGGCGGGATTTGGGATAGACCAGCCAATAGGCGCGACCATCGTCGCCGAGAATGTCGAAGGGCTGGATAAGCTGGCCGGTGGCGATTTCCATCTGGTGGAAAGCGGGCGTCAGGATGCCGACGCCCTGCCCTGCGGCAGCCGCCCGCCCTTCAATGTGCTGCGCTCCAAGCCGGTTCTGCGTATTGCCCGGTAATTGCGGGTTTTCGATCCCCGCCGCCTCGAACCAGATTTTCCACCAGGGGTCGCTCGCGTCGATGATCTTGAGCCGTAGCAGGTCGGCAGGTTCCTTCACCCCGCCGATGGTTGCGGCCAGAGCCGGGCTCAGCATCGGCGTGAAACTCGCCTTGATGAGCTGATGCGCTTCCAGTCCCGGCCATTTGCCGAAGCCGCTTCGGATCGCGATATCGACATTGGTCGTCGCGAAGTCGATCAAGCTGTCGGACGTGTCGAGCCTGACCGCAAGCGATGGATGCCGCATCTGGAACGAGCCGAGCCGATGCGCCAGCCAGTTGGCGGCAAAGGTGGCCAGAACGCTGATCGACAGGGTGCCCTCCGCATCCTCCCGCAGGCTGGCAAAGGCATTGCGCATCGTCTCGAAGGCTTCCGTGATGGAAGGCGCCAGACATTTGCCAAGTTCCGTCAGTTCCACCTGTCGCGGCATACGCAGAAACAGGGGCGCGCCGACGCGCTCCTCCAATATCTTGATCTGATAGCTGACCGCAGCCTGCGTCATGCCCAGCTCCGCCGCAGCGCGGGTGAAACTTGCATGGCGGGCGGCGGATTCAAAAACGCGAATGGCCGATAAAGGGGGAAGCGCTGTCGTCATGATGCATAAGTTTTCCTTATGCACACTACTCGATGTTCGATTGGAAAACAAAGGTTTTCCGGCGCATAGCTATAGGCAGAATTTAACAGGCGGCTGCCTCCCACAGCCGCTTCATCCGATAGGTGAGATCATGAAAAACCTCGATTCTGCCTGCACGACCGCCACGGCCTCCGCGATCAGCCACGCAACGGAAAGCGGCTGGAGCGCGCTGTTTTCACGCCTGTTTTCGTTCAGGCGCACCCGTATCACCATCAACGAATATTCGCCGGAATATCTCTTGCGGGATATCGGCATCGGTGATGGGCGCACGCAATATTATTCGCGAGACGGGCATAAGCTGCCCGAATGGCGGTGACCCCTGTCACGCGCTGATGACGGCAAAGCCGCGCGCCTTGAGGCCGCGACGGTCCTCGTGGAGATTGCTGACGAGGCGGCTGCGGCTTCCGTCCAGATGCGCGCCCATCAGCGCCGTCGCCTTTTCGGCATTTCCTTCGCGCACCGCGTCGAGAATGGCGCGGTGTTCGGCCCATGCGCGGGCGAGCGCCGCCTCGTCGCGCACCTCCAGCCAGCGCGCCCGTGAGAGGCGCTGCATGGCATCGCGCACGCCACGGCTGAGAAACTCGTTGCCGGAAAGCCGCGCCAGCTCGATATGAAAATCCATGCCGATCCGGTGCCATTCCTCGCGCGAGGTGTCGGCGTCGCAACTGTCCAGCATGGCCGCAATAGGCTCCACGCCGCTGCGATCTTCCAGCGCGCAGGTCAGCTTTAACGCGGCGATTTCCAGCGCCTCGCGATAGACGCCGATCTGTTCGATCTCGCCGAGATTGATTGGCGAAACCGTCCAGCCGCGCCCTTCGCGGCAGATCAGCCCCTCCGCTTCCAGCCGCAGAAGTGCCGCCCGGATCGGTGTGCGCGAGGCGGCAAACTGCGCCTCGATCCAGCGTTCGGTCAAACGCTCGCCCGGCCCCAGTTCCAGGCCGAGGATCATGTCGCGAAGCTGCGTTTCAACCTGCCTCATCTGTGACATCGGCAACCATTCTCCGTTTTAAGGCAGCGCCCCGATTGACAAGTCGTTTCGACAGGCGCATTCATGCATACCGTTTTGGTATCCCAAAATGGAATACATTGCAATCGCGAGATATGACATGAGCACCGCCCAAGCCGCTGCCGACGATGAGACCGCAGCCTGCCAGGAAAATGTGACCGCCGAAGACAACCCGGAACGCTACTGGAAGCAGAACCTGCTGATCTGCCTCCTCGGTTCCTTCACTACGCTCATAGCCATGTCGCTCCTCCTGCCCTTCCTGCCGCTCTATGTGGAACAGCTGGGTGTCGCGGATCATGCGGCGATCGTGCAATGGTCGGGCATCGCCTATGGCGCGACCTTTCTGGCCGCAGCCTTCGTCGCGCCGCTGTGGGGCAAGCTCGGCGACCGTTACGGACGCAAGCTGATGCTGATCCGCGCCAGCCTCGGCATGGCCATCGCCATGTCGCTGATCGGCATGGTGACGAGCGTGTGGCAACTGGTGGCGCTGCGCCTGTTCGTCGGCATTGCGGGCGGCTATTCGTCCGGCTCCATGATCCTCGTCGCCACGCAGACGCCAAGGGAAAAAACCGGCTGGGCGCTGGGCGCGCTTTCTGCGGGCATCATGGCGGGCAATCTGGCAGGCCCGCTGCTCGGCGGCGCATTGCCGCCGCTGATCGGCATCCGCGCAACCTTCTGGCTGGCGGGCGGCGTGATCTTTCTCACCTTTCTGGCCACGACATTTCTGATCCGCGAAGAGCGCAAGCCGCCCAAGCCGACGAAAGAGCAGAAGGCGGAATCCATCTGGGCAGCCGTTCCCGACAGGAAACCGGTTATCGCCATGCTGGTGACGGGCATGCTGCTGCTTTTCGCCAATATGTCGATAGAGCCGATCATCACCGTCTATGTGATGCAGTTGATGGACGACCAGACGAAAGTGACGCTAATTTCCGGCGTGGTGATGGCGGCTGCCGCACTCGGCAGCATCCTGTCGTCATCGCGGCTCGGTCGCCTTGCCGACCGCATCGGCCATACGCGCGTCATCATCGGCGCGCTGTCGATTTCCGCACTCCTGTTGATCCCGCAGGCCTTCGTGACCGAAGCCTGGCAGCTGATCGGCCTGCGCTTTCTGATGGGGCTGGCACTGGGCGGCCTCCTGCCCTGCATCAGCAGCGTCATAAGGCACAATGTCCCCGACCGTGTGGCGGGCGGCATTCTCGGGCTTTCCGTCTCGGCGCAATATGTCGGCCAGGTTGCCGGGCCGGTCGCGGGCGGCTTTGTCGGCGGTCACTTCGGCATGCGCTCCGTGTTTCTCGGCACATGCCTGATCATGATGCTCGGCGCATTTTATAACTGGACCGTGCTGCGCAGGAACCCGTAATTCTGTCATGGACCGAATCCCCCAACCATGGCGGAACCAGCATGACAGCACATATCTTCACGCCCTTTGAAACGCTCGCCGAAAGGCTGCTGCCTCATGCGCTCGAACATGGCGAGGACGGGTCGCACGACCTGTCCCACCTTGCCCGCGTCTGGAAGAATGCAGCCGCCATTCAGCGTCATGAAGGCGGCGATGCGGAAGTGCTTTGCGCCGCCGCCCTGCTGCATGATTGCGTGAGCGTGGAAAAGAATTCGCCCGACCGAAACCGCGCTTCGCGTCTGGCGGCAGAAAAGGCGACGGGGCTGCTGCGCGATCTCGGCTGGAATGAAGCGAGCATCGGCCTTGCCGCCCACGCCATCGAGGCGCACAGTTTTTCGGCGAATATCGAGCCTGTCACGGTGGAAGCGAAAATATTGCAGGATGCCGACCGGCTCGATGCCATCGGCGTCATTGGTGCAGCGCGGTGCTTCTACATTGCGGGCCGCATGGGCAGTGCGCTTTACGACTGGCGCGACCCGCACGCCGAAAACCGCCCGCTGGACGACAAGCGTTTCGCGCTCGACCATTTCCGCACGAAACTGTTCGGCCTTGCCTCCGGTTTCAAGACGGAAACCGGAAAGCTCATGGCAGCCGAACGGCACAGGCGGCTGGAAGCCATCTTCGATGACTTCCTCGCCGAAGCCAACGGCTAGATTGGTAGATTGTGGTTATGGTGAGCATGAGCACCGGAGGCGCAAAACAACGCCATTTGCAGGCCGCCAGAGCTGCAATCTCAGATTGAGTAACCGCCGTCGATATTGAGTGCCGTCCCCGTCACCATCGACGCGGCGTCCGAGGCCAGCCAGAGAGCGGCTTCCGCCACATCGTCGGGCGTCGAGAACCGGTCGAGCGGAATGGTCGCCTTGAGCGCTGCCCGCGCTTCCGGCGTATCCTCCTCCAGAAACAGCTTCAATGCCTCACCCTCGCTTTCGGCAGGGCAGATGCAGTTGACGCGGATGTTCTTTTCCGCCAGCTCCAGCGCCATGGCCTTGGTCGCGCTGATGATCCAGCCCTTGGAGGCGCTGTACCAGACCAGCCCCTTGCGCGGACGCAGCGCAGTTGCGGAAGCCGTGTTGATGATGACGCCGCTGCCCTGATGCTCCATGATCGGCACCACGATCTGGGTCGAATAATAAAGCGCCTTCATGTTGACCGCGGCGATCAGATCGAAATTGTCCTCCGTGACTTCCGTCAGCGGCATGTTTCGATGTGTGAAACCGGCATTGTTGATCATGATGTCGATGGAGCCGAATGCTTCAAACGCCGCGCGCGCCACGCGCTCCATGTCGTCCTTGCGCGAAACATCGGCCTGCACGGCAAGGCCGTTCTTGCCGATCTCGGCGAGTTCATCCTCAACATGCTTCACGTTCACATCGGCGAGAACGACCTTGGCACCCTCGGCTGCAAATCGGCGCGCCATGCCTGAACCGAAGCCCGAACCGGCGCCGGTGATGATTGCGACCTTATCCTGCAGCCTCTTCATGTCATTCTCCTTTGGCATAACCAAGATACCGTCCAACTTGGCCAAATCACTTGAATCCAGATTGTTTGTTCCAATATGGCCTTAAGATGAACATGTCATGTGTGCACAAGCCGTTAATCCGTCAATTATCGCAGGATGCTTTCACTTTCGCGGGAATGCGGCATTGCGACTGTTGAATTTAAATCGATTAGATAATAGACAAGGGCAGCGTTAAAATCGCATGCTGCCCACAGGCAGACTGATTTGCGCAAGAAGAGAAGAGAGCGATAGATGACCAGCCAGACAATTCCGGTAGAGCCCTTCGACTGCATCGTGTTCGGCGGTTCCGGCGATCTTGCCGAACGCAAGCTCATCCCGGCGCTGTATCAGCGTCAGCGTGCAGGCCAGCTCACCGACCCGACGCGCATCATCGGCGCATCGCGCAGCGCCATGACGGATGACGAATACCGGCAGTTCGCACGCAATGCCATCCATGAGCATGTGAAGCCAGAGGAAGTCGACGAGAAGGAAGTCGACGGGTTTCTCGCCCGCCTCAGCTATGTGGCTGTCGATGCCAAGTCGGAAGAAGGCTGGGATGCACTCAAGACCCTGATCGGCAAGAAGCCGGAAAAGATCCGCGCTTTCTATCTCGCCGTCAGCCCGACGCTGTTCGGTGATATCGCCACTCGGCTGAAAGCGCATGGGCTAATCACCCGCGACACGCGCATCATCGTGGAAAAGCCGATCGGTCGCGATCTGGAATCCGCCATGGCGCTCAACGACACGCTCGGCAGCGTTTTCCGCGAAGACCAGATTTTCCGCATCGATCACTATCTCGGCAAGGAAACCGTGCAGAACCTGATGGCGCTGCGCTTTGCCAATGCGCTTTATGAGCCGTTGTGGAACTCCGCCCATATCGACCATGTGCAGATCACCGTCGCCGAAGCGGTCGGCCTGGAAGGACGCGCCGGTTATTACGACAAGGCGGGCGCGCTGCGCGACATGGTGCAGAACCACATTCTCCAGCTTCTCTGCCTTGTTGCGATGGAGCCGCCTTCATCGGTCGAAGCCGATGCGGTCCATGACGAAAAGGTCAAGGTTCTGCGCTCCTTGAAGCCGATTACCAATCTCAATGTCGAAGATGTGACGGTGCGCGGCCAATATCGCGCCGGTGCCTCGGCGGGCGGGCCGGTGCGCGGCTATCTGGAAGATCTGGAAAGCGACACCAGCAATACCGAAACCTTTGTGGCGCTGAAGGCCGAAATCGCCAACTGGCGCTGGGCTGGCGTACCCTTCTACCTGCGCACCGGCAAGCGGCTTGCCACGCGCGTTTCGGAAATCGTCGTTACCTTCAAGCCGATCCCGCATTCGATCTTTGGCGAAAGCGCCGGCAAGGTGATCGCCAACCAGCTCGTCATCCGGCTCCAGCCCGATGAGGGCGTGAAGCAGTGGCTGATGATCAAGGATCCGGGTCCGGGCGGCATGCGCCTGCGCCATGTGCCGCTGGACATGAGCTTTGCCGAATCCTTCAGCGAGCGCAATCCGGATGCCTATGAACGCCTCATCATGGATGTGGTTCGCGGCAACCAGACGCTGTTCATGCGGCGCGACGAAGTTGAAGCCGCATGGCGCTGGGTCGATCCGATCCTGCAGGGTTGGGAGTTGAACAGCCAGCCTGTGCAGGGCTACACGGCAGGAACATGGGGGCCGTCATCGTCCATCGCGCTCATCGAGCGTGACGGGCGCACATGGCACGAAAGCCTCTGATTTCTGTCTTGGAAGGGAATGGAATGAGCATCGAACGGCACGATTTCACCAGCGGAACAGAACTGGCGCAGGCGCTCTCCGAAGCCATTGCGAACAAGCTGAATGCCGCCATCGCTGAACGGGGACAGGCGACGCTCGCCGTCTCCGGCGGCACCACGCCGCTCAGGCTGTTCGAAGTGCTCTCCCGCAAGATGATCGACTGGAACCTTGTTACGATCACACTTGTGGATGAGCGTTTCGTGCCCGTCGAAAGCGACCGCTCCAACGAAAAGCTGGTGCGTGAGCATCTTCTGCGCGACCATGCGGGCGTGGCAAGGTTCGTCGGCCTTTACAATCCGGCAGCGACCGCTGAAACGGCGGCGCTTGCCGCCGCCAGCCGCATCGATGCGCTGCGCCGTCCTTTCGACGTGGTGGTGCTTGGCATGGGCAATGACGGGCATACCGCCTCCTTCTTTCCGGGTGCGGACCGCCTCGATCAGGCGATCAACCCGAAAACCCGGGCGCTCGTGCTGCCCATCCATGCCGAGGGTGCTGGTGAGAAACGCCTGACCCTGACCCTTCCCATCATCGCCGAAGCCGAAATGCTGGTTCTGCATATCGAAGGCGCCGCCAAGCAGGCAACGCTGGAAAAGGCGCTTTCCGGCGATGACGAGAATGAAATGCCCGTGCGGGCTGTCTTCCATCATGCCCGCACACCGATCCAGCTTTACTGGAGCAGCTAGAGCGCATCCCGAAAAGTGGGAACCGGTTTTCGGAAAAGATGCGCGATAAAACAAACAGATCGAGCATTTCCAGCGATTCATCAAAAACAGGAAATGCTCTGGTTATATCGGCAAAGGTGACACCCATGCCCACCGAGACGGCGCATAAACGCATTCAGGAAATCACCGCGCGCATTCGCGAACGGTCCAAGCCGACGCGCGAAGCCTATCTTGGCCGTGTGCGTGAGGCTGCATCCAACAAGCCGAAGCGGGCGGTGCTGGGCTGCGCCAACCTCGCGCATGGATTTGCCGCCTGCGGTCCGCACGATAAGGCGGCGCTGACCGGCGACGAGATTCCGAACCTCGGCATCATCACCGCCTATAACGACATGCTGTCGGCGCATCAGCCGTTCGAAACCTTTCCGCAGCTCATCAAGCAGGCTGCGCGTGAAGCAGGCGGCGTGGCGCAGGTTGCAGGCGGCGTGCCCGCCATGTGCGATGGTGTCACGCAAGGGTTCGCGGGCATGGAACTGTCGTTGTTCTCCCGCGAAGTGATTGCGATGGCGACCGCCGTCGGCCTGTCGCATGATATGTTCGATGCCGCCGTTTATCTCGGCGTCTGCGACAAGATCGTTCCCGGCCTCATCATCGGTGCGCTGGCCTTCGGCCACCTGCCCGCCGTGTTCGTGCCTGCCGGGCCGATGACCAGCGGCCTGCCGAACGACGAAAAGGCCAAGACCCGCCAGCTTTATGCCGAAGGCAAGGTCGGGCGCGCCGAATTGCTGGAATCGGAGTCGAAATCCTATCACGGCCCCGGCACCTGCACTTTCTACGGCACGGCCAATTCCAACCAGATGCTGATGGAAATCATGGGCCTGCATCTGCCGGGCGCATCCTTCATCAATCCGGGAACGCCGCTGCGCGACGCCTTGACCCGCGAAGCGGCAAAGCGTGCGCTGGCGATCACCGCGCTCGGCAATGAATACACGCCGGTCGGCGAAATGCTGGACGAGCGTTCCTTCGTCAATGGCGTCATCGGTCTCAATGCGACCGGCGGTTCCACCAACCATACCATCCACCTGATCGCCATGGCCGCCGCCGCCGGCATCAAGCTGACATGGCATGATATTTCCGAGATTTCGGACGTGGTCCCGCTGCTGGCGCGTGTCTATCCGAACGGTCTTGCCGATGTGAACCATTTCCATGCCGCTGGCGGCATGGGCTTTCTCATCCGCGAGCTTCTCGATGGCGGCATTCTGCATGAGGATGTGCGCACCGTCTTCGGCGAAGGTCTGCGGCCTTACGCCATCGAGCCGAAGCTTGGCGCTGACGGCAATGTCGTGCGCGAGCCGGTGCCGGAAAAAAGCGGCGACGACAAGGTTCTGGCGAAGATTCACGCGCCCTTCCAGCCTACCGGCGGCATCAAGGTCCTGACCGGCAATATCGGCAATGCGATCATCAAGGTTTCCGCCGTGAAGCCGGAACGTCAGGTTATCGAAGCGCCCGCCAGGGTATTCAACGATCAGGCGGAAATGCAGGCCGCGTTCAAGGCGGGCGAGCTGACCGGCGATTTCATCGCCGTGGTTCGCTATCAGGGCCCGAAAGCCAATGGCATGCCGGAACTGCACAAGCTGATGACAGTTCTGGGCATCTTGCAGGATCGCGGCCAGCGTGTCGCCCTTGTCACCGATGGCCGCCTGTCCGGCGCATCGGGCAAGGTTCCCTCTGCCATCCATGTCACGCCGGAAGCGCTTGATGGCGGCATCATCGGGAAAATCCGCGACGGCGATGTTATCCGCCTCGATGCCGTCAACGGTACGCTGGAAGCCTTGACCAATATCGCCCTGCTGAACGATCGCGGCGAGGATCGCCCCGATCTTTCCGGCAATGAACATGGCATGGGACGCGAATTGTTTCGTGCTTTCCGCCAGATCGCCGGTCGGGCTGACGAAGGCGCTTCGGTGTTCTGAAAAGGCCGGAAATGAAATTAAGGCAAAACAGTGATTTCAGCTGTTTTGCCTCTCAAACCATCAAAACCGGAATGAAACTGCACAAAAAGCGCAGTTCAATTGTGTCAAAAAACTGGCTTTTTCACGCCAGCAGTGCGGCAAGCCGAGGTGAGCGTGTTCGCCATGAGCATGGCGATGGTCATCGGACCGACGCCGCCCGGAACCGGGGTGATCGCTCCGGCGACCTTTTCGGCTTCCGCGAAATCGACATCGCCGACCAGTCGCGTCTTGCCTTCGCCCCTTTCAGGCGCCGGAATGCGATTGATGCCGACATCGATCACTGTTGCGCCCGGCTTGACCCAGTCGCCCTTGACCATCTGCGGGCGTCCGACCGCCGCCACCAGAATGTCCGCCGTGCGGGCAATCGCGGGCAGGTCTTTCGTGCGGCTATGCGCTACCGTAACCGTCGCATTGGCGGCGAGCAGGAGATTGAACATCGGCTTGCCGACAATGTTGGAACGCCCGATCACCACGGCATTGAGCCCCGAAAGATCGCGGCCATGCACGCGCTCGATCATGATCATCGCGCCCGCTGGCGTGCAGGGTACGAAAGCCGTTTCAACCTCGCCGGTGCCAAGCTTTCCGACATTGATGAAATGGAAACCGTCGACATCCTTGTCGGGGGAAATGGTCTGGATCACCCGGCCTGAATCAATGTGCCTGGGCAGCGGCAACTGCACCAGAATGCCATGGATGGCGGGGTCGTTGTTCAGGCTCTCGATCAGGTCGAGAAGCTCGCGCTCCGACGCCGTTTCCGGGAGGTCATGCTGAACGGAGTGAAAACCGCATTCCTTGGCCTTGCGGCTCTTGGAAGCGACATAGACCTGGCTTGCCGGGTCTTCGCCGACAATCACCACTGCAATACCGGGCACAATGCCGGTTGCAGCCACGAGCTTTTCGGTCTCGGTCTTCACCGTGGAAACCACATCCTCGGCGAGCTTCTTGCCATCAATCAATTGGGCCATAGCGAGCGCTCCGTTCATTCGGGATTGTCTGGGAAATACACGACATATTTTCCGCACACATGCCCATAAGCGTCATGACGCCCGATGACAATTGGCGAATGCGCGACAATGCAGGATTTTATGGCAGGATTTTATGAAATTTCAGAACGCCGGGTCATGTCAGAGCCGCGAAGCACGGGACGAACGCACCTCGTCGATGGCACGACCGAGGGCGGTGTTTTCCCTCGGTCGGCTGACGCCTTCATTCTCGGCTTCCCACCGCGCATTGGCCTCGCGGATTACGGCGGCAAGACGCGTCTCGCCGTAGGTTTCAAGAACCTCTTCCGGTTCAGCTTCCATCTTTGACGGCGACCGAGGCTTGCGACCGGCCAGCGCCATGGAAAGAAGGCCAAGCAGGAAACCGCCCCCAAAGCCAAGGGCGATGATCCACTGCGGCGGGAGATCGCGCGGGTTCGGTTCAGCAATGGCCGGCGCTACAATCCGCACCGTCGCCGCGGAACCAGCGGAGGCCGGTTCACCGCGCGCCGCACGCATCTGCAAATCTTCAAACAGCGCCTGCTTCGCCGCTGCATCGCGCTCCAGCATTTGCAGGCGGGCTTTGTCTTCGTCCGTGGCGGGCGTCGAGCCGAAACCGGCAATGGCGGCGGCTGCTTTTTGTTCACGTTCGACCGCATTCTTAAGATCGGCCTGCAAGACGCTGCGCTGGCTTGAAATCTCCGTCGCGATCTGGGCCTCGATCTGCTTCGCTTCGCCCCCCTGCCCCGCTGTGCGATAGCGCTCCACCAGCGCTCCGAGGGCTCCCGAACGCATGCTTTCCGGCACGCCCTTGCGGACGAGACTTTCGGCGCTGGCCCCATTCAGGCTGTTGGCCTCGGCTGCGATCCGCGCCGTCTCAGCCTTGCTGTCGGCGAACTCGCGCTGAAGCGCGGCCTTGTTGTTGTCATCGCCGAAATCCCGGCTCATACGAAAGGCATTTGCCGCCTGCCGTGCCGCTTCGGCATCCGCTTCCAACCGTTGCAGTCGCGCCGGAAGGTCGCCTTCAGGCCCGCCCGGCGAAGCGCCGCCCTGCAGATGATCGCGAAACGCCTGCGCAACGGCATTGGCGAGAAGTGCCGCCGTTTCCGGCTTGTCTGCCGTCGCTTCGACATTCACCGTCCCGCTGTCCAGCGCCTGCGTGAAATCGAGGCGCTGGCGCAGCAATTGCGCGCCCGGCAAGTGGGGCCATGCAACTGCGGGAGACCGCAGGTCTTCGGGCAGCAGTCGGGTCAGGCGAAAACGCAGTTCCTCCAGAACGGATGGGGCACCGAGGTCGGTGGCACGTTCGATACGCGCCATCTGCGCGGCCCGCTCAAGAACGGCATTGGAGGCAATTTCGCTGCGCCGCTCCGGCGGGAAGACCTGCATGGAAGCCGTAGCCGCATATTGTGGCGGCACCAGAAAGGCATAGGTAGTTCCGATAATTCCGCCCAGCAGCGTGAAACCGGCCAGAAGCCCCCAGCGCCGCCTGCGACGGGGCAATTTCACCGGCTGGCTTTCAGGCTTTGAAGCGGTTGTGGGAGTTTGCGGCACTGGTTGCGCCCTGGCCGCCGCACCATCGAGATTGGCCTGCAAGGCCTCACGCACGGCGTACATCCGGCCTTGCATATCGGCCTTCGGATCAATGGAGCCATCATGTTCGGCGTCCAACAGTTCCTGCTTGCGGCGAAGCAGTTCCTCCCGGCGTCTTTGATGTTCGCGCTCTTCAGTATCCTGAAATCCACGGAACGAGGAAGCAGGTTGCAGGAATTCCGGCGCATAGGCCAGAAGCGGACGGCCAGCCGCACGTTTCCCCTCTCTGTCCCTCTCCACCATCGTTCCGTCCCGATTGCACCCTGTTTATTGATCCAGATTAATATTCATCATGGCAAATAAACCGTTAAAATTGCAATTATATACGTTGATTCATGCAGATAAATCAGGAGGCCCGCATGAACGCCGAAACGGAATACGCCATCGATCCAGACCGGCTGCACGGCATCATTCGATTTATCCAGAATGCAGAACGACTGAAAAGCACATTACGTTCCGGCCATACCTCTCAAGGCCGACCGGAAAGCACCGCCGAACATAGCTGGCGACTTTGCCTGCTGGTATCGCTGTTCGACCGGGAACTGGGCGATTGCGACCGGCTGAAACTCATCAAGATGTGCATCGTCCACGATCTGGGCGAAGCGATTTCGGGCGATGTGCCCGCCATCCATCAATCCGCCGATGACGGGCGAGCCGAGCGCGAAAGAGCCGACCTCATGACGCTGTGCGAGCCGCTGCCGGACGATCTGCGCACGGAAATCATCGAGCTTTGGGCGGATTATAACGAAGGCGGCTCACCGGAGGCGATCTTCGCCAAGGGCTTCGACAAGCTTGAAACCATGATGCAGCACAATATCGGGCTCAATCCGCCCGATTTCGACTATGCTTTCAACCTGGGTTACGGCGTGAGGCAGACCGCCCGCCACCCGCTGCTGCGCCGGTTCCGCGAAATCGTGGACGGTGAAACCCGGCGCAATGCAGAGCGACAGTCGTAAAGCGGTTCCGGTTAAAACAGAGCCGCTCTAACTATTTGTTTCATAGCATTATCCAACGCATCGAAGCGGCATAAGAAATCAGTCCAGTGAACTGATTTCCCCGCATAGACGTTTCACACTTTTGCTGGAAATGCTCTAACTCAAGGTCGCGAAATGGCGCAGCGTGAAGGTGATCTGATAAACCAGCGCAACGGCAGCAAAAGCCGCATGATAGCGCCTGTCGCCCCAGTACACGGCAATCAGGCTGAACAGGATGAAGCAGGCGACCTGTATGGGATATTCGATGCCGTAGACCCGGTAGTGATCGGCGCCCTTCAACAGCGTGTCGATGAAATCGGCGACATAGACCAATGCCAGAATGCCGAAAAACCACTTGCGCCGGGAAATGAAGTAATCGCGGTAGCCGGTATATTCCTCCATGCTGTCGGGAAAGAGCAGCGTGCAGAGCAGGAAATGGAGACCGGCGTAGAAAATCACGAAGAGATACTTCTCGAAGGTCCAGAGCTGAATGGTGCGCAGGCCGAATTCGAACCACCAGAAATGGATGACCGAAAGCAGGATGAAACCCACCCAGGCCAGATGGACCGGATAAATCTTCTGCTTGCCCGGATGCTGGATGAACCGCGCCAGTCCTGTCAAAAGGCGGGAAACGCACAAGCCGAGGATCATGCCTATGATGATGCGGACATGGCCGAAAGCTTCGGCTGGCGGCACGCCCGTTGTCAAAGCCGGATCCATTCTTCCCCTCCGAAACTCCACTCAATTCAGGCTCATAGTGCGCGATATAGCCTGATCGATCAATGATTTAACCTTAGAAACACGTGGATAGGCCGCATATGCTTGCGCAGTCCGGCGAGGCGGCGCTATACCATGCTCCAAACGAACTCCAAGGGTGGAACGATCAATATGCATGACACGGTAATTCTGGTCGGTTGCGGCAATATGGGCTTCGCCATGCTCAAGGGCTGGCTCGATAGCGGTATCCTCAAGGCGAAGGACGTTTATGTCGTTGAGCCGACCGAAGCGCTTCGCGATCGCGCTGCCGGCGCTGGCGTCCATGCCTTTGCCGATGCAGACGCCCTGCCCGGTGATCTGAAGCCGCGCATGGTTCTCGTAGCCGTCAAGCCGCAGGTCATGGCAAAGGTTCTGCCCGCCTATAAGCGGTTTGCATCGGCTGCCACTTTCGTCAGCGTCGCAGCGGGCATTCCTGTCGCGCTTTTTGAAAGCGAGCTGGGACAGGACGCTGCCGTGCTCCGCTGCATGCCCAACACGCCAGCGGCCATCGGCAAGGGCATGCTCGTCACCTACAAGAACGCTAATGTGAGCGATGAGGACGAAGCTTTCATCGCGCGTCTGCTTGAGACCTCCGGCAAGGTTGCGCGTGTGGACGAAGAAGCGCTGATGGATGCCGTCACCGCCGTTTCGGGTTCCGGCCCGGCTTATGTGTTCCACTTCATCGAGGCGCTGACCGACGCTGGCGTGACCGCCGGTCTGCCGCGTGAAACGGCAGCGTTGCTTGCCATGCAGACCGTGATGGGCGCAGGCGCCCTCGCTGATGCCAGCACGGACACGCCGTCAAAACTGCGCGAACAGGTGACAAGCCCGAACGGCACCACCGCCGCCGCGCTTGAAGTGCTGATGGGCGGCGACCGTCTCAAGACGCTTGTGGCCGAAGCCGTGGAAGCGGCCCGCAAGCGTTCGGTGGAACTGGGGAAGGCTTAGACAAATAGTCTCGGCACCGCATCGATCAGCGCCTTTGTGACAGGCGCTTGCGGTGCCGTTATCAATTCCTGCGTCGGGCGGCATTCGACAATCTGCCCGCGCTCCATCACCGCGATACGATCCGCCATCCGGGCCGCGACCGCGAGATCATGCGTGATGAAAAGATAGGCCGTCCGCTCGGCTTTCTGTATTTCCCGCAACAAGGCGAGAATGGCGCCGCGCACGGTAACATCGAGCGCCGAAACCGCTTCGTCCAGCACGACCAGCGACGGAGCGGTTGCAAGCGCCCGCGCTATCGCTACACGCTGGCGCTGCCCGCCGGAAATCTCATGGACGCCGCGCCGCGCCAGCGCCGGATCAAGCCCAACCCTTTGCAGAAGGCTGGCAATGTCGCGCTTCAGCCCGTGAATGCGCAGCGGCTCGCGCAGGAGATCATAAACGCTCGCACGCGGGTTGAAGGCTGAAAGCGGGTCCTGAAACACCATCTGCATGCGCGCGCGCTGCCTGCGCAGTTCAGCTCCCTTGAGCGCCATCCAGTCGCGGCCTTCAAAGCGGATTGCGCCACTTTCAGGCGGGTGAAGCCGCAGAAGTGCACGCGCCAACGTGGACTTGCCGCTGCCCGATGGACCGACCAGCGCCAGCGTTTCACCCGGCTCGATCGTGAGGCTGATGCCGTCAAGCGCAACGGCGTCGCCATAGCGAACCACAAGCTGATCTGCCTGCAAAAGCGGTTCAGCCATGCGCCGCCTCCAGCACTGGCACGGCGGCAATCAGCGCCCGGGTGTAATCCGTCTGCGGGTTGGAGACGATATTTCGTGCCGGGCCGAACTCCACCAGCTTTCCCTGCCGGAAAACCGCGATGCGGTCGGCCAGTCCCGAGGCCAGCGCGATGTCATGGGTGATGAAGATCAGCGTCATCCCGTCTGTGCGCACCAGTTCGCGCAGGAGGGAGACGATCTCCTTCTGCACGATGGTGTCGAGCGCACTCGTCGGTTCGTCCGCGATCAGCAGGCGCGGGCTGGCGGCAATGGCGAGCGCAATCGCGATGCGCTGTTTCTGCCCGCCGGAAAACTGATGCGGATAGCGTGCGAAACTGGCGTCGGCTTGCGGAATATGGACACGCTGCAAAAGACCTGTCGCTCTTGCTTTCGCCGCCACCCTGTCGATTTTCGCATGGGCGCGAATGGTTTCCACAAGTTGTGCGCCGACGGTCATCAGCGGATCGAAGCTCGACGCGGGGTCCTGAAATACGAAGCCTATATCGCGGCCCGCTCGCGGCTTGCCATCCGCCCAATCCAGTTGACCGGAAATGTGCGCATTGCCCGGCAGGAGAGAGGCCAGGGCCAGCGCCAGCGTGCTTTTGCCCGAGCCGCTTTCGCCAATGATCGCCAGCGTTTCGCCCTGTCCTATATCCAGATCGATATTCTCCAGCGCGGGCTCGCTGCCGTAGGATACGGATAGCTTTTCAAGGCGGACAAGGGGGCTCACGACAGCGCCTCCCGGCGGGATATGGCGTTCGTCAGCCCTTCGCCTGCCAGATAGACGCCGACAACAGTCATTGCCAGCGCCAGACCCGGCAGGATGGACAGCCAGGGGGCCGAACGCAAGACCGTGCGCCCTTCGGCGATCATGCCGCCCCAGGTGACGCGGTTTGGATCGCCCAGACCCAGAAAGGACAAGGCGGCTTCGATCAATATGGCGGAAGCGACGATGACCGGCGCCAGCGCCAGCACCGGCGGCAGCGCATTGGGCAATATCTGGCGGAAGGCGATTTCCATCGGATGCATGCCGATGACGCGGGCCGAGACCACATAGTCGCTTTCGCGGATCGAAAGTACCTGCCCGCGTGTCAGACGTGCAGCCTGTGTCCAGCTTGAAAGGGCGATTGCAGCAATCAGCACCGGCAGCGACGGCCCGGCAATGCTGGTGAGCGCCAGCGCCAGCAGGAAGCCCGGAACTGTCTGGAAGGCTTCGGTGATGCGCATCAGCACTTCATCGATGATGCCGCCCGCAAAACCGGCCAGCGTTCCGACGATGCTGCCAAGGACAATTGAAGCAAGGGCGGCGGCCAGCCCGACGCCCAGCGATGTGCGCGCACCATAGAAAAGCTCCGCCAGAACATCGCGTCCAAGCCGGTCTGTTCCGAAAAGAAAATGGGAATTTTCAAGGGGTTGCAGCAGCGGCGTTGCGACAATGCTTAAAGGATCGCCGGGAAAGATGAGAGGTGCGGCAAGTGCCGCCAGAACCAGCAGCGCCAGCAGGATCATGCCTGTTATGCCCTCACCCGTTCTGAAATAACGTTTAGGCTGGTTCATGCCCTGCCATCTCCCCTCGCGATGCGCGGATCGAGCCAGAGATAGATCAGGTCGATGAGGAAATTGACCGCGATCACCATGATGGCGCTGACCAGAATGACGCCGAGCAGAAGCGGCGTGTCACGGCTCGCAACGGCCTCCTGCGCCAGCCGCCCCAACCCCGGCACGGCGAAAACGCTTTCGATCACCACGCTGCCGCCGAGCATCGATGCGGCCTGCAAGCCCAGCACGGTCACGAGCGGCAGCAAGGCGTTGCGCACCACATGGCGCAGGATGATGCGCGAACGCGAAATGCCCCTCGCCCGCAAGGCCCGCACGAAATCCATGCGCCATATGTCGGCCATGGCGGCCCGCATGACCCGCAGGTAAAGCGCCAGATAGATCACCGCCAGCGAGACAACCGGCAGCACCAGATGGACAGCAATGTCGCCTGCCCGCGCCAGCCCTTGCTTGCCGGAAGCGATTGTTTCAATGCCGCTCGACGGCAACCAGCGCAGCCTGATCGAAAACAGGATGACCAGCACGAGCGCCAGCCAGAAACCGGGGATCGCATAGAGAACGAGCGATGCGACTGACAGCAGCCGGTCGCGAAAGCTTCCGGGCCTCGCCCCGGCCACAATACCGAGGAGCGAACCTGCGGCAAAGGACAGAGCGGTCGCCGCCCCCATCAGAAGCAGCGTGTTGGGCAGGCGTTCCAGTATAACGTCAAGAATGGGCCGGTTGAAACTGACGGACCAGCCGAGATTACCCTGCGCAAGCGCTGCCAGATAGGCTCCAAGCCGGTGCCAGATGGATTGATCCAGCCCCCAGCGCGCCCGCATCTCGGCAATGGTTGCCGCATCCCCGCCGAATGTCACGGCATAGGCGTCGACGGCATCGCCGGGCGCGCTTTCCAGCATGAAAAAGCAGCCGACAATGACAATCAGCAGCACGATGATGCTGCCGACCAGTCGCTTGCGGAAAAGGGCCAGAATCTGTTTCACAATGGCAGGATACAATCAATCCAGGTGGTTCGTCACTGTTCGAGCCAGGTATCCGCCCAGTTGGAAACAGCCCAGCGCGGATTGTTGGAAACATTCTTCACGCGGTCGCTTGCAACCGTGATGAAACCCCATTCCGCGACATTGATGAGCGGCAAATCCGCCTGCACCATCTGCTGGAACTGGTGGTAAAGGGCGGTGCGCTTTTTCTCGTCGATCTCACGCGCGGCCTTGGCGATCAACGCATCCAGTTCCGCATTGGCATAGCCGCCCTGATTGGAGAACGGCACGCCTGCCGGAATGCCGCTTTCGACCAGAATTGTGGTCGATATGGCCGGATCGCCGCGATAGACCGTGGGCGCAATGGCGAGATCGAAATCATGATCGGTATAAACCGCCTTCTGATGCGCGGCGGAATCATTGTTGACGATGTGCGCATCGATACCGACAGCAGCAAGCGCCTGGCGCAGATAATCGCCGAACTGTTTCGTTTCGTTGAAATAGGGTGCGGGCAAAAGCCTCAGCGTGAAGCGCGTGCCATCCTTGCCCCGCCTGTAGCCCGCCTCGTCCAGAAGCGCGTTGGCCTTGGCGACATCGAACGGATAGGACGGCACGTCATCGGTATAAAACTGGCTGTCATAACGCGGCACAGGGCCGGTTGAAGGCTTGGCATAGCCCAGGAAAATCGTCTTCACGACGAAATCGCGGTCGATAGCGTGGGCGATCGCCTGCCTGACCTTCAGGTCGGCCAGTTCCTTGCGGCGATGGTTGATCTCCACCACCAGCTGATAGGTCAGCGCCTCATACCCCTTGGAAATGACGGTGAGGCCCGGAACCTTCGAGATACGGTCCAGATCGGCAAGCGGCACGGCGGAAAAGGCGGCCAGGTCGATTTCCTCGGCCTCCAGCGCACCCGCCGCTGCTGCCCTGTCCGGCAGCACACGATAGACGATCTCGTCCAGATAAGGCTCGCCTTCGCCCCAATAATCGTCGTTGCGGACCAGCCGGTAATATTCGCCGGTCTTATGCTCGGCATATTTGAACGGGCCGGTGCCAATGAGCTTTTCATTGGCCGGATTGGCCATGATGTCACTGCCGGCAAAGACGTGCTTCGGCAGCACTGCGGTCAAGGCCGGCAAGGCATTGCGGATAAGCTGGAAGGGTGTCGGTTCGGAGAAATGGAAGATAGCCGTCAGATCATCCGGCGTTTCGACCTTTTCCAGCGCCTTGAAGACGACACGGCCTAGGTTTTGCAGCGGTTTCCAGACTTCCATCGCCGAAAAGGCCACATCCGCCGATGTGAAGGGCTTGCCGTCATGCCATTTGACACCATCCCGCAGGCGGAATGTCGCCGTCAGCCCGTCGGCGGAACCTTCCCAGCCAGTGGCAAGACGCGGCGCGAGACCGTTCTCGCCCTCGAAGGAGGCTTCCGCCAGAGGCTCGACCACCTTGCTTGCGACGAAGAAGACGCCATTGGATGCCACGATGGCCGGATTGAGATTGCGCGGCTCTGAATCTGCGGCCACAACCAGCCGCCCGCCTTTCTGCGCCTGACCTGCCGCAGCCGACCGTTGCGGCCAGACGGCGACAGCAGCCAAGGCGGTTGAGCCCGCCAGAAAAGCCCTACGCGACAGAACCAGTTGCGCCATATCCCGTGCCCCGCAATCTTGCCTCAGTTGTTCGCATTTCTACATCAGTCACCCATAAATGACAGGATCAAAATCTGTTACGGTGACAATAAATGCCGAAAAAGACTTCGTTTTCCGGCATTTGTAACCGTAGAGTAAAACTAATATTTCAAAGATTGGCCAGCTTATTATTGCAGTAATTCAACCTATGCGTTTGAATTATTTTTCCGCCAAAAGCTGAATTAAAGAAAATCGCCTCTTGTCAAACAGGGCTTTCTCCGTAGATCATGGTTAATTATGTGTTGTCGTATTTCGTGAGCTTCAGTTTCTGATCGGCACACATAGACCAGTGAAGAGCATTGCATGGCTCTTGTTTGAAATGCATTTGTGCGCTGCCAGTTCATCCATCCAGCGGCAAATGCCCCCTGAAAAACTGAACCACATTGGAAGAGAGGAAACAGAAATGTCCAGTTTGCTGCCCCCGCTTCATGACGGTCACGCACCGATCTATCTGCATCATGCATTTCAGGATGCAGTCGATGCCTATGAGGATTGGGCCTTGGAAACCGCCGAGCCGTCCGTTCAGGTCAACGGCAAGGTGACACGGATCAGCGTCGTCTTCCGCCGCCTGTGGAACTGCACCGACATGGTGCCGCGCCACACGCTGGAAGCGCTGAAAGCTATCGTCCCGACCGGCATCATTCATGCTGAACACTGGAAGGAAACGCCCACATTCGCAGAAGCTGCCCGCATCATGCGTGTCGCTCTGGAAAGGCGCAAGGCACGACTGCTCCCGGTCGTGTGCTGATTTTCCCGAACGAATAGAAACGGGCGGATTTTCCGCCCGTTTTGCATGCCCAGGATCAGGAAAGCCGTTCTAGACAGCAGGATCGAGCTTGCGGAAGCGCACGCGGGCGCTGCGCTCGATGGCGGCGACGGTCAGTTCATCCAGCGTCCAGCGGTCACGCAGCATCTGGAGGAATTCAAGCTCTTCCTGCTCCACATGCAGATCAGCGGCCGCCACTTCGACGGCCAGCGCATAGGCCGTATCGTAGAGGCGTTCCGGCAAGGCGTCATGCGCGAGATCAAGGATTTTTTCCAGTCCGTCCTCATCCGCCAGAAGCGCATAGCAGTCGCTGGCGAGTTTCGGCAGGCGCTCCTTGTCGAAGCCCTGAAAGACCGGCAGGCGGGAAACGACATTGCCGATGGACGACAGTTCGGCATCGGTCATTGTCGTGTCCGCAGCAGACGTCGTGATCATGATGTAGACAAGCGCATCCTGCGGCGTGATCTTTTTCATCGGGCTACTCCTGTACAACATGATCGGAATCATCATTTCATTGGAATTGACGGGAAAATTAGGAAGCCTCACGCGGTTACGCAAGGAAATTCGGCGCTGACCGTTGACGGCACCGGGGTTGCCGCGCCATAGAGCAGGGGTGCGCATTTGGCGCATCGTTTTCAAAGAATAAAGCCCTTCACAGGATATCAGGATAAAATCATGACTTCGCACCGCCTTCCCGAAATCACGCTGACCCCGGAACTGACCGCGGCGGCTGCGGAAGCGAAAGCATGGCCCTTTGAAGAAGCGAAGAAAATTCTCAAGCGCTATGAGAAGACCGGCCTGCCCGATACGGTGATCTTCGAAACCGGCTATGGCCCATCCGGCCTGCCGCATATCGGCACCTTTGGCGAAGTGGCGCGCACCTCGATGGTGCGCAATGCCTTCCGCATCCTGACCGGCGACAAGGTCAAGACGCGCCTGATCTGCTTCTCCGACGACCTGGACGGCATGCGCAAGATCCCCGACAATGTGCCGGACCGGGCAGCGCTCGAGCCCTATCTGCAAATGCCGCTTTCGGCCGTTCCGAACCCGTTCGGCGGCGACTACAAGAGCTTTGCGGATCACAACAACGCCATGCTGTGCCGCTTCCTCGACACTTTCGGCTTCGATTACGAGTTCGCCAGCGCGACCGAATATTACAAATCCGGCAAGTTCGACGCGGTGCTTCTCAAGGCCGTCGAGCGCTATGACGACATCATGAAGGTGATGCTGCCGACGCTCGGCGAAGAACGGCAGGCAACCTACAGCCCGTTCCTGCCGATCTCGCCGAAGTCCGGCCGCGTGCTCTACGTGCCGATGAAAAGCGTGGATGCCAAGGCTGGCACCATCACCTTCGACGATGAAGACGGCGTTGAGACCACCCTGCCCGTCACCGGCGGCAATGTGAAGCTGCAATGGAAGCCGGATTTCGGCATGCGCTGGGCGGCGCTCGGCGTCGATTTCGAAATGTTCGGCAAGGACCACCAGACCAATGCTGGCGTTTATGATCGCATCTGCGAAATCCTCGGCGGGCGCGCACCGGAGCATTTCGTCTATGAACTGTTCCTCGACCAGCTTGGCCAGAAGATTTCCAAGTCGAAGGGCAACGGCATTTCCATCGACGAATGGCTGGCCTATGCGCCGACCGAAAGCCTTGCGCTTTACAATTTCCAGAAGCCGAAGACCGCCAAGCGGCTCTATTTCGATGTCATCCCGAAGGCGGTGGACGAGTATTTCAGCTATCTTTCGGCCTATGAACGTCAGGAATGGAAGGACCGGCTGAACAATCCGGTCTGGCACATTCATTACGGCAACCCGCCGAAGGTGAACCTGCCGGTCACCTTCGCGCTGATGCTCAATCTGGTCAGCGCATCGAATGCCGAAAATCCGGGCGTGCTGTGGGGCTTCATCTCGCGGCACGTGCCGGGCGTCACACCGGAAAACAATCCGGAACTCGACGCGCTCGTCGGCTATGCGATCCGTTACTTCAACGATTTCGTGAAGCCGACCAAGCAGTTCCGTGCGCCGGACGATGTGGAACGCGCAGCCCTCGAAACGCTGGATGCGAAGCTCGCAACGCTGCCTGCGGGAACCGATGGCAACGACATCCAGAACGCCATTCTCGATGTCGCCCGTGCCATCGAGCGCTATCAGGACCATACCAAGAAGAGCCCGGAAGGTGGCCCCGGCGTTTCGGTTTCCTTCTTCCAGATGCTCTATGAAGTGCTGATCGGTCAGGAACGCGGCCCGCGTTTCGGCTCATTCGTCGCGCTTTACGGCATTGATGAAACCCGCGCGCTGATCAAAAAGGCGCTGGCTGGCGAACTGGCGTAGAGATCAATACATACTTAACCCAGATCAATGAATCGAACAAAAGGGCGGCTTCGAGCCGCCCTTTTGTTTTATACCGACATCCTCATCCTGAGGTGCGGAGCGAAGCGTAGGATCATCCTGAGCCTGTCGAAGAATCGTCGGACGAAGGTTCAGAAAGCTCAAGCCCGACCCTTCGCCCCCCCTTAGGCCCGCCCCTTCGACACGCTGCTTCGCACGGGCTCAGGATAGGGCTGGTTGCAGCCCATAGCGGGATGATGGTTGACTTGGAGCGTTTCCTGTTCTGCTTAAACCGTTGGAAATGCTCTCAATTCGTCCCGCTCTATTGTGCGGGCGGCGCGGGTGGAAAACCGTCCAGTGGCTGTGGCGATGGCGATGGCGATGGCGGCTGCGGTTCCTGTTCAGGGGCCAGAGGTGAAGGGTTATCCATCATATCGCTGCTGCCGGGTTCCGGATTGGGCAGCGACGTATCGGGCCTGTCGCCGAAAATCCCAAGGCGTGCTTCCACGGCCTTGCGGCCTACTTCCTCATAGGCGTTGCCGGGGGCAGCCTTCGCCCAACCATTGGCAACGAGCCACGCGGCGGCATCTTCATTGCCAAGCGTGCATTCGGTCGCGACCGCAGCGCCACTATCGTTTTGCGGCAGGCGGCACATGACGGCGCGGGAGCGCAGCCACTGCCGGAAGGCTGTGCGCGCCTGCATGCCGCACGGCCAGCTTTCGCCGGAAGCGGTCTGGCAGGTTTGTTCGACGGGCACGATTTCAATGCCCTGCAACTCGATCGTGCGGCCCTGGCTTTCCAGCCGTCCGGCCGCCACGGCGACGGGACGCTGCAAAAGCTGCATCTGCTCGCCTGCGTCAACAGGCGTAGCCGGTGCCGGTGGCTCCGGTGGCTTTGGCGTGGATGCAAGGCCGAGATCGCTCAGCGGCGGGCGCGGCGCTTCGCGTTCCATGCCGCCATCATCAGCCTGATCGTTTGGCTTGCCCGTTTCTGCTGCCGCAGACGCCTGCCCATCGGCGGGACCTGTCTGGCCCGGTTGCGACGGCGTTCCCTCCGGCGTATTGCCCGTTTCAGGCGAGCTTCCCGGCTCGTTATAGTCGAACTGTTCGACAACGATGCCGTTGCCCGTACCGGTCTTCGTCTGTGCATCACCGGAATCGATGACGACGACGGGACGGTCCAGCGCGCCAAAAAACGGCGCCACGAAGGCCGCGACCAGTACAGCGCCCGTTATACCTGCCAGCCCGCCGAAAACGGCGCGCGCGTGGCTTCTGTTCTGCGATTGCGCCATTACTGGCTCGCCCACAAAATGCGGGCGACCCATTCGATATCTCTGGACTCGAAGACGCGGTTTGGATGCTCTGGATTGAGCGAATGAAGCTCAATGGTTCGCGGCGTCTGGCGATGCAGGATCTTGGCCATCACTTCTCCGTCTTTCGTTCGCACCACCACGCGATCGCCCCGGCGAATGGCGGTATTGGGTGCAACGATCAGCGTATCGCCATCCCGGTAAAGGGGCAACATGGAGTCGCCCGAAACCTCCAGCGCATACACCCCTTCGCCCGTGCTGGCGGGAAATTCCACGATGTCCCAGCCCTGCCCTGCCGGAAAACCGGCATCGTCGAAGTAGCCGCCCGCGCCCGCTTCGGCCATGCCCAGCAGCGGGATCGACTGCATGTCCTGCGTATATTCGCCAAATTGCGGCGTGCGGGTTTCCCCGCCGATGAGCCGTGTGAACTCATCGAAGGTCGAGCCGGTCGCTTCCATCACCTTGGCCAGCGATTCCGTCGAAGGCCAGCGCGCGCGCCCGTCCGACGCATAGCGCTTGGATTTGTTGAAGGTCGTCGGGTCCAGCCCTGCCCGACGCGCCAGCCCGGACGCACTCAGGGAATGACGTTCGGCCAGAGCATCGATGGCCGCCCACACGCTCTCGTGAGAAAACATAGTCATGATCCGCCACATAGGTTCCGACATATCATCCGGACAGCCCCGTCAGGAGATATGTTTCAAAGGATTTTAAACCTAATCTTCCGTCCCATCTTCAGCTGCAACCTACCGAAAAAGCGTGAATTGCGCAAGATGGCTGAATTAACAGGGAAAATTTTCTTATTGGCGGTGAGCGCAATCCAGCAGCGGCGGAAGCGTAAACAAAAGCGCGGCATGAAACATGCCGCGCTCCGATGATCCTAGGAAGGGACGAGCTTACGCTGCCTTCTTCGTTTCCGCCTTGTACGGATTGAAACGCTTGTAGAAGCTTTCGCCGTTTTCAGCCATGTCGATGAGAAGCTTCGGCGCCTTGAACTGCTGGCCGTATTTCTTCTGCAATTCCTTGGCGAGCTTGACGAACTTCTTCGCACCCATGCCATCGATATAGGACAGCGTGCCGCCGGTATAAGGCGCGAAACCGAAGGCCAGAATGGAGCCGACATCGGCTTCACGCGGGTCGGTGACGATGCCTTCTTCCATCACGCGGGCAGCTTCCAGGGCGATGGTGACGAGGAAGCGTTCCTTCAGTTCCTTCACATCGACCTTGTCAGGGTCCTGCTGCGGGTAGAGGTCCTTCAGTCCCGGCCACAGATGCTTCTTCGCAGGCTTGGCCGGATAATCATAGAAGCCCTTGCCATTCTTGCGGCCCTTGCGGTCGAACTCGTTGACGAGACGATCCACCAGTTCCACATGGCGCGGATCGACAGCCTTTTCGCCCAGATCGGCAAGCGTTGCCTTGAGGATCTTCTGCGACAGATCAATGGCCGTTTCGTCGTTGAGCGCCAGCGGACCAACCGGCATGCCGGCCATGCGGGCGGCATTTTCGATCATGGCAGCGGGCACACCTTCAACGAGCATGTTGTAGGCTTCCGACATATAGCGCAGCACGCAGCGATTGACGTAGAAGCCGCGCGTGTCGTTGACGACGATCGGCGTTTTCTTGATCGCACGGACGTAATCGAGCGCGACGGCCAGCGCCTTGTCCGACGTCTTCTTACCCATGATCACTTCGACCAGCATCATCTTGTCGACAGGCGAGAAGAAATGAATGCCGATGAAGTTTTTCGGGCGCTTCGAGACTTTGGCAAGGCCGGTGATCGGCAGAGTCGAGGTGTTGGATGCGAAAATCGCCGACGATTTCAGAACTTCCTCTGCCTTTTCGGTCGCGACACGCTTGACTTCGCGATCCTCGAACACGGCTTCTATCACCAGATCGGCACCGTCGAGAAGAGCATAATCTGGCGTCGCGGTGATGAGCGACAGGAGCTTTTCCTTGTCGGCCTCGGTGGCGCGGCCTTTCTGGATTTCCTTGGTAACCAGATCGGCGGTGTGTGCCTTGCCCTTGTCGGCGGATTCCTGATCGCGGTCGATCAGCACAACCGGAATACCAGCCTTCGCCGTCACATAGGCGATGCCCGCCCCCATGAAGCCCGCGCCGATAACGCCGATCTTCTTGAGCTTGGTCGGCTTCTCATCCGTCGGACGGCGCGCGCCCTTGTTCAGCTCCTGCAGCGACACGAAGAGCGAGCGGATCATCATGCCTGCTTCTGTCGTCTGGAGGATTTCGGTGAAATAGCGCTGCTCGATCTTCAGGCCGGTGTCGAACGGCACCAGCAGGCCTTCATAGACCGATTTCAGGATGGCAAGCGCTGCCGGATAATTGCCGGAGGTTTCGCGGCGCAGGATTGCCGTTGCGGCAGGCCAAAGGTTCGCACCGGCAGCCGAATAGATCGCGCCGCCCGGAAGCTTGAAGCCCTTTTCATCCCATGGCTGAACCGGCTTCAGACCGCCCTTGATGAGCTTCTTGGCAGTTTCGACCAGCTTCTTGGCCGGAGCAATCTCGGTGACGAGACCCATGGCCTTGGCGCGCTGCGCCGTCAGGCTGGAGCCGGTCGTCATCATCTGGAGCGCATCCTGCTGGTTGGCAAGGCGAGGAACGCGCTGCGTACCGCCAGCGCCGGGGAAAAGGCCGACCTTGACTTCCGGCAGAGCCATCTTCACGCCCGGCGCATCGGATGCAACGCGGGCATGGCAGGCGAGCGACATTTCGAACGCACCGCCCATGCAGGTGCCATTGATGGCCGAAACCCAGGGCTTGCCGCAGGTTTCAAGCTTGCGGAAAAGGCCGCTCATCTTGCCGACATTGTCGAACAGCGCCTGCACGGCGACCTGATGGTCCTTGGCCTTCTGCTTCTGGAATTCCTTGAACATGCCTTCCAGCATGGTCAGGTCCGCACCGCCGGAGAAGCTGTCCTTGCCGGATGTTATAACAACACCCTTGACCTTCTCGTCGGCGGTCGTTGCGTCGATGATGGCGTTCAGTTCCTGCATCGCCTCGACGGTGAAGACGTTCATCGACTTTTCAGGCATGTCCCAGGTGACGAGAGCAATGCCGTCGGCGTCGGTTTCAACTTTGAAATTCGTGTAAGCCATTCGTAAAACCTCCCTCGCCCTATACCCGCTCGATGATCGTCGCCGTGCCCATGCCGGCACCGATGCACAAGGTCACCAGCGCGGTGTTGAGATTGCGGCGTTCCAGCTCATCCAGCACCGTGCCGAGGATCATTGCGCCGGTTGCGCCCAGCGGATGGCCCATGGCAATGGCGCCGCCATTGACGTTGATCTTGTCGTGCGGAATGTCGAAGGCCTGCATGTAGCGCAGAACCACGGCGGCGAAGGCTTCGTTCAGTTCGAATAGATCAATGTCCGAGAGCTTCATCTTTGCCTGCTTGAGAAGCTTTTCCGTCACATCGACCGGGCCGGTGAGCATAAGCGCCGGTTCGGAACCGATATTGGAGAAAGCGCGGATGCGGGCACGCGGCTTCATGTCGAATGCCTTGCCAGCCTTCCTGGAGCCGACGAGGACGCCAGCCGCGCCATCGACGATACCGGACGAGTTCCCGGCATGGTGGACGTGGTTGACCGTCTCGATTTCCGGATGGGCCTGAATGGCGACGGCGTTGAAGCCGCCCATTTCACCCGGCATCACGAAGGACGGGTTGAGCTGGCCCAGCGCCTGCATGTCGGTTGACGGGCGCATATGCTCGTCATGATCGAGAATGGTCAGGCCGTTCTGGTCCTTGATCGGGATGACCGAGTTCTTGAAATAGCCCTTTTCCCACGACTTGGCGGCACGCTTCTGGCTTTCGACGGCATAGGCGTCGACGTCATCGCGGCTGAAGCCGTATTTCGTGGCGATCAGATCGGCGGAAACGCCCTGCGGCATGAAATAGCCGGGGAAGCCGACCGACGGGTCCATGTACCAGGCGCCGCCCGACATGCCCATGCCGACGCGCGACATGCTTTCGACGCCGCCGGCGATCACCAGATCGTCGGAACCGAACGCGACCTTGGCTGCCGCCAGATTGATCGCATCGAGACCCGAAGCGCAGAAGCGCGAAATCTGGATGCCCGGCGCCTTGAAATCATAACCGGCTTCAAAAGCGGCGGAACGCGGAATAACTGCACCAGCTTCGCCGACAGGATCGACGCAGCCGAAAATGATGTCATCGACCTTTGCCGTGTCGATGCCGTTGCGGTCGCGCAGGGATTCAAGAACCTTCGCGCCCAGACGGACGGCTGGCACTTCGTGCAACGAACCGTCCTTCTTGCCACGCCCGCGCGGTGTGCGCACGTGATCGTAAATATAAGCCTCAGCCATTTTTGCTCCTTCCCGCCAAATTTTGGCACGCCAGGCCCGAAAGCCCGGCGTAATCTCTGGTTCAGAATGTGTCCGCTTCGAGCGCCATCATCGAATCCGCACCCGACTGGATGCGTGCAAGATGGGCTGCACTTTCCGGCATGATCCGCTCGAAATAATAGCGTGCAGTGACAAGCTTGGCTTCGAGGAAAGCCTTGTTGCCTTCACCCCTGCCAAGCTTTTCTTCCGCGATCCTGGCCATCCGCGCCCACATGAAGCCGAGCGCCACCAGACCGAACAGATGCATATAGTCGTTGGAGGCGGCACCGGCATTGTCGGGCTTGGCCATCGCATTCTGCATCAGCCACATGGTGGCGGCCTGAAGATCGTTGAGACCCTTCTTCAGGTGCTTGGTGAAGAAGGAAAGCTTCTCGTTCTCACGATTGGCTTCGCAGAATTCTCCCACTTCCTTGAAGAAAGCCGTAACCGCGCGACCGCCGTTCAGCGCCAGCTTGCGGCCCACCAGATCGAGCGCCTGAATGCCGTTGGCGCCTTCGTAGATCATGGCGATGCGCGCATCGCGCACATACTGGCTCATGCCATGTTCTTCGATATAGCCGTGGCCACCGAACACCTGCTGCGCCATAACGGCATGTTCAAAACCCTTGTCGGTCAGAACGCCTTTCAGCACGGGTGTCAGAAGCCCGACGAGATCATCGGCAGTCTGACGCTCGGCCTCGTCACCGGAGCGGTGCGCGATGTCGGAGTTGAGGGCCGTCCACAGAATGAGCGCGCGACCGGCTTCGTTGAAAGCGCGGATATTCATGAGGTTGCGGCGAATATCCGGATGGACGATGATCGGATCGGCCTTTTTATCGGGCGCTGCGGCACCCGAAAGCGCACGGCCCTGAATGCGCTCACGCGCATAGATCACGGCATTCTGGTAAGCGGTTTCGGCAATCGAAAGCCCCTGCAAGGCCACGCCCAGACGCGCCTCGTTCATCATGGTGAACATGGCGCGCAGGCCCTTGTGGGCTTCACCGATGAGATAACCCTTTGCCTCGTCATAATTCATGACGCAGGTGGCATTGCCGTGAATGCCCATCTTTTCTTCGATGGAACCGCAGGAAACGCCGTTGCGCTCGCCCGGATTGCCGTTTTCATCGAGAATGAACTTCGGCACGATGAACAGCGAAATGCCCTTCACGCCTTCCGGCGCGCCATCGATGCGGGCCAGCACCAGATGGATGATGTTTTCCGCCATGTCATGTTCACCAGCCGAGATGAAAATCTTCTGGCCGGAAATCTTATAGGAACCGTCTTCCTGCGGGGTGGCGCTGGTGCGTAGCAGGCCCAGATCCGTGCCGCAATGCGGCTCGGTCAGGTTCATCGTGCCGGTCCAGGTGCCTTCCACCATCTTCGGCAGATAGGTGTCCTTCTGCTCGTCGGTGCCATGGGTCAGGATCGCGGCAATCGCGCCCTGCGTCAGGCCCGGATACATGGTGAGCGCCATATTGGCGGAAGACATATATTCGCCGACAGCCGTATGCAGCAGATAGGGAAGCCCCTGTCCGCCATATTGCTCCGGCACGGCGAGGCCGAGCCAGCCGCCTTCACGATAGAGATCATATGCTTCCTTGAAGCCCTTCGGCGTGGTGACCGAGCCATCCGACAAACGCTTGCAACCTTCACGGTCGGCCGTGTGGTTGACCGGGAACAAGGTGCCTTCCGCAAGCTTCGCGCCTTCCGACAGGATCGCCTCGACGACATCGGGCGACGCGTCGGCAAAGCCCGGCAGATTGTTGTAACGCTGATAATTCAGAACGTCGTTGAGAACGAAATTCGTATCCTCAACTGGCGCGCGATAGCTCGGCATAGAAATCCTCCAATTCACCACCTGAGCCGTTCCGCGATGATTGGAACGAGCCCTTAACCGCGTTTCATGCCTGCATGCCACATTATAGCGAAATGTTGTGACAGCGCGCATGTTGCAGCAAAACCGGACGAATTTCTCCGAAAAACAGTCCTTTTTGCCGCTTTTTTGACCGAGCATCTCACGGAATCCGCGCTCACCCCGTCAATTTCGGACCGAAGCTAACCTACTTTGACGTTTCCGTAAACGTCAAAAATTACACAACTTCGTGCGGGATGGGGAAATGCACACCCCGGCGGACCGGAAGCGCAAGACAGCAATGTCAACCAGGCTTGCCGTTACGTGGTGCGGCCAATAAAAAACCGCCGGAACGCTTTCGATCCGGCGGCCTGTCTTGAACGATTCAGGCCCGAAAGGTTCGGGCCGCAGGTCAGGCGGCAGAAGATGTCGCCGGTGCGGAAGCGACCGGGGTTCTCGACCGTGCGGGAGAAACCTTCTTCTTCGGCTTCGGCAGCAAACCTTCGCGCTGTGCCCTCTTCTTGGCATCCTTGCGCGCCCGGCGAATAGCCTCGCCCTTCTCGCGCACACGCTTTTCCGAAGGCTTTTCATAAGCCCTGCGTTCTTTCAGTTCACGGAGAATTCCCTCGCGCTGCATCTTCTTCTTGAGCACGCGCAGCGCCTGATCGACATTATTGTCTCTTACCAATACTTGCAATTCAGCTCCTTTCTCAGCCGCGCACAAACCGACAAAATCCAATTATTTCATCGTGTTGCCACGGCCACCTCAATTCATTCGCTTGTATGACTGCACAGACCGGCTACGGGGCTCGCCTGTCGCGCTCGAGGCGCGCGGCTTTCAATCGCTCCGTCTTGGCATCCACCGCGGCTTTTTCGTGCTGCAGGATAGCCTTTGCCGTTTTGTCGGTAATGGCATTCTTGGCTTCCATCCGCGAAAGCGGTTTCTTGAACAGCGTGTCCTTGGTCAGTCCTGCCGATTTTTGTTCGAGCATTCTACTTACTCCCGGTCAAAAGCCGCTTCACACTTGGGATGCACTTGAAAATAAAAAAGGCCGGGAAAACCCGACCTTTCAATCGCCTCAACAATCAGTGCCAGTACATCCGTGGTCAAAGATCGGAGACAATCACTTTGCGCCCGAGTTAAAGCGCCTGAAGATTATCGGCGGCTTTCTTGCCGGAACGGCGATCCGCCACCAACTCGAAGCTCACCTTCTGACCTTCATTGAGCGTATGCATGCCAGCACGCTCAACTGCAGAGATGTGAACGAACACATCCGGCGAACCATCCTCAGGCTGAATAAACCCAAAGCCCTTGCCGCCATTAAAGAATTTTACTGTTCCGTTTGCCATAGAGAATTCCTTTCAATTCGCATGGTTGGAAGATAACGAAATAATTTTCGTCGCGTTTTACGAAATTGAAAGAAAAGTCATGACGCCAGTTGCGCCTTGTCGTTCGATGACAAAATCGATTTTTAATAGATATACCCTTATTACCCCCACTACAAGGGCATCGAGCCAAATTTATTTTTTCACCATCAATCCGACTTCGTTATAATTCTTTCAAGAAGAGCGGAAAAGCGCCCGAATTAACATAAAAATTACCAAAAAATATTGGATTTTCTCGACCAGATGGGGCTTTCAATTCGCATGCGACCATGAAGAAAGGCGGCAGAATTGCCGCCTTTTCCATCTCTTTCCAACTGGCCTTACTTGACCCATACGACGCGGCGCGTCTGCGTATCGATCAGGGCCGGGCGATCTTCCACATAGACATAGGAATATGCCGGCTGGTCGGGTACGGCGACGAGAGGCACATCCTGTGGAATTATCGTTCCTTCAGCGATGCCTCCTTCGATGACGACCGGATCGACGGGGTTGGTTTCGATATAGGTCACGATTTCAGTCGGCACCGGCGGCCCGGCATTCGGCCCCTCGGCATAATAGACGACCCGGCGGTTCTGCATGGACACGATTACCGGCTCGCCATTGACATAGATATAGCCGAAATCCGGATTGTCGGGGATCGGGTGAACGGCGATTGCGTCGGGCAGTACATAACCATCGCTTATTTCGCCTTCGATGACGACGGGATCCGATGGATTTGCGATGACATAATCGCGTGCCGCTTGCGGCACTTCGACAAGTACCCGATCTTGCGCCAGCGCAATACCCGAGCCGGCAAGAAACACCGCTGCGGTCAGAACAAGAGCCTTTTTCATTTTCAGCCTCACTTTCGCATCAGAGCGGATTTGACCTGATCTGAATCCGGCCAGCGCTCTGTCGGTTCGTTTGACACGCATCCGAAAAACCACTTTGCGGATGCGTTATCGGTCGCAAGGCTGAAATAACCGGTGTGAAGCGCGCAGGTTCCCGCCGGGCGGCACACTTCATGCGACAGGCTGAAACAAAGAGGCCTTGGTAGTCCCTCCCACGAGGCTGGGACGCTAACCCCGCCTTGATCAAATCGGTGGGCGTGCCATTCGCGCCAGAATGGCCCGAAGTTCCTCGACGGACCGGTCTATCTCGTTCTTCTTCTTCTCAAGTTCGTGGAGCTTTTCCTTGAAGCGCTGGCGCAGGTTCTCGGTCTCGGCGGGATCGGTAATGCCGTTTTCCCACACGCTGATCAATTGCCCCATTTCGCCGAGCGTGAAGCCGATGCGGCGCCCGAACAGGACGAGCCGCAGTCTCGTATGGTCCTTGTTGTCGTAGAGCCGTGTCACACCCGCACGGCGTGGACTAAGCAATCCCTTATCTTCATAAAAGCGCAAGGCCCGCAACGTCAGGTCGAATTCCTCGGAAAGATCGCCGATCCGATATAATTGACCGCCTGTCTGGTTCTCCCTCCGCGCATTACCACCTGCGCCGGTCAGCAGATCCGCAATCGCTACATCTGCCGCCTGTTCCGGCGCGTTCGACCGTTTACTCATGTTCTACCCTGTTTCCGCCCCCGGAAACCCCGGTCACCGCACGCATGCGCGATGGAACCAATATTGATGACAGCTCACATTGACACTGCTGTCAGTGCGGCAGCTTCGTTTACATTCGCCGCCGCAACTCACTCGCCTGCCATGCTTGATTGATCCGCTTTCATGCCGTCCGGTGTTCGACATGCCGTGTCCGGTCCGCTCAACCGTGAGATGCCGTGCCGCCCCCAGGAAAGCATTCACTTAGCTGCATATATTAACGAGTTGTTTACCACGTTTGTACAAATGTAGGCAGAGCAAATTCTTGCCAGTTGCGTTGGCGAATTTGCCCCGGCGGTCTCTATCATTGGAAAAAGTGAATTTCTCATGGCAAACCCAGATCTGGCGTCAGGTTCACGATCCATCATCGACGAATTGAACGCCCGCCGTGAGCGCCGGGCGCCTTCGCCGGCGATGGAAGAACTCAATCGCACATTGGCAAGCCTGGAAAAGCGCCTGAAGGATCTGGAACAGGACGGTGCTCCCGATATGCGCAACATTCTGCGCTCGGAACGCCAGCCCGCCCGCTATCCGGACGAAACCGTAACGGGCCTTGCCGAAATCGCCGAAAACCTGCGCCGCATGCGCGAAAGCCATGAAGAGCCGCTGTCTTATGCATCCAATGTCGAGGTCAGCCGCGCCAGCCGCGAAATGACCCGCCTTCAGCGCGCCGCAAGCGAAGAAGGGCTCTCGCAAAGGGTAAGCGAAGACTTCGAACGCATCAGTGACAGCGTGCGCCATCTTGCAGACCGCAGCAGCGAGGCCAATGCGCAGGCGCTCCGCCGCCAGCTCGATGAGCTCAACCGCACCGTCCAGGGCCTTGCCCGCGAGGAAACCCTGCATCGCCTCAACAACCGCTGGGATCGCTTCGACGCCCGTTTCGAGGCATTCGAGCAGCGTCACAACGCTGTGGATCCCGCGCTGGACGCCATCGGCTCGCGGCTTGAGCAGGTGCGCGACGCAATCGGCACCTTGCCGCAATCGAACCGTTTGAGCGCGATCGAAGACCGCATCAGCCAGCTGGCAAACTCCATCGAGGAATCGCTGAGCCCGCAACACGCCGCGTCGCTCGAACAGAACCGTCTCCAGCAGATCGACGAGAGGCTGGACGAAATCAGCCGCGCCATCATCGCGACAAGCCGCGCACAGCGGCCCGATCAGGACGGCGCGCGTCGTCTGGAACGGATCGAAGGCCGTCTGGCGGAACTTGCGGACCAACTCGCCACTTCGGCGACGCAGCAGAATTCCGACGCGCTTTACCGCAAGCTGGGCGAACTTTCCTCACGCATCGACGGGCTTTCGAGCGGTTCGGCGCTGCCGGATGGCGTCATCGACCAGCTCGCACACCAGATCAACCTGCTCGCCAATCAGGTTGGCAAGGTGATGGAAAATCTCAGCCAGTCCGACTATCACGCCGTTGAAGCGCGTCTTGAAGCCATCGGCCAGAAGCTCGAAGCAGCCGAGCGCCGGTCGGAGGAGCCGCATCCTCTGGTTCTGGACAAGATCGACCGCCGCTTTGCGGAACTGACCGAGCGTCTCGACGCGCAATATGCCACGCAGCATGTCGACCCCAGTGCGCTCCATACGCTGGAAGGCCGGATCGACGATCTTTCGCAGCAGATTTCGCTGGGTCTCCTTCAGGCACCGGCCTATGACGGACCGGGGCTGGACGTGAAGGCGATCCGGAGCCTTGAGGATCAGATTGCCAACATCGCCCACCACCTTGCGCAACCGGTGGCCGAGATTGCCGAACTGAAGCCGCGTCTCGATTCCATCGAGCGTTCCATCGCCTCCAATCGCGAAACCGTGCTCGATGCCGCGCGTGAGGCGGCGGAAAGCGCCGTTGCACGCGTTCTACAGCACGGATCGCACAATGACAGCGTGATTGCCCGGCAGCTGGCCGAGGACATGAAATCGCTGGAAGCGCTGGCGCGCAATTCCGACGAGCGCAACGGCAAGACTTTCGAGACCGTCCATGACACGCTGGTCAAGATCGTCGACCGTCTGGCCAGGCTGGAGCAGGACGTCGCGGGACGGGCGGACGGCGAAAGGCTGCCCTCCCCCAATTCCGGTTCGCAGCGCCCGTCGGCAACGCGGTCACCAGCCGCAGCGGCTGCGGCAGCGGCATTTGCAACCGTCCAGAGCGAAGCCGGTCCCGCCGACACGCGAGCAGACGTCACGGCTGAAAAGTCCTCGCTCTTCGGCGGTTTCGCCAAAGCGATACGCGGTCGCCGCGCCGACAAATCCGCCGGTAAGAGCGACGAAGTGCTCGAAGCCAGTGCCTTCGACGCGACATTCAACACCCCTGCTTTCGACAGCGAGCTGGCTGCCGTGGAAGCGATCACCCGCAAGGAACCCGAGCTGGAACGGACCCCGTCCCCTCGCCCCGAGGGTGAAGGCATGCCGGACCTCAATTCGATTATGAAGCGGGTGCGTGAAGAACGCCGCCAGCGCGAAGATGCTGCCGATGCCGCACTTGCCGCCAACGGCAAGGTGGACTTCATAACCGCCGCCCGACGCGCCGCGCAGCTTGCCGCCGCCGAGTCCGAGCAGCTTCAGAAGGGTGCGGCGAAGCGCACGAACAAGAAGAAGTCGTCTGTTGGCGACATGATCCAGCGCCAGCGCAAGCCTATCCTGATGGCCATCGGCGCCGTGATGATCGCCATGGCCGGACTCCAGATCGGTTCTGCATTCCTCAACCGCGACGAGCCGGTGGAAACGGCAATTGATACCGCGCCAGCGCAGATCGACACCACTGCCGCAGACACGACGCCAGCGCCAGCAGACGAAATCGCCGCCAAGATCACCGCCGACACCACGCTCGCAGCACAGCCATCCGCTGAAGCTGCCCCTGTGGCGCCAGCTCCGATCACGGAACCGCGCGAGGAAAAAGCAGCGCAGACAGACGAGCAACAGGCCGCGATGGATATCCCGGCGCAGGTTGAACAGCCTGCCGCAACAGCGACGGAAACGGCCGCCAATCCGGTGCAGCCGGTGGAAACCACGGCAGCGACCGAGCCCGCAGCCCAGTCTCAAGCTGCCATTCCGCTAGTGCCGGAAGAAGCGGGTCCGGCAGCGCTTCGTGAAGCCGCTGCCAAGGGCGACGCGCGCGCGCTCTTTGAAGTCGGCAACCGTTACATGGAAGGCCGCGGCGTTGCCGCCGACTTTGCCAAAGCGGCACAGTGGTACGAGATTTCGGCAGGTCAGGGCTTTGCCCCCGCGCAGTATCGTCTCGGCAACTTCAACGAAAAGGGCCTTGGCATGCCCCGCGATCTGGACAAGGCCAAGACCTGGTACCAGCTCTCGGCCCAGCAGGGCAATGCGAGCGCGATGCATAATCTTGCCGTGCTTTTCGCAACCGGCGCCAATGGCAACCCGGACAATGCTTCAGCCGTGCGCTGGTTCACCGATGCGGCTGAACTCGGCGTCAAGGACAGCCAGTTCAATCTCGGCATTCTTGCCGCCAAGGGCCTTGGCATGCCGGTCAATCTGGAAGAAAGCTACAAGTGGTTCTCGCTTGCCGCCAATGCCGGTGACAAGGACGCAGCCGACAAGCGCGACCAGATCGCCAAGGCGTTGAAGCCGGAGCAATTGGAACGCGCCAAGGATATGGTGAAGCTGTGGAAGGCGAAGCCGCTCGATCAGGCGACCAATTCCATCGACGTTCCGGATGCGTGGACCGAAGCAAAGCCTGTCACCACCGGCTCGGTGGACATGAAGAAGGCCGTCCGCAACATCCAGCTCATCCTTCAGAAAAACGGTTATGACATCGGCACAGCCGACGGGGTTATGGGCGGCAAGACCCGCGCCGCGATTGCGGCGTTCCAGAAGGCAAACGGACAGAAGCCCACCGGCGATGTCGACCAGAAACTGGTTCAGCTCCTGCTTGAAAAGAACAAGTAACTCATTGGAGCCATAAGGATATCTGCAAGGGCGGCCCAGGCCGCCCTTCCTGCGTTTCGTCCGCATTCTTCTGAAAGAAGTGACAGGTTGATCCGACTCGTTGAGGCTTATTATCTACGTCCTATCAACGAGGGGATAGACTATGCTCTTGCATGTAAACAACGACATGGAAAACGGTATCATCGCGAAAATCCCTCTCGCGCTCGACAAGGATATCAAGAATTTCCAGGGGGATGCGATCGACTTTGAAATCTCCTCCGGCGACAAGCAGCTTATTCCCGCCGAAGACATTCATCCCTACAAATCCATTTTCAAGGTTCTTTCCGGCAGTTCTGAACTGAAGAACATCTTCATAGCCGTATCGTTCAATGCGAATTTCACCACGCCGGACGGCAAGAAAACCTGCCTGACACGCTCCAGCCCGATGGAAGACTGGAATGTGATGAATGGCAGCTATTATGCCGAAAGCATGAACTGCTTCGGCTTCAAATCCAGCAGCCGTTTTGCCGGGAATTTCAGTGTCAACCTGACCAATCCCTACCTTTACATCATAAAGAACGGCAGCCTGACCGACAGCAAGATGTCGGACAACATTTCGATCCGCGCGCAGTTTTATCCGTCGTCCGGCCATTCGGTCATCACGCCGAAAGAAGATATCAATATCGTCATCAGCAATCGCCAGAACGCCGCAGACTGATTCATTGCGCATCAGCGCCGCTATCTTTGATAGTATATCCCATATAATAGGTAGGATTATCTTGAAAAAAGCTGTTTTCGATGATCTTGGGCGCTCTTTTTGTTGTTCTTGAACAACACCCCGGATTTTTCCTTCAATATAGTCCTGCAAGGTAACCTTATCGGCATTCGGCGTTTGACTTCCCGATGACGACAGAGCAAGACATTATGAGAGGTGGCCAGGCTGGAACTCACGAGCAGACTAAAGCCTAACTACTTGTTTTCATGCATTTCCGGGCGCACACTATTTTCATAATGTTGCCGGAGATGCTTTGGTAAGGTGAGACATCTTGCGGAGAAACGCGACCGCAAGCAGCTGTGTGTCGTGCGTTCGTGAAAGCCGGGTTGGGAATTGGGTATTTATCTTCCCATTGCGGAATTGTCGGTCAACATGCTGGTTCTACTAGGCATGGGCGCCGCCGTGGGTTTTCTTTCCGGATTGTTCGGTGTTGGCGGCGGTTTTCTCATCACGCCACTGTTGATCTTTTATAACATTCCACCTGCCATCGCGGTCGCCACAGGCGCCAATCAGGTCATCGCCTCGTCGGTTTCAGGCGCGCTGGCGCATTTCAAACGCCGAACGCTCGATATCAAGCTCGGCCTGTTTCTGGTGGCAGGCGGCATATTGGGGTCCCTCGTCGGCATCTTCGTCTTTTCATGGCTGCGCGATCTCGGCCAGCTGGACCTGATCGTCTCCATTCTCTACGTTTTCTTTCTCGGCACCGTCGGCGGACTGATGCTCGTGGAAAGCCTGCGAGCGCTTCGCCGCGTGAAGAAGGGGCAAGGCGGGGCCGTGCGGCGCTCGGGCCAGCACACATGGATACACCGCCTGCCCTTCAAGATGCGGTTTCGTGCGTCCACCATCTATGTCAGCATCATTCCGGTGCTCGGCATCGGTTTCTTCATCGGCCTGCTTTCCTCGGTCATGGGTGTCGGCGGCGGCTTCATCATGGTTCCGGCGCTCATCTACCTGCTGCATGTTCCGACCAATGTGGTTGTCGGAACCTCACTGTTTCAGATTACCTTCGTCACTGCGGTCACGACCGTGCTGCAAGCAACGACCAACCAGTCCATCGATATTGTGCTGGCCTTCCTTCTGATGGTCGGCGGTGTCATCGGCGCGCAGTATGGCGCACGTGCCGGGCAGAAACTTCGCGGCGAGCAGTTGCGTCTTCTTCTGGCGCTTCTGGTGCTGGCGGTCGGCCTGCGCCTCGCCTTCGGGCTTTTCGTGCGGCCGGACAACCTCTTCTCCATTTCGATTGCGGATATCTGACATGCGGAGCTTCACGCTTTCCTCCGCATTGATCTTCCTTCTGATGACGGGAAGCGCGCTGGCGCAGGTCGATTCCAGCGGCAATGGCAACACGGTTCCGCAATTGCAGAACCCCGCCGATGAGACCATCGAAATCGGCCTTTCCACCGAAACCATCGCCATCACATCGAATTTCGGCGGCACCGATCTCACAATATTCGGCGCGCTCGACAATGCCGATCCCACGATCCAGCGACAGGGCCGTTACGACATCATCGTGGTGCTGCAAGGCCCGTCCCGCGATCTGGTCGTGCGCAAGAAGGACCGTTATCTCGGCGTTTGGGTGAATGCGGTTTCAGAGACCTTCATGGGGGTCCCGCTCTCATACTCGCTGGCATCCACCCGCAATTTGCAGGACATTACCGACGAGAAAACCTATCGCCAGCTTTCCGTGGGCGTGCGCAATTTCTATCTCGTGCCGGAAGACCCTGCCAGTCTGTCGGGCAATATTCCGAGATTTGGCAATGAACTGCGCGAGATGAAAATCCGCCAGGGCCTCTATACGCAGCGCATCGGTGGCGTGGAGTTCATTTCGCGCACGCTGTTCCGCGCCACGCTGAACCTCCCCGCCAACGTGCCGGTGGGTCGCCACAAGGCCCGGGCGCTTCTGTTTCGCAACGGCGTTTTCCTGCGGGAAGCCAATGCCAGCCTCGAAATCGTCAAGGCGGGTTTCGAGCAGAGCATCTACAACGCGGCCCATCAGAACAGCTTTCTCTACGGCCTGTTTGCCGTTTTCCTTGCCGTCTTCACCGGATGGTTCGGGCGCATTCTGTTCCGTCGGGATTAACCGCCATAAAGCGCACCGCGCGCTATCGGGTAAACCTTGCCCTGACCGAGCATATAGGCGCGCAGCGCCTCATCGGCGAAGAGCCCGCGGAAGGCGCGATCCAGAATGTTCAGCGCACCCGTATAGGCTCCGAAAGCAGGCATGATGAGCCTTTCCCCGTCGCTCACGAAACAGGGGCGTCGCACCGACCGGCCGCGCCTGACGATGCGCGCGGCGGGATGAAGGTGGCCTGCGATCTCGCCCTGCCCGGCCTTGCGTGACGGCTCATGCCGGAAGGTGAGCGGTCCGACCGCCAGTTCCTCGACACAATCCCCCGGCAGGTCGACCGGGCGATCCGGATCGTGATTGCCGGTGATCCAGAACCAGTCGCGATGCTCCATCAGCGATTTCAGCCGGATGGCATAAAGCGACGGCAGACGCTCGCTGGCCTTGGCATCGTGAAAACTGTCGCCGAGGCTGATGACGGTTCGTGGCTGATAGCGCGCGATGGCCACCGCCAGCATGTCGAGCGTTGCCGCCGTGTCATAGGGCGGGATGAGCTGGCCGCGCCGGGCAAAGGACGAGCCTTTTTCCAGATGCAGGTCGGAAACGATGAGTATGTGCAGATCGGGCAGAAACAGCGCGCCGGATGGATCACACAGAGCCGCAACGTCACGCACTTGCGTATGGGCCAGATTGTAGGCCTCTCCACTTCCCCACACCGCAGTTTTCATTGCATTGCTTCCCTGATCAGATCGTCTGCCGCTTCTTCAAGCAGCATTTCATCTCCTTCGCCTGCCACGCGCTCGCGCCCAATTTCGAGCATCACAGGCAGCGCCAGCGGCGAAATCCTGTCGAGCGGCTTGTGCAGCAGATGGCCTTTCACGCGCGCCAGCATGTCGCCCAGACGCCTGATATCCAGCAGCCCCGTCGCGGCATCCGCGCGCGTCGCCTGCAATAGAATATGGTCCGGCTCGTGGGTGCGCAGGACGTCATAGATCAGGTCGGTGGAAACCGTAACCTGACGGCCTGTCTTTTCCTGTCCCGGATGACGGCGCTCGATAAGCCCGGAAATCACGGCGCAATTGCGGAAAGTGCGTTTGAGAAGGTAGCTTTCATCAAGCCATGCTTCGAGATCGTCGCCCAGCATGTCTTCGTCGAAGAGCCGGGTAAGGCTGAGTTTTCCCGAGCCGATCATCGCGCCCATATCCTTGAGGCCCCATAAGCCCAGCGAATAATCGGTCGCGACAAAGCCCAGCGGATGCGCGCCCATGCGTTCCAGACGGCGTGTCAGCAACATGCCGAGCGTCTGGTGCGCCAGCCGGCCCTCGAAAGGATAGGCGACCATGTAGAAGCGACTGCCGCGCGGAAAGGTTTCGATCAAAAGCTCGTCCGTTGCAGGCAGCACCGATTTCCATTGCTGCACTTCCAGCCATTCCCGCACCTGTTCCGGCAGAAACTGCCAGCGTGTGCGGTCGGCGAGCATGGCGCGCACCTGCGCGGCAAGATAGGTCGAAAGCGGAAACTTCCCTCCCGCATAGACAGGTATCTTGGCATCTTGACCGGCCGCATTGGAGGCGATGCATTCATTCTCGCGGATGCCTTCGAAGCGCAGAACCTTTCCGGCAAACAGGAAGGTGTCGCCAGCAGTCAGCGTCTCCAGGAAATATTCCTCGATCCGGCCAAGGACACGTCCACCCCTTGCGCTTCCGCCCTTGCCGCCGCGAGTAAGCCGGACATTCAGCTCCGGCGCTTCGACAATCGTGCCGATATTGAGCCGATATTGCTGCGCGATGCGCGGATTGGACACCCGCCACGTGCCGTCCACGGTCTTGCGGATTTTCGCAAACCGCTCATAGGTCTTGAGCGCATAGCCGCCGGTCGCCACGAAATCCAGAATGCGGTCGAACGTGTCTCGCGGAAGGCTCGAATAGGGTGCGGCGCTTCGCACCTCACGGTAAAGCTGGTCGGCCTGGAAAGGCTCGGCGCAGGCCATGCCAAGCACGTGCTGGGCCAGTACATCCAGCGCCCCTTCGATCAGGGGCGGCGTATCCTGTGCACCCAGATAATTTGCGTCGAGTGCGGCGCGGCACTCCATCACCTCGAAGCGGTTGGCGGGCACGAGAATGGCCCGGCTCGGCTCGTCCATCCGGTGGTTGGCGCGGCCGATACGCTGCGCGAGGCGGCTCGCCCCCTTCGGCGCGCCGACATGAATGACCAGATCGACATCGCCCCAGTCGATCCCGAGATCGAGCGTCGAGGTCGCGACCACAGCGCGCAAGGTGTTGGCGGCCATGGCCTGCTCGACCTTGCGGCGCTGGCTCGCATCGAGTGAACCGTGATGCAGCGCAATTGGCAGCGTGTCCTCATTGACCCGCCAGAGTTCCTGAAACAACATCTCCGCCTGGCTGCGGGTATTGACGAACAGAAGCGTCGTGCGGTGCTGGCGGATCGCCTCGTAGATATCGGGGATGGCATAGCGCGAGGAATGTCCTGCCCATGGCACGCGCTCATCGGAATCGAGAATGGTGATTTCCGGCTTGGCACCGCCGTCGACCGTCACAAGACCGGCCATGGAATCGTCGCCATCCTGTTCCACCAGCCAGCGGCGCAGCTGGTCAGGCTCCGCCACCGTTGCGGAGAGGCCGATGGTCTGCAATTGCGGTTGCAGGCGGCGCAAGCGCGCCAGCCCCAGCGCCAGAAGATGCCCGCGCTTGGAAATGACCAGCGAGTGCAATTCGTCCAGCACCACGTAGCGCAGGCCCTTGAAGAACTGTTCCGCACCCTTGGATGCGATCAACAGCGCAAGCTGCTCCGGCGTCGTCAGCAGAATATCCGGCGGCGCCAGTTTCTGTCGCTGGCGCTTGTGCGCAGGCGTATCGCCGGTGCGCGTCTCGATGGTGATGTCGAGACCCATTTCCTCGACCGGCACGGTGAGATTGCGGTGAATATCGACCGCAAGTGCCTTTAGCGGCGAGATATAAAGCGTATGCACGCCGCGTTTCGCCATGCTGGGCTTCAGGCGGCCGCGTTTTTCCAGATCAACCAGCGCAGGCAGAAAGCCGGCCAAAGTCTTGCCCGCGCCGGTCGGGGCAATCAGCAGCGTGGACTGGCCCTGTTCGGCACGCGCCAGAAGCTCCAACTGATGGGCGCGCGGCGACCAGCCCTTGGCCGCGAACCATTTGAGAAAACGGTCCGGCAAGGGAAAGGCGGCAGATGCGGCGGCGGGTTTCTGGTTCAGTGTCACGCCGTCAATCTAATCGCAGCGAGGCGAACCGCCAAGGTGTTTGTTCACTTTTGTTCTCATTTTGTCAGCAGACGCAGGCTCCCTCCCTTTTCGGGGTGGACTTCGTGACCTATCTTGAAAACCATGCGCTTCAACCAGCTTCTATGCTCCTCTCCCAAAGGTCTTTATTGCCCGCCCGGCGATTTTTACATCGACCCGGTGCGCCCGGTGGAACGTGCGCTCATCACCCACGGGCACTCCGACCACGCGCGTTCGGGCCACACCCATGTGCTGGCAACGCGCGAAACACTCGACATCATGGCGTTGCGCTATGGGGTGAATTTCGCAGAAACGACGCAACCGGTAAGCCTCGGCGAAACCCTCATGATCAATGGCGTGCGGATAAGCTTTCATGGAGCGGGCCATGTGCTTGGCTCGGCCCAGATCGCGGTGGAAATGGATGGCACCCGCATCGTCGCTTCGGGCGACTACAAGCGGGCAGCCGATCCGACATGCGCCCCTTTCGAGCCCGTCGCCTGTGATGTCTTCATCACCGAAGCCACTTTTGCCCTGCCGGTATTCCGTCACCCGGATGCAGCACACGAGATCGCGACGCTTCTCAAATCGATCCGGCAGTTTCCCGAGCGTGCGCATCTTGTCGGGGCTTATTCGCTGGGCAAGGCGCAGCGGGTCATCAAGCTCATACGCAATGCAGGCTATTGGGAACCGATCTATATCCACGGCGCGCTGGAAAAGATCTGCGAGTATTATCAAACGCAAGGTGTCGATCTCGGACCTCTCCAACCGGCCACGCTGGAACGCAGTGCGGCACAACCGGATTTTGCAGGAAAGATCATCGTCGGCCCGCCCTCGGCTTTCTCCGACCGCTGGGCACGACGGTTTCCCGATCCAGTCCCAGCCTTTGCCTCAGGCTGGATGCGCATCCGACAGCGCGCCAAACAGCAAGGCGTTGAACTGCCGCTCATCATTTCCGACCATTGCGACTGGGATGAGCTGACGGCGACCATAACGGAAATCGCCCCCGCAGAAGTGTGGGTTACCCATGGACGTGAAGAAGCTCTCGTTCGCTGGTGCGAGTTGCAGAACATACCGGCAAAGCCGCTGCATCTCGTTGGCTATGAAGATGAGGGCGACTGATGCGCGCTTTCGCCGAACTTCTTGACCGGCTCGTTCTGACGCCGCAGCGCAACGGCAAGCTGCGCTTGCTCATCGACCATTTCCGCACAGCACCGGACCCTGATCGCGGCGTGGCGCTGGCAGCGATCACCCGCGATCTGGAGCTGCAAAGCGTAAAGCCGGCCATGCTGCGCGCGCTCATCGCCGAGCGGACAGACCCGACATTGTTTGCCTATTCCTACGATTATGTCGGCGATCTTGCCGAAACGATCTCGCTGATCTGGCCCGGCCCCAGCGAAACTGCCCCCGGAGCCGATCTGCCGCTTGGCATCGTGGTGCACGAATTGCAGAACGCTTCGCGCCGCGAAGGCCCGATGCTCGTCGCCGGATGGCTCGATGTGCTTGGCATTTCCGAACGTTACGCACTGTTGAAGCTCGTGACCGGGGGCTTGCGCGTCGGGGTTTCCGCCCGTCTGGCCAAGCAGGCGCTGGCAGATTTCGGCGGCGTCGACGTCGTGGAAATAGAAGAACTCTGGCACGGCCAGTCACCACCCTATGAGGCGCTGTTCGCCTGGCTGGAAGACCGCGGTGAAAAGCCTGCGGCCACCGCAGCCGCTCCGTTTCGCCCTGTCATGCTGGCGACGGCCCTTGATGAAGCGGAAATCCCCTCGCTCGACGCATCCGCCTTTACGGCCGAGTGGAAATGGGATGGCATTCGCGTTCAGGCTGTCGCGGAAAACGGCCTGCGCCGCCTCTATTCGCGCACGGGGGACGATATCTCCGGCGCGTTCCCCGATATTCTGGAAGCCATGGATTTCGAAGGGGCGATCGATGGCGAGTTGCTGGTTGGCCATCACGGCGAAACCGGCATAGAGACAGCCACGTTCTCCGACCTCCAGCAGAGGCTGAACCGCAAGACGGTAAGCGCAAAGCAGTTGCGCGACTATCCGGCCTTCGTGCGGGCCTATGACCTGTTGCAGGAAGGGAACCAGCAGACCGGTGCCGATCTGCGCGCCCTGCCCTTTCTGGAGCGCCGCGCGCGCCTGCAAAGCTTTGTCAGCAGGCTCGATCCGCGCCGCTTCGATCTCTCGCCCGTTCTGCCATTTTCCGACTTTGAGGAACTGGCGCGGTTTCGCGCCAATCCGCCACATCCGGTCATCGAAGGCGTCATGCTGAAACGCCACGATAGTACCTACCTTCCGGGCCGCCCCAAGGGACCGTGGTTCAAATGGAAGCGTGATCCCTTCACCGTCGATGCGGTGATCGTCTATGCCCAGCGCGGGCACGGCAAACGGTCGAGCTATTATTCCGATTTCACCTTCGCCGTCTGGACGGGACCGGAGGATGAACCCGTGCTGGTGCCGGTCGGCAAGGCCTATTTCGGCTTTACGGACGAGGAACTGAAATTGCTGGACAAGTTTGTGCGCGAGAATACCACCGAGCGTTTCGGGCCGGTGCGATCCGTGCGCGCCGAACCCGATCATGGGCTGGTCGTGGAAGTCGCCTTTGAAGGTCTCAACCGTTCCACGCGCCACAAATCGGGGGTCGCCATGCGCTTTCCGCGTTTTTCGCGGCTGCGCTGGGACAAGCCGCCCCGCGAAGCGGACCGGCTCGAAACGCTCGAAAAGCTGCTTTCCTGATTATTTGGCCGCCGTCGAAACGCGGATTTCGTAGATATTGACCGCCTTGCCGGAACCACTGAGATCCGAATTGACCGTGATCGTGCCTGCACGACCTGCCTTCTGACCCGATGGCATTTCCATATCGAAAAGGAAATCGCTCACGGAATCACGCACGTCGTAGCGCCTGCGTCCGCAATCGCCGAGACCGCCGAAATCGCAGTTGACAGACATCTGGGTCGTCTTGCCGTCGTCGGCGCGGGCCACGATGTTGAAGGTCGCCGTCTTGCCAACCAGCTGATCCAGAATGCCCTCACCCACATCGAATGTGACCGTATCTTCGGCTCCGGCGGACTGGATGCGGGCGAAGCTGCGCGTGCCCTCCTGCCTGATTTCAGCCGTGGCGCGTCCCTTGACCGACATGCGTGTGGCTTCCGAAGGCTGGAAGATGGTGATCCATTTCAACCCGCCCGGCTCCTCGCCTTCCTTAAGGGGAGCGATATTGCCTTCACTGTGCAGCGGATTGTTGGCCGGTCCGCTGCTCAGATCGATAAAGCTGTTATAAAGCGAATAGCCGATGAAAGCCGCAACCGCGAGCACAAGCCCTGGAATGCCGTAGCTGTAGAAAGGCGAATGGCGCTTCTTCTTGCGGCGGTCCTTCCGCGAAACGCCGCCCTCATAGCCGAGGTCGGCATTGCTGCGCTTCTTCTGCCGCGAAGTCGCACGAATATCGCCGGTATCGAGCGCGGGCGATGTTTCCTCTACCCTGCCGCCAAGCACCGGGTCTTCCCTCAGGGGTGCATCGAGCGTCGGCTCGTGACGGGCGCTCGTCTCTCCACCGGTCTTGAATTCCTGTTCGATGCCGGAGATCGCGTCCTTGAGGTTCTGGCGGCGCTGTTCCTTCTGCGCATCGCTGAGCGCGGCGTTTGTCGCAAGAGCGCGCTCATGCGCACCCCAGGCGGATTCATAGATTCGCTGGCGGGTCGCCGGATTGTGTGCATCCGCCTTGGCAAATGCATTCCTGATCGCGCGCTCAATGCTTTCCAAAGGCTGCTCTTCCCTTGTTCGTTTTTCCGCCGTCTCGTTACGCCCTCAACAGGTGCAAGCGGTTCCCGATGCAGACGCTTTCATAAGCCTCAGCGAAATTAACGTCTGAATCAAGGCATTTACCTGTTCTTCACCCGCTTTGACTAGCCGATAAGCTTAACAGAGACACCAAATATTAACTCTGAATGCGGTTTTCCCCCATCCGTATAGTTCTGCAATACCAAACTGCACCCATTGCAGGTGCTCGAAACATCCTCAACTATAGCGGCGATTCTCTTCGCGCGTGTCGTCCAATAAATAAGGGGCGCCATATCGATCGTGTTCGGCATGTTCTGTCGCAATGCCGAAAGACGGCTGAGCGGCGACAGACCAGCTTGCGTGCTTTTGATATTGCCGCCCGGCAAGGAGATGCTAGAACTATTACGTTTACGGAAACGTCAATCATGGAGGAAGATTGAAAATGGCCTTGCCGGATATTCTGAAAAGCAGATTGCGCATCCCGGTGGTTGGCGCTCCCCTATTCATCATTTCGCATCCGGCTCTGGTGATGGCGCAGTGCAAGGCAGGCGTCGTCGGTTCCTTTCCTGCTCTCAATGCCCGTCCAGAGGCACAACTCGATGAGTGGCTGGCGGAAATCACCGAAGGGCTTGCTGCTTACGACAAGGCCAATCCGGACCGGCCGTCAGCACCCTTCGCCGTCAACCAGATCGTGCACCGTTCCAACAAGCGCCTCGAGCACGATCTCGGCCTTTGCGTGAAATACAAGGTGCCGATCGTCATCTCCTCGCTCGGTGCCGTGCCGGAAGTGAATGCGGCAATCCATTCCTATGGCGGCATCGTCCTCCATGACGTCATCAACAACCGTCACGCCAATTCGGCAATTCGCAAGGGCGCGGATGGTCTCATCGCGGTGGCAGCCGGTGCGGGTGGCCATGCCGGTTCGCTGTCGCCCTTCGCGCTCGTGCAGGAAATCCGCTCCTGGTTCGACGGTCCCCTGCTCCTTTCGGGCGCCATCGCCAACGGAAACTCGATTCTTGCCGCACAGGCCATGGGCGCTGACCTCGCCTACATCGGCTCGCCGTTCATTGCCACGACGGAAGCGCGCGCGACGGATGCCTACAAACAGATGATCGTCCACTCGACTTCCTCCGACATCGTCTATTCCAACTACTTTACCGGCATTGCAGGGAACTACCTGAAGCCATCCATCGCCAATTCCGGCATGGACCCTGACAACCTTCCCGAAGCCGATCCTTCCAAGATGGATTTCGAGACTGCGCAGCAGGAAGGCGCCAAGGCCTGGAAGGATATCTGGGGCTGCGGCCAGGGCATCGGGGCGATCCATGAAGTAGCCCCTGCGGGACAACTGATCGACCGCCTCGAGCGGGAATATAAGGAAGCCCGCCAGCGCCTTTGCGCAAGCGCATGATTCCGGGAAACGTGACGGTACCGCGCCGGCGAGACGGCTGGCGCGGGAGAACTGCCTTCCGGTTCGCACGGCACGATCGCCTGCTTACTCATAAATCCGGCTTTTTGCGCGTTGGAGGGCGGTGGCGACGTGCATGTTGTGAAAGCTTTTGAACAAACATGGAGTTTGTTTGAATTGGGCCTTGCTTTCCTCCCTGCTTTTGGTTATCAGCGCACCGTCCAGCCGGAAACGGTTGGCTCCTTCGGGAAATTGGAACGCAACGTTCCGGGCCGCTTTAGCTCAGTTGGTAGAGCACATCATTCGTAATGATGGGGTCGCGTGTTCGAGTCACGCAAGCGGCACCAGTAAAATCAAGCGTTTAGCTGTTTTTCATTTTCGCCTTATTAAGCTAGCCATCACCTTTGGCAAGCGCGATGCGTCGATTATTTATTTGCGCCAGACAAATGCTTCGAAAAAAGGCAGACCGAAACGACCGGCTTCAGCATGCGCAAGATATAATCGCGATCGGACAGCAAAATTGCGCCAACCAAAATCTTCAACTGTTCTCGGGGTCTTTGGAACAACGTCCCACAAAAACACAGCACAGTGCCAATTTTCAAAACTCAAGTTTGACTAAGCCCTTCGTTGGAGCAAAACTGATGTTGCTAATTCATCAGCAGTAGGCTCACCCCTTTTCGTTGGTGCAAATGATGCCGGGGTATCCAATCGGACAAGAAAACACCCCGCGGCATTTCACTCGATTTCCGGGTTGGGCGGGGGACAGGCCATGCTCCAGACCGACGTGTCAGAAGACCTAGGCTCTTACAGGATTCACGCCAAGGCGGACCTTGCGCGCAGCGCAGTGCTGGACTGGCCCTATCTCTGCGGCATGAACCTGCTCAAATATGCCGTCGATGAAGCTATCTCTGAACAACTCGCCCTGATGGGCACGGCATCGAACGCAGACCGGGCATGGATGATCGAGTATCGGCCAAACCTGCTTCGGTTCTGCAACACCCATGAATGGTGCCGGGGGCAGACCAGGGCCTATATCTCCGAGCTTCAGGAAACGCCCACCACGCTCATCGCCTGGCTGCACAAATATCTGGTTCTGGGCCATGCGGTGGCGGTCCACGACGTGACAGACCTGCCCCGGACGGCGCGTGCGATCCAGGTAGAGTTTCTCCGTCAGGGCAATAAAAGCGTCCTCAGCGTACCCGTCTTCTATGACAACAAACTGCGCGGCATCATCGGCTTCGACACGACCGTCGCGAACAAGATATGGTCGACCAGCGAAGTCAACGCCCTGTTCCAATGCGCCAATCTCATCGGACAGGCAAAATACTCGACCGGTCACGCGCTGGAAAAGACAATCGCGCCCGAAAATGCGGCGCCCCTCGTCTATCTGAGCAATCGCGGCGTGGTGCGCGGCGTTCAACCTGAAATCATCGTCGGGGTGCGTTCGGCAGGCAATTACAGCGAAATCTGGCTCGAAGATGGGTCTATGCTGCTCGATTCGCGCTCGCTGGGCATGTGGTCCAGCCTGCTGCCGTCGAAAATCTTTCTCCGGGTACACAGAACCGCTTTCGTCAATTCGCTGCACGTCGTCAATGTGGACCGCAGAAAAATTGACAAATGGCAGATCAGGATGCGGTCTGTTGACCGGGCATGGCCCGTGTCACGCTCCTACCGAAAACAACTGCGCGAGCGTATGGGCATATAATCGCTTAACATGTCGGAACCATTGCGCTTTTGGTGGCATGTCATTCGTCAAACCGGCACGTCGTTTCGTCCTTGGATTCTTGTTATTCCCACAGTTTACTGGATGGTGATAGCACCAGAACATCCTCCCCAACGGTTCTTTGAGGATTCCCGCATGCCATCTCGGATGCTAGCGCATTTCACAATACTCTCGCTGGCCACCGCCAGTATTCTGCTTGCCCACAACGTTCAGACAAAAGCTGAAGATCTTGCCTTGAAGGATGCCGTATCCATGGCAGGCATGCAGCTTTTTCTCAACTCCGGTGCACCGGGACTGATCATCGCCGTCGTGCAGGGCGATAAAAGCATCATCCAGGCCTATGGGGAGACAGCCCCCGGCAGCAATGTCGAGCCGGACGCGCATTCGGTTTTCCGTATTGCCTCCGTTTCCAAGGTTTTTGCCGGTGATGTGCTGGCGGCGCTCGCCGCCAAAGGCAAACTCAAACTGACCGATCCGCTCGCAAAATATGCGCCGGAAGGTGCCAAGGTCGAAGTTAACGGACGCCCTGTCACCCTGCTCGATCTGGCCACGCATTCCGCAGGTCTGCCGCGCGAATTGCCCAACCCCGATACGAAAATCACGGATAATCCGTTTGCGGCCTTCGACCGTGATTATTACTGGAAGTGGATCGGCAGCAACAAGCCTGCTTATGTTCCCGGCACCACGACGATTTATTCGAATCTCGGCTACGGCCTTCTGGGTGATGCACTCGCCAAGGCCGGCGGCGCAGATTATTCCACTGTTCTCGCCAATGAGGTGCTGAAACCGGCAGGGCTCACCGACACGACCAACGTATTAAGCGACGAGCAGAAAAAGCGGCTGATGACCGGGCTCGACCCTCTCGACAAGCCGGATGCCAACAGCCCTGTTCCCGATATCATGTATGCCAGCGCCGGTATCTACACGACTGCGGACGATATGGTGCGCTGGATGCGCTGGCACCTAGACGGTGCGGACCAGTTGCGGGAAGATGCCCTGATCGATCATACGCTTTGGCTGCCTTATGACGGCTTGAAGCATGTAGTTGGGACCGAAGTAACGGCAGGGGACGGCATGGGGCTTGGCTGGGTTGCTACCTTGCCCCGTGATGAAACCCCGTTCCTGCTCGGTAAAAGCGGTGGTCTCGGCGGTTTCATGAGTTATGCGGTTCTGTCGCCCAATCGCAAGCTCGGTATTTTCGTCGTTGCCAGCCGGGTCAATTTCGGCATGTTCGAGAATATCCATTCGCAGATACGCGAACTGGCCGCTGAACTGGCCCGATAACCATGCAGAATTTCGCGCCGCTTCGGCGATTTGGCAGGCGACAGAAAGCAGCCTTTTCCGGTCACCTGATATACAGCACTCTGCTTGGTGCCACAGCCTTGCTTGGGGCCGGAACGCCGGACGCTTTTGCGCAAGAAAAGCGCGACATTTTCAAAACCGAAATATTCCTGACGCCCTACAGCAAGCTGGGCGACACGGATGCGACCGGCGATTATCCGAAACTGAACGGTCAACTGCTGTTCATGACCGGCTATACCGGCTATTTCGGCATCAAGGACAGCAACGGTCAGATTCCGCGTTCGCACTGGAACAGCGTGCAGCCCACGGCGGAAGCCGCCCTTGTCTGGCAATTGTCGCAGCAATTTTCCATCCTTTCGAAAATCACCTTCGACTCTTCCGTAGAAGCAACGAACGACAACGCCTTTTCCGATCTTGGCTTCAATCTGAAAAACCTGTTCGCCTCTTACACCCGTGACAATTTTGCGCTCTATGGCGGCAAGATGGACATCGGCTTCGGCGACGGCTGGCACGCCATTGATGGGCTTTACACCGGCTTCACCGATGATTTTCAGTATAAGGGCTCCATCGGGCTTGGCGGTCGCTATACCTTCAATACCGAAAATATGGGCGCGCATTCCTTCGCCGGTCTGGTGTTCAAACGCGACGATACGGTTCTCGACCGCCGCCTCAGCCTCGACGACGGTTTCATCTCGCCCACCGAAGGCCAACCGCCTGCATTCAGCAACGACCTGAACTCGTTCATCCTGACTTATGATTTCCGCAACGTGCCGGGCTTGAAGAACATATCCGGCGGCGTGGATGTCGGAAGACTGGAGGCGGAGCCCGGTTATGGCGAAGGCGCCAACACGATTTCCGCCCGGCTGCGCTATGACACGGCTCTGACCGACAAGTGGAACCTGAGCTGGTTCAACGAAGCCACTTTTTCAAGCGCCTTTCGTGGCACGCCGGTCTCCAATGGCAATGGCGTGACATCCTTGTCGCTCTCCCACGACCGCTGGCAGTTCAACGCCACAACCGCGATACGCAAACTGTCCGGCGGGGACGAAAGACTGGCGCAATACGGGCTTCAATCCGATTGGGATTGGGGCGTAGCAGGCACAGTTACCTATGTCACGCCTATCGGCATCATTCTGCAAACAGGGCTCGTCCACCAACGCGACCAGACCCTGAACATCAATCAGGGTGTTTTCCGCATCGCTTATCAAACGGGGTTTTAAGGCAGCCATGAAAGCCAGCATGAGAACCAGTACGTCATCCATCGTCCTAGCCTGTCTGTTCGTGCTCGGCTGCTCGACAGCTGCCCTGTCGCAGTCGGTTTCCATTCAGCGCCAACCCAATCCGGCTGCCGATGTCGTGCAAATTCCGAAAGGAAGCACCGAAAACGCGCTCAAGGCCCTGCCGCAGATCGTGGCCGACATCATGAAGCGCAGCCATGTTCCCGGCATGGCGGTCGCCGTGGTCAGCGGCGACAAGACCGTGTTTGCGAAAGGCTACGGCAAAAGGGAAATCGGCAAGGACGCCGCCGTCAATGCCGACACCGTGTTCCAGATCGCTTCGATTTCGAAATCCATATCCGCGACGGTTGCTTCCATTGAGGTGACGAAGGGCGTGGTTGCGTGGGACGATCCGGTGGCAAAACATCTTTCCGGTTTCAAACTGAACAACGACTATGTGTCCGAACACGGAACCATCGGGGATTTCTTTGCACATCGCAGCGGTTTGCCGGGCACGGCGGGCGACGATCTCGAAGACCTCGGCTTCAAACGCAACGACGTCATCGCCCGCTTGCAGCATTTGCCGCTCGATCCGTTCCGCACCTCCTATCATTATGCGAATTTCAGCACGACCATCGGTGCGGAGGCGGTTGCAGCGGCAGCGCATGAACCATGGGACAAACTCGCCGACGAACAGCTTCTCCAGCCGCTGGGTATGAAATCGACCAGCTATCGCCATGCCGATTATGTGGCGAATGACAATCGCGCCGCACTGCATGTTTATCAGAACGGTAGGTTCCTGCCTCTCGGGCAGCGCAATGCCGATGAACAGGCGCCGGCAGGCGGCGTGTCGTCCACCGTCGTCGATCTGGCGGAATGGGTGAAACTGCTGCTGGCCAATGGCGAGTACAAGGGTAAGCGCCTGATCGCGGAAGAGGCGCTCCTGCCAGCGCTTTCGCCGCAATCCTTCAGCGCCCGCGCACACGATACCAGCGCCCGATCCGGCTTCTATGGCTATGGTTTCAACGTCAACACGGAACTCGGCGGTCGCCCGTCGATGGGCCATTCCGGCGCCTTCCTGCTCGGCGCGGGCACGGCGTTCAAGATCGTACCCTCGGCCGATATCGGCATCATCGTCCTGACCAATGGCGCACCGGTGGGCGCCGCGGAATCGGTGGTTGCGCAATTCACGGACATAGCGCTCTACGGCAAAGCCTCCCGGGACTGGTTCGCCGCATATAACGGTGCCATGAAGGGCTTTTTCCAGCCACAGGGCGACTTGTCCTTCAAGGAGAAGCCAGCCGCGCCATTACCGTCCAAAGCCTTGCAGGAATATACCGGCAGTTTCGATAATGCCTATTTTGGCAAGACGGAAGTCAAGGAAGTCAACGGAACGCTGACACTCGTTCTCGGTCCGAAGCAAATGCAGTTCCCGCTGCAACATTGGGACGGCGACACTTTCGCCTTCGTCCCGGTCGGAGAAGCCGAACTTGTTGGTTCGCTTGCATCCATCGTCTTCAAAGTCGATCAAGGTCAGGTACAGGGTTTTGACATCGATTTCTATAATGACGGCGGCACCGGCCATTGGACCAGGGTTCCGCGTTCGTAATTGCCCCCTCGGCTGGCGCAGTTCCGCCAGCCCGACGATCTTACCATTTATATCGCAGCATGCCCTTTCCGGCATAATTGCTGCTCGCTTCCGAAAATTCCGAGTCAAAAGCCGCACCCAGCGACAAGCCGTTGTCCCACAGCATTTCGGCTGAAATGCTTGCAAGGCCCGTATCGCGCGAGACTGAAGCGCCGTTCACGACAAAGCTGGCCCCTGGCAGTTCGACGAAGGAAGCCGAGGTGATGCGGTCATTGTTGAAGTTCCTCACCCACGCAACCCTGCCGCGCAGGGTGAAAACTCCGTCGCCGAGCGCAAAGGATCTGTCTGCTCTCAAGCCCAGTTCGCTACGCCCGACCGTTTCCTGCCGGGATGCATAGTCGAGTGCATAGGTATCCTCACCACTGCCGACCTTTTCTCCATAGGACGGCAGGTCGAGGCTGACGAACTGCCCGGCGGCATAGGGTGTAATCCCCATCCATGGCGTGTCGAAACGATAACCGGCTTCCAGACGACCTGACCATGCGTTGGCGTCATAACCGGCCTGTAACGTATCGAAACCATTCAACGTGACAGCGCGTTCTGTCTCGATATCCTGCCAGCCATAAGCCAGGACCGCACTGAAATAAGCATCTCCGACCGTCTGGCGACCATAAAGGCCCAGTTGGAACAGGTCGGAATTGCCGCTGCCGAGACCATCGGAGACGCTGAAACTGCTATGTCCGCCACCCACGGCAAAGCCGAGCAAGGTATCGGGCGACAGCCGGTAGTCGGCGCCGACGGCCATACCGTTGATCCTGCTGCGCAAATCATGCGATCCGATGTTGCTGTCGCCCTCGACCGAGCGCGATGAGCCAAAGCCTGCACCCCATACATTCCAGCGGGTCTTGAAAGGATCGTGTTCAACGGAGGCTGCTGTTTTCGTTCCTCCCGCGACCAACGGATCGGCCAGCGTCGCCATGAACTGGCTCATCGCATCGACGGTCGTCTGTTGAACGGCCGTCGCCAGTTCGCCCGATGCTACGGTCAGAACTTGCGCATCCAACCCGCCATAGGCCAGCGGGATCTGTCCTTCACGATTGAAATAATCGACCAGCGTCGCCGAGACATTGCGCTGGTTCATGTTGAGACCGATGATGTTCAGTGTCAGGTCGAGATAGACATTGCCGGCATCGTAGCTGAGGTTTGAGCTGAAGCTCTGCGGCAGATCGGTCGCCAGTTCCGCACTGAACCGAGTATCGCCAATTCCGCCGCCCGCATTGAGGATCGTATAGCGGCGCATGACATATTTATCGGGTGCGAACGTCGCTGCCACCGTCGCGCCACCCAAATCCGCCCGACCAGTAACATTGACCCGATCGGCGTCAGATGCCGAAACCTCCACGGCATAGGTCGATGTGCCGGTGAAGCTCAAATCGCCGCTCACCGTCAGCGTTCCGATGGAATTGCCGGGCGCAAGCGTGCCCCCGTCGATATGCGTGGTGGAAACGTTGCCATTCCCCCCAAGTTCGCCGCCTCCATAGACGGTGACCAGCGATGAGGTCGCGATCGAGCCGTTGATCGCCAGCCGGCCATCATAAACGCCGGTCGCGCCCGAATAGCTGCTGTTGCCGCTGAGAACGGTTGTACCCTCGCCGATCTGCCAGACTGCGCCTGTCCCGGAAATGGCGCCCGAAAAGCTGTACTTGTCCGCGCGATTGAAGGCGAGCGAAGCATTATTGACGATATTGCCCGCAATCCCTCCGCTATCACCAAGCCCGACCACCAGCGTTCCGGATTGCAACGTGGTGCCACCACCGTAGCTGTTATTGCCTGCGAGCACCGTCACGCCGCTGCCGATTTGCTCGAGCGAACCGGAACCGGAAATATCGCCTTTCAGCACGACCGTTCCAGAACGATTGATGATGAACTGCCCATTGTTCTCGACATTGGCGGTAAGCGTGCCATTTTCGCTGCCATCCCCCAGTTGCAGTGTGCCGGAGGATATAGTGAGGCCACCGCCATACTGATTTCTGCCGGTAAGAACGAGTGTACCGGCGCCCGCCTGCTCCAGCTTTCCCTCGCCCCACACCATGCCGTCGAAGGTCACCGTATCGGAACGATTGAAGGCCAGCGTGCCGTCATTGAGCACGTGACCGGTGATGGAACCGGACGTACCGCCATTGCCGATTTGCAGGCGCCCGGCTGCAATCGTCGTCGCGCCGGTATAGTTGTTGCTGCCGGTCAGGATGGTTGTGCCTCGTCCAATCTGTTGCACCCCACCCGAACCGCTGATCGTGCCTGCATAAGTCATCGTGTCGGCGCGGTTGAAGGCAAGGATGCCGTCATTCTCGACATTGCCCTTGATTGAGCCGGTCATCCCGCCATTGCCGATGACCAGCGCGCCGGATTGAATAATCGTACCACCGGTATAACTGTTCTCGCCTGCAAGAACCGTCGTTCCAGCGCCGATCTGGTTAACGTTGCCGCTGCCGCTGATAGCACCGGAGAAAAGCACTGCATTCGAACGATTGAAGGCGAGCGTGCCATTATTCACGACATCGCCTTCGATCCAGCCTGAATTACCGCCGTTCCCAAGTTGCAGCGTGCCATGGGCGATGGTCGTCCCGCCATAATAGGCGTTGTCGGCGGTGAGAATGGTCATACCGGGGCCCGCCTGCACGAATGAACCGGTGCCGACGATCAGCCCTTCGAAATTGTAGTTGTTCGACCGGTTTACGGCCAGAATCCCTTCATTCAGAACACCACCGATGATAGAGCCTGTGGTTTCGCCATCGCCGATCTGCAACGTTCCACCAGCGATAAACGTGTTGCCGGTATAGCTGTTTTCACCAGTGAGGACAGTGGTGCCCGCCCCTGCCTGGATCAACGCGCCCGCCCCCAAAACCATGCCGGAATAGGTGTAGCTGTTCAGGCGGTCGAAGACGAGACCGCCATTATTGACGATATTGCCCGCAATCGAACCCGTGGTGCCGCCATTGCCGATTTGCAGGAAACCGTTGGCAATCGTGGTACCGCCGCTATGGCTGGCATCGCCGCTGATGATAAGCGAGCCCGCCCCTTCCTTATATAGCGAGCCGCTGCCCGACACATCGGCGGTCAGATCGAGCGCCGTGCCAAGCAGCGTGTCGACTGTCGCCGTACCGGAAAGTTCAAAATCGCGGGCCAAGGTAATATCGCCAAGCGTCGTGAGCGTTGCATTGCTGATTGAAATGCCTGCCGCTCCGGTGCCGATATTCTCTGCCTCGTATATTGCGAGCATACCGCCCAGAATATTGGTCCGCCCCTGAAAACTGTTGTTGCCGGTCAGGACCAGAATGCCGTCGCCGTCCTTGGTCAGGCTGCTATTGGCGCTTGCGCCCGTTATGTCGCCCGCAAAAACCGTGTCCTCATCCTGATTGACGGTAAGACTCGCATTATCGATAGCGATGATACCGTCGCTGCCCCACAAGGAACGCATGGTCAGGGCATTGCCATTGAGATCCAGCGTACCGCCGGTCATCACATAGTCGGTCATATCGGGCAACGCACCGGCGCTACCTGCCGCCATGCGCAATGTTCCCGCTTCTATCAGCGTGCCACCGGACCATCCGTTGGCCGTATTTCCGGCAAGCAGCGTGCCATCGCCCTGCTTGGTCAACGAACCGGAACCGGAAATAATCCCGGTCAGTTGCAGTTCCGTGCCCGATGCGACATCAAATGCCGCTTCACCACCGAGCGTTACAAGACTGCCAAGCGATATGGTGCCGATCGTCTGTAAGGTGCCGTTGTTGATCGTAAGATCGTTCCTGGCCTGCCCTAGATTATCCGCCGCCGAAATCTGTAGGGTGCCCGCACTGAGGATGGTGCCGCCGGAATAACTGTTGGAACCGGACAGAATGAGCAGCCCGTCACCGGTTTTCTCAAAACCCTTGCTTCCGGTAATCGTCGATTCGATTGTTGCGGTTTCACCGGCCAGTACCCGTAATTCCGGCACGGGGATGATAATACCATTTCCCGAGTAGCTGATGAGGTTCAGGGCGGTGCCCCCGGTGATAGTATAATCGCCCCTCACGAATTGTAGGCCAACAGCTGTTTGCGTTCCATCCAGCGTGACCGTACCGCCAATGCCGCGGAACACCCCATAGGCGCTTCCCCATCCCGAACCCAGTGCGCTGCTGCCGCCCAGCGGATCGAGCCAGTTCTGATCCGATGCCGACCAGGTTCCATCGCCGCCGTCAAGAGCCGATGCACTGCCGCCCCATACCTGGAGAAGGTCCAGACCGTTCGGCAGCGCTATGAGATCCACGACATTCGGCGCGTAATCGATGGCATATGAATAACCGATGGGATCGGTAATCGGCGTTTCGCCTACCACCAAACCGGCATTGGCAGTCGTCAGCGCTCCGCCATAGGAAATCAGACGATGATAGCCGATCAATGCGCTATCGGAGGTGCCGGTGACATTCACTGTCGCACCGTTTAATGTCAAATCACCGTTGACCTGAATGGACGCAGCCTTATGGGCGTTGGACGTGCCTAGATCGTAGTTAAAGCTCGCCCCACTCTCCAGCGTGAGATCGCCGTTGACCTTCAGTTGCGACTGCGAACCGGCAATGATCGTACCGCCGCTCCTGACCATGGTACTGCCCAATGTGCCGGAACCACTCAGTGTGCCGCCAGTGTTGACGGCGACATTGCCACCGACCACAGCCGAACTCGCCAGGACCACACTGCTGTTGTCGATATTCGACTGACCGGAAAACTGGGCCAGTCCCTGCCCGGAGACTGTCGTCGTTCCGCCAAGGAAATTGACCGTGCCGGTGCCTTCCACCGTCGTATCGAAGCGGTAGCCGGTCGTATTATGATTGAGGTTGAGCGTGCCCTGATTGCCCAGCGCCACAGTGCTGTGAATTGTTCCGGCTGCAGCCGCGGTATCGCCCGTAGCCGCGCCAACATTCACGATACCTTGCGCGCCGTTCTGTCCGACCTGCAAGACGCTGCCCGCCGCAGCCTGTCCAACGCTTGCGCCATTCGACACCGTCAGCGAACCGTTCCCGACCGAACCGACATCGATTTTAGCAACATTCAGGAGCGAACCGGCACCATCAACCGTGATCTGCGCCGCATTGCTGCCCGGATCACCCGCACCAACGTGTAACTGCCTGCCGTGAACCGCGCCGCCGTCCGTCACAGAAAGGAGAGCGCCAATATCGGCGGTGCCACCGAAATGAAGCGTGGAACCCTTCCCGCTGACCGTCAACCCATTTTGCAAACCCGCAATCGCCGATGCAGTGTCGCCGACGGAAAGATCGCCGCCGACATTAACCCGCCCACCATTTTCAACATTCAGCGAGTCATCGCCGTAACCTCCAACATTCAACGCGCCGCTTATGTTGAGGCTGGTGCCGCTGCCCGTCACCTCCAGCAAGGCGCTTTCACCCTGCACCGAACCGATAAGAACGTCTGTGGTGTTGAGCTGAGCACCGGAGGCCAGAACCAGTGTTCCGCCATGAACACCGAGATCGCCGCTGAACGTTTCAGCCGAGCCGGTCAAAGTCCATGTGCTGCTGTCACGCTTCTCCAGCGCGTCGAACCCCTGAAATCTCCTTTCAAAACCAGTCAGTTCGAACTGAGCCGTACCGCTTCCGCCGAAGACCAGCGTGTTCTGGGCGCTCGAACCCGCAACCACCTTGCCGTTGAAGGTGTAACCCGCTCCGAGGACCAGCGTATTGTTGCTGCCGGAAAACGTAACTGCATTGGCGTAGGAACCGTCCTGATTGACACCGCCGGAAATCGTACCGGCGTTGAACAACGTCGCGTCGCCGGACGAGAAATAGACCCCGACCCCCGCGGTTCCGTTCTGCCCATCCGCGCCCTTGTACCACCAGGATGGCGGATTGAAGGGAGCTGATGGCGCTTTACCACCAGCACCGGCGTTGCCGCCCGAGATACTGGCCCCGTTTACATTGGCCAGCGTTCCGCCGGCCCTCATGGACATACCGATGCCGCCGTCGCCACCTTTGCCGCCATTACCGCCGGTATCCGCACCACCACCGCCGCGTCCACCGTTGCCTCCATTACCACCGCTTATGGCACCAGCATTAGTGATGGTTGCAGCCTCGCCCGTCGACGTGATCCCGTCGCCACCACGACCTCCGTGTCCACCATCGGACGCCGTATTGCCGCCGGGCAGACTTGCACCGCCCCGCCCGCCATCGCCACCACGCACCGTGACACCTGTTTCAATCGCGATTACGGATTGACCCGAACTGCTGATAGCGTCTCCACCGCCACCGCCGTCGCCACTGCGTCCGCCGCCGGTTGTAAGCGTGTCATAAGATGCGGACGGGATCGAAATCGGGCTGGAACATTCAATCTCGCCCTCATCGTCCTCGCAGACCATGATGCTGCCGCTGTTGTTTTCGTCCGCATGCATGCCCGAGATGCCGCCAGCCCCGCCAGCACCGCCCATGCCCCCTAAAATCGTGCCACCGCTGCGGACAGTAAGGTTGAAAGCCGTTGATATGCCGGTGCCACCGCCGCCACCGCCACCGCCACCCCCGCCGCTGCCACCCTCGCCCGGAGAAACAGTGAAGACGTTCCATACGGTAACGCCGTCGCCACCTTTTCCGCCAGCACCACCAGCACCACCATCCCCACCAATGACCGTCTGCTGGTGCAATGTCATCACATCGCCGGTGAAAATCGCGCCCGTTCCGCCCCCACCGCCTCCGCCCCCGCCACCGCCGGAAGCGCCATTGCCGGTTGCAAATGCACTTTGCCCCTTTTTCCCGACATCGCCTGGCTTGCCGCTATCGCCAGCCAAACCGCGCAGGAGCAGAACACCGGGGACCGAACTCCCTAGATATCCAATGACACCGTTGGTGCCCGCTTCACCGCCATGCGCGCTTCTTGCACCTTCGCCACCAGCGCCGCCCCTTCCGGCGGAAGCGTTATTGCCAACGTGATTCCCACCCGCGGCACCGCCTGCTCCACCTCCGCCGCCGCCACCGCCGGACATGGCGGAAGCACCGGAGCCCTGTCCGCCCGGATTTCCCTTGGCGTCGAAATGCGATGGGGGCGTGCCTTCCGCACCGCCCGCACCACCCGAGCCAGATTGCTGCTGGGCACGGACGGGCCCTACAAATGAGGAATTGCTGATGACTGCTGCGGGAACCATGAGCGCGCACAGAACGCGACCCAGCGCAGTCGAATTCGCGAAGCGACGTTTCCCCCGTTTCCATTGCCTGCAGGTCGCCGATGTCCCACCCGGGCCGTTGACAGCCTGGTTGCGGAGGGGCAATTCCCGCCAGCCCAAATTGCTCATTCGCAACCGCCCGCCAAATGTTATTCGTCATCAAAGGATTTGCTAAACTATTGAATTCGGCAAGAGTTTTGGGACCAACCAACATTCCGGTTTGTTGAATTAACACAGACGCATTAAACTCAGCTGCAGACGAAAAGGATTAGAATGAAACACGGAACCCGAGCGTTCCGTTATACGCATAGCGGTCACCCAGCTTGACAGGCTCGTATCTCCGGACCGTTCATCATAGACTGGGTACTTGTCATTGTTCTTGTTGTAGCAACCGCCCCACCGACGCCGCCTCACACGCGTTCGGTACGGCTGGTGAAGTAGTGGTCCAGGAAACGTTGACCTCGTCCCGTCGAAGAAACTTGCTGTAAGATTGGCGATACCGTGGATGTGGTAGGCCTAATTAATCATGCGACAACTGTTGTACCATGAGTTTTCATTGTCCGCGCCACGCCAAGTCTTTTCCTCACCTCCAGATTCTTGTGCGAGGGTGAAGTGTCAGCGTGGAGCGTGCTGGGAGCGGCTTTCGTATGTTGTGGAGAGTGAGCTATTTTTGAACGCCAAACCGTCATTTGGCGGGTTTTTGGTATTTTTGGTTGCGGGGCGCGCATTATCTTACCGCCGTCTCGTGCCTCCGAATATACTTGCGCCACCAACTATATCGAGCATCGCACCACCAAGACAAAACATCCTTGGACCAATGGCCAGATCGAGCGCATAAACCGAACCATCAAGGACACCACCGTCAAGCGCTTTATTATGAGAGCCGCGACCGACTCCGCCAGCATCTCGACAATTTCGTATCGACCTACAATTTTTACCCGACGATTAAAGACCCTCAAGGGCCTCGCTCCATATGAATTCATCTGCAAATACTGGACAAAAGAGCCAGAACGATGCAGGTTCATCCCGATCCATCCATGCCTGTGATCAAACGTCTAAGGGGCAACTCCAACCTTGAAAAGCCAAAAACTCTACGACAGAATCCAGGGCGATATTACTCCTTTCTTTGTTTCAAAACGTTGCTGTTACAATAACGGTATCAATATAGATACCCGGTGCCGGTGCTATTGCGAGTGGCGTTAAAATTTCCGCGCAGACCTGATGATTATCGACAATGTTGACGGTATTGCCGTTACCGGAAAGAACATTCTTGTCGTCCCATGCCGCTTTACATCCTGCTTGGAGCAGTTTGTAGGGTAAAAAATTATTGTCACTCTTTAATCGTGCGACACCATTTTCAGGATTATCGCCGCTATTTATACTGATTTTGTAGGGCGTCTGATATGTGCAACGAATACCGACATTGCCATAAGCACGGAACTGGCCTGCACCCCTGGACGTAAACTCAAGTCCATTTTGATTTCCGAAATCAATGTCCTGAAAATTCTCCAACTGGCAGTTCTTGGTAACATTCGCAGTTGTCATAAAATTACTGAAGATCGTTCCGTCGGGATCGGCAATACCTGAACTGCACGATGACGCAGGGGTGCCGGTATTGAACTTGTATTGTGTGACCAGTTGATAAGCGTTGCTGTAAACGCCCGCCTTCACACGATCCTGCTGTTGGCGGTCGAGATAAGTTAATGTGAGTTGCTGTGAGGCAATGGTGCTCTGATTTGATGGCGACCAATTGGTATAATGTGTCCAGCCAACAGTTGATCTTGTGCTACCATACTTTCCAACCGGCATATCTCCACCATTTTGAAGCCTCATCTGCCAGGCAAGATGCGCATTGGCGTCCCGCGCCTGATAGAAAGTGCTGCCTGCTTGCGAGTTTGCCTGATTGCCATCTGCAGCCTGTATGTAGGTGCAAAATTGTATACTGTTGAATTTAATGGACGATCTGCAATTATACTCCACCTGACTTGTTGCCGATGCAGCCGCATTCCCCACAACATCGACCACTGTATTGCCGAATGTGCCAAGGCTCTTAAGGGTACAGACCCCACCGCCACCGGCCGCAGCCGGTGACAGTTCTAATGTGAGGATGGCAAATATGATCGGAGCCAGCAGGCAGAGGAAGATGTTCGACTGAGCCGTTTTGTGACTGCCCAGGCATCTGCTAGGGGGGAAAACACCCGACATATACATGAAAGCTCTCCGTTTCATTTACATATCACCCCGCCAATTTCAGGTATGGAGCCCGGAACCGGCTTGTAATCAAAGCTTGCATGGCATGTGCCAAGCCCTTCGGGCAACGTTACGGTCAGGTTGTTTTTCGGAGACAGGTCGGTAAGCCATACACGGCCGTCATACCCCATAACTGCGGGCTGTCCTGTTCCGTCCTGCAAGACTTCCGCTCCCATCGGCAAAGGTTTGCCTTCTGCATTTGTCAGTATGACCGTCGCAGCGCTCATTCGTTTTGTTCCAAAATCAATGACAACACCGGATCGATCTGCGGGCACAACAATGGCCTGCGTGCTCTCGGGCTGGAGATCGACAGCCAGGTTCGTGGGGTCGATGGTGACCGTATTGTTTTGATAGGATTGCAGGTCCGATACAACAGCATGTCCAGAGGAATTGGTATTCGTGACATGCCGACCATTGAGTGAAACTGGCGCATTGGGCCCGCCGCCCTTGACGACAGCAAAGGAGTCGCTGACCTGATTGACAAAGAATATACCGCCACCGGCAATGATAAGCGCACCATCTGCCGTGGCCGTTATGCGGCCCATGTCACCAGCCTGATCGACGGAACCGGAGAACTCGCCAAAGGAGGAACGATAATCAACGGTAGCTGAGCGGTTACCTCCGCCTCTTAGATTTTCGCGATCGCGCAATGACCAGGCAATCGGGTCTTCGCCAAGGCGCGCAGATTTTGTCAAAGTGGTATCAACACCATCACTATCGGCACTGACCGAGGCCGTCATGTTATCGCCAATCGGAATGCTGAACCCCACAAAAAACCCATAGTTCTTGCGTTTTTCGAAATCCGTATAGGCGGTCGCATAGAGAGAGGCCTTTTCGAACACGGTTCGTGACCACGAAACACTCAAAAGACTGGCATCGTCACCTTTGCCTGCACCGCGCACGCGGGAGAAATTAATTCCAAGCGAAGAGGGGTCAAAAAAGAGCGGGAAAGAAATGCCCACATTGTCGATGCTGCGCGCGCGAACGGAGACCGGTGTTTTTGCTCCATGCAGCCGGTCAACGACCAAGCCGATATCATTGTAATCACCAAAACTACGACTGGTATCGGCATAGAACGAATAGCCATTATATCCGGTCTGAAACGTGGCTGTCGCCTTGCCACCGTTCTCAACGCCGCCTGCGCCACTGTAACGGCTGACAGCCAATGAGGCACTAAACGATCCGAAAGACCCCAGACTGGTGATGAAACCAGCGCCACCGTTGACCAGACCTCTGGTGGCTTCAAAATGGCCTTCTATGGTTAGCCAGTCAGTCAGACCGTATCGCACGCTGGCGGAACCTGCTAGATTTTGATCATATTCAAAAGAGTTCTCACCATAGCCAAGACGGGGAAAGCCGAGTTCGGTCGAGAAGTCAAAAATTCCCTTACCCACCATGTTGGGTCCGTAATAGTAAGCGTAACGTGTACGGATTTCACGACCAAGTGCATCGCGCATGACAATGCTTGCGTCACCATTGCCATTGATAAAGGGAAGTCCGCGGAAATCGAATGGGCCGGCCGGCACATTGCCTGAGAAGACTTTGATATTATTAAGATAAAGGTCCAGCGATGAAGGCAGGGAGGCGCTGCCGGACAGATTGGGAACCGGGGAGGTGACGAGATCGGGGCGAATGGCGAAATTGCGCTTTAACTGAATGCCGCCAAATCGCCAGGAGGAACTCCAGGGAAGGCTGCCAGAAATACTGTCACCAGCCTGATACACCAATGCTCTTTTGGGATCGGTATAGCGCCAGCTACTATCGAGACGGGTTAGTCCGTTGCTGAATTCACTCGTCTTGTCCACGAAGGCATCAAACTTGCCAAGCGCCGAGGTCGAAGTGACACCGTATGGTGTCAAAAGCCGCGCATCAAAACTGCCGCTAAAGGCTTTGTGCGAACCACCGCCCCAACCCGTGGCGCCATACAGCGTGTAATTAAGGACAAAGCCCAGATTGGAGCGCACGCGGGAAAAGTCGATGGGTTTGGCTGTGGAACCGATATCGATGCGTTTAGGGACACGAGCGGCATCCGGTGCAGTAAAGAGTATGAGCTGGCGCGGTTCATCATAGCGCCATGTAACGCCGACCAGCGTATCGAGATCAATCAAGCCATCCGGACCTAACTTGCCAATCTTTGACTTGATGCCTGCAGTCTCCAAGTCACCCGGTGTGACAACAAATCTGCCATTGGGCAGACGCTTGAAAGCGGCGATCGCATCGGTTGGCTGATCATTAATAACAACACCGAGCATAAATGTTTGTGTTGAAGGGTTGGCGGGCGCGGCTTCTTCAGCCTGTGCCACTCTGGTGCTTGCGGATAACAAGCACCAGAGCGTCATTACTAATCTAGTGGCCCGAGACAACGACTGACTGGTTAACGGCATAGTCGTCCCCTTCGGCCTTGATGGTGACTTTGTCCCCGGTCCGAATGGAGCCGACTGCAACGGCCCAGCGCATGGTGCTGCCGGGCAGCACATAGCCATTGAGACCACTGCCAAAACTGACGCGTGCGCCAGGCGTTGAAGCACTTAAATTAGCAACCTTGGCATGACGTGTGCCCGAGTTGGTCGCTTCGATCACCAGCTCCTTGCCTTTGCGCTGCATTTTCCAACGCAAATCTGCACTCGCGGATTGATCGGAAAAAAACACCGGAATGGAATATTGTGTGGCAAAATTGATGACGGTGTTGCGGCGACGAACATTGATGTCAGGCAGTTCATCAATGAGGAGACGATAGCTTTGCTCAATCTTTTGGGAAGGCGCTCCAAGATGAGCGACACGGATCGTATAGGTTGTGTCTGGCCGCAGCGCGGCAGCAGGCGGACTAACGATAACGTCATTGGCAGGCATCAATTGGTCTACACCCGCGACCTGAGTCCATTTGTAAGCACGAATCTGAACATTGGTTGTACCGTCGGTATTATTGCGAAGTGTGACGGAGGATGTACGGGCGGGTGCGGTGAGATCGAGGGAAATCGGCGACACCTGCAAAGATGCGGCCTGAACGCTACTCACGCAAACCAACCCGGAGACAACCGCCAGCAAGACTGAAATTCTGGACATGGAAATATCTCCGGGAGGGTTTTAGAAGCTAACCTCAATGGATACAGTGTCGGAATATGCGCCGGTCGCAGGTGTGGCCTGCTTGGGAATGCGTCCATAAACCGGGTACGATTGGATAACACCATTGCCTACGCCGCTAAGTATAGACGAAGTGTCTATAAGCCGTCCCCACCATAGAGTGCGAGCAGAATCTCGGTATAGATCATATGATACAAAAGAACCGCCATTGCTCATCTGGCGATGACTATTAGATGGATTGAGCCCGTAACCGAGACCTATTTTATAAGCTATGCCTTTGCTACATTGAATCTCAACACCAGTGCTGGCAGCAGTTTGCTCGTCATGATCCTTATCATTCAGGTTATTCAAGCTTCCGAAGTCGAGAACGGACTTATCTCCACTTTTCAACTCACAAGCCGCTCCAATATTGACTTTGACCTGCAATTTACCATTGACTTGTGCAGCATTAGCAGCCGGCACCAACCCTGCCAAGATCATCAAACAGGATATGTTGGTCATTAGTTTTAAAGTATACATAATATTCTCCTTTAGTGTGCGTTCTGTTTGAATTAATGTTCTGCTTATAGTCATACTTACATCGCGAAATTAATATGTTGTTTTTCCATATCTAAAATAGAGAATTATTGTCGGCGTACTGTAAAAAATCATGCATCGTGAAAGCATGAGAATGTTTTACATGATTTTCATTTATACGGGATGAATTGCATTAATACCCGGATATTATCCACGTAATACTGGAAATAGTAAATTGTATCGCAAGGCATTTAATGCAGAATATACAAACAACTTACTATAGAATGATGTATAGCTTAAATTAACAATAATGTTAGCATTAATACTTTTATTAATCACGCAAATTCCAAGGATGGCTATTCAAAATAAACCGCAATTTCATGAGGAAAAATCTTGATTTCCAATTATTTAATTGGATAATCTGCTATAATACTAATTAATGCAATATTATAATTACTGAATTTATGTATATTTCTTGTGGGTTGCTATGTCTTGATCTGAGTCATTTCCCTCAAGGACATTTTGAACGTGCCAAAGTTTGTCGAGGAATCCTAACCGGGACAATGCCGGGGCTCACGCTCCTTCTCCACAATGAACACAGAAAACACGTTATCGGAATACTTATACAAATATTCAGAAGGTCGCGACAACAGTTACAGTATCATTATACGTTCCGGAGGATGGGGTTGCTTGCTTCAAAATTACGCCGTACACGATATGCTTCTGTATAGTTCCGTCACCTATACCAGACCATACAAATGTTCCACCCTTTTCTTCAAGTCCCCATCGTTGATAATTATTCGGCTGTAAATAAAGTTGATAGTCAATATATTCAGAGCCAGATTTCATTCTGCGTAAACAAACATTACCGGGAGATTTGGGGTTCTGTCCCGCATCTAATCCTACCTTGAATGCAATGCCTTTGCCGCATTGAAGTTCAATGCCAGAGCCGGTAGTCGTTTGTGCCTCATGATCCTTATCGTTCAGATTGGTTAAATTTCCAAAATCAAGAACTGACGTGTCTCCGCTTTTCAACTCACAGGCTGATCCAATATTAACCTTGACCTGCAATTTACCATCGACTTGCGCTGCATGAGCGGCGGATAGCAGTCCTGCCGAGATCATGAAACAGGATATACTGAGCATAGTCTTTCTTGTATGCATAATACTCTCCTTTAGTGTGTTTCTGTGTTAGTCTTGGCTTCTTCCCTGTCAGAATTGCGAGGCGATTACGCATGTTGTCTCGCCTTTTAAATGTATAGGAGGCTGTAGCCGTCGTTTCCCAAACCGTGCCGCAACGACCACCAACTTGGGAGGGCGAACCAGCTGCAGCGGCAGTTGTCGGGACACAGAAAACTCAGCTACAGACAGCGAAAAACACTCAGTGATGTAAGGGTACACACCAGTTTTGAACTGGTCTCACTGCTTTAACGACATGGGGGACAAATACTGAGGCCACTGGTCATGCATACTCAAGATCTTAAACCTGAACGGACAAGCTTATATGGACGCAAAGAGATTTATACGGAAATCAGATAGGTGGTTATGCTTTATTAAATGCAATAAAGAATATCGCCTTATTATCTTTTGCGCGGATTGTGCTGGAGTTTTATTAAATTCACAGTGATGAAATTATATTAAATTATTATTGCGTCAATCGTAATAAATAACTCCATATTTATTATGTTTTGATGAATAAAATTTATAACTCTTATTCAAGATGTTGGTAGCTTATTTTTATTCATAAGACAGGTTGATGTCTGCTTGAGTTCCATTATTTTTAATTGAGCATTCATTGGGTCAGGAGGGCTGGCCGTGTTCCAGATTCTATCGCAAAGTTCTGGCTGGATGTATGTGGTCTTATTTCCGGGCACAATTAGTCCCAGAGCGTTTCCGTGTTTTTCTGAGCGACAGCGGTTCCCAAATCAGTTTTGTTCTGCTTCATTGATGAGACCTGGATCAAGGCCAACATATCGCTGATCAGGGGCTGGCGTCCAAGAGGCAAGCGACCTGCGGACATTTGCACCGTATGGCCACTGGCGCACGCTGACATTCCTGAGTTACTTGAGAAACGATCGGCTTACAGCACCCTGTCTTCGACGGACCGACGAACGGCCAATCGGAGACGCCGCGCGCCTTATCAGATCCAACGAGGCCGATACCGCGATCTGCGTAGGGACGGAAGCCTGTGTGATTAAAGTCAGCCTTGCCGGCTTTGCTGCCGCAAGATCGCTCTCAACTGGCTTCAATGAAACTCCGGAAAAGGCCTCCCGTTCCTTTGACGCTGGGTTTGTTATGGGAGAAGGTGCGGGAATCCTCGTAATCGAAGCCTTCACCCAGGCACTGGCGCGCTCATCATATCACATCTGGTCCGGAAGACGGCAGCGGCACACGCCGGGCAATAGAGATTGCAATATCTCAGGCATCCGTTCTTCCTGAAGATATCGCTCACGTCAATGCACACGCAACCTCCACACAGATCGGAGATCCAGAGAAATAAGGGCTATAAGATCCGTATTTGGTGCCGGGGCCAACGTCGCTGTCAGTGCAACCAAATCAACGACCGGCCATCTTCTGGGGGCCGCGGGGGCTTGAAGCAATTTTTACGATCCTTGCTTTGCGCGACCAGATCGTACCACCTACTCTTAATTTAAATGACCCGGACAGTGTCGGTAAAGGTCTAGGTTTCATGGCGAAAGAACCCAGTCGAAAGTCATGGAATATGCGCGTTCCTATGGTTTCGGCTTCGGAGGCGTGAATGCCAGCGTACTTTTCCGCCGTTTGGAGCGGCGAAATTTGAGGCAGCCTCAAAAAACCGAACCGACAGCCTCGGCGCGCTGTAAATTTCCTAACTTAAGGACTATCCCATGAATCGCTCAAAACCTGATGTTGCTCTTGTTACCGGAGCCTCTTTCGGCATCGGCCTGGCAACGGCAAAAGCACTGCTTAACGCCGGATACCGCGTGTTCGGGACGAACAGGCGCGCAAATTTTCAAAACTTGGAAGGTATAACCATGCTACCTTGTGACGTTACAGATGAGGCATCCGTGACAAGGTTGGTCGAGACCGTCTTGACGGAAGCCGGCTCGATTGATCTGCTGGTGAATAATGCCGCCCGCAATTTCGCACCGCGCTCGCAAAGAAGCTGATTGGTTCTTGCTCTGTAGGCACTACAGTGCTGCCTCTTTTCTGAAGCCGAGCGAGCAAGCTTGCCTTGCCTCCTGCGGCACTCTCGAACTGTCACAAACCCAATCCAGTTTATTCTGTAAGCTTGCAGTGACGGGCCATCATTTCGGCGAGGTGTTCCCGCCCCTCTTCATGCAACTTTTTGATCGCAGCACTCATATCTGCTGCCCGCTCATCCTGTCCGAGCTTGAACTTGACTTCCATCTTCTCAATAGGCATTTCGTAGCCGACAATATTGCGCAGACGCCGCTCCAGACCACCGGGGCCGAGTTCCTTCATCTGCCAAGGCTTGTCACGACCCTTTTCCATATGTTTGACGAGTTCTTGGAGATGCTTTGCAGTCGCTGCTTCCGATAAGATTTTGGGCGTGCCATGGATATGAGCAACCATGAAGCTCCAGGTCGGCGCGCTGTCCCTTTCCGGACAACCCGGATACCAAGACGATGACACATAATGACCAGCATCCATCAGGATTGCAATTGATGGCAGGCCACGTTTCAGAAACTCAACATGATCGTTGGATGCAGCAACATGCGAGACCAGCGTGCCGTTTTCGCCGCGTGTCCGATCCATCACGAAGACCGGGTGCGATATCGCAACGCCATCCTCATGGCTGGTGATCAAAGTACCAAGCACCATTCTATCTACGAGATCGAAAACCTCGGTCATATCGGACGGCTGGAAATAGGGCTTTGTATAGAGCATCGCTTGTCTCTTGATTTCAGGCGTGAACGGCGGGTATTCGATCCGACCAGGGGCACATGGCCTCCAACTGACCTGCAAGTTCGAATAGAAGATTTTCAGCCCCATAAGGGGCAATGAACTGGCTGCCGATTGGCAGGCCATCAGACGTTTCGTGAAGTGGAACGCTCATCGCAGGCAAGCCGGCAGCGTTGACCGGATGAGTGAAGGTTGTCAGCTCCAGAAACTGCCGGGCAAAACCCTTCCAATCGGGTGAGCGCACATCGAGCATGCCAAGCGGAAATGATCCAACCGGCATCACCGGACTTAGCACCACATCGCATTCTTCAAACAGACGACCAAAGCTGCGCGCCGTACCGTTCGCGGTCAAACGCGCTTGAATAACCTCTGTCGCAGTCAAGCCATTGCCATAAGCGGCCAACCCCAGATTTGAAGGCTCAAAATAGAGGTCATTGGCAGGCTTTGCCATCGTCGTGGCAACATCCGTCACTTCAATTGCGGTGTAAACGGCGATCAGTTTTTGTACGGCATCTGCAAGCTGAACGCCGTCAAAATCAGGCTTCACCCGAACAATGCTATGTCCCAGCTGTTTGCACAGCGCGATCGTGGCCTCCAGTGCTGCGACCGTCTGCTCGTCCACATCACGACGAAGGTCGGACTTCTGCCAGACGCCAATACGAAGCTTCCGCGGCGCCATTTTGACACTGTTGACGAACAGGTCCGTTTTGGCTGGGGCTGCGTAAAGCGAACCTGGTTCAAGCGCATCTGTCAAATCAAGCATCATTGCGGAATCGCGAACCGAACGCGTCAGCACATGATGGCTGACCATTCCACCCCAGTTTTCTGTCGAGACCGGACCGCATGGGACACGCCCACGCGACGGACGCAACCCGAAAAGCCCCCCACAAAATGCGGGGATACGGATCGAGCCTGCTCCGTCATTGCCATAGGCTACAGGCACCATACGCGCGGCAACAGCCGCAGCAGCGCCGCCGGAAGAACCGCCAATGCTGCGTGTCACATTCCAGGGATTAAGTGCAGGACCATGCAGCGAGGATTCCGTTGCGATATTGCAGGAAAACTCGGGCAAATTGGTCTTGCCTACCACAACCAGACCAGCAGATTTGTACCGTTTGACGAGCTCGTGATCGCGCTGCGAGATATTTCCCTCGGCCGCACGACATCCAAAGGACATTGCTGCACCGGCATAGGAAGGGCAATCGTCCTTCAACAAAACCGGAACACCGCTGAGCGGACCCGCTGGCAGCGATTTAAGCTGTTCTTCCGCCTGATCGCGCATCTCATGGATCACAGCATTCAGCTTGGGATTGCACCGATCAATCGCTGCAAATGCCTCATGAACAGCCTCATGCGGAGACAGAATTTTTGCGCGAATGGCCTCTCCCAAACCGACAGCGTCGGTCCGGGTGTAGTCAAAGGATGTAGACGTCATGGGGTTATCCCAATGCTAAGCTCGCAAAGCGGAGCGTTTTACTGTGTCTTGCTGACTGTCCAGAAACGAAGCGTATCACCAGCCCAGCCCTTGAAATCGTTCACTTTTGGGCCAGCAGCTGTGATCGATGGCAAGTTTACCAGACCAAGGATCGGAACCTGCTCGCCCATCAGTGTGTTGAGTTCGTTGAAGAGCTTCTTGCGTTCTTCGACATCACTCTTCGCTGAAACCTGCTTGAGAAGGTCTTCCGCCCTGGCATCATCCCACTGGCGCGCGGCATCAGCCTTCTTGTCACCGATCATCGACTGGAAAGACAACAGCGGATCAAGGCGAGCCGAATAAGCGAAAACGGCAAGTTCGTATGCGCCCCGACGATACTGATCGAGCTGGGTCGCCCAGTCACGCACTTCGAGCTGCGCATTTATCCCGGAGGCTGCAAGGAATGCCTGAACGATCGTGGCAACCTGCACGCGGTTCTGGCGGTTGGCGACCAGAAGGCTGATCGGTTCGCCCTTATAGCCTGCCTTGGTCAGCAGATCCTGCGCTTTGGCTGGATCATATGCCGGCCAGGCAGACGCCTGATTATCCGAATAGATGGTGTTTGGTGCAATGACCGACGGGTTTGGCGCGTACATGCCCTCACCGATCGCCGCTGCCAGTTGGTTAAGATCGATGGCGTGAGCAATTGCCTGACGCATCTGTGGATCTTTCAGCTTATCGGAAGTGGACTGAAGTTGAAGCACCATCCATGCAGGCGTCTGCTGCACATTGATCTTCATACCCTTCGCTTCCAGATCCTTGACGCCAGTCGGCTCCACCTCATCGATGAAGTCGATCTCACCGGAAAGCAGACCATTCGTGCGCGTGCTGGAATCTGGAACAGTCATGAACTGAATGGTCTTTACATGACCTTTCTTGTTCCCTCCCAGACCGTCGAGATCGCCGGACAGAGCCGAATAATCATCGAAACGGGTCAGGTCCAGATAACGGCCACGCTCCCATTTGGAAAAAGCATAGGGACCTGTACCAATCGGCTTTACAAACTTGCCATCCGCATCAACGGATTCCGGGCTCAGTATCCAAGGGGTACACTGGATGGTAGCCATGGTGATGACAAAGTTTGGCGCAGGAGCTGCGAAGCTGAAGCGCACCGTGTTGTCATCAACAGCCTCGACCGTCTTCAACTCGGAATCGACCTTGCCACTATAGCGATTGACGCATTGAAACGCTGTATCCGGCTTGAGATAACGCTCGAAATTCCAGACGACATCCTTGGCAGTCAGGTCTTTGCCATTCTGGAACTTGACGCCTTTGCGCAATTTGAATTCATAGACCGTATGATCGGCATTCGAGGTCCAGCTCTCTGCCAGCATCGGCTTGATTGCGAGATCGTCGCCATAAGCGACCAGACCTTCGGCAATATGGGCAACAACCATATCGGCATTTGCATCGCGATTAACGCCCGGATTGATGCTCGCAACATCAGAGTGAATGGCGACACGCAAGGTTTCCTCGTCTGCAGCAAGTACCTGGTGGGATGTGATGCTGAGCCCAAATAGCGCAATGCTAAGTGCAGAGCCTAGTGAGATTGAATTGAACATTTTGTTTCCCCTTTTGTTTTTCATTTTGCGGCATGGGTCAGCTTTGTGATCTGAGCATATCCGCGAAAAACGCTTCGACAGGCTCCAACACTTTGAAAGGCTCGTGAGCTACGCCCGGCACCCTGTCCCGGTGAACCGCGATGCCACGCGCTTCAAACGACTTTGCCAGTGCTTCAATACGGTCAATGCGACACTCGCCTTGCAGATCAGCTCCGTCCATCCAAAGCGCGCTGTTATGCGGGATGCCGATTTCCCAGGTTGCGGTGTCTTCCTCACCGATCACTGTTTGAACCGTCACGGCCTTCATCGCTTCAAGATCGAGGCGGCAGCCAAAACGTGCTTCAACATCGCGAACGCCAACCCACCAGTCATAATCAGAGTTGAGCAGAGTTACGACGCCCGGCGCTCCGATAGAGACCGCCTTGAGCCTATGAGGATGCAGCATGAAAAAGCGCTGGCAGAACTGCCCGCCGCCCGAAAAGCCGTACATGAGGGCGCGATTGCTTTTAAGGCGATATTTGGCGGCCACCTCGTCGATCATCGACAGCAGAATATGGTCAAAGCGAATGCCTTGGAACTCAATGCGCTTGTAATTGGCAAGATCGCCCTTCACGACGATGCCGGCTGGAAACAGCGGTGCCAGTACAATGCAGCGGTTCTCTCGCGCAAAATTTGCGAAGTGATCGCGGTATTGTGCCGCCGTCCGTCCCGTCCCGTGAATGATGACGAGCAGTTCGTGCGTCTCGGTGCCGTCTTCATCATAGTCCTCGGGGACATAAAGGCAGTAACTGAAACGCTGATCGAACTGACTTGCAAAAAACGTGGTCGCCCCGAAATCGTAGAAGCTGAGCTTTTTACCATGGCCCTGCCGCTTGGTGACAGGCTTTTCCTCAGTGATGGACATGACCGCCCGCCTCTCCCGGTTTCGTATTTGCATTATTGCCCCGCCATTTGAGTTTGACGCCGCCCTCGCCCGTCAGTTCGAGCATTGGAATGGCTGACAAAAGTCGGCGGGTATAGTCGTTTTGTGGCGCGTCGAAAATCTCGTCGCGCGTTCCCTGCTCGATGATACGACCATCGTTCATGACGACCACACGATCGGCAATTTGTTCAACCACGCCCAGATCATGGGTAATGAACAGGCAGCCGAAGCCATAGCTCTGCTGCAGCTTGGCGAAGAGATCGAGAACCTGCGCGCGCACCGTTACGTCAAGTGCCGAGACTGCTTCATCGGCGATGACAAAAGCGGGACGTCGCACGAGTGCGCGCGCAATCGCCACGCGCTGACGCTGACCACCCGACATTTCATGCGCATAACGATTGGCATAATCTCCACCGAGGCCAACGTCCTCCAGTGTTTCGCGAATACGATCCACTTTCTGGCTGGAGGAAAGCTCTTTCGAGAAACGAAGGGCCTCGCCGACCAACTCACCCACTTTCATACGCGGGTCGAGCGATGAATAAGGGTCCTGAAACACCATCTGCGTATGATAACGATATTCGTGATATTGGGATGAACGTCTCTCGACAGGCTGCCCCTTGAACAACAGCTTCCCTTCGCTCGGCCTGACTAGTCCGGCCATCACCCGCGCGGCTGTAGTCTTGCCCGAACCGGAACCGCCAACCACGGCGACAACCTCGTTTGGCAGGACGTCAATAGTAACCCCATGCAGAGCTCGTTTGCCGCCAGTTTTCTTGAACCAGCCACCCCGGGCTTCAAAATCGACAACAAGATCGCGCACGCTGATCAGCGGATCAGCCTTTGGAACCACGCGCGAAGGTCCACGAACCGGCAATGTCGAGAGTAGGTTGCGGGTGTAATCATGCCGAGGCTTTGCCAGAACATCAGCGGTATCGCCCGTTTCAACCACTTCACCATGGCGCATCACAACCACACGATTGGAATAGCGCGCAATCATTGGAAGATCGTGACTAATCAGCAAAACGGTCGTGCCGCGTTCCCGCGTGAGATCGACCAGCAACTCCATAACCTCGCGCTGGATAACTGCATCAAGCGCAGTGGTCGGCTCGTCCGCGATCAGCAGATCTGGCTTCATGAGCATCGCGCAGGCGATCATGATGCGCTGGCGCATTCCGCCTGAGAACTCATGTGGGAACGCCTCAATTGCCCGATCAGGATCGGCAATACCAACACGCAACAACATGGCTCTGATCCATTCGGCATGTTGCGCCTTCTCGGCCGGAAAGTGCAGTTCAAGCCCTTCTTCAAGCTGCCGCCCGATAGTCAGTGACGGGGTGAGCGAAGTCATCGGCTCCTGAAAAATCATGGCAATACCATCGCCACGGAGCCCGCGCAAAGCGGTCGGCGACATCGTTGACACGTTCTGACCCTTGAAGCGGATCGCACCATGACTTGTTTTAATGGACGCCGGAACCAGCCCCATGACCGCCCGCGCGAGCATGGTTTTTCCAGAGCCGGATTCACCAACGATGCCGAGAATTTCGCCAGCTTCTATGGAGAAGGAAGCGCGCTTGACGATCTCCAGCGCACTATCACCAACACGCAGGCTTACATCGTCGATTTCAAGCAGGGGTGCGGAAGTCATGAGCGCTTCCTCATGCGTGGGTCGAGGCGATCGCGCAACGCGTCTCCAAGAAGATTAATACCAAGCAGCGACAGCGAAATTGCGAGGCCGGGGAAAATACCAAGCCAAACAGCCTGCTCAATGAAATTGCGGCTTCCGGCCAGCATGTTGCCCCAAGTGGGCGCTGGCGGCGGCACACCCAGACCCAAAAAGCTGAGCGAACTTTCTGCGAGAATTGCCCAGCCGCACATGGACGTTGCCATGACCAGAACCGGTGCCAGACAGTTGGGCAGAATATGGCGCACCATCGTATAGATTTCCGAGTTGCCCATGACGCGGGAAGCCTCAACGAACTCCCGTTCACGCAGGCTCAAAACCGTGCCACGGACCACGCGGATCACCGAAGACATATAGGCCAGGGCAAGTGCCAAGATGATGCCATTCTTGTTGGCACCGAAGACGGCCAGCAGACCAAGCGCCATCAATATGCCGGGAAATGCCAGCAGAGCATCATTGACCATCATCAACAGCCGGTCGAACCAGCCACGCAAGAAGCCGCTGATCGCCCCGATAAGTACACCGCCGAGGGTGGCGAGAAAGACTGTGAACACGCTGATTGAAACACTGGCCGATGCGCCTCTCATAAGGCGGCTCAGCTGGTCGCGCCCAAATTCATCCGTTCCTAGCCAATGCACAGCGCTTGGCGGCGCAAGGCGCGCGGTAAAGTCCAGTGCCAGCGGGTTGTAAGGCGTCCAGAAGGAACCTACCACCGCTATCGTGAGAAGCGTTGCGGTCAGAATTCCGCCAATAATCGCGTTGAGAGAGGGATTTTTCATTTCGCCGTCACCTTCGGGTCGAAGAGCGGATAGAGAAGGTCCACGAGCAGATTGACCAGCACATAAACGCAGGCTGTGAACAGCAAACAGCCCTGAATGAGGGGATAATCCCGAGCAAAGATGGCATCGACGAGAAGCCTGCCAAGTCCGGGAATCGTGAAGACAGTTTCCACAACAGCGATACCGCCAAGCAGATTGCCAAGGATCAGCCCCAACAGTGTCCAGGTCGGGCCAAACGCATTACGGAAAGCATGACGCCACATCACGGTTGCTTCCGACAGTCCCTTGGCGCGGGCATGGGTAATGTAATCAAGGTTCAGCACTTCAAGCGTCGAGGCGCGCGCCATCCGCAGAATGACGCCGATTTCATGCAGAAACAGTGTGGTGATCGGCAAAACCAGATAGAGAAACGCTTTCCATGGGTTCTCACCAAAGCTGACATAGCCGACAACCGGTAACCAGCCGAGCTTGAGGCCAAAGGCCAGCAACAACAGCAAGCCCATCCAGAATGCCGGAACCGAAAGCAGCAAGGTGGCACAGGTCACAAGCGTCAGATCAGTCAGGCTGTTCTGCTTCCAGGCGGCGACCATTCCAAGCGGAACAGCGACAAGCGTAGAAAGCACCACTGCTGACAAGACAATACGTGCACTTACCGAAAAGCGCTCCAGAACCAGCGAAAGAACCGACTGCTGGTTGGCAATGGAAACGCCAAGATCGCCATGCAGAACATTGCCGCCCCAGATCAGAAACTGGGTGAAGATGCTGTGATCGAGGCCCAACTGCTCGCGCAGCGCGGCCAGCGTCGCAGCATCTGCAGAATCACCCAGCATCAGGGCTGCAGGATCGCCCGGTATCAACCGGACAATCACAAACACAGCCACTGCCACGATCAGCAATGTTGGAATGGCCATGCCTATTCTGGAAAGCGCAAAGCGCAGCATTTCTTTAGCCTTCGATAAAGAGGGATTTCGCGCGTGGCGCGGCATCGGACGGTAGCGGCGTATAATCCTGCAGACAGTAGGTCGCAAACTGGCGGTTCAAAGCAGGCAGCGGCGCGATTTCCATCATGCCAAGCGCTGCTTCCATCACCACCATAGCAACTGTGGCCGTGATATTGTCGTGATTGCCAGAACGTGGCGGGCGGCAGACAGCATAAGGTGTCAGGAAATCGTCAAACAGAGCTTCCTTCAACTCCTTACGGCCAATTTTTCCAACATGTGATTCAAGTAACTGGCGAACGCGCCAATCGCGGTAGAAGCTTTCAGGTACAAACGGGATGCCGGTGTCGCGCAACTTCGTCAACGCGATCGGACTGACCCAATGATTGGCATGAACGATCAGATCATTCTCCGGCAGGATCGGGAAGGATTCATCCGGCGCGCATTCAAAATCGATGCCGAAACCGGCACTCGTCGCAATCATGATATTGTTGGAGCAGGATTTTGGTGTCGAAGCCACAGCTTTGATTGCTTTTGCAAAATGCTCCTGTTCAAGCACCTTTCGGCGCACGAGGCCGAGAGGAACGCCCAGCTTCTTATAGTCGCGTTCGCATTCGAGATAATTGGCGGTGATCGAAATTCCTGCTTCATTGAAGCCGCTGCGCGCCAGTCCACCAGCCTCGACAAACGTCACAAAATCGGGGCCGTTAGTGTTGCGAACACGTAGCACGATACCGGTTTCCACACATTCAGAACGCCAGTCCCAGTTCTGACCATGAACCAGATTACCAGAGGCACTTTTTGCAGGCATGATGAGAGCACCGGTACAGCCATCATCCTGCTCTTCAGGATCAGGCGAACCCGTTTCCGCGCGCGCCATCGCAACGACTTCCGTTCGTGCATTGATCATGACGATCTGCTCAAACGGCACATCCGCGCCTTTGGCGATACCGCGCATTTCCTCGACATAGGACGCGTCGAATTCCTCGATCCGGCCGGCAAATTCTTCGATGAGGCTTTGCCTGCGTTCAGGCGAAAGACCAAACGCGTCGAGCGTGCCGGAATAAAGACCAGCGCTGCGCCGGATGCGTTCTGCTGCCAGCACCCCATATTGGCGCCCGCGCTCTTCCGGCACGCCCGAAACTGTAACGAATGGAAATGGGACAACTGACATATTCAATCCATGTTTTGTATTTTATATCTACTTAATACAAATCACATTCAATTATTGCAGAGTCAACAGTTTTTTGTTAATGTCAGAAACAATGTGTTTTCACCATTCCTGCAGGAATATTCGCCTGTCGTCCCAATGGGATAGGCTATACGAGAAAGAAATGGTCTGTTGCGAAATATCCCGTATTCTTTGAGCACAGGTTCATGGATGAACGCATTCAGGGGGCGCTGCGCATGAATATGGACGTTGAGAGATCAACGGAAGGCGAAATCGGTCTGAGCAGTCTTCAGGCGGAGGTCGCACATAAAATGGTCTCGCTCATATCCGCTGCACGCTGGAATATTGGCGACCGGCTGTCGGATGTTGCCATTGCAAAAGAGCTCCGTGTATCGCGGTCGCCCGTGCGACAGGTGCTCAATCTTCTTGTAAAGCAAGGTATTGTCAGTCAAACGCCCAATCGCGGATATCAGTTGCACCGCATTCCCGAGCCGAACGAACTCAACGACAATCTACTGCCCCCATCGGAGTCGGAAGAACTCTACCGGCGTCTGATGAGCGCGCGCGCGTCTGGCGCGGTTGGCGACGAGGTATCAGAAACCGAACTTGCCGATCAGTTGGGTGCGACACGCGGCGCGGTGCGCCGGGTTCTGATGCGCTTTGCCACCGAAGGTCTGGCAGAACGCCTTCCGGGCCATGGCTGGCGCTTTGCAGAGTCTCTCGATAATGAGCGCGCGGTCAATGAAAGCTACGCCTTCCGTCTGGTGATCGAGTGCGGTGCGCTTTCGCAACCAGATTATATGCCCGATCTCAACCAGCTTGCCGCCTTACAGCGCGAGCAAATAGAAATTTCGGTACTGCCTATTAGAAGCCTCACAAGGGATCTTTGGTTCAACGCCAATGCGAACTTCCACGAAACCATTGTTTCGTGGGCGAATAATCGCTTTTTTACGCAATCTGTGCGTTGGCAAAATTATCTGCGCCGCATGACCGAATATTCTGATTTTGACCGTTTGGGCGAAGAACGCATCCGCAGGGCTTGTAGAGATCACTTAGGCATTCTGGAAGCCATCGAGAACAAGGACTTTGAATTTGCCGCCGCTTTGCTCAAACGCCATATTAGTCGTTCGGGCGCCGAGGATGTTTAATTCGGCACCTCACTTATTCGCATCGAAAGGACGACAAAAGGGAAGCACCCAGTTTCGTTCTATAAAAGTCGTTGGTGCATTCAATTTTAGTCACACTCTGAAGCGAGCAGATTGTCGGCAAGGGGTAACGAGACCGTCTTGTCGCTCTTTGCAGAGAAATTCGCTTTTCTGTCGGTAGCCTGATCAGAGACACTGCAACGGTTCATCATCTCAATGAATTTCGTCATGGGACGGTGGCCGCCGGTCTGAACATGGGAGACGGTCTTCCTATGCTGTCGCTGCTGTCAACACTTCTGTTCAAGGGACAGGATTTCGGAAAGACCGTCCTCAAACTTCACCCAGAATCATCGAGGGCTTACCCATGACTGCTGACGCTCCAATCGAACATCGCACAAGCACTCGATACGATTGCAGCGATCCTGCCGATGAACCGCCGCGACATGCTGGCCGGGATTTTGACGGACCAGGATGTCGAGACGCTGTGTCATCTGGTCAATTAAGCTTGGGCGAAAACACACTGCGCACTGACGTCGGACCTGGCCTATCTCGAAGCCTCGGCTTTGAGATAATAGAGCGCGCGAGACACAAGGGGCGGCGTCCAATCCCCGAAAACACGCGCGAACCCGTCCCCAATGTCCTCACGTACATCGGCTTCCATGAGATAGCTAGGGCCGCTTCCATTCTAAGCGGCAGCGCGAACAAGGCTTGGCTCGTCAAGGATTATGGAGCCTTGCATATCAACGGCAGCCAGTCCTTTTCAAACGCCATCGAAACATCGCTCCGTCTTGTAAGCGCGTCCAGATACAGCGGAAGCGGTTGAGGTCGGTGGGAACGATGGGCTTGCCGGCGTGCACGAAATCCGGCGAGGATACGACGGCATTGCTGTGCGCAAGCTCCAGAAGTACAGCGATGATTAGCTTGGAACCAGATCGGTCGGTCTTCCCCATTTCAAAACCATCGGCGACGCAAGCATTCGGCGTTGTCCAGATGAGGTGGGGTATTGGTCCTTTTGGCACCCAAAGGGGTTCATGGTCCAGATTGACGAAAGCCAATGGTACAAGCCTCCCAATCTGCAGGTTCAAGGCGATTTTTGAGCACCACTTGTTTTTTCAAAAACACGACGCTTTTTTCTCAAAATTCAAAAAGTTGATTTCAACCTCAAGCCGATGCCATGATTACCTTCTGAATTGCCTGTGCTGTAGCGGTAATCGATGCCAAGTGAGCCCATTGTCAAAGCTCGTGTCGACACCAAACCAAGTGCCAAGCGTTCATTATCGGAGCCATCAATATCGATGACACTGGTCAACCCGACGAGGTCAGTGTGCCCAGCATTGGCACGTGAACTACTATCGAAGTCGCAGGTGTATTTAATCCTAACTGAGGGCTGGACGCTGGCGAACCTGATATCGAATTCATATTTGAGGCGCACCCGAGCACACCGGCCAGGCTGGATACAGCTTGGTCGCTGTAACTGATAGCATGGGGGACCACTTAGTTCGTCAAAAGCATCTAGCTTCGCATAAGCGCCCTCAACGCGGACATACGGAGAAATGAGGAGCTTGTGCTTCCGGAATTCATATCCTACGTGATCGCCCCGAAAAGCTGACCTCCCTTCCGATCACCGATTGCATACTCTCCCGTGGGCGTCACAAATCTCCTGCTGGAGAAGTCCAGCGACGAGTAGCCCGCAAGACCGTCAATGAAGATACCGGTTGATGGATGATAGTATCCATATACCGCTGCTGAAATAGCCTTCGCCTCGCTTTCAGGACCTTCCGAACCGACATCGGATTTGTCACGTCCGTAACCAAAACCAAAGCCCGCAACGAAGGATTATGAAAAACGGTAATCGATGCCTCCTGAGGCACCGACGGTCGTGGATGAGATCGCGGTTTCGTCGGCGTTGAAGTCACCAAAGTTCACATATCCTCCAGACCAGATAGCTATCTTGTTGTTGAATGCGGTCTGCCCCGTCTCTCCAAATTCGTTCAGCGATGTTCGAGACGCCTTAGCTAATTGGTCATCCTTTTCCGATGCAAAACCCAACCGGACGCCACCGAGATCACTCCGTCTGGCTCCGTCTCCTTCATTGTGCAGTTTCTCCATTCGGCTGGCGAAATTGTTAGACTGGTCGCGTGCCATGCGTCGCGTTGACTGTACTTGCGCCGTAAGGATGCCAATCACTTCCTGATCCTTGGCTATATCCCGGCCTTGCTGCCATGAGGAACTTGATCGTATGGACAGCAGACGTGCCAAATGAATTCGCTAGCGTATATTTGACGACTGCTGTTCCGCGGAAACCTGTCTCAAGAACGAACGATACATGAGTTCCGGCAACTGTGGCGCTTCCGTGTTTAGGCCCTGCCACGATTGCTGCAGCCGTGAAAGGACCACCTTTCGCGCCGTCCGACACATCAACTGTTCCAGTTTCCCGTGTTCAAGCATTACCGTGTGATCGACTGCTTCCGGCGCAGGCAGGGCAGGACATTTCGCGCCGACGTCACCCCGAGTTCTTCGCGACGTGTCTCGTGGGTACCGTCATCCAGTTCATTCGCCATCCAATTTCTTAGCGAGACCTGATGCCGTCGGCAGAGATGATTGCTTTGCTGATGTTGAAGGAAATTCAGAGACAGGAGAACTAACTCGGCTGGATCGCGAAGCCATCTCCCTGCCATCGGCTGGAATTGATCTGGCGTTCACGCAAAAGAAGCCGGAATGTTATGACGGATTTTGCGGAACTACGATCAGTATCTGCAACGAATAGAGGGCATTTGAACAGATCCTGTGATGGGCAATCACTTGAGGCGGAAGTCGAGTCCTTCTATTTGGGTGAACCTAGCCTAGCTCTAATGACGGGAACTTGCCACAAACGGGCCGTCGCAATTCTCAAAATCGAACTCGAACGTTATAACCAGGCCTGTTGCCGTCGCGGGCCTCGCTACGTTACACAAGTAGACGCAATCCATGCCAGTGACATCGGGGCCTACTATCTGGAACCGTACCGAAGTTCGGCGTGTCGATTGACATCCTTGTAAAGCAGATATCGAAACTTGCCCGGGCCACCTGCATAGCAGGCCTGGGGGCAAAACGCTCGAAGCCACATAAAGTCGCCTGCTTCTACCTCAACCCAATCCTTGTTGAGTTTGTAAACTGCTTTTCCCTCCAGCACGTAGAGCCCATGTTCCATCACGTGGGTTTCGCAAAAAGGGATTACTGCGCCGGGCTCCAGCGTAACGATTGTAACATGCATGTCGTGCCGCATGTCGGAGGGATCGACAAATCTGGTGGTTGCCCAACGCCCGTCAGTGTCTGGCATAGGGGTGGGCAGAATATCACGTTCGTTTGCCACTATTGGGTCTGGAAAAGTAAGTCCATGCAACATCTCGTACTGTTTGCGTATCCAGTGAAAACGAGTGACCACGTCACCGGTATTATGGAGCTTCCAGCCTGCTCCCGCTGGAATATATGCATAGCCCCCGGCCTCCAGCTCGTGATGTTCATTTTCAATGGTCAGTGTCACCGTGCCGTCGAGAACAAAAATTACGCTTTGCGCACGGCCGTCAGTTTCAGGATGATCGCTTCCCCCTCCCGGCTGGACTTCCATTATGTATTGCGAAAATGTTTCTGCAAATCCCGATAGGGGACGCGCCAAAACCCAGAGACGTGTTCCAGTCCAGAATGGAAGATAACTGGTGACAATGTCCCGCATTGTTCCTTTTGGCAATACGGCATACGCTTGGGTAAATATTGAACGCCCTGTCAATAATTCTGTTTGACCCGGATGACCGCCGATAGGCGCAAAATACGCTGGTTTGTTCACAATCGTTCTCCACGAATTCTAAAATGCAGCGAGTAGATCGCGGGAAAAGGGAGGCTCGCGCCCAGCACGGTGCCGGGCGCAATTTCTTTAGATTTATTGCTAGTCCTCAGCTGTTGACTTTGACGGCGACGGTCGAGGCTGGTTCGGTCAGAACGACCGACGTATCGAAATCTCTTTCGCCGGCAAGGACGCGGTCAGCCTTTTCCTTGTCTATGTCACCTTCCCAGGTCGCGATAACCACGGTCGCCACGCAGTTTCCGATCAGGTTTCCAAGAGCTCTGACGATGCCGACAAACCAGTCCACCGACAGGACAAGGACCAGCCCGATCATTGGAATGTCGGGAATAGCCGAGAGCGTCGCCGCGAGAACGACAATTGCTGAGCCTGGAATTCCGTGCGCACCTTTTGATGTAAGCAAGGCGACGCCAAGGATCAGCAGCATATGACCGAATGACAGATCGGTATTGGTCGCTTGTGCGATGAAGACAACGACAAGCGTGAGGTAGAGTGAGAATGCATCCAGATTGAATGAATATCCCGTTGGAATGACCAGCCCAACTGTCGAATCCTTGATCCCCAATCCCTCCAGTTTACGCATGACCTGCGGCAGGACGCTATCCGAGGATGCTGTTCCCGTTACGACGGCCAATTCTTCCCGGAAATACTTGATGAGGCTTATAATGCTGAACCCGGCCATCCTCAGGATCGCACCAAGTACAACAAATACGAAAAAAAACACGCCAGCGTAAAACAACAATACAAGAAACCCGAGTTGTTGCAGCGACGCAATGCCGTAGCGTCCGACAGTAAAGGAAACCGCACCCAGAACGCCGAGCGGAGCAAGACGCACAATAAACCCAATGATTTTAAAGAGTACGGCCCCCACTTCTTCGATCATGTTTCCCACAGATCTGCCTTTTTCTCCCATGAGAGCCAGGCCAGCGCCGAAAAGAATCGAAATGAGCAGAACCTGAAGAATGTCTCCGGTGGTAAACGCATTGAAAACAGTCGTCGGAATAATCTTCATCAGGAAGCCAACCGTGTCAGTGACCTGTTCGGCGTTTGCGGTATAGGTCGTCAAGGCCGTCGCGTCGAGCGAGCTGACGTCGACGTTCATTCCCTTGCCCGGTGAGAATGTATACGCGAGGATAATTCCCAGAACGAGAGCGATTGTGGTAACTGCTTCAAAATAGATCAGGGATTTCAAGCCCACGCGGCCAACCTTCTTCAGGTCCCCGGCTCCAACAATTCCGTGGACCACAACACAGAAAACCAAGGGAGCGATAATCATTTTAATGAGCTTAATGAAGCCATCGCCCAGTGGTTTTAACGATACAGCAAACTGGGGCCAGAATACGCCCACCAATATACCTAGGATTAATGCGAAGATAACTTGCCCAAACAGGGACTTGAAAAAACGCGCCATTTGATCCTCCCTCTCAATGGGGCTATTAGCATCAGCGCTGCGGGTTATCCAACACGGTCCGCTCCGATGCAGTCAGGTATCTTCGTTGGACTACCTGTCACCATCGCCCTCCAATAGCATCTGACGATACAACCTAGACGTCCAATATTTTATTGATTACTCTCTATTCAAAGAAAATATGGATGGAGGTGAGACCATGGAGCTTCGACATCTTCGGTATTTTCTAGCAGTGGCGGATGCGCTCAATTTCACCACAGCAGCCCAGCGGCTCGGGATATCGCAGCCGCCGTTAAGTCATCAGATAAAGCTATTGGAAATAGAACTTGGCGTGGACTTGTTCGAACGCTCCAGCAGGCGTGTCACACTGACCAAAGCTGGCGAAGTGTTCCGCCGAAGAGCGCTGTCTATCCTCGAACAAGTAAAGATGGCATCTGAACACGCGAGATCAATTGGTCAGGGAAATTCTGGTGTGCTGAATATAGGCCTAACCGGCTCAATTTTGATTGGTCATTTCGCCCATATAATGAATACGTTTTGTGCTCAATATCCCGACGTTGAAGTACGCACACATGAGATGTCTCCCGGAGAACAAATCATTGCGCTGAAGGCCGGGCGAACCGAGCTTAGTATACTCAGAAGTCCGCCCGAAGATTCTGATCTCACTCTTGAACTGGCGTGGCCCGAAAAGATCGTCGTTGTTCTGTCGGCTGATCATCGTCTTGCACACCACGAAAGCATTCGGCTTGAGTGGTTAAACAACGAAAAATATGTCTCGCTAAGGTTGGCGGACTCCCGCTTTGCAAACTATTTGCTGAACGCCTGTATCGCTAACGGTTTTGTGCCGAGTATCACTCAGCAAGTCGTTGAGTCATATTCGCTTCTCAGTTTGGTTGCGGCGGGATTCGGTGTTGCACTAGCCCCTGAGTCCGTCAGCCAGCTATCGCGTCCCAATGTGATTTATCGGACTCTTCAACATCCCCCGTTGGTAGCTGATGTCTATGCGGTAAGCCTCTCAACCGACAACCCTGTTACACAGAACTTCCTGAATGTTCTACTGCACCAAACAAATCATCTGCTACCAGAACGGCTAGAGTGCGCGAAAAAATGATGGCCTTGTTCGATATCAATCTGGGTGACTAAGAAGGAGATCTGCCTTCCATTGCAGTAAGTGTGCGGCGCCAAGGGCCGTTGAATACTGCCAGCACTATATTCAAACGACGCTCCAGTGATGTCGAAATATCGGCTGCTGGTATTGCCAATAAATCTGTGCCTGCGGTTCGATCACCCATTTTTCGCTGATCGAAAATTTCTTGTCTGCTTCGAGAGACCATCCATTCATGCCATGGAGGCAGGAACTATAGTCCGCGACTGATTCCGTATCAATGCGGAGCCATGAATGCATGACGATAGCGTCGAAATAGGCTTCGTCTTCCCAGCTGTGCGTCCAGTAGGCCGAGGCTGTAAGCATCGACATCGAGGTTACCGATCTCGATACTGTTGCCATAGATGTTTCTGGCGCGCATTTCGCCCCAGCTGCGGGCATGGCCCGCCATGGCACGGTCGATCAGTTAGACCATTTCCGGAACCGATGCAGCCGGTTCAGACAAAGCCAAGCAAAAACCCGAAAACCTTTCAGAAGTCATGACAATCAACCGCCCACTTACCACGTTGTCTGCGAATCGTAGAATGGAGGTATGCGCGAACTCCGTCAGCGACTGACCGCATTGGTCGGCTGCACGCTTAACCTGACATCATCAGGTGGCGTTATAATCAATCTCCTAGAGTGTGATCTTGACGAATGGTTCGCCGCTTCGCGGGAAGTACGTTGTATAGCTCGGCCATCCGTCTGGAACCGTCTTTCAGTTCGTCATCCGATCCCCCGCGTAATTGAAGATCAGTAACGGCTTTGAGCTATGCTTGAGAACGCATGCGTCAAGGCCTTGCCGGGCTGCTGCTGGTCGCCGACCGGCAGGCCCTGCAGATATTTCTCGGCGCTGAAAGCCCGGCCATCGCGA
>NZ_JBHEEV010000008.1:0-184984 GCF_041930145.1 Brucella ciceri | reverse complement strand
CCGACATCGAGCAGGCCTACAAGGTCGGCCTGTAACCACTTCGACAATTTGCGCTTTTGAAGGTCTGCCAGCGGCGGACCTTTTTTGTTGCGCCCGATAGAGGCTGTCGCATGCCATTTCTAGCGCCTATCTTCACCGCGATTGGCGGTCTTGTGTCGAGCGTGGCGGCATGGGCTGCTGCAAGCCCGATCCTCGCCGGTATCGCGCAGACCGCCTTTGGCATTGCACTCAAATATGCGGTCAATGCGCTTTTCCCTCCGAAGACCCAGAGCCGCGCATCGGAACTTGAAACCCAGTACGGCGCCAATATCCCGCGCTCGGTCATTCTCGGTACCTGCGCGACTGAAGGCCATCACATTTACCGCAACAGCTACGGGTCGGGTGGGCGTCTGATACAGGACGTGTTCGTTCTGTCGAGCTTCCGCATCACGGCTGTTCCGCGTGTTCGATACAATGGCCAATGGCGCATCTTGAGCCAGCAGGACGCCAACGGCTACTGGCTTGTGCCGAATGAAGGAACAAGCGGCGACGATCACGATAATGTCCGCGTCAAGTTTTTCTACGGCACGATGGATCAGCAGGCAGAGCCGACGCTGATCAACAATGCGCGCCCGGCTGGCCGGTGGACTGCAAACCATCGTGGTGCAGGCGTTGCCTATGCCGTCGTGTTTTCCGAGCTTCGCAAGAACGGCGACGGCCTGACTTCACCGGCAAAGCTGTTGTTCGAAGTCGTCGGTGCGCCGCTTTACGACTGGCGCAAAGACAGCACGATGGGCGGATCAGGCGCGCATCGCTGGGACGATCAGAGCACGTGGGAATATTCCGATAATCCGGTCGTACAGATCTACAATCTGGAGCGCGGTTTTTTCAACGGCTCGCAGCGCATGGTCGGCAAGGCTGTTCGCGCAAGTCGCCTGCCGTTGGCGGAATATACCCAGGCTGCGAACATCTGCGACGAAACCATGCCGGACGGCTCGAGGCGATATCGCTCCCATGCGATTGCCAAGGACGGCCCCGGCGCGAACCACGACGCAAACCTGACGCCGATCCTTGAAGCCATGTGTGGCTCGTGGGTGGAGCGTGTTGAGGGCGAGTTTCCGATTGCTGGTGCTCCGCAGGCCATCGTTGCAACCATCACAGACGACGATATCAAGCGCGGTGCACCGTTGCGGTTCAGTGCCAAACGCAAGCGTACCGAACTCATCAACACTGTCGCGGCTTCCTATGTCTCGCCGGATGACTTCTACGAAACCAAGGATGCGGCAACCCGTATCGATGAAGGAGCACTCGCCGAAGATCGTGAAACGCTAGCCAGCGCCATTCCTTACGCTGCCGTCACCGATGTTCGGCAGGTGGACAGGCTTGCAGATATTGCCATTCGTGGCGCTCGTTATCAGGCATCGGCTGAAATCGTCGTCCATCCAAAATTCCTTGATACGATCAAGGAAGGCCGGTGGGTTCGCTGGAACAGTGCCAAGTATGGCGACCGGACATATCAGGTTCTGACGCGGCAGCTTGGCGGGATCAATACCGACGGCGCTCGCGACATCTCGATTGCGTTGCAACAGATCAGCAACGGCGTTTTTGACCCGACGGCTTACGAAACTGACCCTCCTGTCATTATCGTTGTTCCGCCGCCGCAATATCTGGCCGAGGTGCAGAACTTCTTTGTTATCCCCACGCTCGTTGTTGCGGATGGACAGGGTGAGCTTCCCGGCGCTCGCCTGCTCTGGGACAGCATTGACGATATCTCGGTCATTGGCGTGAACATCGAATACTGGCCTGCCAATGACCCAACGCAGGTCTTTACGCGGTTTGTCACGTCAGATGTGACCAACGTTCTTCTTGTCGAAGGTCTGACCTCACTCACAGACTGGTTTGTACGCACCCGGTTGCGCGTCGATAATGGGCGGTCTGTTGCTTGGTCGGCGGCGAAGCTGTTCCGCACCCTGAACGCCCAAGGCGATCAGAACCCTATCGGTTATGAAGGACTGGCCGATGACCTGAAGGGTTATCTCGGCTGGATCGGGCCGCAGGTTCGCGAGTTGATCCGGCTCAGTCAGGAGTTGGTGACGCAGATCGCTGACAACCATGCCAACAGCTACGAAGACCGACAGATGCTGGTTCGTCGGCTGGAAAGCACATTCGGCAGCGCTCAGGCACAGTGGGAGGAAGCCATTTTCGTCGCCACCGGGCCAAACAGTGCCATTGGCCAGCAGCTGACACGGATTAATGCCCAGCTCTGGGACAATACCGGTGCAAGCATTATTCAGTTGCTGCAAGTCCGTGTCGATGGCGTCGAGGATGATGTTGCGGCGCAAGCCAACCTCATCACTCAGCTATCGTCCAATATCGGTGAAGTGTCTGCGAACGCGACTTTCCGTATGGGGACTTATGCGGCACCGAGCGGCTGGAACTCCCGGATTGGAATGGAAGTGCGCGGTGGAACAAACGATAGCTACAAGAGCGCCGGCCTCTTCCTTGATGTGACCAGCACCCAGGCGCGTATTGCCCTGATAGCCGAACAGATCGTGTTCTCGAACGGCACGGAGTTCTTCAAGCCCTTCGTCATCCAGAACAACGTCATGTACGGCGAAGGCTTCGTCATGGATTGGGCGAAGATCGTCAATGTCCAGATCGGCACTGCCCAAATCGGGGATGCTGCAATCACTTCCGCGAAGATTGGCAACTTGCAGGTGAAAACCAGCAATCTGGACTTTGGGTCTGTGACACAAGTCTTCAATGCTTCTGGATCATCACCCAACCCCGGCAATCAGAACACCCCGGCCTGTAGTCTTCTGACGATCAATCCGCAGGGGAATACCTGTCTGATCACTTTCGGCTGGTCGATCACGTGGACAAGCTCGTCAAACTCGTCTGTCACCATCAGCCTGATCAATGTCACAACTGGGGTAACGGTGGCCTCGGCGCAATCGCCTTCGTCCAATGGCGCGACATTCTCAGACTACATCACCATGATCGACACGAGCGCGGTCAGCGGGAACAATAATTACGAACTCCGCTATGCGGGCACCGGTATTCCCATCGTAAGCGCGTTCTCCGGGACTATCCGGGCGCTCGTTTGGAAGCGCTGACCATCATCAAAATCTAACCGAAAGAAACCGCGTGAACAGCGCGGGGAGGTAACTCATGGCTGTTCTATCGGACTATACCGATGGCACGATCACCGTCACAAATGGCTCGGTGGATTTCACCGGCACCAATACACTCTGGAGAAGTGCAGCGTTTCGGGAAGGTGATACCGTCCTTCTGCAAGGCTTCACCGGAGTGATCGCCGGTACATCAGATGACGATCCGCTGATACTGTCCAACACGGCAGGACAATTCACGGAACCATGGCCTGGAGCAAGTGGCACCTTCGCCTACCGGATGCGCTACCAGCCGGACAATGCCAGGTTTTCTGCGAAAAGCACGATGCTGATCAATCTTCTCGCCAATGGCATTCTGCGCGGTATTGCCGATATCGGAGTTGAGGATGGTAAGCTTCTCATTGGCAACGTTGCTGGTCTTTATGACCTGATTGATAAGTCAGAATTGGGCATTCAAGACCCGAACGGCAGTCTCGACAAGCTGGCGGCGCTGACGTTGGCGGCGCGCCAGATATTGCAGACGGATGCAGATGGAGCACTTAAAGCGGTCGCGCTTGCGGCTAACAAGTTCCTGCGAACGGACGCGAACGCGGATATCCAGTTATCCGACATCACTGCCGCAGCGACTGCACTTATGAACTTGTCTGGCACGGCCTCAGCAAACCAGATGCCATATTTTAATGCTGACGATAGTGCGGCGCTCACGCCATTGACGTCCGCTGCACGAACGCTTCTCGATGATCAGACAGTACCCGCGATGCGTGGAACAATCAGCGCAGGTAAACCAGTTTTCAAAGCCCATCTGGCTGCCAATCAGCTGGTTTATAACGGCACGACCAATCTCAGCTTCACGGCATCTCCTCTGAACGTTGGCAATTGCTGGAGTGGCGGAACGTTCACGGCTCCCGAAGCCGGAATGTATTTCTTTTCCATGGGTACGACGATGGGGGGCGGATACGGAGGGCAGTTTATCGTCCAGATATTCGTCAATGGCAGCGTCTATTCTGAAATGGTTTATCCCATGAACCCGCAGAGTGTGCAGCAGTATTATCGCGCCGGTACCCTTTCCGCAGCACTCCAGCTTGCCGCAGGTGGAACCGTCCAGTTCAAGCTCGTTCTGGACGCTGTACAAGGCAATCCGATGATGCAGGCCTTCAGAAACTTCGCCACGGGCTTTTTGATCTAAGGAGCATTCATGTAGTACAAATTCATCAAGTTCGGCCCGGAAGGTTTCCCGCTCTTCTATTATGACGAGGTGACTTATCCGCCGACCGAAGACGGAAACCGGAACTCTGATATTCCATTGGATGCGGTTCCTGTTACCGACGAACAATGGGCAGATGCACGGCGTATTGCGTTGTGGCAAACACCGGACGGCACGCTTACAACTCCGCCGCCACCGGAGGCCATTGAAAGTCCGTCGGTTGTGGTCATACCCGCCGTCACGCTCTGGGAGCGCATGACTGATGCCGAGGCGGAACAGGTCAACGCGGCGATGGCAACTCAGCCGTTCCGCACCCGGCAAATCTTTCTGACCGCAAGCACCTTCCGCTCCGATCATGAGTTTTGGCCTCTGCTCGTTCAGATGGCGACGGATTTATTCGGAGAAGAAAGGGCGGCTGAGCTTCTCTCACTTGCCTAACCGATACCGAAAACCTGACGATCCGCCCTGCATGCGGTGCGGTTTTTTCAACGTCGGTTTCCGTTCCCGTCATAATAAAAGAAGACTGTTATAACGATGGCAGCAGCTAGCGCCATGAAAGCCCAGAATATCCATTCGATGTGACCGTAAATGAATGAGCCCATTGGTACCTCCTTAAGGGCTAACCCAAGAGGAGCGAGAATGTTCATTCAAATGGAAAGCCCCGGCAAGGTTTCATTAACCGGGGCAGGCGCCTTGGGAAATCTAGCTGAAAGCAACGATAAGCGCCCAGTAGACATTTAGAAGTTAGATTGTAAACAATCCGTATGCAGCCGAAAGAAAACCCCGGTGCCGTGTCGCGATCACCGGGGTCCGCGCAAATGTAACCTGCGCCTGACGGGTTACAGCGTCCAGCCGTAAGCCGCGAGCGCAGCCCCGCCGACTAAGCCGATGACTGACCAACCAATCATGCTGATGCCCATGAAGCTATGATACGTTTCGGCGGAAATCTTTCTGAAAACTGCAACCAGAAAAAGGTTTGCAGCAGCGCCGACGATTAGACCGATACCGTTGGCGACGTAAGCGGCTGGATGAAGCGCCATGCTCTGCATGAAATAGGGCCGCAGCAGGAAAGTCGCTCCCAGCATCCCTGCGATTAGTACAAAAACCGATACCATTCCGAAGCCGGACCATCTTACTAGCATTTGCTGAACTACCTTTGTCTTGGGGAAGGGGTCAGGCGGTAATGCCCCTTGCTCGTTCGTCAGGCAACCCATCGACGTAAGAGTCCTCAAGAAAAACCCCGGACTAGCCGGGGCTGTTTGTCAGCGAACTTGCAATACCTCGCCTGAATACCGGTCGATGACTACCCGCATTTCATCATCGTAACGGTCCACTCCGCGGACGATGTAGACATTGCGTCTACGTGAGACGCTGTCGATTTCGTCCATACCTTCTCTCTGAGCGATGCGCGCTGCACGACGTTCGCTGATATCCTCGCGATACCGCGGGCGATCACTTTCGGGTTCTAATAAGCGGATGCCATTTGGGCCGATTTCTATGCTTTGTGCATGTACAGGAAGAGAGGAGGCCAATACGGTTATCAGTGCTGACAAAGCTGCAGATTTGTACATTGTCTATCCAACATTCAGTGGTTCATATCGCCCGCCAATTACCGGCGGGTTTGTACAGCGCCTCGTCGCCGGTGAACACTGGCTTGTGGCTCAATTACGCTAACAAAGCGCATGATCCCGTGATGTCTTCAAGGCAGTCGACCAGACCCGCATTCCTGGTGGCGCTCGATATACTTCCGGTTCAGCAAATCGACGGCCTCCTTGGCATCACTCTCGCTGAGACCGGACTGTTTGTGGCCATCGATAGAGACAATCTCGCCGTTGAATACGTCATAGACGCACCACGTCATGTTGCTTTCCCGGCGCATGTCGAAACCATTTCTAATCATAGCCATTCCTCCGATGATCAGATTAACGGCATCGGAATAACGAACGGGCGGCGCTTCCGTTCGATCAATTGGCATTACGCCTCAGAACGAACCGTGCGCGCATAGCACCGATTGAGCTGCCAACTCCAATACAGGACATCCCCATGAACAAAACAACGTTCTTCGCGTATGCGAGGCGCGCGCCTTTTGGCGGGCGCTTGAGCCAAGCGCAGGTCGACGGCACGTCGGCAATTCTGGCCGAGGCAGAGCGCCGAGGCCTGCTGGACGAGCAGACGGCTTATGTGCTCGCGACGGCATTTCATGAGACTGGCGGCAAGATGCAGCCGATCGAGGAAAACCTGAACTACACCAGTGCGGCACGCATCAGGCAGGTCTGGCCGTCGCGCTTCTCCGCTGTGCAGAGCGCCCAGCCTTATGTGCGTAACCCGCAGGCCTTGGCTAACAAGGTCTACGGCGGCAGGATGGGCAATACCGGCGCAAACGACGGCTGGCGGTTCCGCGGTCGCGGACTGGCGATGATCACCGGCAAAGACAACTATAAGAAGTACGGCCTTGGCGATAACCCCGACGCCGCGCTGGAGATGGCCACGGCTATCCGCATCCTGTTCGACGGGATGATCAACGGCAAGTTCACTGGCAAGAGGCTTGCTGACTTTTTCGACGGCGGCAAGGAAGACCCTGTAGGCGCCCGCGCTATCGTCAACGGCAGCGATAAGGCCAGCCTCATTGCCGGTTACTACCGCAACTTCCTCGACAGCCTCGGGGCAGCTCGCGAAATGAAACCTGCCAAGGCGGAAGACGCCAAGCCTGACGACGTGCCGCTGCTACAGGATAAGACCGTCCAGACGATCGTTGCCGGCACGGGCGGCACGCTTGTTACCGGCCTTATCGGTGCGGTGAGTAACCCGTGGGCGTTCGCAACGGTCGCGCTTCTGCTGGTCGCAGCAGGCGCGGGCTTCTGGCTCTGGAAGAGCGGACGGCTCGAACTGAAGAGGGCGGCGGCGTGAGCAAGATAACGGTGGTGATCGAATACGACACAGAAGCCGAAACTGCGGTCGTTCAATATGGCGGCAAGACACAGGAATGGCACGACGCCAAGCTGACCTTCGCTCAGGGAATCACCGAGACGCGCGATGGTTATTTGATCCGCCGCGAACGCGACAAAACTGCCTCGATGCTGTTGACAGGAGTGCCGACATGACCTGGCTCCTAACCCTCCGCTCCAAGATCACTGGCTGGGCCGTGGCAATCGCTGCGGCCCTTGCGATTCTGGCGGGCGCTTATCTCAAGGGCAGAGTGGACAACTCTTCTGCCGCCACCGCAGACCGGCTCAAGGCCGTCAACAATGCAAGGAAGATCGAAGATGAAACGAGCAAGCTTGGCGGCGGTGATGTTGACGCTGCTTTGTCTCGGTGGATGCGTGACGGCCGGTAGCTACTGCGACGTAGCGCGGCCGGTCCGCCCGAGCGTCGAGGACAGTCTGACTGACGGCACGAAGCGCCAGATCCTCGCGGAGAACACAAAACTGGAAAAGCTGTGCGGGGTGCGGCCTTGAGTGGTAAATGGTGGCTGGCCTGCCTGTGGCTGGGCGTGGCAGCAAGGGGGATTATTGGATGACCGGCGCTGAAATCATGGCCGTTGTCGGCTTTATCGTAATGCTGATGGGCTTCCTGTTCGGGCTTTGGAAGTACGTCGAAAGCCAGATCGCGAAAGCCGAGGCCCGCAATGCGGCGAAAGCCGAAGCTGCGACCGCACTTGCCAGCCTGACGCGGCAAGAGCTTTCCGACTACAAGCTGCGCGCGGCAGAAACCTTTGCCACAAAGGCCGGCATGCAGGAACAGACCTCCCAGATCATGCGGGCAATCGAAAGTGTTGCGCACCGTATCGACGGGCTCACCGAGCGGATTGATAATCTGATGCAGCCTAAAACAAGGAGCAGGACGTAACCGACTATTGCCCTTGAGTTGCGGTAGGCTGCGGCTGCGAGGCTTCCGTTGGCGCTGGCTGCTGAGGGGTGGTGGCTGGCTCCTCAGCCAGAACCTCGTTGGTCTTCGCCTTGATCTCTTCTGCCGTCTGCTGACTAATCAAGCCTTGCGACGCTGCGAAGCCTACAACGACAGCAATTATTACGCCGACGAGGGCGGCTTTAAGCTTCGGCGACATGGGCGAATCTCCTACCTAAATGAATCACGCCCTGCCCAGATGCTTAACTTACTATACGGATTTGCAGCGTTTCAATGATTTATGCGGATGACGGCAGGGAGGCGTGCATGCCAGCCGGAGTTCTTATTTATGCAAGCGTGTAGAACCAGATCACCGGCGCCACGATCAGGATTGCCAGGCCGCTCCAGAAGGCGCGCCATCCCACGCTGTTCGTTCCCAAGAACGCCGTCATGACTATAGCCGCCGCTATCATCACGGTAATCGGCCAGTAGATTGACATATAGACGAGGGCGGCAACCCACCAAGAAATTGAAATCATGCGCGCTTGTAGCTGGTAGGCAGGGCGTCGGCAATATCTCGTGGCGGGGAGGACGGAACGGGGTTAAGTTTCGGACAGCGAGTTGTAAGGCCGCCCTTTTCGTCCAGATCGGCCAATTTCCTTTTGATACTCCAGGAACCAAATCCTGAATCCTTCCATCCTCGTCGTCCAATATTCGGCGTCTACTCGAACGCAAGCCCGCACTATACTCCAACCAACGTCGAATAAATCAATTTCGATTTGTCCAGGGAGACGATCGGTCCTGTGCTTAAGCCAGTCTCGCTCCATATTTAGAATGGCTATCCATTCTTTCCTGCTTCTGTCACCCGGTAGGCAGTCGAGCAAATGATTAAAGGTGTGCATCTCATTTGGTGGATCTGGCAACATACCTTCTGCCGCGCCAGAAAGAGTGATCGCAACATCAAATCGGCCTCCCTCCATCGCAGCAATTGCCGTCTCAATCTGATTTATCGCTGCTTGGATTTTAGTAACGGTCAGAGTTTCAAAGGGGGGTGGTTTAATCATCATTCGTTTGTGCCGAAACAGCCGCAGTTAAACAATACCGGCCGGACCACGGCGTCTGCTTCGCAATTGTCGCAAGTCGGCATTCTTCTTAGCCTCGTGGTCCTGCTTTCTCTTTTGGTCACCGTCGGGGAGTCGCAGTGGTACGCTAAATTTTATCCGACTGACGCTGTTTTCTTTTTCTGATAGACCGCCACTGCCTCCAATGCTCCATACGGCGATCGAGGCTTTTCCTTCTTTCGCACTTTCCGCAGTGACTGCCACTTCAAAATCAACGCGCGTGAATGTTCCAAATTTACTTTGGAATAGATTGCCGCTCTCGCTGAAAGCGTGTGCAGCGTTAATGTTTTCACCTAGTTCGCTTTCTTGCGCGGACGCGATACCATCGAGAATCTGATTGAGGGTTTCTTTTACGAAATCTTTAAGTTCCATCGTTGGCACCGTCGCTGTATCGTAGGGATTAGAACGTATTCGGTATGCCGATACACGGCAAGTCTTTGCAGTAAATCGTCGGATATTCCGCCTCCATTAACACCACATTTATCGAGACATTCCATCCTTCCATTTGCGCCGCTCACCACGGCTACCAAACCAAACAGGAGGAGACTGTATGTCCCATGACAGACAGGGCGCGGGTGCGCGCCTTTCACACGAAGAACTCCTGCGCCGAGCGGAGGCTTACCGCGAGCACGGCACGCTGGTTAAGGCTGCGGCGGCGCTTGGCATAAAGAAGTCGGCATTTCACGACAGCATTAAGCGGGCCGCTGAGATTGGGCTGCTGGGTCCGTCACCGACATTGCCCGGCTATGCGATCAAAAGCCTGACCGAGACGCCGAACGGCACTTACGTGCGCCAGACGAAAGAGGCTGGTCCAGTTTATGAGCCGACTGCAGGCCTTGCTGTCAAAGGCAAGACAACGCTCGTCAATGCCGAAGGCCGGGTGATTACCCAGCACATTATGGAGCGGTCGGATGCCAGCGCACAGCGTGCGGCGCTCGATGCCATGGTGGCCGCCTTGTCCGAAAGCCTACCGCGCGTCAGCATTATGCCCGCTCCGCGAGGCACTAATGCGGAGTTGCTCAACTTCTTCTGCTTAACGGATGCCCATTTCGGCATGCTGGCATGGCGTGAAGAAACGGGCGCTGATTACGATATCGAGATTGCAGAGCAGCTTGTTACGGACTGGTTCGCTGCCGCGATTGATCTTGCGCCTGACGCACATACCGCCGTGCTGGCGCAGCTCGGCGATCTTGCCCATTACGACAGCATGGAAACGGTCACGCCCGCCAGCAAGCACGTTCTAGATTCGGACTCACGCCTGCAGAAGATAATTCGCGTCATCATCCGGACCGTTCGGCGCGTCATTGACATGTTGCTGCAAAAGTATCAGCACGTGCACATCATAATGGCACAGGGCAATCACGATCCGGCCTCATCGGCGTGGCTGCGGGAAATGCTGGCAGCGATGTATGAGAACGAGCCCCGCATCACCGTCGATAACTCGCCCAGCCTTTATTACGCCTACGAGTGGGGCAAGACAGCTATATTCGCACACCATGGCCACAAACGAGGCGTCAATAATGTCGATGCGACGCTGGCTGGCATGTTTCGAGAAATGTACGGCCGGAGCAAATATGCCTATGCGCACATCGGCCATTTGCATTCCGACGAAGGGCGCAAGTCCGGACTGATGTATGTCGAGCGCCACGAAACGCTGGCGGCTCCAGACGCATATGCTGCTGGCGGGGGCTGGCTTTCAGGCAGATCGGCGAAGGTTATCACCTACTCGAAGCTACACGGTGAAGTTTCCCGGCTGACGCTACGGCCCGAAATGGTCCAGGGCGCCGCGCGTATGCCGGTGGCCGCGAATGATAACAAGCCCAGCCGTGCGGCAGCCTGACCACCGCGCCGCCCACCAAGCGGCGCTTTCACCACAAACACGAGGAGAGAACATGCTTGAAGAAGCAGAAGACCGCGCTGCGCGAGCGGCTGTTGAAGGACGGCAGATGAGGGCGGGCGGGAAGGTTATAAGTCACCTGCCAAAACCTTATAACGACAACCTGCCAACTGCCCACAAGCCGCTCGTCATCATCGAAAGCCCCTATAGTGGCGACGTTGCGCGCAACACCGATTATGCTCGCGCTTGCCTTCAGGACAGCTTGCGCCGGGGCGAAGCGCCGATTGCGAGTCATCTACTGCACACGCAAGTGCTGGATGATATGCGGCCTGATGAGCGAGGACTCGGCATTGAGGCTGGCCTTGCATGGTATCGGGTGGCGGAGAAATGCGTTGTCTATGAAGACTTCGGTATGAGTCGAGGCATGGCGGAAGGAACGGCGCGAGCGTGTAGCCATGGCGTGCCGGTAGAATTTCGGCGGTTAGGGGCTTGGAGGGATGCGGCGTGACGATTCCAGAAGACATCATGGCGACCGCCAGAACAGTAGCAGATAGCGAAGTGAACTTCGGATCGTTCGAGGTTAACGTCTTGGCTATCGCCCGCGCCATCCTCGCAGAGCGTCAGCGTTGCGCGGATGTGGCTGGCACTTATGGTTCGATCGCTGGTTATCCTGACGGTAAGACGAGTGCATTTCGTAAATATCGACACCGTATCAAGACAGCCGTCCTTGCAGGAGAAAACCATGAGTAACCTTGAAACAGCAATTGCGGTAGCAGCAGCGGCGCATATGGATCAGAAGTGCGACAACGGCGATCCGTACATTCTGCATCCGCTGCGCGTCATGATGGCTCAAGAGACGCGCGAAACGCAGATCCTCGCAGTTATGCACGACATGATCGAGCACACGAATACCTCCCTGAACGATATCTATTCGTTCGGCTTTGATGACGACATCGTGCTCGCTCTGAACGCGATAACTCGGCGCGATGACGAAGATTACTTCGTCTTTGTGAAAAGAGCCTGCTCCAATCCTATTGCGCGACCGGTCAAAATCGCAGACCTGCGCGATAATCTGCGCACCTATGGCGATGATGATGAGCATCGCGTGCGCTATACGAGAGCTCTCGAAATGATCGGGGAGACGCCATGATCCCGTTCAAAGTTGGCGATCAAGTCGTCTGCATCGATAGCTCCGTCGGCTTTGAGCAGTTCTTGGAGATCAAGGAAGGCGAAGTCTACACCATAAGCTGGGTCGGCCCGTTCGAACACTACACGCAGGGCAGTTTCATCGGCGTTCGGCTGAAAGGCGTCGATCGCGGCATCTGCCCGCAGTTCGGATATGACAATCCTCCGTTCGCTGCGCGTCGGTTTCGTCCACTTGTTCGCGATAAGCTGTCGGCGCTGCGCGGTCTGCTTGCGGGCGGGCCGGTGACTGAGAAGTTCGAAGAGCCGAAGCGGAAGGTGAGGGAGGGTGTCTAATGGTTCCAGACGCACGAATTGACCGTGAGATTGCTCGTGGCGAACTGGATACTAGAAAGCAGCCCATGCCAGAGCCGGTTCACTTAACCGACCTTGGCCTACGCGCAGCTGCAGCGCCCGTCACCTCCGACGGCGGCAGCACAAGCTACTACGAGCTACCACCGCATGCGACCGAGCTCAACGACCTGATCGAGCACAAAGGCATGTCATTCGCGCTCGGCAATATCTTCAAGGCCTGCTATCGGTTCGGAGAGAAAGACGCGGCCAGTCGAATGTATGACCTTAACAAGATCATATACTTCGCGCAGAGGCTTAAAGCGTTGGAAACGAGAAGAAAAAGTAGCCAGCAACGCGCATCCTAAGGGTGCTTATCTACGAAAAGAACGTTTTCGCGATGAGCCCCCGCATGACCGCCTAAGTATATTGGAAAGCTTTGTCCAATCTTCCGAGGGGGATAACATCTGTTTGTGCGCGTCTTCAATATCGCGCTGCGTAGCAACAGCATGTTTCACCACGCTAAAGTTAGTGTTCGGAATGGTAAGGCCGAGATTCTCTTCATGGTTATTCATTTTAATCTCTCTTTCGTGTTGGCTCCCTTGCCGAGCAATAAAAAAGGTCGGGCAATAGCCCGACCCCAAAAGTCAACTTCTTCCAATTGTGCCAGTACATCCGTGGTCACTAGAAAGAAGAAACTTCATTCAAGCCGCCTGCAAATTACAAACGGACATTTTTCCAGACTTGCGATCCTGTTCAAGATCATAAGTCAGTTTCTGGCCTTCACTGAGCGTATGCATACCTGCTCGCTCAACAGCGGAGATGTGAACAAACGCATCCAAACCGCCGTTTTCAGGCTGAATGAAACCAAAGCCTTTTGCTGCATTAAACCATTTAACTGTGCCAGTGTTCATTGGAACCCCTTTCAAAGTAATATTGATAGACGCGTTTAAAAAACGCAGAGACGAAACGATTTTTAAAAGGGAGTTTTCGTTCATCGCACGGCGCTAATCGTGCAGCAAGCAAAGCTCAGCAAGAAAATATCGATGCCGTCTTTTAGCGATGTTAAGTGATTTTGTCAAATTATTAATTCGATATGGTTAAGTTGAATGACAAAATACTTACCCAATTTAATGTTTCCGTTGTTTTTACAGGGAAATAATGATTTCGATTTTAGATCAAGGGGTTTGCCCTTCAAACATTAGATGTCGATTTGACTGCGGAATTTAGTTTCGGATCTAGAAAAGTCCCGGGACGAAGAGCGCGCGGGGAATAGGGAAGTCTCAGATGCACGCCATAAAGAGCCGCTCAATGGTGGCGCCCCTTCTCAGCCTGCTCTAGCCGTGCAAGTAGCTCAGAAAACTGATCCTCGTTCTCATTTGAAAAGGCCTTCATCAAGCGCGCTTTTAAAGATTCGGCGATTGCTTCTGCAGACTGGTGAGTTCCTGGTATCCCGCGAGATGCTCGCCGTGCATTATTATGATGGTTTTTGGGTTCTGTCATAGCCTAGGCCTTTTTGGGTTTCGGCTTAACAGGAAAGTGGCGGTTTTGTTCCGCACAAAAAGATAGTGGAATATGTATTTCAAAAATACGCCCGACAGATCTACCGACCTGTCGGGCCGCGCTTGGCACAGGGGGCCTAACCCATCCTCGCGCTATCGTTCAGAGCGTCTCGGATAGCCTGAACGATCTCAGTGCCACTGGCAGGGCCGGATTGTAAGCCCGGCTGCCTTGGCGGCTTTCACGAAGGATTTTCTGGCAGTGTTCGGCAGCCCTTCAAGGTCGGCCAAACAAGCCTGTAAGGCTTCCTCATATTCTTTTCCGCGTCCACTTTCAGGCCAATCGTTCAACAGACATCGCGCTGCTGTCGGGGTGTCAGGTACAACGCGATATTTTCCGATACCGTAAAGCTGGACGTCTACTGGCTTTCCCCAAGGCATATCCCCCTCCCAAAGAACTTGCCCTGCCGAGGGACGAGCAACGGCAGGGCCGCGTCAGCGACAGGTATGGTGCAGGCTGCGCTGGCGCTGTGGCAGTTAGTTAGTCTGTCTCGTGTGAAACTCTACCTTCGATCTTTTGTTCCCGCCTAGGCGAGTGGATCGTATTCAACGGGTTGCGCACGAGCCGTCTGCTTTGGACCATTGCTGTTGGCAGCTGGACATTGTTCGATTTCGTGGCGTCTTTCGAACCGTTGGTGGGCCAACCGCGCTGATAGCTCACTGAGATAAGCGTGATCTCTGAGCCCGCTATGGTAAAGCATGATAGTGCACGATGCCAGGTCGGCAGCGGAGTAATCTTGGTCGCTTTCTTCAAGTATGGTCGCAGCATGACTGAAGCAGCTCCGCATGAAATTCACTTCGATAGGATTATATATGCGGCTCGCTTCGCTAAAAAACGGCATTTTGGTCTCCCTTTAGCTTTCGCTAGTAGAAACCCCCACAACTATTAGTTAACCTTGGGCGCTATTAGCCGTTAATACAAATCACAAAACCCCGGACGCAGAAAAAAGAACCCCGCCTATTCATTAAAAGGCGGGGTAGCGTCAGTGCAGGCTCTTAACGACGCGAATTTGTTTACGGAGACCTTTTAAAACCGGGCAGCGTCCTGGTTGTTCCCAATTATTCGTTTCGATCCTTGCCGGCGTGTCCGACGAACAGTCCGCGTGACACCTCTTGGATAGCTTTCGCGGCTTCGATGGCTGTCCAGCCGGAGTTTTCAGCTTCCTCGATCAGTTCAACGACGCGGAACGCGATTGCTGTCTGACAGTCAATATTACGGTCAGGATATTTGCCGTCGCTTTTCGGACCGGAGATTTTCTTTGAACTCGCCATAAGCACCCTTCCTCATTTTTTGACGAAGGTAGGGCGGGGATTGCGAACTTGTAGTGGCGCCTAAAACAAACTCGGCTGCGCTTCCTCGTTGTCATTACTCGGCGTGAGGTCGATCAGATCAGCATCGGGCAGGGGCTTTTGCATTTCCTTGGCTTCGTTCCAGGGAGCGCGTAGCCATGTGTCGATTTCTTCCGTGGTGCGGAGAATGACCGGCATTGCTTTTGGGTGGATCGGCTTCACCACTGCATTCGGCTCAGTGGTCAGGAACGCGAAGATATCGACTTCAACCGGTCCTTCCTTCTTCTTCCGCACGCCTTTCCAGCTTGTCCAGATGCCAGCGAACGCAAAGAGCGGCTTCTCTTCATTGAGAGCGAACCAGTGAAGCGGCTTTCGTTTGGTCTTCGGGTCTGGTTCTTGCCCGTATTCTGAGAAAGACGTGGCCGGGACAACGCAGCGGCTTTCGACGCTCTGCCAGCGCCGCCAGTGAGGCGATGTGAGATTGCGGATGTTCGTTACCCCGCTGTCCGCTTCGCCCTTCACATACATCGGAGGCGTGGGCATGCCCCAGCGAAGCATTGCTAACTCTGGCGCATCGCCCTTGATGTTCCGCAAAACTGGCGCTGGATAGTCGGGAAAGATATCCATCTGCGGATTGATGCGGTTCGTCATATCTCCAAACTTGGGGAACAGGCGGCGCATGGCCTCATGTGTCGTTGTGATGTTGTATAGATTGCACATGCGCTCCTCCTCGTAGCAGAGAATAGCGCCGTTATTTCCGGCGTCCAGCCAGCGCATCCTCGCCTTCCTGCTTGTGGGCGCGACAGAACCATAGCTGGCCATTCGACAATTTATAACCAAAGGTTCCCCACTCCTTACAGCCTTTGGCATCACACCAGTGCACAAACAGGCTTCCGGCTTTCGCAACCTGGGCGTTGTCGTTCTTGTATTCGGCCATTCTCACCTCGGCATCTTCGTAATTCCAAACTGCGCATCGCCCTTTGCTGTGCATGCCTTGCATCTCAGGCGTCCATGTAGGTCGATGAAGAAGGTATGTGTTCCAAACTTTCGAAGAAGGATCATCCGATCTACCGATCCGATATGTCCGCAGCGACAGCAATAACCATATAGTTCGTACCACTGGACCAGATCCATGATCCGTGTCGACGCTGGCATTTCTCGCAGAAAAGGAGGTCGTATTTTCATCGATCAAAATACGTCTCCCACGGCTTGGATTTCTTGTCCGTCGGATCGTAAGGCACGCCGCCATAAAGCCGAATGAACTCATGCTGGCCTTCCATCGTCGCAAATTTCACGATCGAGAAATGGTATCCTTCATGATATTGGTAGCCATGCAGGTGATAGGCGCCCAGCCGATGTTCATCAGCGATCACTTCCAAAAGCCGTTGGCGTAATTCGTCTGTCAGATACAATACGACCTGAAACGGGTAATGCTTATTAATCAGGGTTTTCGGCGGTTCGCCGCGTGATCTGCCGCTCATTTCACGAAGACAGTCGGCTTCCATCCTCGGGTATAGCCATGACTGACAGCCATACTGGCTATGGCGACCTCTTTAACGAGAAAATCCCGATCTTTGAGAAGCGCCTCTATCGCGGCTCGCGCATCGCCCTTGTGGTAGGCGAGAACCAATTCAATTTCGTCGTCGTATTCATTTTCCTGCGCAACCGTACTCATTGTTCTGCTCCATTGAAGCAGACACACACGCCACCAAGCATGTCTGGATTTCATCAGCGCCGCCCGCCGATGTTCCTAAAATGTTCTTGTTTGAGAGGAGAGTCAATCGCGAACTCAGCGCTGTGGAAACTTATGGGATCACCTGTGGATTTCCTGTGCGCATTCGCGGGTTTATCGAACCAGAACCTTCTCCCATTTCCCATCACCAAACGGCTTACCGCCATGCCGACGCATAAATGCGCTCATGCACCTTTCGGTAGGAAAACTGAAAACGCAGAAACCAACTCCAGACTTGCGGGCCATGCGGTGAGGCAGGCGAGCACCGAGCCGATCAGCATCGCGATGCACCTCGCGACGCGCGAACTTCAATGCGTAAGATTCGGGGAGTGCGACCTGGAACGTTTTCATTAGGCTGCCCTCTTAAAGAGGTCGACAGGCTGGCCATGGGTGACAGCGAGACGCGATAGCTCTACTTCACGAATGAGGAAGTCGCGGTCTTTCAAGAGCGCCTCAATGGCCGCGTGCGCGTCTCCGCCGTGATACGCGAGAACTTCCTCGATTTCGGCGTCATAGCTTTGGACAAGAGCGTTCATAAGGTTTCTCCTGCTTTCATTATATGTTCCTACTTTGTTCTCATTGGAGTTTTCAGTCAAGATGCTAAATTGCGTACCTCAACGTGTTACAAATCGTGCAATATTCTGTGTAACAATATGTGCTACAATTTCGGACGTGTAACGAAAATAACGCAACAAAAACAAGGTACAAGGAAGCGGTTTTATACCAACCGACCGTACCATTGCCCTCACATATTAGCTGCGAGTTTAGAGAAGCGCCCACGCAAGGCCTGCGTGGCGGTTCGCTGAATTGGAACCAATTTCCCAGCCTTCCATTAGGTCTATAGCGGCCAGTTTTAAAGCCGCTGCAACCAACAGGAGGATTTGATCCATGAAACAGGTCAACCCGACTGAGGCAAGGCAAGGACGTGAAGGTAAGCCCGTTCTCATGGTGCTGCTGGTCAGTATCGCGGCGGCGCTGGCCGTCTGGGTGCTGGTCGAAATCTACGGTGCCGTCATTTCTCCCGATGAGAACACGCCGAACGGCGAAAATTCCTTGCCGCCCGCGACGACTGAAACAGTTCCTCCGGCTTCGGCCGAGTGAGCCGTAAGCGAATAATCCCGGCGGAACCAAACCCCACCATGCCCGTTATCGGGCATGGAACAATTCTGGGAACAATTCTGGGCTGAATTCACGCACGACAATATAGTCAGTTTGCCGGTGGTACTGGCGCGAATGCTGCTGGCAACCCTGCTCGGGTCCATCATTGGCCTTGAACGGGAATGGCGCAGGCGACCAGCCGGACTGAAGACGCATATGCTCGTCTGCCTCGCCTCGGCTACCTTCACGATCGTCTCGCTGGAACTCGTCAACGTGCCGGTATTCAACGATCAGAATATCCGGATGGACCCTTCGCGTCTCGTGGAGGCGATCACCAGCGGCGTTGCCTTTCTGGCGGCCGGTTTCATCATTTTCGCACGTGGAAAAATAACGGGTATCACGACAGGCGCAGGGATGTGGCTCGCAGCTTCCGTCGGCCTCGCCAGCGGTCTCGGCCTCTGGCATATCGCGATCATGGCGACGTTCATCGCCGTCGCTGTCCTGATCGTGGTGGGAAAGATGGAAAACTCCGTCGGCCCGGACAACAGCAAAGTCGACTGTAAAGTCGGGGGCAAGCCCTCCTGAGCTGTCGTCGGGCCTTATCCCTTTGAGGGATGGGTCAGGCTTCGGCGAGTGCCTCGGCAATGCGGTCCTTCAAGGCAAGACGCTGCTTGCGCAGGTTCGTCTCTTCTTCCTGGCTTACCGGTTCTATCTTCGTTTCCGCCCGATGGATGCGGTCGTTCACTGAATCATATTCTTCCAGAATCTGGGCAAAACGCGCGTTCTTTGCCTTCAGGGCATGGATGGCTTCGAGCTGACCGGGAAACTCTTCACCGAGCGTATGGGGGGTATTCGACATTCCAAGGCTCCTTCCTTTGGGTTGAAAAGAGCTTCGCAAGCAAGCAAGCCGGCAGCATTGATTGCAATCAAGCCCGGTGGAAAGGAACATGCCGAAACTGCATGGCTGGCATGCAAAGGGCGATCTTCTAAGCAGGCGGAACGATCCCCATCTGATGAGTGCGGACGAAGAACTGTCCGCGATGGAGAAAAAAATGTTTACCCGCTTCAATAATCGTTTCGGTCGTGCATTCGCGCAATTCGGTAGCGCCGTTCGTGCCTCTGCCGCTGTGCGCGCTGGTCAGAAGCCCACTGCGCAGGACCTTGAGACGCTTGGCATCGACGTTGACCAGTTACGCCGCATCCAGGGTTAAGCAATCCAAGTAGGCGTATGCGTATCTGAGTAAAAAGCCCGGCAGTGCCGGGCTTTTGTTTTCTCAGTCTTCGTCCGTCGCCATCTGGCTCAGCAATTCGCCCTTGCCGCGCTGGCGCATGATCATCGGGACGACGACTGCGGCAATCGCAAGCGCGATCAGCACGATCGATACCCATGAATGTACCAGGGCCATCGGGTTGCCCTGACTGATCTGCAATGCCTGACGAAGGCTTTTCTCGGCCATCGGCCCGAGGATCAGACCAACGACAACCGGCGCGATGGGATAATGGAAGCGCCGCAGCACATAGCCCAGCACGCCGAACGCCAGAAGCAGACCCAGCTCGAATGAGACCGGCAGGCCGAACAGCATCGAGGTGGAGGCATTCGCGCCGATTGTTCCAAGCGTCGCGAAAACCAGAATGCCCGCATAAAGCCAGTGACGCGGGATGGTGAGCATCTTCACCCACAGGCCGATGAGGGGCAGGTTGAGAACCAGCAGCATGAGGTTGGCGACGAGAAGGCTCGCCACCAGACCCCAAACCAGCGTGGCATTGGTCACAAAGAGGAGGGGGCCCGGCTGCAGGCCGAATTGCTGGAAGCCGGCAAGCATGATTGCAGCCGTGGCCGTAGTGGGCAGGCCCAGCGTCAGGAGCGGCACGAGAGTTCCGGCGGCGGAAGCATTGTTGGCCGCTTCCGGTCCGGCCACGCCTTCGATTGCACCTTTGCCGAATTCTTCCGGATGTTTCGAGAACTGCCGTTCCGCCGAATAGGAAAGGAAGCTCGACACATCGGCGCCGCCCGCTGGCATGGCGCCGATTGGAAAGCCGATTGCGGTGCCGCGAAGCCACGGCATCCACGAGCGTTTCCAGTCGTTCTTCGTCATCCAGACGGAACCCTTGACGGCGATGACCTCATCTTCTGGCCGAAGCTTCTTCGACACGACTGCGAGTGTTTCGCCGATAGCGAACAGCGCGACTGCCAATGTGGTGACATTGATCCCATCGAGCAGGTTCGGCGTTCCCATGACGAGACGCGCCTGACCGGTCAACTGGTCGATGCCGATCAGTCCGAGCGCAAGGCCGATGAACAGGGATGTCAGGCCGCGCAGTGTGGAATCGCCGAAGGCCGCTGAAACTGTCATGAAGGCAAGCAGCATCAGCGCGAAATATTCCGATGGCCCGAAGGAGAGGGCGAATTTCACGACCCATGGCGCGACGAAGGCGAGTGCCAGAGTGGCTATCAGGCCCGCGATGAAGGAGCCGATGGCGGCTGTCGCCAGCGCTGGTCCGCCGCGCCCGGCCCGGGCCATCTTGTTGCCCTCCAGTGCGGTGACGATGGAGGCGCTTTCGCCCGGCGTGTTGAGCAGGATCGACGTGGTCGAACCGCCATACATGCCGCCATAATAGATGCCCGCGAACATGATGAGGGAGCCCGAAGGGTCGAGCTTGTAGGTAACGGGCAGGAGCAGCGCGACGGTGAGTGCCGGGCCGATGCCGGGCAGCACGCCGACGGCGGTGCCGAGTGTTACGCCAATCAGCGCATAAAGAAGATTCGATGGTTCAAGCGCCACCAGAAGTCCGTTGGCGAGAAGTGCGACAGTATCCATGAGGGCACTCAGCCTTTAAAGCATTTCCAGCAAATGCGCGAAGCGATTTGCGTGGTATAATGCGACAAAACAAGAAAGCATTTCCAGCAAAAGTGCGAAGCGGTTTTGCGTAGGATAATGCGACAACACAAGAATGCATTTCCAGCAAATGCGCGAAGCGGTTTTGCGTAGGATAATGCGATATCACGAGGACTTAGGGCATTTCCGACGTTTCAGCCGAAACGGGGAATGCTCTAAACGAATTGTTCGAGCCAGCCAGACGGCAACGATAGCTGCAGGCCGCGTGCAAAGATGAACCAGATCACGAAGGCAAAGACGATGCCCACGGGAACGCTGATCCAGAATTTGCGATAGCCGAAGCCGCGTGCGGTCGCTGCGAAAAGCAGGCCGGTGGACAGGGAAAAGCCGACAGTCTTCATCGTCAGCATCTGGAGGGCCAGACCGCCGATTATCCAGGCCATCGGCCCGATTTCCTGATGCTCACGTTCGGGGAAATCGCCGCGAAGCGCCTCGAACACGGTCCAGATCGCGAGGCCGAACAATCCGGCTGCGACGACATAGGGAACGGTTTTCGGGCCGACCGGCGAATAGCTCGTCACATCGTTGCCATAGGTTGTCGACCAGGCAATGGCGATGGCGACAGCTGCGAGAACGAGAGCGATGACGAGTGCAGCGAGGTCTGGCGCCGCCCTTTCGGGGCGGCGCTCTTCATGCTGGTTTGATCCTGTCATTTGACGAGACCGATTTCCTTGAGGATGGTTTCAGTCGCGGCAACGTCCTTGGCAAGCTGCTCCTTGAATGCCGGACCGGCAAGGTAGGTATCCGCCCAGCCCTTGTCCTTCAGCGCCTTCTGCCAGGATTCCGACTTCACCATCTTCTCGATATCGGCATTGATGGCAGCTTCCTGCTCGGCAGTGATGCCGGGAGCCGCGCCGACCATGCGCCAGTTCTGGATCGAAACGTCCACGCCGCCTTCCTTGAAGGTCGGTGCGTCGATGCCTTCCACGCGCTCGTCGCTCGAAATGCCGATGATGCGCAGCGTACCGGCCTTGATCTGCGATTCGAATTCACCGTAACCGGAAATGCCGACGGTCACCTGATTGCCGAGAATGGCCGCCAGCGCCTCGCCGCCGCCAGAAAAGGCAATGTAGTTGACCTTGGTCGGATCGACGCCTGCGGCCTTGGCAAAAAGGCCTGCGGTGATGTGGTCTGTGCCGCCGGCGGAGCCGCCGCCCCACGAAACCGAGCCCGGATCGGCCTTGAGCTTCGCGGCAAGGTCGCCAATGTTCTGGATGTCGGAAGAAGCCGGAACGACGATGGCTTCATATTCGCCGGTAAGGCGGGCAATCGGCGTGATCTGTTCCAGGGTAACCGGCGATTTGTTGGTCAGGATCGCGCCGACCATGACATAGCCGCCCACGATCAGCTGGCTCGGATCGCCCTTGTTCTGGTTCACGAACTGCGCAAGGCCGATGGTGCCGCCAGCGCCGGGAACGTTGATGACCTGCACGCTGCCGGAAATCTTTTCGTCCTGAAGCGCGCTCTGCATCGTGCGCGCCGTCTGGTCCCAGCCGCCGCCCGGAGCAGCAGGCGCAAGCACCTTGTAGTCTTCTGCGGAAGCAGAGCCTGCCATAGCCAACGCCGCTACCGACGTCAGGGCCAGAATAAATCTACGCATATGTCCTCCCAACGGAATATATTGCCGCCCTGCGGCGGACCTCCCCAAAGTCCCGCTTTCCTAGCAGGAGCAAACTACATGGAGATTAGCGAAAACAAATTCAATAGGCCAGCATATGCGACAATAGTTTGGCCGCAATTTAAGTGACACGCTTTCGAATCGCTTGAAGATCGCGCGCCGGAAATAGCCGTCGAGACCTGCTTGACGGCGGCAGCGGGCCAACGTAATAGTGTAACGACGGTTCCCCGACCGAGAGCGAAGGGGATTAATAGGGAACACGGTGAGGACGACCCGAAAAGGGGCCAAGACCGTGGCTGCCCCCGCAACTGTAAGCGGATTGCCGTTCATCCTCGTGACGTTGAAAGCGTCATGCCACTGCGCCGGAGAAGCGCGGGAAGGCAGATGAACAGCAGATATTCGCGAGCCAGGAGACCTGCCGTCTAGTGTTGTCCATTGTCACGGGCGGGGATGCCCGGAGCAGGAGCCGGTTATGACAGTTTTCCGCGTCGCAGGACGCTTCCTTCCATCGTCATCGCATGATTTCGACATGTCCCCGGATATGCCTGTCCGTCTTTCGCGCCGGATTTTTTCCGCCGCCTGACAGGGCTCGTTTCTCTTATCATTTTCGGGGATTCCTATGAAAATTCCAGGCAATACGCCGTTTCGTGCCGCCCTCTGCGCGGTCGCATTTCTGGCAAGCGGTCCGGCTGCACGGGCAGCAGAAACGCAATATCCGCTGACGCTGAAAAACTGCGGCCGTGATGTCACCTTCAAGCAGGCACCAAGCCGCGCCGTCGCGGTTGGCCAGAGCAGCGCAGAAATTCTCTATAGCCTCGGTCTCGGCGACAAGCTCGTCGGGACAGCGGTCTGGTTCGGCCCTGTCCTCAAGGGTTTCGAGGAGGCCAACGCCAAGGTAAAGCGGCTCGCCGATAACGATCCGAGCTTTGAAAGCGTTCTGGCGGAAAAGCCGGAAATCGTGACGGCTGATTTTCAGTGGCATGTAGGCCCCACGGGCATTGTGGCAAAGCCGGAACAATTCGAGGAGCTTGGCATTCCGGCCTACACGTCGCCATCCGATTGCGTCGGCAAGGATAATTCCGGTGGCGGCGACGGCGTTCGCACTGCGGCGTTCAAGATGGATATCGTCTATCAGGAAATCACCGAACTGGCGGAAATCTTCAACGTGCAGGACCGTGGCGAGAAACTCGTCGCCGACCTGAAGGCCCGCGAAGCAGCGGCGCGTGAGAAAATTTCGTCCAAAGGCGAAAATCTTTCTGCAGTCGTCTGGTTCTCCAGCGCACAGGTTGACGCTGACCCCTATGTAGCGGGTAAGTTCGGTGCGCCGGCCTATATTCTTTCGGCGCTCGGCATCAGGAATGTGATCGACAGCGAGGAAGAATGGCCGACAGTCGGATGGGAGACGATCGCGAAATCGAACCCGTCGATGATCGTTGCCGCAAAGCTGGATCGCCGCCGCTATCCGGCTGATGACATTGCCGTCAAGCGCCAGTTCCTCGACAATGATGCTGTCACGAAGCTGATGCCTGCGGTGAAGGACAAGCATGTCTTCGACATGGATGCGCAATCGATGAGCACATCGCTTCGCGTGATCGAGGGCATCGAAACGCTTGCCGCCGATATTGCCGCCTCGGACCTCGACAAGTGACGGCGCGGGCAACAGCAACGGGCTTGAAACACAAGGGAAGGGCACGCTCCGGCGTGTCTTTCCTGGTCTTTTCGCTTGTCCTGCTTCTTGTCGCCCTTTGGCTTGGGGCTGCGATAGGCGAAACGGCGATACCGCTCGACGTGGTTGCCAAGACCGTGGCCAACCGGGTGTGGAACGCCGGATATGCGCTCGAACCCATCGATGAGGGCATCGTCTGGAGTTATCGCCTCAGCCGGGCCGTCATCGCCGCATGTTGCGGCGCGTCGCTCGCAATATCCGGCGTCATCCTGCAATCGCTGCTGCGAAATTCACTTGCCGATCCTTACATTCTTGGAATTTCTGCGGGTGCTTCGACCGGGGCTGTCGGCGTCGCCATTCTGGGCATCGGCGCTGGTGTGCTATCGCTTTCGCTGGGCGCTTTCATCGGAGCCATCGTTGCCTTCTGCCTTGTTTCCCTGCTGGCGCTGCGGGCAGGGCGGGACAGCAGCGCGATCATCCTCGCCGGCATTGCCGGTTCACAGCTTTTCAATGCGCTGACATCATTCATCGTCACCAAGGCTGCAAATGCAGAACAGGCACGCGGCATCATGTTCTGGCTTTTGGGCAATCTTTCGGGCGTGCGCTGGCCGGACGTCATCCTTGCCCTGCCTGCCTGTCTGGTGGGCCTTGCCATCTGCCTGTGGCATTCACGGGCGCTGGATGCCTTTACCTTCGGAACGGAATCCGCAGCTTCGCTCGGCATACCGGTACGGCGCGTCTATGCGGTGCTGATCGGCGTCAGCGCCATGATGACGGCGGTCATGGTATCCATCGTCGGCTCTGTCGGCTTCATCGGGCTCGTCATTCCCCATGCCGCCCGAATGGTGGTCGGGGTTCGGCACGGCAGGCTGTTGCCTGCGGCGGCTCTGATTGGAGCAATCTTCATGATCGTTGCCGATATCCTGTCGCGCATAATCATTCCGGGGCAGGTGCTTCCGATTGGCGTCATCACGGCTTTGTTCGGTGCGCCCGCCTTCGCCCTCTTGCTCGGACAAAGAAGGGCGTCGTCATGATCCTTTCAGCACGCAATGTCGGCTGGTCGGCGGGCAATGTCGAGATTTTGCGCAATATTTCGCTAAACGTGGCGGAAGGTGAATTTCTTGGCATCATCGGGCCGAACGGATCGGGAAAGACCAGTTTTCTGTCCCTGCTGTCTGGCGTGCGCCGGTGCCGCGTCGGCGAAGTGAACCTTTGCGGCGCGCCCATCGGCAGCTTCAGCCGTCGCGAGATCGCACGCCGGATGGCGCTGGTCGAGCAGCAGGCGGGCACCACGGAACGCATCACGGCGCGTCAGGCGGTGGAGCTGGGGCGGACGCCCTATCTGGGCGCGCTGTCGCCATGGTCGGCGGAAGATGATGCAATCGTTGATCAGGCGCTGGCAAATGTCGATATGGCGCATCTGGCCGACCGCTACTGGCACACGCTTTCGGGTGGGGAGCGACAGCGACTGCACATAGCCCGCGCTCTGGCGCAGGAACCACGGATATTGCTGCTGGACGAGCCGACCAATCATCTCGATATCGGACACCAGATCGGGCTGCTCGATCTTGTCAGCCGGCAGAAGCTGACGGTCGTGGCTGCCTTGCACGACCTCAACCACGCCGCGATGTTCTGCGACCGTATCGCGGTCATGGACCGCGGAAACCTCGTCGCGCTGGGCACGCCCCGCGAGGTGTTGCGGGCAGAGCGCATCGCCGAGGTCTTCGGCATAGAAGTCGACGTCGAGCACACGGGCATCGACGGGTGCCATATCCGCTATCGAGCGCCGGACCGACGTTCTGTGAAACTCAGATATTCGGCTTGACGGGGGTGAGAGGATTGAACAGCAGTCCGCGACGGTCATTATCCTGCTTCATGTGGATATCCTAATAAATATGGTAACAAGTAGGATTATAAAATAGAAATTGCTAATATAGATACTTATAAAATAATACTAACATTATGATAAGTTGCACGTTTTATTCAATTTAATCACAGTAAATTGACTGTATTTATTGACAATCTGTTTTCATGGCGTTGACGATGGCGTTATAAAGCCTCAGCGCATCAGGGCATATGCACCGAGTGGCAGGCGTAGCCTTGTCTCCAGGTGCATTGCAGAAGGACAGAAGAGATCATTCTTTGATTTGTTCCGTCATTCTCGGTCCTGATATGCGGGTCTCTCTGGCTTTCGGCCGGAAAGATCCGTTTTGGATCAAGAAACAATATTGGCACGCCCGCATTAACGGGCGTGCGGCAAATGCAGTTATTTCAATGAATTACTCTATTTATAATGAGCGGCGGCTTTTCATTCTGGAAAGCCGCCGTAATTTTTTTCAGGGATATTGAGCACCGGTGACGGTGAGATAGACCGCATAAAGCGACTTCGTGGCGGCGATGAAAAGCCGGTTGCGGCGCGGGCCGCCAAAAGTCACGTTTGCGACTGTCTGCGGCGTTCTGAGCTTGCCGAGGAGCGTGCCTTCCGGGGAGAAACAGTGCACGCCGTCGCCGGCGCTGGTCCACAGGTTGCCGTCCGTATCGAAGCGGAAACCGTCCGGCAAGCCATTATCGATGGTGCAGAAGACCGTGCCGCCGGTGACGCGTTTGCCGCCATCCACAACGTCGAAGACGCGGATGTGGCGCGGTGCGTTCTCGTCGTGGCTGTAGGCGCTGTCGGCAACATAGAGCCTGGTTTCGTCAGGGGAGAAGGCAAGGCCGTTCGGCTGATGGAAATCGGTGATGATCGCATCGAGTTCGCCCGTTTTCGGGTCAAGGCGATAGACGTTGCGTGTCGGCTGTTCGGGTAGGGCCTTGTAGCCTTCATAATCGGCCATGATGCCGTATGTCGGATCGGTGAACCAGACGGTTCCGTCTGAACGCACAATCACATCATTGGGGGCATTGAGCTTCTTGCCCTGGTAGCTCTCGGCAAGCACGGTGATGCTGCCGTCCGGTTCGGTACGGGTGACGCGCCGGCCCCCATGCTCGCAGGTGACGAGGCGTCCTTCGCGGTCGCGCGTATTGCCGTTTGAGAAATTGGATGGCTGGCGGAATACGGAAACGCCGCCTTCTGGCACCCAGCGCAGAATGCGCTGGTTGGGAATGTCGCTCCACAAAAGGCAGTTCTGGTCACCGAACCACACCGGACCTTCCGCCCAGCGACAGCCGCAATAAAGCTCGTCCAGATCGGCGCTCGGCACGATCATCTGCTTGAAACGTTCGTCGTGGATTTCGTAAATCGAAACAGTCTGTAGCAAGGAAAATTACTCCGGAAAAACTATCGCGTAGCCCGACGGCCACTGGCGAGGATGATCACCGCAATGATGGTGAGCCCGGTCAGGACGAGGCGGACACCGGCGCCGAAACCATAAGTGTTGAGCATCGAGACGATGAGGAACATGAACAGGGCCGCGCCCCAGATGCCGGGGATGTTGGAATCGCCACCGGCAACCGCTGTACCGCCGATGATGACGACAGCAATCGACATCAGGAGATATTCCGCCCCCATGTTCAGCGCCGCGCCGCCCGAGAAACAGGCAAGCAGGAAGCCGCAGAGCGAGGCCAGAACGGCGCAGAGCAGATAGGTGATGAAGCGCGTGCCATCGACAGGGATTCCGGCCATGCGCGCCGCGAAAGGATTCTGGCCGATTGCAGAAATCCAGCGCCCGTAGATGCTCTTTTTCAGGAGTACCCAGCCAATGACCGACAGGATCAGAGCCACGATGGCGACATTGGGAATGCCGAAGGTCGAGGCTGTGGTAAACTGTGCCAGGCTTTCCGGCGGTTTTACGCGCAGGCCGCGATTGCTCCAGATGGCGGTTGATTGGATCAGGAAGCTCATCGACAAGGTGGCGATGATGGGCGGAATGCGCAGGAGCTTGATCAGCGCATAATTGCAGATGCCGATGGCAAGGCCGATGAGCAGCGCCACGGCGAGCCCGGCGAGGATCATTCCCTCCTGGGAATCCATCAGCTTCAGCGCCAGCGTTGCGGCGAGCGTCATGTTGGCAGGCACCGACAGATCGATATTGCCCGGGCCGAGCGTGATGACGAACATTTGGCCGAGGCCGACGATCACCGAGAAGGATGCAAAGGTGAAGGCAGCGTGGGAAAGCCCGTGCGCGCCTGCGCCTCCGGTGAAAAGAATGGTGATGATCCACACGACGACGGTCGCGATGAACGACCATATCCATGGGCGGCTGGTAAGCAGGGCGAGACCGTTCATTGCTTTTTCTCCCTCTTTTCGAGGCGGTTGAGGAAGAGGCGCAGGGCCAGCACCACGATGAGAATGCCGCCTTGCGCTCCGATCTGCCAATCCGGTGAAATGCGCATAAAGGAGAGGAACGATCCTGCAAGCGTCAGTGTGAGCGCGCCGATGACAGCGCCGATGGGCGAGACGCGCCCGCCGACGAATTCACCGCCGCCCAGAATGACGCCTGCGATGGAGAGAAGCGTATAACGTAGCGCGATATTGGCGTCCGCCGATGTGGTGAGGCCCACCAGCGCAATACCTGCAAGCACCGCGAAGAAAGCAGCCAGCGCATAGGTTCCGGCGCGGATCGTGGTGACAGACCAGCCGGCGCGCTCGATGGAGCGCGTGTTGCCGCCCGCGCCGCGCATCAGCACGCCGAAGGTCGACCGCATCACGATGAAATGCGTGACCAGCGCAATCAGAATGCTGGCGACAATAGCCATCGGCATGAAAGGCGGCTTGGCGGTCATGATCCACCGCGCCCAGTCGGGAGCCTGGCCGCCCGGCGATGGCAGCAGAAGGACTGCGAAGCCGCCCCAGACGAAGCTCATGCCCAGCGTGACGACGATGGATGGCAGGTTGCGCAGATGGATCAGCGCGCCGAGCGCCGCATAAGCCGCAATAGCGGCGGCGAGGATCAACACTCCGATGATGGGAGCGGTGTGAAGATAGGTGGCGGCGACGCAGACCACGAAGCTCACGAAGGTGCCCATCGAAAGATCGAGGTCGTTGACGGCCATGATCAGCATCTGGGCGATGGTTGCCAGTGCGATCGGGACGGCAAGATTGAACAGGAGGTTCAGCCCGGTGTAGCTCATGGCACGCGGCTGCATGTAGAAGACGGCGGCCAGAAGCAGGACCAGCGAGAACACCGGCGTCAGCAGGCGGATGGTGGAAGAGGAGAGGCGCATTATTCGTGACCTCCCTCGAATGATGCGGCAAGCACGTTCTTTTCCGTAATGTCTTCGCCGGTCAGTTCAGCAACGATAGCACCGTCGCGGAAAACATAGACGCGGTCGCAAAGTTCGATTTCGTCCATTTCGGTAGAATACCAGACGAATGTGCGCCCGTTTTCCGCCTCATGGCGCAGAATTTCATAGACTTCCTGCTTGGTGCCGACATCGACGCCACGCATCGGATCGTCCATCAGGATCGTATGCGCGCTGGTTGCCAGAGCGCGGGCGAACAGCACTTTCTGCTGGTTGCCGCCCGACAGTGACAGGATGCGGTTGCCCATATCAGGCGTGCGTATCTGGATGCGGTCCTTCCATTCTCCGCCGAGCGCGTCTTCCCTTGTCTGGTCGACGAGTTTCAGCGACGAAAGCCGGTCGAGCGAACTGACCGTGAGATTGTGCAGGATGCTCCACAGCGGAAAAGTGCCGTTGAGGCTGCGGTCGCCTGCGACGAAGGCGATCTCGCAGGTCCGGGCCGGTATCCAATTGGGGCGCCGCGCATAGTAAAGGTCGAGCAGCATCCTGGTCTGTCCGTGCCCTGCCAGACCGGCGAGGCCGATGACTTCGCCCTTGAAAGCCTGAAACGGCTTTATGTCGGAGGCGCGCTTTGCGAAGGACAGAACGGGTGAGCCGGTGGCATCCGTCTTTGCGACGCGGCGCGCCGCTTTCTCGCGCTCCACGCTGCCCATGGCTTCGACGAGGCTGCGATTGGTAAATTCGCTGGCGGCGCGATTGGCGACGACCTTGCCGTCCTTCATCACCACGATGCGGTCGGAGGTGGAGAGAATTTCGCCCAGCATGTGCGAAATGAGGATAACGGCACCGCCGGTTTCAACGAAGCGACGCACATAGGCCATCAGTTGCGCGGCAATGCCTGCATCGAGCGATGAGGTCGGCTCGTCGAGAATGACCAGTTTTGGTGCAGTGCCGGGAGCGGTGAAGTTGATTGCGATTTCCACCATCTGCCGCTCGGCAATCGACAGTTCGTCGATGGTCGCGCTGCTGTCGATCTTGTGGCCCGGAAAAATCTCGTTGAGCTTTTTGGAAATCAGTTCAACGGCCTTGCCGCGCCAGTTCGCGCCTTCGAGGTCGCGTTGCATGATGCGGACATTCTCGGCAATCGTCAGGTTGGGGAACAGCGACAGTTCCTGAAACACGCAGCGCACACCGTGCTTGCGTGCCATCGCCACGCCATGTCCCGCTTCGCCGTGATAGGAAACGCTGCCTTCGTGCGGCGACAGCCCGCCATTGATGACATTGACGATGGTGGATTTGCCCGCGCCATTGTGCCCCACAAGCCCGACACACTCGCCTTCGCGGATCACGAGTTCGGCGCCATCCAGTGCTTTCACCGCACCGAACTGCACGCGGATATTGCGCGCGGCGACGACCTCTCGTTTCTCTGCTGCTTCTGTCATACGTTCATCTGACTGCTGGAAATGCTGAATAGAGGTGACGGAAAAGGGCGGGAACGAAACCCGCCCCAATCGTCTGATGATGCAACGCGCTGCTTATTTCGCGGCGTCGATGACCTTCTGCGCGTCTTCAAGCGAATATTCGACATTCGCGACGCCACCCTTCTGGGTGTTGGCAAGGTCCTTGTCGAGCGATTCCTGGCTGACGCTGAGGAACGGAACCACAAGGTCCTTCTTCACGTCCTTGCCGTCGAGAATCTGCTGGGCAACCCAGAAAGCAAGCGTGGATACGCCGGGCGCAATCGAAACCGACATGGTTTCGTAGCCGTTGGTGTCCTTCTGCTGTTTCCACCACTGCAGTTCGTCCTCACGATTGCCCATGATGATGATCGGCGTTTCGCGCTTGGCGGCGGCGAAAGCCTGCGCAGCGCCGTAACCGTCGCCACCCTGCGTCACGACCGCATCGATTTTCGGCAGGCTTGGGAGAATGCCCGCGACGGCACGCTGTGCGACGTCTGCGGCCCAGTCGCCATTGACGGAACCGACGATCTTGAATTTCGGATGTTTCTTCACGCCTTCTTCGATGCCGGCATGGATATTGTCATCGACGGAAACACCGGCAAGGCCGCGAATTTCGAGCAGGTTGCCGCCATCCGGGAGGCGCTTGGCAAGATAGTCGATCTGTCCTTCACCCATCGCCTTGAAATCGACCGCAATGCGCCATGCGCAAGGCTCGGTCACGATGCCGTCGAAGGAAACGACCGTGATGCCCGCATCGCAGGCTTCCTTGATCGCGCCATTCAAGGCGGTTGGCGAGGCGGCATTGATGACGATGGCGTCATAACCCTGCAGGATCATGTTCTGGATCTGCGCGGCCTGTTCGGTCGCCTGGTTTTCAGCCGTCGTGAACGGGTCGGCAGCAGCCACCACGCCGGCCTTCACGGCTTCCTTGGTGATCTTGTCCCAGCTTTCCAGCATGGCCTGACGCCACGAGTTGCCAGCATAATTGTTCGAGAATGCGATCTTCTTCGATGATGTGTCGGCCATTGCGCTGCCTGCGGCCAATACGCCTGCCAGTGCTGCGGATGCGAAAAGGATTTTTGCGAGTTTCATTCATTCCTCCCAGTTGCCAGTATGCGACCCGCAGCGCCCCGGCACTTCGGATCGTCTGAATTGATTGTGGCGCGAGCCTCCCGCACCGCCGCTCCTCAACGGCACCAGTCCGCGCCTGATGCGATTTTTCACTCTTGTATCGCGGGCAATTTTCTGGTGAAGCGAGGATGAAAGAAGAGAAGCCTTCTGTGAAGGCCCATTGAAGCAACTGACTTGCGGGTTCCCGCAGCAAAATTGCGGAAACCCGCAAGACGCGCCGAGGATGTCGCGGCGTATTATAGCTTCATGAGCAGTTTGCGTTCTGGAGGAGAGACGCTTGCTTGAACTCGCCCCCCAAAGGTTGCTCGACCACTATCTGAATATTTCCAGATTGCTGGCGGGACAACTCGACTTCGATTCCATCATCCGGGCGGTGGCGGCGGAGATCACGCATATCGTGCCCTATGACCATCTGGACGTCTGCATCAAGACGCTCGATGGCAAGTTTCATATCGCCTATGAGAGCGGCATATCGACGGACTGGAGCCGCAATCCGCCCGCACCGCTTTCCGGCAGTCCCATTCGAACTGTGCTTTCCGGCGAGGCCGATCATCTTCTCACTGACGATGCGCGCACCGATCCGCGCTTTCATTTTACGGGTGCTTTCTCCAGACCCATTATCGAGCACGATCTGAAGGGCCGCCTGCATGTGCCGCTAAAGGCGCAGGGCGATATTATCGGCGCGCTCAGCTGTTCCAGTCTCACTCCCGCCTGCTACACCATGCGGGACGTGGAAAATGCCCAGTCGATTGCCGATCTGCTTACCCCGTATTTCTTCGCGATCCGTGCGGCGGAGCAGGCCAAGCGGTCCGCCATTGTGGAAGCGGAAGCGCGAGCGCGGGAGGAAGGCTTGCGCTTCGGCGCGCTTAAACTGACGGAAGCGCTGGAAATCGAGCGCCACCGCATCGGCATGGACCTGCACGACCAGACGCTCGCCGATCTGACACGACTGGCGCGCCATGTGGAGCGGCTCACCCATGCCCCGGACCTCTCCGGCGAGCAGCTCGAGCCGCTGTTTCGGGGGCTCCAGCATTGCATGCACGATCTTCGGCAAATCATTGAAGAAGCGAAGCCTTCGATCCTCCAGCTGTTCGGTTTCGTGCAGGCGACGGAAAACCATCTGGGCCGTTCGGTGCGCGACAGCGGATCGTCCGTCGAATGGACGCTGGATGACAGCAGCGGCGGCATGGCGGATCGGCTGGAAGAAACGGTCGCGACCTCGCTGTTTCGCATCGTGCAGGAGGCAATCAACAATGCAATCCGTCATGCTCATGCAAGCCGGTTGCGCGTCGCGTTCCGCAACAAGGGCGGTCGCCTGCATGTTGAAGTGGCGGACAACGGCATCGGTATGGATCGCCATACGCAGCGTCCCGACGTTGGGCATGGGATCGACAATATGCGCACACGCGCGCGGTTGATTTCTGCGAGTTTCGCTATCAGGAAAAACGGGGAAGGCGGCGGCACCAGTGTGACGATTCACCTGCCTGCGGAAATGTGCCGGGAGGGCGGAGGATAAAATGCATGTTCTGATCGTGGAAGATGATCCGTTGCACCGCGCCTATCTCGGCGAGGCCGTGCGGGCGGCGCTGCCGGAATGCAGCGATGTGCTGGAAGCTGAAAACGGGTCGACGGGCGAGAAACTCGCGCGCCAGCACAGGGCCGCCCATATCGTCATGGATTTGCAGATGAACGGGCGCAACGGCATCGAAGCCGCGCGCACCATCTGGAAGGAAAATCCCGAAACGCGCATATTGTTCTGGTCGAACTATGCCGACGAAGCCTATGTGCGCGGCGTGTCGCGCATCGTGCCGGAAGGGGCGGCTTACGGCTATGTTTTGAAGTCCGCATCGGACGACAAGCTGCGGCTGGCATTGCGCAGCATCTTCGTCGAAGCCCAATGCGTCATCGACCGTGAGGTGCGCGGCCTCCAGCAAAAGAGCCTTGGTCATGCCAGCGGTTTCAGCGAAAGCGAATATGAGATTCTGATCGATATCGCGCTGGGGCTTACGGATCGCGTCATTGCGCGCCGCCGCAATCTGTCATTGAGAAGTGTCCAGAACAGATTGCAGCAACTCTATGAAAAACTTGGGGTGTATCAGGAGAAGAGCGAGCCGGATGAGGGGCGTTTCAATCTGCGGGCGCGCGCGGTAACGGTCGCGCTTTTGCGCAAACTGCTGAACTACAGCGCGCTTGAACGCGCCGAAGTCGAGCTGAACGAATGGCTGGCAGCATCGGCCCGAAAATCGAATCCGATTTTCGGAAAGCACGACGCGTAGTTTCAGGAGGCCACAGCCGCTTTCAGGCGTGGCTGCTCCAGGTCGAGACCGAGTTCCGACGCGCGATCGATAACCGGCGCGAAGCGGCGGCGCTTCTTCTCCTCGTGGTTGGAAGCAATGTCTGCGATACGGTGCTTGAGGAAGGGGTTAAGAAACCGTTCCCGCACAGAATCCATATAAGCCGCCGCCTGGTCTCCAAGCCCGTCCGCAGCGAAAACCGGCAGGACTTCCTCACGCCAGACCGTTTCCAGTTCACGCCGGATCGTTTCGTCCTGCATGGCTTCCAGCACTATCTCGTCTTTCGGGCGACCGCCCTTCAGCCATTGTTCTGCGATGAATGTATGGCCAAGGTTGAGCAGATAGAGCTTCAGATGCTCATAGCGTGCAAGATCGTCGGTGAGGACGATATCTTTGTGTTCGCAAGGCAGCGTCAGGCCATCGGCCTCCTCGATTGCCCACAGCGCATAGGGTTCGGCGACGGCGCCGATCGGCTCGATGGGTTCTGAGACGATACGATCAACAAGGCTGTTGGCGAAGACGCAGCGGGTTTCGAGCCATTGCACGAAACTGTCCGGCAGTTTCCAGTCATGGGCGAGATCGATCAGGATAGAGCGTAGCTTGTCGCCATTGCGCGAGATCAGCTCGCAGGGAAATACCGACAGCGGCGCATCGGGATTGTGCTGCCAGCGGTGATGCAGAAGCACCAGAAGCTTGGCCGGAAAGCTCTTCGGTAAAGCTTCCGGATTGGCAAGAAGCGAACTGTCATCGCTCTTGTCGAGCTCAAAACCCTTGTCCCCGGTATTGGAAAGAATCACATCGACACTGGTGCCAAGGTCGAGAATCGCAGGCCAGTCTTGATGGGCGGAATAGGCGGTGGTGACGCCTTGCGCCTGATATTCCTTCTCAAAGGGTTTCCCATCAGCCAGTCCGCGGATCATTACCGGATAGCTGCGGGCTTCGTTCAGGGCTGCGATCCGCTGGCTGCTCTGCGGATTTGAAGTAGTCTGCACGACGGCGATTGTCCCGATGGCTTTGCCCTCGGCAAGCGCCTCCGAAACAAAGAAATCGGCATGAGCCAACAGAAAACGACTGGTGCCAAACTGCAGGATCGCTGGCTTTTCGTGCATGACCTTCTCCCATAAATCAGTGGTTTTAACTAAGCGATGCAGGGTAAATTGGTCAAGCCAGTGGGAAGATTTAAGGGCCGAATGATTTCAGCGCAGATGTGGAAATGTGCAATTTGCCGCAATTCTTTGAGTTTCTGCGTATATTGCGCTTCGTTTCGCTTGCTAATATGGTAAGGCCAATTCGAGGAGAGGCGAATTGGGAGCATCATGAGCGACTTTACGGCGACCGCGGAACCGCGCAGGCTTTATCAGCAGATTGCAGACCGGGTGAGAAACCTCATTCAGGACGGCCAGTTTCCTGCTGGCAGCAGGCTTCCGGCTGAGCGCGAGCTGGCACAGCAGCTCGGTGTGTCGCGGCCTTCGCTGCGCGAAGCGCTGATTGCGCTCGAAATCGCCGGCAATGTCGAAATCCGCATGGGTTCCGGCATCTATGTCACGGCAGAGTCGGAAAAGCGTTCGCTTTCACAAGGAGCTTCCATCGGCGAGAGCCCGCTCGAAATCATGCAGGCGCGCGAAATGGTCGAGGGCAGCGTGGTTGTCATGGCCTGTGCGCGCATGACGCCTGAAAGCCTGGCCGAACTGCGCGCAACGATTGACGCCATGAAGGTGAATGTCGATGCCGGGCGCAAGGCCATTGAACTCGACAGGCAGTTTCATCTGCTCATCGCCGAGCAATCGGGGAACTCCGTGCTGGTGCGCATCGTGCGCGACCTTTTCGACGAGCGGCATAGTCCGCTGACGTCGCATATCAGAACGCGCTTCGAGGATAACGATACATGGGCTCTGGCTCTGGCCGAGCACGAGGCGATCTATGCGGCGCTTGAGGCGAAGGATCCGCTTCAGGCGCAAGCAGCGATGCGAACGCATCTGGACCGATCCAAGCAGCGTTGGATGGATAATGAACCCAGCGAGTGATTAGCCGGGGCGATTTGGGAGTGAGGTCAGACACATGAATGATTCCGTTGCTACAGCGGTTGCGCCGGTAATTTTGCTGCATCCTGCGGATGATGTTGCGGTGGCGCGCGTTTCGGTTCGCGCTGGCGATCCGATCGGCCTTGAGGGGATCAAGGCCCGCGAACTGATCGGACGTGGGCACAAGGTTGCCGTTCGCGATATTCCGGAAGGCAAGGAAGTCCTGAAATACGGGCAGGTGATCGGCGTTGCGACGAAGGACATTGCGCAGGGCGAGCACGTGCATTTGCAGAACCTCGCCATGCTGCCCTCCGAACACGAGCATCAGTTCTCCATCGATATTGAGGAACGCGGCATGCTGCCGGAGGCGGAACGCCGCCATTTCATGGGCTTCGACCGTGGCGCTGGCGGCGTCGGCACGCGCAATTTCATCGGCGTGATTTCGTCAGTCAACTGCTCTGCCACGGTGTCGCGCTACATCGCCGATTATTTCAATCGCATGGGCGGGCTCGACGGTTTCGACAACGTTGATGGCGTCGTCGCGCTGACGCATGGCAGCGGTTGCGCGCTCAACACAAAGTCGGAAGGCTATCGCCTTTTGACGCGCACCATTCAGGGCTATGCCAAGCATCCGAATTTCGGGGGAATATTGCTGATCGGGCTTGGCTGCGAAACCAACCAGATTGCGCCGATCCTCGAACATTATCGCATGGAAGAAGGCTCGCGCCTGCGCACCATGACGATCCAGCAGCATGGCGGCACGCGCAAGACCATCGATCATGCGATTGCCGAGATCAAGGAAATGCTGCCTTTGGTCAATTCCGCGGTACGCACCAGACAGCCTCTGTCGAAGTTAAAAGTGGCGCTGGAATGCGGCGGCTCGGACGGTTATTCCGGCATCTCCGCCAATCCGGCATTGGGCTATGCCTCGGACCTTATCGTGCGCAATGGCGGCACGACCGTCCTGTCGGAGACGCCGGAAATCTACGGTGCCGAACATCTTCTGACGCGCCGCGCAGTAACGCCAGCGGTGGCGGAAAAGCTGTTGCAGCGCATCGACTGGTGGCGTGACTACACCGCGCGCAATGGCGACGAACTCAACAACAACCCATCCCATGGCAACAAGCTCGGCGGTCTCACCACCATTCTGGAAAAGTCGCTGGGTGCGGTTGCCAAGGGTGGCTCCATGCCGCTCAAGGCCGTCTATGAATTCGCTGAAACCGTGACTGAACCCGGCTTCGTGTTCATGGACACGCCGGGTTATGACCCCGTTGCCGTGACCGGGCAGGTGGCCGGTGGCTGCAATGTGATCTGCTTCACCACGGGTCGCGGTTCGGTATCCGGCTTCAAGCCTTCACCCTGCATCAAGATCGCCACGAATTCCGAAATGTACGAGCACATGAAGGAAGACATGGACATCAATTGCGGCGGTATCGTCACCGGCGATGAGACCATCGAGCAGTCCGGTACGCGCATCTTCGAACATATCATCGCGGTCGCATCAGGCGAGAAGACGTTGAGCGAAGTCTATGACTATGGCGACAACGAATTCGTGCCGTGGCAGGTCGGCGCCGTAACCTGATCCCCCGTTTCATAGCCCTTTATTCAATGACGACTGACAGGAATAATTCGATGGTCAAAGCTCTGCGTATCGAGAGCGAAAACGTTACCCGTTTTGCAGAAATCGACGAAGCGCCGTTGCTGGCGGGTCATGTCCGAGTGCGGGTACGGCATGTTGGGCTCTGCGGCAGCGACCTGAACACTTTCAAGGGGCTTAATCCGCTGGTGCAGCTGCCGCGTATTCCGGGGCACGAGATCGGCGGCGAGATCATTGAAGCAGGCGCGGGCGTCAGCGCCGCCTACGCCAGCGGCAAGCGGGTGATCGTGCTGCCTTACACGAATTGCGGTGAATGTTCGTCCTGCCGCAAGGGCCGGCTCAATGCGTGCCGTTATAACAAGACGCTTGGCGTGCAGCAGAATGGCGGTCTGGCCGACCAGATCGTGCTGGCTGCCGAAAAGCTGATCCTCAACGATACGCTGGAACCGCGTCATCTGGCACTGGTCGAGCCGCTTTCGGTCGGCTTCCATGCCGTCGAGCGCGGACGGGTCCAGGCAGGCGACACGGTCGCTGTTCTCGGCTGCGGCATGATCGGCATGGGCGTGCTGCTCGGCGCAGTCGCCCGTGGCGCCAAGGTCATCGCCATCGATCCAAGTGCTGAAAAGCGCGAACTGGCGCTGCAATTCGGCGCCACGCATGCGCTTCCGGGCGGCGAGGACGTTGTCGCGAAGGTTCAGGAACTGACAGACGATGACGGCGTGGACGTTGCTTTTGAAGCGGTCGGCCTACCGATCACTTTCACGCAGGCCGTCGATCTGGCGGGCTTCGCGGGCAGGGTGGTTTATGTCGGCTATTCCAAGGCCCCAGTCACCTACCAGACGCAGTTCTTCAACCTGAAGGAACTCGACATCATGGGATCGCGCAATGCGACGCTCGCGGATTTCGAGGCTGTCATCGCCCATCTGGAAAAGCTCGGAGCGGATGCCGACAAGCTGATCTCCAAAATATTTCCGTTCGATGAAGCTGAAGCGGCGCTTCCCTACTGGGACGGCGACCGCAATGTCTTGAAGATCATCATCGAACGCGACTGAAATCGAAGCAAATGTCCGGGCCGCATGGACGGTGCCGGACGCTAGTGGAGGAAACCGGCCAAAAGGCCATTGTTTAATGACCCCATACGGGAGGATACTGATGAAGAAACTCGTTACCGGCATGATCGCCGCCAGCATGCTGCTGGCAGGAAGCATGGCTGCATACGCTGCCAATGTGTCGATCAAGGTTGCCTATGAAAACAACCCCGGCGAGCCTTTCGATGAGGTAATGCATTACTGGAAAGACGATCTTGCCAAGCGCAGCAACGGCGAGATCACGCTCGAACTTTATCCAAGCTCGCAGCTTGGCTCCAAGAAGGACGTGACCGAGCAGGCCATGATGGGCCTCAATGTCGTGACCATTTCCGACGTGGGCTTTCTTGCCGAGTATGATCCTGATCTCGGCGTGCTCTATGGTCCGTTCCTGACCGACGATCCGGCGCAGCTTTTCAAGGTCTATGACGGGCCATGGTTCAAGGAAAAGAGCGAAGAGCTGAAGAAGAAGGGCATTCATATCGTAATGCCGAACTATCTCTATGGCATTCGCCAGATCATTTCCAAGAAGCCGATCCGCACGCCTGAAGACCTGAAGGGCATGAAGATCCGCGTGCCGAACAATGTCATGCAGATCAAGACCTTCGAGGCAATGGGCGCTACGCCGACCCCGATGCCGCTCGGAGAAACCTTCCCGGCGCTCGCGCAGGGCGTGATCGATGGTGTGGAGAACCCGATTTCTGTTCTGTACGGCCAGAAATTCCAGGAAGAAGCCAAATATCTGAGCAAGGTCGGCTATCTGACCAACGTGGCGCTCATCGTGGGCGGCGAAGCCTTCTTTTCCACGCTGCCGGAAGATCAGCTCAAGATGATCCATGAATCCGCTTATGATGCGGGTCTCTACAGCCAGAAGCTGACGATCGAAAAAGACAATGAAATGATCGAAAAGATGAAGGAAGCCGGAGTCGAAGTCATCGATGTCGACCGCGCTCCCTTCAAGGCTCTTGCAGAGAAGGTCTACACCCAGTTCCCGGAATGGTCGCCTGGTCTTTATGACAAGATCAAAGCCGAACTGAACTGATCCATCCTTTTCGGATATCGCCATGTCGCGGCTTTGCCGCGGCATGGTCTGCTCATGGAATTCAATCCGATGAAATTGTTTGAAAAACTGATCGAATGGCTGGCTGCCGTGCCGCTGTTCATCCTGCTGGCGATGTTCAACATCGCCGTTGTCATGCGTTACTGGATGCACCAGCCATTGCAATGGACCGAGGAAATGGCTGGCCTGCTGATGATCTGGATCGTGATGCTCGGTAGCGTTGCCGCGGAACGCAGCAACCAGCATCTTGCCATTCCGATGCTTGTTGAGCTGTTTTCGGAAAAGCTGCGCGAGATCATCAACGCTGTCGTTGCCATCCTGTCGGGGCTGTTTCTGCTCTACGTGTCCTATGCCGGCTACAAGCTGTCGGTGGCGGCACAGCTTAAAGTGACCGACGTGCTGCGCGTTTCCTACTACTGGATCGATATCGCCGTGCCGGTCGGCTTCGGTATTATCGCCCTTTATATGTTTGCAGGCGCATTCAAATCCTTGCGCGCCGCTTTTGCGGGAGGCAAGGCATGAATCTTACGACTATCGTTCTCATCATGCTGGCGCTGATCGCGCTCAATATGCGCCTCTACGTGGCCATCCTGATTGCGGTCTTCACCTATTTTACGTTCTTCAACCAGATGCCGATAGCGATTGCAGTCCAGCGCTTCATCAGCCCGGCTCAAAACACATCGCTGCTCGCCATTCCGTTCTTCATCATGCTTGGCACGGTGATGGCGCATACCGGTATTGCAGAACGTCTGATTAAGGTCGCGGAAATTCTGGTCGGTCGCATGCGCGGTGGCATGGCGCTCACCAACATCATGGTTTCAACCCTGATGGGCGGCGTCAGCGCGTCCAATCTGGCCGACAGTGCCATGCTTACCCGCATGATGGTGCCGGAAATGGTCAAGCGTGGCTATGACAAGGCATTTTCCTGCGCGGTAACGGCTGCCGGTTCGCTGATTACGCCGATCATTCCTCCGGGCATCGCGCTCATCATCTATGGTCTGATTGCGGATGTTTCCATCGGCAAGATGTTCATGGCTGGTGTCGTGCCGGGCATCCTGGGTGCCATCATCCTGATGATCGCGGCCTATATCACGTCGGTAAAGCGCGGCTACAAGCCGAGCCGTGAAAAGCGGATGAGCGGCGCCGAAGTCGTCTCGACGCTTGCCTCGGCATGGCCTGCTGTCCTGTTGCTGTTTGCGATCATCGGCGGTATCCGCATGAACATCTTCACGCCGACGGAAGCCGGTGCTGTTGCCGTGACGCTGGTTCTGATCATCGGTTTTGTGATCTATCGCGAAATGCGCATCTCGCATGTGGTGGATTCGCTGATAGAAACGGCGAAATCGACCGCCTCCGTCATGCTCGTCATCATGGCGTCGTCAGCGCTCGCATGGGTGTTTTCGCTCGAACAGGCCGGCCAGTCGCTGATGCAGCTGATCTCGTCCTTCACCAGCAACCCTTATGCGTTCCTGCTGGCAGTCAACGTGATCCTGCTGATCCTCGGAGCGCTGATCGAGGGTACCGCCCTGATGATCGTTCTGGTTCCGCTCCTGATGCCAACGGTAAAGGCTCTGGGCATCGATCCGGTACATTTCGGCATCGTCGTCATCGTCAATCTTTCGATTGGCACGCTGACGCCGCCGGTCGGTACTGTCATGCTGATGGTCTGCAACATCGCCAAGGTAAGGGTCGGAGATTTCACCCGCCAGGCGTTCAGCATGTATATGGCGCTGTTCATCCTGCTGGCGCTCGTCACTTACGTGCCGATTATCTCGACCTATCTGGCTCATTAGACTGCGTTTCGAACTGATTTTGATCAGATCGACGTTCTGATCAAAAAAGCGCGGGTAACGCCCGCGCTTTTTCGTTTGTTCACCACGGATTTTCAACACGCGGCCAGATAGCACGGGTGAGCTTACGATAATTGGTCGTGCGCGGATTGCTCGGATAGGAGCTGGGTGCCGCGACATAGATGATCTCGGCTGCGATCGGCACAAAACCCGCGTGGAAATGATTGGTGGACTTGACCACCAATATGTCCTTCTTCATCGGGTCGATGCCGATATTGGAAAAGATATCCGGCTCGAATGTCTGCGTCCGGTTGGTGTTGAGAATGATGTCGATCTCGGTGCCTTCAATCCGCACCACTGCCGAAGGTCCAAGCGTCACGCGGCTTGGCCCAAAACTCTGCCAGCCTTCGGCGAGGGTTTTCAGGACAGTAACGCGGGCATCGATGGGTTCACCGCCAAGCGGACCGGATTTGCCGCCGAAACGCAGATTGATTAACGCACCTTCGCCCGCCGCATGGCAGAATGTCACGGCAATGGGGTCCCAGATCGTGGCAACGCCGACATTATCGATACGCCGTTCGATCAGGCGGCGAAGAACATAGGTTCCGTCGCCGGCGACACCGCCGCCGGGATTGTCCCATACATCGGCGATCACCGCAGGTTTGGCAGGATTGGCTGCATGGGCGGCCAGCGCCCGGTCGATGCCCTGATCGGTGTCGAACATGGTCATCAGGGTCTGCTCGCGCAAGGCGATAAGTTCACGCCCGAGTTTTTCCGCAAGGGATTTGCCCTTCGCCGGGTCATTGTCGGTGACGACAAGAATGTGGGTTCCCATTTCCGGCACATCGGCAGCCATGAAGCCATGAATGACGGAAATGGACAGGACGCCCTCCTTGCCCTGCATCGCCTTTATGCGGTCGACGAAGGAGCGCATCGGCTCCTTGCTTGTCGGATAGACGCCGATCATTCGGCAGTCGAAGGTGGAAATGACCGGGCTGATCCGGCCTTTCAGCGCATCCAGCGCGAGATCGACCACATGCTCGCCGCGTTCGTAGAAATCCGTGTGAGGAAATTCGAGGAAGGATGCGAAAATATTAAGGTTTTCGACCCGCTTCGGGGTGAGGTGGCTGTGCGGATCGAACTCGCTGGCGACCAGAATATCGGGCCCGACGATGGCGCGCACGCGTTCCAGAAGATCGCCCTCGCAATCGTCATAGCCTTGCGCGACCATGGCGCCATGCAGACCGAGAACAACTGCATCGACAGGCAGAGCGGCCTTCAACTGATCCAGAATTTCATTACGCAGTTCCTCGAAAGCTTGCCGTTGGAGCAGGCCGCCCGGTTCCGCCCATGTGGCGGTGCCTTCGATGACCGTCAATCCTTCCGCCGCTGCGCGCTTGCGCAATGCCACGATGGGCGAAGAGCATAATGTCGGCGTATCTGGATGCTTGCCGGGTGCTGCGTAGAATGCCATCTCGAACGAGGCCCTGTCGGTCGGAACCGGCGAGAATGTATTGGTTTCTGTCGCAAGCGATGCGGTGAAAATGCGCATGAAAATTTCTCTGGGCGAGGGGCGGTTTATTTCTGCGGTGCGTAGGCAATGGCCTCGACTTCGATCTTGATGTCGATCATCAGCCTGGACTCGACCGTGGTTCGTGCAGGAGGCTCTTTTGGAAAATAGGTGGCATAGACGGCGTTCATACGCCCGAAATCCCGCGCGTCTTCCAGCCAGATAGTAGTTTTGACCACGTCTTCCATGGTCGCTCCTGCAAGCGCAAGCGCGGCCTTGACGTTTTCGAGCACCTGTTTCGTCTGTGCTTCTATGCCGCCGTCGACGATCTGGCCGTTCGGTCCCACTGGCACCTGACCCGAGATATAGACTGTGTCGCCTGCTCGGACGGCGGGGGAAAGAGGCACATGCGATGCGCCGAAGACCTGTTTTCTGGACATGATTTTCTCCGGTTATTTGACTGCCCCAAGCGCCAGTCCCTTGATGAGATAGCGCTGGAGCCAGATGAAGAGGATTGCGACCGGCAGCGTGGCAAGAAAGGTTGCCGCCATGACGTAATGCCATTCGACGGTGTAGCGTCCCGCCACCAGCGAGAAGACCTGAATGGGCAAGGTGTAGCTTTCCTGCCTGCGCAGCATGGTCAATGCGACGACGAATTCGTTCCATGCATTGATGAAAGTGAAGATAGCCGTCACTGCAATGGCAGGCAGGCAGAGCGGCAGGAACACTTTTATCAATGTCTTGCCGCGTCCGGCGCCTTCCATCCAGGAGGCTTCTTCCAGATCGCGCGGTATGGTGTCGAAATAGCTCTGCAGCATCCACACGGTGAAGGCGATATTGAAGGCCATATAGACCGCGCCGACCGCCGAAACGCTTTCGATCAGCCCATAAGCGGCGAGCAGCCGAAAAAGGCCAAGCACCAGAACGATGGGGGAGATCATCTGCGAGACGAGCAGGAATTGGCGGAACAAGCCGTGACCCGCAAAGCGAAAGCGCGACATCGCATAGGCTGCAGGAATGGAAATGATGATCGCGCCCACGGAAGCAATGACTGATACGTAAAGCGAGTTCAGAAGCGCTTGCCCGAATTTGGTCTGGACCCACATTTCCGAAAAGTTCTGCCAGCGAAAGCTGCTTAGCCACCACGTTGGAGAAAGAACTTCCTGCGGCGGTTTGACGGCGGTGAGAAACATTACCGCAAAGGGAAACAGCGTCAGCACGATAAGCGGCGACAGAACGGCCCAGGCAACGATCGTGCGTTTCAATTTTGAGCCGGTCATGCACGTTCTCCCCGCATTGCAAGGCGGATATAGATCGCGGTGAAGACGAGCAGTATCGCCAGCATGATGAGCGATACGGCGGAGGCCTCTCCCAGCTTTCCAAGCCTGAAGGCGAGCTTGTAGAGATGCGTCACCAGAATATCGGTGGAGTTTGCCGGACCGCCCTGTGTCATGACCCAGATGATCGGAAAGGAATTGAAAACGTAGATCGTATTCAGCACGATGGCGATGTTCACGAAGGGCTTGAGCAGCGGAAAGGTGATCTCGCGAAACTGCTGCCACAGGCTGGCGCCTTCGAGGGACGATGCTTCGTAAAGATCGTCTGGGATGGAGGACAGCCCGCCGAGAAAGATCGTGGTGGTGAACGGCACGGTGACCAGAATGCCGACCAGTATCTGCATGGGAAAGGCTGTCGCGGCGCTCGCCAGCCATTGAATGTTGCTGTCGATGAGACCGAGATTGCGCAATGCGGAATTGAGCATTCCGCTTTCGCCATTCAGCGCCCAACGCCAGACAATGGCCGTCATGGTGAGAGAAACGGCCCAGGGCAGCATGACGATGACGCGGGCGACCGACCGCCCATAGAAATCCATGTTCAGGATGACGGCGACCGGAATGGAAACGATGAGCGCCCCGCCCACCACGGCGACGGTCCAGACGGCAGTGCGCCAGACCGCATTGAGAAAGTCGGGCGTTGCGAAAAGCGCCGTGAAGTTTGCGCCGTTGTTGAAATCGCGTAGCTGCCCGAAGCGGTTGACGTCGTGGCTGGCAATTTCAACGAGATGCACCACGGGCCAGAAGATCACCACCGCAGCCAAAAGCAGGCTCGGCAGGATCAGGAGATAGGGCAGGGTGCGGCTTTGCATCGGCAATCTGGATCCCGGGAAGAAAAAGCGCCCGGCGGAGCATAGGCTCTGCCGGGCAGGCGGGGAGTGTTATTTCTTCAGGATCGCATCCGCCTTGGCGGCGGCGTCCTTCAGCACGGCATCGGGTTCGCCCTTGCCGAGATAGATGCTCTGCATGGCGTTGGAGGTGATGTCGGCAATTTCTTCCCAGCCCGGAATGACCGGCGCAAAGCGGGCATCAGGAAGAAGCGCGGTAAAGGCGGCGAGATCGGCATTATTCACATAATAATCCATCTTCGCCTCTTCCTTGTTGACCGGAAGGAAGCCTTCGCCCTGTGTGAACTTGGCGCGCCACTCTGTCTGGAACAGGAAGTCGAGCACTTTCCAGGCTTCCTCCTTGTTCTTGGAGTTCTGGAACATGATGACGGAATCGGTCACGCCATAGGTGCCGCGCGCGCCTGTCGGTCCGGCTGGAATGGCTGCGACGCCGTATTTGAGATTGGGCGCTTCTTCCTTGATCTGGTTGGAAAGGAAAGGCGCGGTTATCATCATGCCGACCTTGCCCTGCTTGAAGAGGTTCTGCACGTCTTCTCGTGCATAGGACGTGACGCCGGGCTGGGTCAGGCCGTCATCAATCAGTGACTTGTAAAGCTTGGCAGCCTCCAGTGCCCCCCGCGTGCTCAGGCCCGACGTCCCGTCCTTGTTGAGGATTTCGGTGCCGTAGGACCACATGGCATAATAGTAATAGACGTCGGTCTCGATTTCCTTGCCCTGCAGGCCGAAACCGTAATTCTCTCCGCCGAGCGCCTTGATCTTGGTAGCGGCGGCTTTCAGTTCGTCCCAGGTTGCAGGCGGGTTTTCGACGCCTGCCTTGGCAAGAAGATCCTTGTTGTAATACATGGCGCGAGCCGAGGCCGCGATCGGCAGGCCGTAGGTCTTGCCCTCCAGGATGGACGGCGACAGGAAAGTCTCGATGAACCGGCCCTTGAACTCGTCGTTCATGTAACCGTCGAGCGGTTCGGCGATGCCCTGCTGCACGAAATCGATCAGCCAGCGTGTGCCGATGATCGAAAGATCCGCGTTGGTGCCTGCTGAAATGTCGGTGGTCAGCTTCTGCAGGAGCACATCCCACGGAACAACTTCGAAATTAAGCGTGATGCCGGGATTGGCAGCTTCGAACGCTTTCTTCACTTCCTCGAAATACGGGCCTGTCTTGGAGCTGTACTCCGCGACCGTCATGCGTACTTCACCAGCATTTGCGACTGACGACAACGCCAGAATGCTCAATCCAGCCAGAAGGCCGGCCTTCCATTTGTTGATAGACATCTTCCCGTTCCCTTGTTTTGCCCCGCATTGGCGCGATGACCATCTATTTTTGTTATTTTCCTACATTATCGGCATTGATAGCAGTTTCAAGCGAAAAGTTTTGTTGCAAACTTACATTTTGACTTTTACGCTGACGGGAATAAACAGTTGCAGAAAGCTGCCGCATAAAGGGGAATAGCGTGGAGCAAGCAGGCGAATTTGCCGGGAAATCGGTGCTGGTTACCGGGGCAGGTGGCGGCGTGGGAAACGCGCTTGTCCATCTTTTTTCCGAACGCGGCGCCCGAGTTATCGGATGCGATACGTCACTGGAGGCAATGACTGGCGATGGCTTCCATGCGCGTCACGCCTTCAACCTGCTCGACCGTGACGGGCTGGAGCCCGCAGCAAAGCGGATCATAGCGGAATCCGGCCTGCCTGATATTGTGATCAACAATGCTGGCTGGACCCGTGCCGAGACTTTCGATGGGCTGGATCAGGGCAATATCGACGCCGAGATCGACCTCAATTTGACTGCGGTTGCCGGATTTTCCAATGTGATGGCGCAGGCCATGGCTGCCCGCGGGCACGGTGTTTTTGTGTTTATTTCGTCGGTCAACGGACTTCTGCATTTCGGAAACCCGGCCTATGCGGCCGCCAAGGCCGGGATCAATGCCTTCGCGCGCGCTATCGCGGTGGAGTTCGGAAGAAAGGGCGTGCGCGCCAATGTGGTCTGTCCGGGGTCGATACGGACACCCGCATGGGATCATCGTATCGCGCAGGACGCGGGCGTTCTGGACCGCTTGCAGCGTTTTTATCCTCTGGGGCGTATCGTTGACACCCGTGAGGTCGCGGAAACGGTAGCCTTTCTGGCTTCCGACCGGGCATCGGGGATTACCGGCGCCATCCTCCCGGTCGATGCGGGGCTGACTGCGGGCTGCCGTCCTTTCATAGAAGATATTCTCGGAGGACACTGACCGATGAAAGAGGTTTCGCTGCGCGGCATTACCAAGACCTTCGGGCAATTGACCGTTCTCGATCGTGTCGATCTCGATATTCAAAGCGGGGAATTTCTCGTGCTCGTCGGTCCTTCGGGCTGCGGGAAATCCACGCTTCTGCGGATGGTGGCCGGGCTTGAACCGATTTCCGGCGGCGATCTCCTGATCGGTGGAGACCGGGCCAACGAGTTGCCGCCGCAAAAGCGCAATATCGCGATGGTGTTTCAGTCCTACGCGCTGTTTCCGCATATGACGGCGCGTGAAAATATTGGTTTTGGTCCGCGTATTCGTGGCGAGAAGTCGGAGGAAACCGCAGCGAAAGTGGACAAGGCAGCGTCCATTCTCAACCTCCATTCCTATCTTGATCGCTATCCACGCCAGCTTTCCGGCGGGCAACGCCAACGCGTCGCCATGGGGCGGGCCATCGTTCGCGAACCGTCGGTGTTCCTGTTCGATGAACCGCTTTCCAATCTCGATGCGCAGTTGCGCGTACAGATGCGCACCGAGATCAAGGCGCTGCATCAACGCCTGAAATCGACGGTGATCTACGTCACCCATGATCAGATCGAGGCTATGACGATGGCCGACCGGATCGTGGTTATGAATCAGGGAAAAATCCAGCAGATCGGTGCGCCGCTTGAGCTTTATGACCGCCCGGCCAACAAGTTCGTGGCGAGCTTTATCGGTTCGCCGTCCATGAGTTTCATTCCCGGAACCGTATCGGAAGGCATATTTCGCACTGAAGAGGGCGAAGAAATTGCCGTCTCGGCGGGATCGCCCGAAAACCGGCAGGCCGAAGCTGGCATTCGCCCGGAAAATTTTACAGTCGCGCCGGGTGGCACGGGGCTGACACTTACGGTGGAAGTCATCGAGCCGACGGGTCCGGAAACGCATATCTATGGCCGGATAGCGGGACAGCCCATAAGGGCTGTGTTTCGCGAGCGCTTGCATCTTGCGCCCGGTGAACAAGTGCCTGTAACTGCGAAGAGCGAACACATACATCTTTTCGACAAGGATAGCGGTCTCCCGCTTTGAACTCCCCATGAGCAAGGTTGCCGACATCATCACGCGGCTGCATGTCGTGGCGCAGGACGGATCGAAATCCGAACGGCGGCTGGCTGCGCTCGTGCTGGCAGATCCGGATTACGCTTCCAAGGCGGCAATTTCGGAAATCGCCGCCAGAGCTGGCGTCAGCGAACCTACCGTCACGCGCTTTTGCCGCGCGCTCGGCTGCGACGGTGTTCGTGATTTCAAATTCTATCTGGCACAGGCGCTGGCCATTGGCGGCCAGTATCTGACGGCTGAAATTCCCGCACGCGATGTGCGTGAAAGCCGCATTGCGACCGCTGTGACCGATGCGGCGGTCGCAGCCATCCAACGCGCCAGCGACGGACTGGACATGGCCGTACTGATGAAAGTGGCCGAACGGCTCGCCGCCGGGGGCCCTGTTCTTTGCCTAGGGTCCGGCGGCATCTCTTCCATGCTGGCAACGGAAATGCAGAACCGTTTGTTTCGGCTCGGTATTCCTGTCAGCGCACAGGTGGATGGGCAGTTGCAGCGCATGTATGCTGCCGTCACCACGCATGAGGCGACGGTAATCGCCTTTTCCGTTTCCGGCTTTGCGCGTTCGGTCGTGGAAGCCGTGCTGGTCGCGCGCCAATATGGAGCCCAGACAGTAGCGATCACGCCTGCAGGTTCCGACCTGGCCAAGGCGGCGGACGTGCTCATTCCCTATCAGGCCAATGAAGACGGCAATATCTACAAGCCGACCTCGTCGCGCTTCGCGCTGCTCGCAATTCTTGACATGATCGCCACGGCCACGGCGGAAGCGCGCGGGCCGAAGGTGCTGGAAAGCCTGCGTCGCATCAAGCATAGCCTCAATACGCTGACCATAGATGATCCGCGCCTGCCGCTGGGAGATTGATTCATGACCGGACCGAAAACCATTCACGACGTGGATACGCCTGCGATCCTCATCGACATTGACCGGGTGAAAGCGAATATTGCCCGGGTGCAGGCTCATGCCGATGCGATAGGGGTAAAACTGCGTCCGCATATCAAGACGCACAAACTGCCGTTCTTCGCCAAAATGCAGGTGGAAGCTGGCGCAGCGGGCATCACCTGCCAGAAACTCGGCGAGGCCGAGGTCATGGCCGACGCCGGGCTGACGGATATATTCCTGCCTTACAATATTCTGGGGCGGGAAAAGCTCGACCGCCTCCATGCACTGCATCAACGCGTTACACTGTCGGTAACGGTCGATAACTCAACTTCCCTCGCAGGATTGGCGGCGCGTTTCGCCGATGAAAAGCATCCGCTGAAAGTGCTTGTCGAATGCGACACGGGCATGGGGCGCTGTGGCGTGCAGACGCCAGCCGAAGCATTGGAACTGGCTCGCATCATCGACCAGAGCGCTGGACTGGGTTTCGGCGGTCTTATGACCTATCCCGCAGCGGGCAAGCCGGACCAGGCTGAACAATGGCTTTATTCGGCCCGCGAACTGCTGGATGCAAACGGTCTTTCCTGCGAAACGATTTCGAGCGGCGGCACGCCCGATATGTGGCGCAAGCCCAGTGACAGTGTTGTCACCGAATATCGTCCCGGCACTTATATCTATTTCGACCGGTATCAGGTCGAGAAGGGGGCTGCGACAGTGGATGACTGCGCATTTACGGTGCTTTCAACCATCGTCAGCCATCCGACAGCAGAACGCGCCATCATAGATGCCGGGTCCAAGGCGCTTTCCAGCGATACGTTGGGACTGAGCGACTTTGGCGAGGTGAGGGGACGTTCCGACGCCCGTGTTGTTGGCTTGAGCGAGGAGCACGGCAAGCTGACCGGCGATGTCGCTGACCTGAAGGTTGGCGAGCGCGTGCGGATCATTCCTGATCATGTCTGCGTCGTTTCCAATCTCTTTGACGAGGTTCATCTGGTTTCGGGCGAGGATGTCATCGATATCCTGCCGGTCGCCGCACGTGGAAAGTTGAGATAGTCAGGAGGGTAGCATGAGGTCTGCGGTCAACCCGTTTGCCGGTGACAGGGATCGCGAGCAGATTTGGGAAATGCTCGTGCGGCGCGATATCGAGGCTTTCGTATCGCAGGACTGGTCGCTGGTGGCCGATGATTTCGACGAGGTGCGCTTTCTCGGCATCCACGCGCATAATGATCGCAATCCCGACAAATGGGATGCAGGATTTCCGACGCTTGCAAGTTATCGTGATGAATGGCTGCGTCAGGCGGCGGAAAGTGCGGCGGTCGAATATGCCGAATCTCTGGCAGAAGGAATCTTCCGCGCGACCGATCTGAGTGTCATCGATATTACGGGCGACGTCGCTTTGGCGCGGAAAAAATTCGAAGGGACGATCGCAAGGAAGGACGGCTCCGTCGACCGCCTCAACTGGCAGACCCTCTATTTCTGCCGCCGCGACAAAGCACGCTGGAAGATCACAGGCTTTGTCGGATATATGGCGTATCGCTGAAATATCCGCCCAAGCGGAATGTCTATCGCGGCGCGGATTGCCCGATCTGCGCCGTTTTTATGTATAGACTAGATAGTTCCAGTTCGAAGTATAATCACACTATTTTTCTGCAATTATAGTCGTTTTTGTCCCGAATTATACTAATTCGGATGATGTCGCAGCTGATTGCATATTTGTCGCAGGCCGTTCCGGCAATTGACTGGAAGCGGACTACTATTGTCTTCAGGCTGGTCGATTGCCCTCTGTTTTGGACGGCATTGGCAATCCTCGAAATTCGTCGTGCGACCCTTCAAAACAATCATTCAAGGGGACGGTCGCTGGACGGTTCATTTAGACGAAATCGCGGCAGTGGGTGGACATGTCGGGAAATGACCTATATAGAATCAAGAAATCTATCGATAATCATTCCATGCGGACCGTTCGCGGATCGCAGATACCGTGCGAGGAATCTGCGTTGGAATGAAGTTCTATCATTGTTAAAAAGGAGATTAAGTCCGCCAGCACAGCGGGGTTAGACTTGATGCATGGTATTTTATACAAGGAAGAAAGTATGAAGTCGCCGGCTGAGACTAAAATAAGCTTGAAAGGCATTTTTAAAGTCTTCGGCGATGATCCGGAGCGTGCAATGCAGGAATTGCGCGCAGGTAAATCAAAAACCCAGATTCACAGCGAATTCGGCGCAACAATCGGCGTCGATAACGCGACCTTCGATATTTATGAAGGCGAAGTATTCGTTATTATGGGCCTTTCGGGCTCGGGCAAATCCACGCTTCTGCGTCTGCTCAATCGCCTGATCGAACCGACTGCGGGTTCCATCGAAGTCGATGGCCGCGATGTCGTCAAAATGACAAAGCGCGAGCTGATTGATCTTCGCCGCCGCGACATGAGCATGGTGTTTCAATCCTTCGCGCTTCTGCCCAATCGCACGGTCCTGAACAATGCCTCCTTCGGTCTTGAAGTAGCCGGGATGGGTGAGGCGGAACGTCACCAGAAAGCACTGAAGGCACTCGCAGCCGTCGGGCTGGAGCCCTATGCTCACAGCATGCCGGACCAGCTTTCCGGCGGCATGAAACAGCGCGTCGGACTGGCGCGGGCCCTTGCCAGCGAGCCGACCATTCTTCTGATGGACGAGGCGTTTTCCGCACTTGACCCGCTGATCCGCACCGAAATGCAGGACGAATTGAAGCGCCTTCAGGCGGAGCACAGCCGGACGATCATTTTCGTCAGCCACGATCTGGATGAAGCCATGCGCATCGGCGACCGTATCTGCATCATGCAGCACGGCAAGGTGGTGCAGGTTGGAACGCCCAATGAAATCGTGTCTGCACCGGCTAACGATTACGTCCGTTCGTTCTTCCGCAATGTCGATGTATCCCGCGTTTTCAAGGCCGCTGATGTGGCGCGCGAGGACGAACTGATCGTCTTCGAACCTGAGCAGCTGGCGACAGCGCTTGAAAGGTTCGATGCCAGCGGGAAGACATTCGGCGTGCTGATCGACGCCGACCGCACCTATCGCGGTATGGTCAGCCGTGACGCGCTGGCGAAGGGTGTTGCAGCGCAAGGTGGGGAGAGGCTGGAAGGCGTCTCTGCCATCGAAGCCGAAGCGCCGCTTTCCGGGTTGTTGACGCAGGTGGCCGAAAGCCCATGGCCGGTCCCCGTTACGGATCGCCAGAACCGCTATGTCGGTGCCATCAGTAAATCGGCATTGCTCGAAACGCTTGGCCGCGCGGGTTGATACCTGCACGCCAACGGACTTTTGCCTGACAGGGGCAGAATGGGTCCAATCCAGAAGAAATACGGAAATGGACGGTAAAATATGGATTTGAATTTCAGTGTCGGCGAATGGGCGGATGTTGTGGTCAACTACATACTTGACCACTTTACGCCCGCGCTCGATATGATCGCAGCCACTATCGGTTTTGTTACCGATAGTATCCAGAATGCTTTGCTTGCTGTGCCGCCTGTCGGCGGGGTTGCAGTGCTAGCACTGCTATCGCTGTGGCGCGTGGGGTGGAAATTTGCGATTTTCACCGCTCTTGCGCTGGGGCTCATCATCCACATGGATTTGTGGACCGGCACGATGGAAAGCCTTTCTCTGGTGCTGGCCTCGACAGTTATTGCTGTCGTAATCGGCATCCCGCTTGGTATCGCGATGGCGCGCAGCGACACGATTGCTTCGATCGTCCGCCCGGTTCTTGACCTCATGCAGACGATGCCTGCTTTCGTCTATCTCATTCCGGCTGCCATGTTTTTCGGTCTTGGTGCCGTGCCCGGAACGATTGCGACGGTGATTTTTGCCATGCCGCCGGTCGTGCGTCTGACCAATCTCGGTATTCGGCAGGTGCATTCGGAGTTTGTCGAAGCGGGGCTGGCCTTCGGCTGCACGTCGCGGCAACTCCTGTTCAAGGTGCAGCTTCCGAACGCCATGCCCTCGATCATGGCCGGCATCAACCAGACGATCATGCTGTCGCTTTCAATGGTGGTTATCGCATCGATGATCGGCGCAGGCGGTCTCGGCAATACTGTTCTGACCGGTATTCAGCGCCTCAATGTGGGGCTCGGCTTCGAAGGCGGTCTGGCAGTGGTCATCCTGGCAGTCATTCTCGACCGCATTACCCAGAGCTTCGGCAAGGGTGGCACCGGGTTTTTCAAACGGCTTGCATCTTTAAGGAAGGCGGCGGACACCCAGTCCGCCTCATCCTTTCGCAAGCAGGAAGCATGACGCAAGCAATAATAACCAAGAATAACAACGGGAACTGATACCAATCGAAAAGGAGAAGCTATGTTAGGCAAACTAACCAAATTCGGTCTGGCGGCAGTTGTGGCGGGAACGATGACCATGGGCGCAGCGTTTGCGCAGGACAGCAAGCGGGTTAAAATCGGCTGGGCGCCATGGTCGGATGCTGAATTCGTCACAAAACTTGCCAAGAAGCTGATCGAAGACAATCTCGGCCAGAAGGTCGAACTGGTTCAGACAGACGTGGCCCCACTCTATCAGGGCGTGAGCCGTGGCGATATCGATGCCATGATGATGGCATGGCTGCCGGAAACCCACGCCGATTACTACAAGCGCATTGAAGGCAAGGTCGAAAATCTCGGGCCGCTCTATGAAGGTGCCAAGCTTGGCTGGATCGTTCCGGCTTACATTCCCGAAAGCGAGATCAGTTCCATCGAGGACCTGAAGAAGCCGGAAGTTCGCGAAAAGCTGAAGGGCGAAATTCAGGGCATCGATCCGGGCGCCGGCCTTACGCGCCTGTCGCAGGAGGCGATCAAGAAATATGGGCTGGACTACAAGCTCAATATTTCCAGTGAAGCGGCCATGCTGACCACAGTCGACCGCGCCACACGTTCCGACGGCTGGTTCGTGGCAACGTCGTGGAGCCCGCACTGGATGTTTGGCAAGTACAAGCTGCGTTACATTGCTGATCCCGAAGGTGCACTTGGTGGTGCGGAACATATCGACGCAATTGCGCGCAAGGGCTTCAAGGAAGAAAATCCGAAAGTTGCCTCGCTGCTCACCAAGATGAGTCTTCCGATCAGCGAGCTTGAGGCTGCAATGTTCGACGCGCAGGAAACATCCTATGAAAAGGCCGTCGACAAATATATCGCGGATCATCCGGACCGCATCAAGGAATGGCTGGCTGAATAATCAGCTCAGTAAGAAAGCCCCGGTTCTCCGGGGCTTTTTCATATCCTATCCTCTTCGAGCAATCAGAATACCCGATATCACGATGATACCGCCCAGAGCCTGCAACATGCCGATAGGTTCCGACAGGATAGTCCAGGCAAGAAACGCCGCGACGACCGGTTGTAGAAGCAAGGTGAGTGACGAGAACGACGCGGGAAGATAGGCAAGCGCATAGGCGATCATGCTCTGGCCTGCGGCGTGGGTCACCCATGCAAGGCCCGCGAGGATAAGCCATCCATAGAGCGTCGCAGGCAGTATCTGGCCTTCCATGAAATAGGCGATCGGCAATGAAAATACGGCGGCAATCGCGCTGCTCCATAGCATGATGCGCATGGTAGAAAAGCGGCTGCGCAAGCGACCCACCGAAAGGATGTAGCCAGCATAGAAGACTGCGGCCAGAAGCGCCATCGCATCGCCGGACGATCGCGATTGGAGAAGCTCGCCCGGCCCGCCCTTTAGCACGATGACGCCAATGACAGCGACGGCAAGGCCGATCATGAAGGATGTGCTCACGCGCGACTTGAAAAGCAGCCATGCGCCGAGTGTCACGAAAATCGGCGCCATATTGGCGAGCAACGTGGCATTTGCAACGGATGTCATGTGCAGCGACAAGTGCCACGCGCCGAGGTCGAAAGCGATGAACAGGCCGGGCAGGGCGAGGCGCAGGCAGTCGGTTGGTGTGAGCGGTGCCGCATCCTTTTCGTCGCGCCGTTCGCGACCATCCATGAACAGCAGCGGTAAAACTGCAAGTGCTAGACGCCAAAAGCCTGTTGCCAGCGGCCCCACCTCGGAAAGGCGCACAAATATCGGCGAACTGCCGATAGCGATGCCGCCAACGATGAGGGCTGTCATCGCGACGCGTTGTGCGTTGGAAGGTGCAGGGCTTGCGGCGGTAGTATGCGACATTTTCAAACTCGAATTTGCGCCGAAATCAACCTGCCCGCGCAATGCACGCGGCTAAAGAGTGGCCGTCGGCTGGGACTGAACTGGTCTTGGAGAAAATCAGCACATTTCTTCCAAGATCGGTGTTCTGAATATTGTCCTTCTCGCCGCGAAAGAATGTAACGAAGAAAAATTTCCTCGCGACGTTGATATGACGCAGGCTTGCTTATTCCTGTTTGAATGAGACGTCCAGCGGTGGCCGAAGCAAAATTCGGAAAATTCCGTCCCAATCCGCTTCGGCGTATTGCGGATTGCATGAAAAAGCGCCCCGGAGGGCGCTTTGCGATTATCCACGATAGTAGGGCGAAAAGCACTGTCTACGTGGCCCATTATAGGGCTGGAACGTATTGTCCCAGGAGCGATAGGACCGGAAGCGGTTATAGCACCAACGAACATGCGCGTTTGACATTCTTGGTGCCCGGTAGACGTGGCGCGGCTGGCTTAATGCGCCGCCAACAATGGCGCCTGCGCCAAAAGCCGCCAGCGGATACCACCACCCATCGCTATGGCGACGATAGCCGTGGCGATGATGCCGATAACCCCGGTGACCGTTCCAGTGGCCGGGTCGATTGTGCCGATGGCCCCGGAAATGGCGCGGCGGTCGGCGATGATCGCGCACTTGCTCCACATTGTCGTTGATGACAGGGCGCTCCAGATTCATGGGTGCCGCCATTGTCGGTACAACCGATGTCGCTCCGAAAATCACGGCGAAGGCCCCGACACAGGTCTGCTTGAATATATTCATGTGCAACCCTCCTTGTTAATATAACGAGGTTGAACGATTGAAACTATTCCTTTGTTCCCATTTTTCGTCCGGTTAAAAGTCGGGTCTGGATTCTTGCATGGCTGACTTTTGCAAAGGAAAGGGAGCAGGCTCCTCCCCAAGAACCTGCTCCCCAATGCATCGCCCCCCGCCGTAGGTGGTGCGATGCTTACCTTTATCCATTTTGTTTTTGCGCAGTATCCTGCGCAAATCGCTTCGCACTGTTGCAGGATGGATTTTATCCCGAATTTAGTGTTTCAAACCTTACCTTCGATAGCGGCGTTTAGCAACTTCAACGCGCGTTCCTTTGTCAATTCAATCGGATTGCCGCCGGCAGTAGGATCTACTATTGCCATCTCAGCGATCAGATCTTTGCGGGCATTGTCCATGCTGAGACCCTTGATGAATTCAGGCAGTGCATTGGGGACACCGAGGTCGCTGCGCAGTTTCATGATGGCCGTCAGAAACCCGTCGAACCCGCCCTCGATACCAAGATAATCGGCGAGCCTTTCGATGCGCGTTTCGATGGCCGACCGGTTCTGAATCAGAACATAAGGCATGAAAACCGCATTGGTCATGCCGTGATGTGTATCGTAGAGAGCGCCGATCGGATGGGAGAGGGAGTGGATTGCGCCCAGACCCTTCTGGAAGGCTGTCGCACCCATGGCCGCAGCCGCCATCATGTTGGCGCGGGCTTCGACATTCTTGCCGTCGGCGTAAGCCTTTGGAAGGTTTTCAAAAACGAGACGGATGCCCTCGACCGCGATACCATCTGCCATGGGGTGAAAGCCCGGTGCGCAATAGGCTTCAAGACAGTGCGCCAGCGCATCCATGCCTGTGCCCGCCGTAATGAAAGGCGGCATCCCCATTGAAAGTTCAGGATCGGCAATGACCGTGACCGGAAGCATCTTGGGGTGAAAGATGACTTTCTTGGTGTGGGTCGTTTCGTTGGTCAGAACGCCTGCACGGCCAACTTCCGATCCGGTGCCCGCAGTGGTTGGCACGGCGATGATTGGGGCAATGGCCTTGCTGTCCGCACGGGTCCACCAGTCGCCTATGTCTTCAAAATCCCAGACCGGCCGTGTCTGTCCTGCCTGAAAGGCAATCAGCTTGCCAAGGTCCAGCGCCGAACCGCCACCAAATGCGATGACGCCATCATGCTTGCCGCTCTTGAAAACCTCGACACCCGCGTAGAGATTGCTTTCGACCGGGTTGGGTTTCACATCGGAAAACACTCCGTATTTGACGCCAGCTTCGTCCAGAATAGCGAGTGTTGAGGCCACCACGGGAAGCTTTGCCATCCCAGGATCGGTCACAAAGAGCGGGTTCTCAATGCCAGCACCCTTGAGGACCGCAGGCAGTTCCTTGATGCGGCCAGGGCCGAAAAGCACGGTGGTGGGGAAATTCCATTTGGCAGTCAAAGTGGTCATGTCGATTGCTTTCCAGAACTCAAATCAGGTCAGATTTTCTCGCGCAGGTGGAAGGATTTCGGTCGCGTGAGATTGCCGTAGCCGATGGGCGACAGTGCGGCGCCCTTGCCGGTGTCTTTCACCCCGGTCCAGACAAGTGCAGGATCGAGATAATCGCAGCGGTTCATGAAAACCGTACCCGTTTCGATGCGATCGCCGAGGGCTGTTGCGTGGTCCGTATCGGCAGTCCAGAGCGAAGCCGTAAGGCCATAGATGCTGTCGTTCATGAGTGCTAGGGCTTCCTCATCGTTGCGCACTTTCATGATGCCGACGATGGGGCCGAAACTTTCCTCACGCATGACGCTCATCTGGTGGTCCACATTGGTAAGCACTTCCGGCGCGACGTAAGGGGAACCAGCGCGATCATTTTCGACGCTCATATCGATGTGGGCCTTTGCGCCCTTGCGCAAGGCTTCGGCTTTCTGCTCGCGGATGAGATCGGCGAAACGCGCCTGCGCCATCGGGCCAAGCGTCGTTGAACCGTCGAGAGGGTTGCCGACCACATATTGCTTCGTCAGGTCAATGAAACCGTCAACGAAGCGGTCATAGATGGCTTCATGAACATAGATGCGCTCAATTCCGCAGCAGCACTGGCCGGAATTGAAGAACGCGCCATCCACAAGGTTGGCGACGGCATGATCCAGATTGACGTCGGGGAGCACATAGGCCGGGTCCTTGCCGCCAAGCTCCAGCCCAAGCGTCATGAAGGTGCCTGCAGCAGCCCTCTCAATGGCCCGCCCGCCGCCGACCGACCCGGTGAAATTCACATGGTCGATTGCGCCGGATGCAAGCAGCTTTTCCGTTGACGCGTGATCAAGGACGACGTTCTGGAACACGCCCTTGGGCAGCCCGGCCTTCTCGAACGCTTTTGCAAAGCGTTCACCTGCCAGAAGCGTCTGCGTCGCATGTTTTAAGATCACCGTGTTTCCGGCCATCAGCGCGGGGATGATCGTGTTGACTGCGGTGAGGTAAGGATAATTCCATGGCGCGATTACCATCACGACGCCGAGCGGTACATGTTTGACATACCGACGAAAGCCGTCCTTCTGCGCTGGCACATAGGCCTTGAGGGACTCCTCGGCGATGTCGATCATATATTGGCCGCGTTCCTGAACGCCGCCATTTTCGCCGCCGTAGCGCGTTGGCCGTCCCATCTGCCATGCGATTTCAGGCACGATCTCGTCCTGCATTCCGGCGAGGGCATCAAGGGCTGACCGGCAATAACGTGCGCGTTCCGCTATGCTCAATTGAACCCATCCGGCCTGCGCGTCGCGGGCAGCGGCGACGGCCGAGGCGATTGCGGTCTCGTTCAAGAAAGGACGTTCGGCATATACAGAGCCGTCTATCGGGGAGATGATTTTGGCTGTGCCGCTCATCTGTAGTTTCCTTTGAAGTCTGGCATTATGTCGGGGTCAGTAGCGCTCGAAACCGCGGTGCAGCTCCCAGTCGGTCACGCGCCGGTCGTATTCGATCTGCTCCCAATGGGCGGTATGCACATAATGGTTGACCACGGCCTCACCGAGCGCCTCCTTGAGAAACGCGGAGTTCTTGAGAGCCTGAGCGGCTTCGCGAAGCGTATAGGGAATTTCCTTGAGTTTCACGGCACTATAGGCGTCGCCGACGAAAGGTTCTTCAAGTTCCAGCTGCTCGTCTATTCCTTTCAAACCTGCTGCGATAAGGGCTGCAAAGGCCAGATATGGATTGAGATCGGCACCGCCGATGCGACACTCGATGCGAATGCCCTTCGTGCCTTCGCCGCACAGGCGAAACCCTGCCGTACGATTATCCTGGCTCCACATGATCTTCGTTGGCGCAAAAGTGCCAGCCTGAAAACGCTTGTAGGAATTGATATAGGGCGCCAGGAAATAGGTGTAATCGGTGGCGTATTTGAGTTGCCCAGCTACCCATGAACGCATCAGCGGGGTCATGGTGTAAGGCGCTTTCGGATCGAAGAAGAGCGGCTCCTTGCCGTCGGCGCTCCAGATGGAGTTGTGCACGTGGCTCGAGCTTCCCGCCTTGCTGTAATCATACTTGGCCATGAAGGTGATGCATTTGCCCTGCGCCTCGGCGATTTCCTTCATCGCGTTTTTCATGATGACATGGCGATCCGCCATTTCGAGCGCTTCGGCGTAGCGCACATTCAGCTCTTCCTGCCCCGGGCCCCATTCACCCTTCGAGTTTTCGACCGGAATGCCCGCCGCCGCTAGTTGATTGCGCATTGCGCGAAGAACCGGTTCTTCCTTGGTGGTCAGGTGGATGACATAATCCTGCACATAAGGCGAAGCCGTTTCCATGTCCTGCCAGTGCTTGGCGCGGGCCGTCTTGTAGGTCTCATCGAACAGATAGAATTCGAGCTCGGATGCAAAATAGGCGCGATAGCCGCGCTCGTGCAGGCGGGCGAGTTGCTTCTTGAGGATGGCGCGCGGAGAATGCGCCAGATCCTGGTGGTCGTGATGATCGAGCACGTCGCAAAGCACGATGGCTGTCTTTTCCAGCCATGTGGCGACCCGCAAGGTCGAAAGGTCCGGCTTGATGACAAAATCGCCATAGCCCTTATCCCATCCGGCGGCCTCATAGCCCGGGACCGGCTCCATATCGATATCGTCTGCGAGAAGATAATTGCAGCCGTGGGTCTCGTCGTAACCGGACTCCACGAAGAACTGCCCGTAGAAGCGCTTGCCGATCAGGCGTCCCTGCATGTCCACAAAACACGCAAGAACCGTATCGATTTCATCTTCCGCGACTGCCTTTTTCAATGCATCGAATGTCAGTTGTCCGGCCATTTAGTTTGCTGTGCTCCCACGGAATGAAGTGAGAGGCGCCGCGCGAAAGCACGGCGCCCTTGTTCGTCAGGCATAACGGTACGGTGCGCCTGCATCGCGCATGGTCTTCTGGTATTTCTTGAGGATTTTGACCACTTTCGCGGTTCGTGCACTCTTGGCCGCAATCTCATCCCAGAACTGCATGGCTGCATCTTCCACCTGCTTCCATTCAGCTTCGGGAATGCTGGTCAGTTCCAGCTTCCCTCCTGTGGTGCGATAATGCGCTTCGCCCCACCAATACCAATGCTGGCGGTAGTAATGCGATGAATCCATGGCCAGCTTGAACAGCTGCTTGAGGTGATCCGGCACGGCATTCCATTTTTCCGTATTGGCAAAATAGGAGCCTGCCCAAGCGCCGCTGATATTGTTGGTGAGGTAGTATTTGTTAATGTCGGCCCAGCCGACCGTATATACTTCCGTCGCACCGGACCAGCACACACCGTCCAGTTCGCCGGTCTGGATGGCTACTTCAATATCCTCCCATGGCAAAGTCACCGGAACGACGCCGAATTTGGTCAGGAAACGTCCCCCGGTCGGGAAGGTAAAGACACGCAATCCTTGCAGATCCTGCAGACTGCGGATCGGCTTGGTTGTAGCAAAATTGCAGGGGTCCCAGGACCCGGCACTAAGCCACGTTACACCCGGAATTTCCTTATATGCTTCTTCCCAGATTTCGTTGAGCCCATACCAGTTGAACAAGGCGGGCACATCAAGGCTGTAGCGCGATGCGAAGGGGAAATAGGCCCCAAACACCGCAACGTCGACCGGCGACGCCATGGAGTCGTCGTCGCTTTGCGCGGCGTCGATCGTGCCGGACTGAACGGCACGGAACAACTCACCTTGCGGCACAAGCTGGTCGGCCGTGTAAAGTTCGATCACCATTTCGCCATTGGCAGCCTTGTTGAACGCGTCAATCGAGGGCTTGATGACGTGCTCGGCAAGGGCCGGGCCTGCATAGGTCTGCAACCTCCATTTGATCGGGCTCTGTGCCCTGACGTAAGGCGTTGCAAGTGTGCTTGCCCCCAAGGCACCTACAGACGTCAGCCCGGCCTTCTTGAGAAAATCGCGTTTGTTAAGCTTGCTATTCTCATTCATGCCCATTCTCCCACTCTTGTTTGAGTTCACCCTTTATTTGTTCCGGTCTGGCCATTGGGGCTCTTGTTACCGGTTATGCGCATTCTCCCGTAATTGTCGTCATCGTCCTGTGTACCAGTTGGGCAACCACATCGCGATCTCCGGAAAAATCATCAGGATGATGATGGTCAGCACCATGAGGAAGAAGAACGGCACGATCGATCGATAGATATCTATCAGCGTGACTTCCTTCGGCGCCAAGGCTCGCATCATGAAGAGATTGTAGCCGAAGGGCGGCGTGATATACGCGATCTGGCAAGTGATGGTGTAGAGCACGCCGAACCAGATGGCGTTAAAGCCGAGGCTCTTGACCAGCGGTATGTAAAGCGGCGCTACGATGACCAGCATGGCCGTATCATCAAGGAACATGCCCAGTATGATGAATGAAAACAGCATTAGTACCAGGATTGTCCACGGCGAAAGATCGAAGGTGTTGAGCAAGATCTTTTCAATGGCTTTCACCGCGCCGAGACCGTCATAGACCGACGAAAAGCACAGCGCCGCCAGAATGATCCAGAGGAACATGCAGGTGACGGTGAGACTGTTGCGTGTCGTGGTTTCCCATACCGCCTTGTTCAGGCGTCCGGTAAAAAGTGCGGCAAGCGTTGCAAGTAAGGCGCCGACGGCGGAACTTTCGACAAGGCTGGTAACGCCGGTGAGGAACAGGCCCATCATCGCGCCGAAGACCACAAGCGGCAAGATGCCTGCGCGCAGGGTGACGAAACGGTCACGCCACGTGATCTTATCCAGCTCTTCTCTGGGCAATGTTGGTCCGAGTTCGGGCTGGATACGGCAGCGGATATAAATGTAGATCGCAAAGAGCGCTGCCATGAGAAGGCCAGGGCCGATGCCTGCGAGCCACAGCTGCAAAACCGGCTGCCGGGCGATCATCGCATAAAGAACGAGCACGACGCTCGGTGGAATGAGGATGCCGAGCGAGCTGCCCGCCTGGATGACACCCGTAACCATCACCTTGTTGTAGCCGCGTTTCAGCAGTTCGGGCAGCGCCACGGTGGCGCCGATTGCCATGCCCGCGACGCTGAGGCCGTTCATGCAGGAAATGATGACCATCAGGCCAATCGTGCCCAGCGCGAGACCGCCGCGAATGCCGCCGAACCAGACGTGGAACATCCGGTAGAGATTGCTGGCAATGCCCGATTCCGAGAGCATATAACCCATGAAGACGAAGAACGGCACCGTGATGAGCGGATACCAGTTCAGTACTGCAAAGGTGGCATTATAGGGCATCTCGAACGAGCCTTTGCCCCAAAGCAGGAGTGCCGCGAGCGAACCGACGAAACCGATCACGCCAAATACGCGCTGCCCGGTCATCAGCAGCACCATCATGGTTGCAAACATGAAGAGCGTAATGAATTCAGAGCTCATATGTGATGTCCTTCCTCAATGGCAGGACCCGCAATCGTGCTGATCGGCTTTCCGCGCAGGGAGGCCCAGTCCTTGAAGAAATTGGAGACGCATTGCAGCAGCAGCAGGAAAATACCGACGGTCATGATGAGCTTGATCGGCCAGAGAAGCGGCGCCCAGGCGGTATAGTTCTTCTGGTTGTAAACGATGGCGTAATTGGTCGCTGAAATTCCGCCCGCAACCATCACGCCCAGATAGAAGATGATGAACAGGATGCTGATCATGTCCGTGATCATTTTTCTTCGCGGAGAAAGGCGGTCGAAGAAAAGATCCATGCGCACATGCGCGCCTTGCTGCATGGCATAGGCGCCGCCGAGCAGATAATAGGCGGAGAGGAGGAACTGGGACATCTCCAGTACCCAATTCACCGGTACGCCGAGAAACACACGGGAAAAAGTGGAGTAAAGGAGGCAGGCGCCGAGTGCGAAGAACAGATACATCGCAAAGCGCCCGATGTAATAATTCATTGCATCAACATATTTGACGAACAGTCTGATCGGCTTCGGCATTTCCGGCTCCTTCAGGCTCCCTGTTCAGTGTCTTGAGGACCAATTGCTTTCGCTATGTCCTCCAATATGGTTGCGAGTTTTTCGGACCAGGCAGTCTGGGCCGAACCATCGGCAATCTCGTTGTTGCGCAATTCGATCATCACGCAGGGTGCATTGCGCGACCGCGCGTGACGCTCCAGCGTGTAATAGACACGATCCGCTGGCGAATAGGGCTCGTTTACGCCCACATGGAGGGTATCGTCCTTGCGCAGGGCCTCAATCAGTGGCTTGCCGATCCGCTCGTCTTCATCGTGGATGATGCCGATCTGCCATGGGCGGGGTACATCCCGATAAATGGGAGTGAAGGAATGGATCGTCACGATCCATGATGGCAGCCCGCGTTGCGCACGTCTTGAAATGATCTGTTCAACAGCAGTGTGGAATGGACGATGCGAAAGATCGATACGCGCCATACGCTCCATGGAGTTGAGTGCATGGTTTCCGGGAACCACGGTCGTCTCGCTGATTTCCGGAATAAGATCATGGGCGTCGAGCGGCCGGTTGCAGTCGATCAGCAGGCGCGAAAGCTGACTTTCGACAAGCGGCGCGTTGAGAGACGAAGCCAGACGTCTGGCAACTTCCACCGCGCCGGGGTCCCACGCAATATGTGCCCGCAAGGCATCGGCATCCAGTCCAAGTCCGTCGAAAGTCTCTGGAATGAAATTGGACGCATGTTCGCAGACAAGAAGATAGGGACTTTCCCCCTCCTTGTTGAAGACAGAAACAGGCTCGCACGAAGCCGTGCGATGTTCTCGCTCGTCCGTCATTCTGTTCGTTCCCCGCGCTGTAACTTATGTTACGTTTTTTCCACTTATGCGCTATTGCGGATTATTTGATACGTCCTATGATTATTTGTCAAACACAATTTCGCCCAAATTTTATAAGGGCAGTCGCTAAGGGAAGTACTCTGCCTGTGCATGCAAGCGTTGCGGAACTGATCAACGAACGGATCGATACGATGCCGGCGGGCGAGCGAAGCGCCGCGCAGACGCTGATCGCCAATTATCCAATCCTGGGGCTGAAAACCGTCGCGGAATTTTCCGCTCTGGCCGGTGTCAGTTCCCCGACGATCCTTCGCTTTGTAAACAGGCTCGGGTTTCAGAATTATCCCGATTTCCAGGCGCGGTTGCAGGACGAACTCGCTGCCCAGTTACAGTCTCCGCATCATCGCAATGAACAGCCGGGAACCGGGCCGGATACGGCTTATCCGGCGGTGGAGCATACGCTGGAAAATATCCGTGAAAGCTTCCGGCACCTTGGCGAAAAGCAACTGAGGCAGGCTGTTTCGGCCTTGACCGACGCCAAGGGAAACATCTACCTGATCGGCGGGCGCTTCACCGATCCCATCGCGCAATATATGGCCGCACATTTGACGATCATTCGTCCCCACGTCTTCCATCTTGGCGGGCAGGAGAGCGTCTGGCGTGACCGCCTTCTCGATATGGGAAAGCGCGACGTTCTGGTGGTCTTCGATATTCGCCGTTATCAGGACAGTCTTTTGCAGCTTGCCGAAAAGGCGCGGTCACGCGGTGTCGAGGTCGTTCTCGTCACCGACCAGTGGCTTTCGCCGATAGCACGCGTGGCCCGTCATGTTCTAGCGGGACGCACAGCCGTGCCGTCCGCATGGGATTCTTCGGCTGCGCTCTTTGTGCTGGCGGAAACGGTCATTCGCGAAATGACCCGAATGCTGGAAAAGGACAGTGCCGCCCGCATTGCGGAACTTGAAGGGCTACGCTGACGAAAATCGTTCAGGGAATGTCCTATTCCAGCCCACAGGCGCGCAGAAAGAGTGCAGAAACTTCCTTCTCGATCCGTTCGAGATCCAGCGGTTCGTCCTTGTCGAGCTCCATCATGCTGCGCACCTGCGCTTCAAAATCGGCATAATGCTGGGTCACGGCCCAGATATGCATCTGAAACAGCAGCGGGTCGACAGGCCTGATGCGCCCGTCGTCCACCCATGACTGGATGAGGCGGACAGCGTTTTGGGTCGCTGACTGATGTTTGGCCCAGTGGCGTCCGAGATAGGGCGCACCATTGGCAATTTCGGTGGTGAAAAGGCGAGAAGCCTTGGGGTTCTTCTGGCTGTATTCGAGCTTGGCGCGAATATATTGCCGGATCACCTTGGCAGGATCGTTTTCGGTATTGGCGCCGAGGAATATTTCTTCCCACTCGTCGAGGATATAGACGATGATATCCTCGTAGAGTTCTTCCTTGCTGGAAATGTAATAGTGCAATTGCGGCTTGGTGAGACCGGCGCGGTGCGCAATGCCTTGCGTGGATGCCCCCGCAAGGCCTTTCTCGGCAAACTCGTCGATCGCGGCGGCCCGTATTGCGCCGAGAATGCGCCGCCTGCGGCCGAGGACCTTGTCCCGTCCGGTCAGTTCGGTGTCTTCATTCTCGTCGCTGTTACTCATCCATACCTGCCGCGATTGGTAAGGGGCTTATTGGCCCAGCTTTTTCTTGATGTCGAGCCCTATGCCCTTGTTAACGAAGGCGTCGGTCGCAACCTTGCTCATGTCGAGTTCGTCACCGCTGACAATTCCTGCCTTGCGGGCAAGTTCGTAAAACGCCTTGACGCGATCCATCGAAATAGCGCCGATTCCCTTTTCGAGCGTGTCGCCGCTGTCGATGAGTTGGAGGTTCTTGATCCGCTCCAGTTCCGCATCGAGCGTTTCCTTGCTCATGTCCGGATTATCTTTCAGGATCAATTCATAGGCCTTGCTGCGGTCGCCATAGAGAAAATTGGTCCAGCCCTCGATGGAAGCGCTGACGAAACGCTGTACGAGATCGGGATTCTTTTCGATCAGGTCCTGACGGGTTTCGATCGTGTTGCCGTAAGTGCTGTAGCCATAATCGGCGAGGAGGTAGGTCGTGACCTTCGCACCTTCCTTCTCGGCATAGATCGGTTCCGCAGTAGCATAAGCCTGCTGCACGACCTTCTGGTCGCTAAGAAACTGGGCGAGGCTGTAATTATAGGGACGAAGCTGTTCGTCCTTGAAGCCGAACTCCTTCACCAGCCACGGCCAGAAGGAAAACTGCGCATCCTTGCCCATCAGCACGGTCGGCGCATTGGCGAGGTCCTTGAAATCCTTGTACTGGCCTTCATGCACCATCAGTGCCTGCGGGTCTTTCTGGTAGAAGGCGGCTACAACCGTTGTCGGCACGCCATTGGCGACATTGTTGAACGACAGAAGCAGGTTGCCGGTCAGCAGGAAGTCAAGACGGCCCGCGGCCAGCATCGGGCGGTTGTTGACCTGTGGCCCGCCCATGTCAATCTGCACATCGAGGCCGTATTTCTCGTAAGTGCCATCGGCTACGGCCTGATAAAAGCCGCCGTGACCGGCTTGCGCCAGCCAGTTGGTGCCAAGCGTCACCTTGTCGAGCGCATGGGCCATTTGTGCGGAAAGGCCCACGGAGAGCGCGGCAAACGCCGCAACCAGAGTTTTTTTCATATTGGTTCCCCTTGTTTTAATCAGTCAAAGCCATGTCGGCGGTCCAGCCGCGTGTTTTACCCGGATTGAGCAGGCCGTACGGGTCGGCGAGTTTCTTGAACTCGATCTGAACGCTGTCGATCTCCTTCATGCCGCCATCCTCGATGGTGTAGGCGTGAGGATCGTAGATGTCGCAGCCGTCAACCTGCTCCAGTTCCTTGATCAGGCGATACATCTCGTCACGGCCTTCGAAGCGGACAAGCGGAAGTGCGAAAATCTGCACTTCACCCTCGAGCCGGGCCATTTCGTGATGCATATATTGTGTTTCGCCGTAGCGCGCGATCTGGCGGGTCACCACATCAACATCGAATGGGCGCGGATAGGCAACCTGAAGGTAGGTCCAGCCTTCTTCGGCCTTCAGTGCCTGCAAGGTCGTATGGTTCCAGCCGCATTCGTAAGCGGGCTGGAGACCGTTCTTGTGCAATTCGTCCAGCGTCATGGCGAAGGAAATCTTGCCGCCAAATTCCGTGGCGAGAGCCTCGAAACGGGCCATCTCTTCCGGTGCGATCATGGCGAAAACCGCATCCTTGTCGGAAGGGAAGAGTTCGCCGAACTTGGTATAGAAGCGCGCAAAACGACGATCTACCGTCGTTAGCAGATAGCAGTCCAGATTGGCTTCCAGTGCCTTGAGGCAGAAGTTGAGCGTTGCCTCGTAACTGTCGAACAAGGCTGCGGTATGTATCCAGTCGGTCGATTTGGTGAGGCCGATTTCCAGTTCCAGAATGATGCCGTTGGTCCCATAGGCATGCTGGACTTTATGGATGTCGCGTCCCGTCAGTTGGATGATTTTCGGTTCCGGTTCCACGGTCAGGACCTTGACGGAATAAACGTTGCCATCGTCGCGCAGCATGCCGTGGCGTAGCGAACCGATGCCGCCTGAACCGCCGGAGAAAAAGCCGCCAATCGTGGCGATGCGACGGGTGGACGGATACATCAGCAATTCCTGTCCGGTCTCGCGCACGGCATCGTCAAGACGCGAAATGCGAGCCCCGCCTTCGACACGAACCCTGCCGGGTTCGATGGACACGATGCGGTCGATCTTGGTCATGTCCAGGATGATGCCGCCTTCAAGCGGAACGCACTGGCCGTAATTGCCGGTACCGCCGCCGCGAACGGTGATCGGGATGCGAAGTTTCGCGGCAGCAGCAGCAACGCGGCGTACTTCGTCCTGATCCTTCGGAATGACGACGAGATCGCCGACATAATGGCCGATATCCTCGGTGAGGATGGGGCTGTACCAGAAATAATCCCGAGAGCGCAGTTCGACCTGCTTCGGGTCATCGTAGATGCGGATTCCGTCGATTTCGGCGCGGAATGCGGCCCAGTCATAGATGCGCTGTGGTGCGGCAGAATTCATGGGGTTCTCCGATTAAATTTTTGTACCGTCGCGCCAGACAACGCGGCGGGCCTGCGGACGGCTGATGAGATCGGTAAGGTCTTCGGCATCGTGCCATATGAAGCTGGCCAAGCCGTCCACCTGAAGGGGCTGTATGCGCTCGCTGCCGATAAGTCGGGAGGGCAGGGTAGTGATGCTGTCGAGCCATTCCTGCGGTTCGACATGGCAGACCGGCGCTGCAAGACGCAGTATGGCGAGTGGGTCATAATTGCCATAAGGGTAGAATGCATCGCCAACATTGTCAGAGCCGAGCATGACATCCATGCCCGCTGCTCGCGCTTCCTTGAGAGGCGCGACACCGCGCTGGCGCGGAGATTTCCCCCCGATCCGATCCTGTAGATAAAGATTGGTTGTTGGCAGCGACACGAGCGCGGTGCCTGCATCGGCGGCGGCATCAAGAATCCGCTGCAGTTCGTCCGGCCCGCGCAGCGATAGTGAACAGGCATGGCCGCACAGCACTCGACCGCCCATGCCATGATGTCTGGTGGCCGATACGATCAGCGAGAAGCCGTCCGCTTCTACCTCCAGCCCTTCATCGACATGAAAGTCGAGGTTGAGGTCGTGCTGCACGGCAACACGGAACATCTCTTCGATTTTGGCTTCAAGATCGGCATTGCGATAGAAGAACGCGCCGAACACGCCGCCGTCTTTTGCAACGCGGGCTGCGATTTGCGAACCCGCATCAAGCACCAGATCGCCATGGACGAGCGCTGCAAGCTGGAGGTCGAGGCGGTCTTTCCATTCCTGACGCAGTTCGTTGAGAACGGGCCAGGCAGTGGGCACTTCCGGTGTCGTCCAGTCAACATGGCTGCGCATCGCACCGACGCCTTGTTCAAACGCGGCCTGAAGGCCCTGGGTCGCGCGGGCGCGAATATCCGCCTCGCTCCAGTTCTTCCGGTCTGTGTTCATCAGGTCGATTGCGTCGAACAGGCAATCCACCTTGGCGTCGCCATTTTCAGCAATGCGCCGGATCGTAAAAGTCTTGTCCAGATGGACATGAATATCTGCGAAAAGCGGTGTGACGAAGCCACCATTCCTTGCCTGCGACGGTACAAGCGAGGCGATACGACTGTCTTCGATCTGGATGTCGGAGTGCCCGGTGCGACCGGCTATGGCTACCCCTTGCAACATTCTAGCGCTCACGACGGATCTCGCTTTCATGCCAGCGTCCGAGGACAAGGCGCGACAGCCAACTTGTCACGAGGAAGATCACGATGCCGAGCAGCGATACGAGGAAAAGTGCCGCAAACATGCGCGGAATTTCGTTGCGGAAGCTCGATTCCAGAATGCGTGAGGCGAGCCCTGTGCTCTGGCCTGCCGTACCGGCAACAAACTCAGCGACAACTGCGCCGATCAGTGACAGGCCACCGGCGATTTTCAGCGCGGCCATGAAATAAGGCAATGCGCTTGGCGCCAGCAGATAGCGCAGGCGCTGCCATGGCGAGGCACGGTAGAGCCGGAAAAGATCGCGCAGGTTGTGGTCGGCGCTGCGCAATCCAATCACGGTGTTGGACAGGATCGGGAAGAACGCCACGATCCATGCACAGATCAGCAGGGCTGAAAAAGTATCACGCACATAGATGAGGATCAGCGGCGCGATAGCGATGACCGGCGTTACCTGAAGGATAACGGCGAATGGAAAGAACGCCATTTCTATGGGGCGGGAGAGGGCGAAAATCATGCCGAGCAGAATGCCGCCGATAATTGCACAGCCGAGCGAGATCAGGGTCAACTTGACCGTAAACCACATGGAGGCCATCAGCGATGGCCCGTCCTTTATAAGCGTCTGAGCAACCAGCGAAGGCGCAGGGATCAGGTAATGCGGCACCTGATAATAACGGACGAGACCTTCCCATATGCCAAGGGCGATTATGATCGCCAGCGTCGGCATGACAATACGCAAGGCGCGCTCGCGCCGGGCGAGGCGATCCTGTTCGACATTCAGGACAGGCAGTTCGGTTTGTATCGGATTCATCGTCCTGTCCTCAATGATCGATATCTTCGGAGGAAAGTGTCGCGGTCAGCGCGTCGGACACCTTGGCGCAATATCTCGCGTAGGCATCGGTTGTGCGGTAGTTTTCGGCACGTGGGTAGGGGCCGATGATCGGTATGTCGGCCACAACGCGGCCCGGTCGGGCAGCCATCACCACTACCCGGTTGGACAGATAAACCGACTCATAAACGCTGTGGGTTACGAAAATCACGGTCAGACCGTGTTCCTGCCAAAGTCGCAGAACGTCATTGTTGAGCTTGAAGCGCGTCATCTCATCCAGCGCCGCAAATGGCTCGTCCATCAACAGAAGACGCGGACGCGTAACCAGAGCACGAGCGATGGAAACGCGCATTTTCATTCCGCCGGACAGTTCCCTCGGAAATGCCGTGGCAAAGCGGGACAGGCCCACTTGTGCCAGCGCTTCTTCGACGCGCGGGGTTGCTTCCTTGCGGGCAATGCCGGACAGTCGCAACGGCAAATAAACATTGTCGAAGACGCTGGCCCACGGCATCAGCGTCGGCTCCTGAAATACGAAACCGATATCCTGCGCGCCGATAGGCCCCTTGCCGGGAGCGTGGCCGTTGATACGGATATTTCCGGCTGAAATCGATTCCAGGCCGGCGATCATGCGCAACGCCGTGCTCTTGCCGCAGCCAGAGGGGCCGAGAAAGCTGACGAACTGGCCTTGTTCGATCCTGAGCGACATGTCGCTCACGGCCATCACGCCGGTACCATATTGCTTGTAGACGCCGTCTATCTCGATCAGGGAGGATGGAGCTTGCGAGTTGGGGGCCACGCTCATTGTCCTTACCAGGCTGTTTTGTTGTCGAGCCAGGAGAGCGGCGCTCGTTCAATTTCCGCCAGAACCTCTACCAGGCGCTCGGCGGCAAAATCGATCGTCGCTCGACCTTTCTCCGCGGTCGCGAGCGTCGCATCACCAGCAGCGCCATAAGGATTGATATCCTGAATCTGCCAGGCAGGCTTGGCGCCGCCGCTCAGCGAAAGATGTTGGAAATCACTTGCAAAAGTTTCCGTAAGCGTTCGGAAATCCTGTACTTTCGACATATCGACGAGATCGGGATGCATCTCCAGCATCACTGAGGTTTCCATGTCGCCGGCATGAATGCCGTGCTTCAGGTCGTGATCGCTGTATACACCTTCCGGCATTCCAAGGCCGAACCAGTTGATGCTTACAACAAGCATGTTGTGACGGATGCGAAGCTCCCGCGCTACGATATCCATGACACTGATCTGGCCGCCATGGCTATTGAGCAGCGCCATCTTGCGGACACCGCTTCCTGCCACGCAAGCGCCGATCTCGCACCACATGCGAATGATGGTCTCGGCTGAAAACGTCAATGTGCCAGGGTAACGGCTGTGCTCATTGCTCTTGCCGATGGCTTGCGTCGGCAGGAAAAGCGCGTGGCTTGTTTCAGGCAGGCGGGCGATGGTTTCCTTGACCATGCCGTCAACGATGGCAGCGTCGACGGCCAGCGGAAGGTGTGGTCCGTGCTGCTCGATTGCACCAACCGGCAGAACCGCCACGAGCTTCTCACGCTCGAGGCGGGAGAATGCCTCGCTCGTATAATCGGACCAATATCGTTTCAAGACTGCAACTCCTACACGCTCGGGCCAAGGGCGTTAGAGCGCATCCCGAAAAGTGTGAAACGGTTTTCGGAACAAGATGCGCGTCAAACCAGATTTGAGTGCATCCTACTAAACAATCTGACCGATCGGTCAAACTAAATGTTTTAAATATACGGATTGCGTGCAATTAAGGTGTGAATCCGTGGCTATTTGGTCACGTGACGGGCCGCGACAGGTTTATGATGTGCGGAAAGTTCCGGAGGTCCTATGGACGAAAGATGCATTATCATTGGGGCTGGCCATGCTGGCTCGCAGGCTGCGATCAGTCTTCGGCAGGAAGGCTATGCAGGCGAAATCATTCTCATCAATGACGAAACCGATATTCCCTATCATAAGCCCCCACTGTCGAAATCCTATCTGAAAGCGCCGGAAGGGGGCGGTCTGGTTCTGCGTCCGGAATCGGCCTATCGCGACAATAATATCGAGATGATGTTTGGCCATCGCGTCGATGCCGTATCTATTGCAGACAAGACGGTCACACTTGATGACGGGCGAGTCCTGAGCTGGTCGGAACTGATCTTCGCGACCGGTGCGCGTGCTCGCATTCCCAATTTGTCAGGTGTCGAGCTTGACGGTGTTTTCACGCTCCGCCGGATGGAGGATGCCCGCCGCATCGCGGCAGCAATGCCCAGTGTTGAGAATGTGGTCATTATTGGCGGCGGCTTTATTGGTCTGGAAATGGCTCATAGCGCGATCGCGCTTGGCAAAAAAACAGTTCTGATCGAGGCAGCACCTCGTGTGCTGGGGCGTTCGGTTGCAACGCACATCTCCGCCCACGTGGAAGCGCGGAGCCGCGCCGCCAGTATCACAGTTTTGACGGGTCTCGGCGTGACGGCCATTGAGGGTGAAAATGGTCGCGTGACAGGCGTGGAAGCTGCAGACGGAACCAAATTCCCGGCCGATATGGTTGTGATCGGTACGGGTGCGGTGCCAAACGTGGAGCTTGCTGTTATGGCTGGGCTTGCGATCGACAACGGCATTGTTGTGGATGAGAACCTGCGCACGTCTGCGGGCCACGTCTACGCTATCGGCGATTGCGTAAGCTATGATCATTTTCAGGCCGGTCGTCGGGTGCGGCTTGAATCGGTGCAAAATGCGACAGATCAGGCAAAGCATGTCGCTCGTACCATTGTGGGCCGCGAGGCGCCGTTTAGGGAAATTGCATGGTTCTGGTCGGATCAGGGCGATATGAAGTTGCAGACGGCAGGCCTGTCCTTTGATGCCGACCGGCATATCCTTTCGGGAAACCCGGAAGAAAATGCATTCTCCATCTTTCACTTTGCCGGTGACAGGCTTGTCGCTGTCGATTCCATCAATCGCCCGGCAGATCATATGATCGCGCGTCGGCTCCTGGCCGCGGGCATTAGTCCGAGCGAAGCAGATGTTGCTGCCGGGGCGGCAAGGTTGAAAGAAATGCTGGCCGCTGCGCCGAAAGCTTGAGGATATACGATGAGCACTTTGAAACATCTGCTACCCGCCGACATGGCCGCACCTTTTGCCGCCTACAGCCATGGCGTGAAGTTAAAAGCCGGTGCAGAAATGGTTTTCTGTTCCGGTCAGCTCGGCATCGCGCCGGACGGAAATGTACCGGAAGACGCCGGCGCTCAGGCAGAACTCTGCTTTGAAAATATAAGCCGCATCCTGCGCGATGGAGGCATGGACCTATCCAATGTGGTGCGTATCAATGCCTATGTCACCGACCGAGCCTATATGCACCCATATATGGATGTTCGCGACCGGCTGTTCCCGCAGCCCGCGCCAGCCTCGACACTGATGATCGTTTCCGGTTTCACGCGTGAGGAGTTCAAGGTCGAGATAGAGGTGGTCGCGGCGCGGTAATCGCCAAACGAAAACACCCGTCGCGGGAGGAAGCGACGGGTGTTTTATGGGGAAGACCGGACTTGGGAGGAGGATATCCGGTCTTGTATCACCGAGGGAATGGGAGGAGGAGAAAACACCCCGGCGATATTCTGGAAACTGTAGGACCGCGCAATTATGGGGACTCGCGATCCTTGAAGAAGGCCAATGCCTTCCGGTGCGCTATTAGCGAGCAGCGGCCTTGCGTGCGACGAACGGGATTTCCGAAGGCAGGATGCCGAGGTCGTTCAGTTCACGTGGGCTCAGGCGGCTCAGTTCGTTTACAGTGTTACGGTAACGGCGCCAGTTGTTGTACGAGCGGATCAGGTTCATTTCTCTCACCTAGTAAAAATCTTATCTCTTTGTTGCAACCAGCATATAGGCTCGAAGCATTTCGAATTGGAGAGACAGATTTGCATAGCTGCAATGCGTTTAAGCTTGTCAGTTGCACGTCTTTTGCGCAGCTCGGTCATCATGCGATCACAATCTCATGCCGAATTGGGGAAATCGGCTCGATTCAGGCTGCTTCGGCGGCTAACCGGTTAAAAATTCTTTAAAAATTTACCGTCCAGAAAGTTGCTCCCACAAATTGTAGCGGCGCAACTGTCTGTTAATTCGTCTCACGCGCCTAATTGCGCGATGTCCTTCGTGTCGTGACAGCCTTGTATAATGAAGTATAGATCCGGGTATCCCGGAGGCTTCGAATTTTGTCGCAAAAGTCCGGGAAATCGTCGGTTAGAGACAACAATTCCACATGACTTGCGCCCCGGATTGGGTTAAGGGAGTTTTGTCGGGTGTCGGGATGCCATATCGTATGACGTTCTTGCACTGTCTGTCTGCGGGAGAGCGCCAATTGGCCGCCGAAGGGGAAATCGCCCGAAATCTCTCAGGTACAAGGAACCGCAGACCGGTAAGACAACTCTGGAAAGTCGGGGGCAACCCTGCGCCGAAGGTGTAAGTATGGCTTTAGCCATGCGAGTCTCTCAGGCCTGAGACAGAGGGGCACGAAGCAACCGCATTTTGCGGAGGCACACGTGCGACTCTGGAGTTGTTATGGGCGATACCGCACATTTGAATACCCTGCCTTTGCAGGATCTGCATGAACAGGCTGGCGCGCGCTTCGGCGGATTTGCCGGCTGGAACATGCCGATAACCTATCCGCTGGGCGTCATGAAGGAACATCTTCATACGCGTGAACATGCGGGCCTTTTCGACATTTCTCATATGAAGCTGATCGAGGTTTCGGGCGCGGACGCTGCCGCACTTCTTGCTGAAACCTGTCCGCTTGACCCGACTGTGCTGAAGGAAGGCCAGTCTAAATATACGTTCTTCCTCAACGAAAATGGCGGCGTGCTGGATGACCTGATCGTCACGCGCCTTGGTGAAGACCGTTTCATGGTCGTTGCCAATGCTGGCAATGCCGATGCCGATATCGAGCATCTGAACGAAGCTGCTTCCGGCAAGAACGTAACCGTCAATCCGCTTGACCGGGTATTTCTCGCCCTTCAGGGGCCCGAAGCTGAAAGCGTCATTAATGATGCCGGTCTCAAAGGTGCGGAGCTTGCCTTTATGAGCGGTTTCGAGCCGAAGCAAGGCTGGTTCATGACCCGTTCGGGCTATACCGGCGAAGATGGTTTCGAGATTGGCCTGCCAGCCGATGAGGCCCGCGCGCTTGCAACCAGGCTGCTTGCCGACGAGCGCGTCGAATGGATCGGCCTTGCCGCACGCGACAGCCTTCGACTTGAAGCCGGTCTCTGCCTGCACGGTCAGGATATCACGCCGGAAACCGATCCGGTTTCGGCCGGCCTCACTTGGGCGATCACCAAGCCTGTGCGGGAAAAAGCTGCATTCAACGGCGCAAAGGCCGTTCTGGACGCCATTGCCAAGGGCGCTGCTGCCAAGCGTGTGGGCCTAAAGCCGGAAGGCCGTCAGCCGGTCCGCGCTGGCGCCGATCTTTTTGATGAATCCGGTCGCCAGATCGGCACCGTTACTTCCGGTGGGTTTGGCCCATCGGCAGGTTTCCCGGTCGCCATGGGTTATGTAGAGGCAAGCCTCGCTACCCCCGGCACACGTGTCTTCGCTGACGTTCGCGGCAACAAGGTGCCCGTTGACGTTTCGGCACTTCCCTTTACTCCGCATCGCTATCGCAAAGGATGATTTCCATGGCCAATATCCTGTTCACCGAAGATCACGAGTGGATCAGCGTCGAAAACGGCGTTGCCACTGTCGGCATTACGATCCACGCACAGGAACAACTGGGTGACCTCGTTTTCGTCGAGCTGCCGGACGTCGGCCGCACGGCGACCAAGGGCGAAGGCATCGTGGTTGTGGAATCGGTCAAGGCCGCTTCCGATGTTTATGCACCGGTCGATGGCGAAGTGGTCGAAGTCAACGAAGCCGTTGCAAGCGATCCGGCTCTTATCAATCAGGCTGCGGAAGGCGAGGGCTGGCTGTTCAAGCTGAAGCTTTCGGATGAAAGCCAGCTTTCCGGTCTCCTCGACAAGGCCGGTTACGACAAACTGGTAGGATAACGCGATGACCCAGCAGGTTCTTCCCTTTGTTGCCCGCCATATCGGGCCGAGACTGGAAGACGAGCGCGCAATGCTTGCGGCGCTCGGCCTTCCTTCCATGGAAACCCTCATCACCCAGGCGGTTCCGGCGTCTATCCGTCTGAACCGTGCGCTTGATCTGCCGGCGCCGCTCAGTGAATCCGATGCGCTTGCAGAGCTGAACGCCATCATGGGCCGCAACGTGGTGAAGAAGAGCTTCATCGGCGCGGGCTATCATGGTGTGCACACGCCGCCGGTCATCCAGCGCAATCTGTTTGAAAACCCTGCCTGGTACACCGCCTATACGCCGTACCAGTCGGAAATCAGCCAGGGTCGTCTTGAGCTTCTGTTCCACTTCCAGACGCTGGTTGCAGAACTGACCGGCCTGCCGGTCGCCTGCGCCTCGCTTCTCGATGAAGCAACTGCGGTTGCTGAAGCCATTGGCGTTGCCTGCCGTCATCACCGCGACAAGCGAAGCCGTATCCTGCTTGCAGGCGAACTGCATCCGCAGACGGTTGATGTGGTGAACACCCGCGCTGAACCGCTCGGCTGGCAGATCGAAACCGGCAGCACTCTCGATGAAAATACTGCTGCCATCGTCGTGCCGTGGCCGGATACACGCGGCGTCTACGGCGACTTCAGCAAGGTGATTGCCGATGCGAAGGCCAAGGGCGCACTCGTTATTGCCGTTGCCGATCCGCTGGCGCTGACGATCATGGAAGCGCCTGCGACGTGGGGCGCGGACATGGCTGTTGGCTCCATGCAGCGTTACGGCGTACCGATGGGCTTTGGGGGCCCACATGCAGCATATCTGGCTGTGTCGGAACCTCTGACTCGCATCATTCCCGGCCGCATCGTCGGCCAGTCGGTCGATGCGCATGGCCGTGCGGCCTATCGTCTGGCGCTCCAGACCCGTGAGCAGCATATCCGTCGCGACAAGGCGACCTCCAACATCTGCACTGCGCAGGCCCTGCTTGCCAATATGGCCGCATCCTTCGCGATCTGGCATGGCCCGGCAGGCTTGCAGGCGATTGCCACCCGCGTTGCCGGTCTTGCTGCCCGCTTTGCTTCCGGCCTCAAGGCCGCGGGTGTCGAAATCGCAGGCGATAGCCTGTTCGATACGGTCAGCATCAAGGTTGCCGGAAAGGCGAAGGCCATTGCTGACGAAGCTGACAAGGGCGGTCGTCTGCTTCGTGTCATCGATGCGGACACGGTCGGCGTAACCTTCGATGAAACCTCGACCGAGGAAGATCTTGCAGCGCTTGCCGTTCTGTTTGGTGCCAAGCTGGTCGACGGTGACAAGGTTCTCGTGCCCGGCAAGGGACGCGGTGAAGGCTTCCTCACCCAGGAAGTATTCCATTCGCATCGTTCCGAAACCGAGATGATGCGCTTCCTGCGTCGTCTGGCCGACAAGGATCTGGCGCTTGACCGCGCAATGATCCCGCTTGGCTCATGCACCATGAAGCTCAATGCGGCAGCAGAAATGATGCCGGTGAGCTGGAACACGGTTGCTAATCTGCATCCGTTTGCGCCTGCGGCACAGACCGAAGGCTATGCCAGGATGACGGCGGATGTCGAAGCTTGGCTTTGTGAAGTCACCGGCTTTGCTGGCGTTTCGCTACAGCCAAATGCAGGTAGCCAGGGCGAATATGCTGGTCTGCTGGCAATTCGCCACTATCACCAGTCGCGGGGCGAAGGTCATCGCAACATCTGCCTTATTCCATCGTCTGCACATGGCACCAATCCGGCCAGCGCCTCGATGGCTGGCATGAGCGTTGTCGTGGTCAATTGCCGTCCAGATGGCGATATCGACATCGACGATCTGAAAGCCAAGGCCGAGAAGCATCGTGATAATCTCGCTGCCTTCATGATCACCTATCCTTCGACCTATGGCGTGTTCGAAGAAGGCATCAAGGCGTTCTGCGAAATCGTCCATGAAAATGGCGGTCAGGTCTATTTCGACGGTGCGAACCTCAATGCGCTGGTTGGGCTCGCCCGTCCTTGCGACATTGGCGCTGACGTCTGTCACATGAACCTGCACAAGACCTTCTGCATCCCGCATGGCGGTGGCGGTCCGGGCGTTGGCCCGATTGGCGTTGCCAAGCATCTGGTGCCTTATTTGCCGGGCCATGTGGATATCGGTTCCAAGCACGCTGTTTCGGCGGCGCCTTTCGGTAGCGCATCCATTCTGGTCATCACGTGGATGTATATCCGCATGATGGGCGGCGCTGGTCTCAAGAAGGCGACCGAGGCTGCGATCCTCAATGCCAACTACATTGCGCATCGTTTGAAGGACGCTTATCCGATCCTTTATACCGGCGCACATGATCGTGTGGCGCATGAGTGCATTGTTGATACGCGAGTTCTGAAGGATAGCGCTGGCGTGACTGTGGAAGACGTGGCCAAGCGCCTCATCGACTACGGTTTCCATGCGCCGACCATGTCCTGGCCGGTTGCCGGTACGCTGATGATCGAGCCGACCGAGTCTGAACCGAAGTCGGAAATCGACCGTCTTTGCGATGCGATGATTGCCATTGCAACTGAGGCGAAAAAGGTTGCCGATGGTGTCTGGCCTGCGGACGACAATCCTCTTGCCAATGCACCGCACACGGCAGGCGATACGCTGGCGAGCGAATGGACACATCCTTACACCCGTGAGGAAGCAGTGTTCCCGGCAAGCGCTATCAATGGCGATTTCGACGCGACAGCAAAATATTGGCCACCGGTCAGCCGCGTGGATAATGTGGGCGGTGACAGAAATCTCATCTGCTCATGCCCGCCTGTAGCTGCCTACGGATAAGTTGAAGCGCAGTTTTGCCGACAAGAAGCGCCGCGGAAACGCGGCGCTTTTTTTGCGCATGGACAGGCAGAATTTATTGATTAACTGGATTTCAGTTAATCTGCTTGGAAAGCCGCTCGGGTCGAGGCGTCTCTCCCGGATTGTTCTTTTAAAACAGAAAGATGTGCTGGTTGCATCTATGCGGTGAAATGAGACGCTAGCCGGATTTCAGGCAAAAAAAGAGCCGGACTGGGAAGTCCGGCTAAGTTATGAAGGTGCCTTATAGGCAAACCTCCAGAGGGGAACACTTACCGCGCGCAATGGGAGGAGGCACAGCGGTAAGTGACTGTGATATGTATCACCTTGCTCCAATCTTCAACCCCTGAAACACGAAATTTTTGACCATTTCGGAAAATTCTGAAACTTTTCCCATTTTGACCGTTCCCAGCGGGTCATTGGTCAATATTTGTGTTCCTCAACGGACAAGTCGTGCTTCAAATCGAAACAATCTTTCGTCGTGGTGGTCTCGCTCGACTCCAAGATCGATTCCGAGGCTCGAAGCTTCTTGGGAGCGATCACACAACAAACGATAGCATCGCTTCATCTCGACGCGAATTACCACCGGGATCGCAAAAACGACGACGATACCAATCTCAATCTCGAAGAGATAAAGGTTGGGCGAAAGGGAGAGAGGAAGTCGTGATCCGTGGCCTGCTCCGGATCGAGGCCAGTTTATCTCTGCCCACTGCATCTGCTATCCGGTTACGCGGAGATGACTTAGGTGCATTTTCAATGCCTTATACAATTCTATCATCCAGTCACAGTTATAAGCTTCTGAAATGGTTAGAATAATTCTAAAACATTCCTGCGCTGGTCAACTTCATTTAACTTGCAGGGCTGGCAGTGCGGATATAAAAGATGACCAAATGACGAAGGCTTCATGCCGGGTTTGAAGAGAAGCGACCATCGGACAGGCCGATTTCTCTGTCTTTTGGATAGTCGGAATGCTTGTACCTTTTCTCATCATGTTCCGCGAAGGCGTGGAAGCTGCGCTGATCGTCGGGATTATTGCCACTTATCTCCATCAAACCGGGCGTAGCGCCTGGATGCCTGTGGTCTGGATTGGCATTCTGCTGGCTTTGGCCATGTCGCTGACTGTTGGCGCTATCCTGCAGCTTCTGAGCGCGGAATTTCCTCAGAAAGCGCAGGAGCTTTTCGAGGCCATTATTGGTCTGATTGCGGTTTTCGTCCTCACTTCAATGGTGTTCTGGATGCGCAAGGCGGCGCGCTCCATCAAGGTGGAACTGCATCATTCCATCGATGCGGCGTTCCAAACCCCGACGCACAAGGGCTTTGGTCTTATTCTCATGGTCTTCTTTGCGGTGGCGCGTGAAGGGCTTGAATCCGTTTTCTTTTTGCTGGCTGCTTTCCAGCAGAGCGAAGGCCCGGCGGCGCCTGTGGGCGCGCTGCTCGGCGTTTTGCTTGCAGCGGCGGTTGGATACGGCATCTTTAAAGGCGGCTTGAAGTTGAACCTCCGCCGCTTCTTTCGCTGGACGGGCGTTTTCATCCTGATCATCGCGGCGGGCATTCTGGCCAATTCTGTCATGGCGCTGCATGAGGCAGGTATCTGGAACCACTTCCAGGCAGTCGTTTTCGACGCGAGCGACATTCTCCCGCTAGACAGTACGCTCGGCTCAGTTCTGGCTGGGGTTTTCGGATATATCGCAACGCCGACTGTCAGCGAAGTGGTCGCCTATGTGGCTTTCCTCGTTCCGGCACTCATCCTGTTCCTCATGCCAGCGAGCGGATCAGTGGCCGCAAGCCAGATCAAGACAAGCGCACAATAAAAGAGATTTTCATGACGAACCCGAAGCCTACAGAACCGATGTCGCGCAATCTGGTCCGCATAGGACTGGCCGTCGCCGTGCTGCTGCTGCTCGCTGCCGGTGGGGCATTTTATTATGCATCCCGTGTATCGGACAAAGCGCGGCATGCAGGAGCTGGCGACAAGATACAAGTCGCGATCAATGCAAAAAGCTGCGAGCCGAACGAATTGACCGTCCCGGCCGGGCGCTCGGTTTTTGAAATCATCAACAAGTCGGATCGCACGGTCGAGTGGGAAATCCTCGATGGTGTGATGGTTCTCGAAGAGCGCGAGAATATTGCGCCGGGCTTCAAGCAGACAATCACAGCGAAGCTGGCGCCAGGCGAATACCAGATTACCTGCGGGCTTCTTTCCAATCCTCGGGGCAAGCTGACCGTAACTGCGACCGCTGCCAGCGAAGCGGAAAAGAGCAAACTGCCCCTTACAGCTTTTATCGGTGCACTGGCTGAATATCAGATTTATCTCACAACCGAGGTTGCTGAATTCCAGAAAGCTGTTGCGGCGCTTTCCGCCGCAATAGCGAGCGGTAATCTGGAAGCCGCACAAGCCGCCTATGGTCCGGCGCGCGCCGCCTATGCGCGCATTGCGCCCGTCTCGGAAGCATTTTCCGATCTCGATACGGCCATTAATGCCCGTGCCGATTATTTCGAAAAGCGCGAGAAGGACGCAGGCTTCGGTGGTTTGCACCGTGTCGAATATGGTCTGTTCGAACAGAAATCCGTCGATGGACTGGCAGCTGTGGCTGGCAAGCTTGAGCAGGACGCCACCGTCTTGAAAGAACGCATTCGCGGACTTCGCATTTCACCGGACCGCATGATGGCGGGCACTGCTTCCGCCCTTAACCGTTTCGCTTCAACAGCGTCGGATGAAGGTGAGGACCGCTATGCACATACTGATCTGCAGGCTTTGTCGGGCCTTCTCGAAGGCGCCGCCAAGACTGCCAATGTCCTGCGCCCCATTGTCGAAAAGGTTGATCAAAAGGCATTCGAAGGCATCGACAAGGACGCTGCTTCGATCAAGTCGCTGCTCGGTGCGGACGCTCAGGGCAATGGTTTCAAGGCGTATGACGCACTGTCGCCTGATGAAAAGGCGAAATTCAAGGACGGCGCGGCACAACTTGCTGCGCAATTTACGAAACTCCGCGATCAGCTGGGAGTAGATTGATGACCAGAAAATTTTTTAAAAACGATACGATAACGTCTGAAGAACCTGTTTCGTCCGCTCGGCGCGCATTGCTGCTGGGTGCGGGAGCCGCCGGTGTTGCCGGAACTGTTGGAAGCGTGCTTGCACCTCAGGCAGCACAAGCGCTTTCTTCTGAGAACGTGACCAATGCGCCTGAGAGCGAGAAGCTTCACGAAAGCCAGGCTTTTTACGGAAAGCACCAGCCAGGCATCGTCACGCCGCGTCCCGCGGCCGGGCTCGTTGCTTCTTTCGACGTTTTGGCACGGGACCGCTCCGAACTTGAGCGCATGTTCCGGCTGCTCACCGAGAGGACCGAATTTCTGATGAAAGGCGGGACGCCGCCGGAACTCGATGCAAAATTTCCGCCCTCCGATTCCGGCATTCTTGGCCCGGTCGTCACACCCGACAATCTCACTGTTACGGTTGCGCTTGGTTCGTCTCTGTTCGATGACCGTTTTGGCCTGAAACCGTTGAAGCCGAAACTTCTGCAGCGCATGACGAGTTTTCCCAACGATGCCCTGCAAAAGGACATTTGCCACGGGGACCTCGTAATTCAGTTCTGTTCAAATACGCCGGACACGAACATTCACGCCCTGCGCGACATCATGAAGAACATGCCCGACCTTTTGTTGGTGCGCTGGAAACAGGAAGGGACGGTTCCTGTGCAGCCGCCGCATTCGCCGAAGGCGAAAGAAAGTGCGCGGAATTTCCTGGGCTTCCGCGACGGGTCTGCCAATCCCGATCCATCTGATGAGGCATTGATGAACCGCATCGTCTGGGTGGGCGAAAAAAATGCGGAGCCGGATTGGGCAACCAATGGCAGCTATATGGCGGTGCGCATCATACGGAACTTTGTCGAACGCTGGGATCGTACGCCGCTACAGGAACAGGAAGCGATTTTCGGACGGCGCAAGGATAGCGGAGCGCCATTCGACGGAAAAACCGAAACCGATGTTCCCAATTATGCGAAGGACGCCGACGGCAAAATCACGCCGCTCGACTCGCATATCCGCCTGGCAAATCCGCGCGATGCAAATGCCGAGCAGCACCTCATTCTGCGTCGTCCGTTCAACTATTCCAATGGCGTCAGCAAATCGGGCCAGCTTGATATGGGTCTGCTTTTCATCGCCTATCAGGCCGATCTGGAAAAGGGCTTCATCACGGTTCAGAACCGGCTCAACGGTGAGCCGCTGGAAGAATATCTGAAGCCGATCGGGGGTGGGTATTTCTTCGCGCTGCCAGGTGTTGAGGATCACAAGGACTACTACGCGCGCGCACTTTTGGAGGCCAGCGGTCCGCAAAATGCCCGCGGGTAAGGAAACTACCAGAACATTTTGATTTTACGCGCATTTTTTGAAATGCGTCCCACGTGGAGAGGCAAAATATGAAGTATCGTCTGCCATTGCTTGCATCGGCATGTGCCGTTGCCCTTACGCTCAGCTTCGGCGCTGCGAAGGCCGAAGTTTCACCGCTGGACCTCGTTCAGCCGATCGCTGATTACAAGGTCTATGTGCAGGAAAACCTCGACGTTCTGGTCAAGGACACCAAGGCGTTTACCGATGCGGTCAAGGCAGGCGATCTGGAAAAGGCTAAGGCGCTTTATCCCTCCACCCGTGTCTCCTACGAAAAGATCGAACCGATTGCCGAACTCTTCGCTGATCTCGACGCTTCGATCGACAGTCGTGCGGATGACCATGAAAATGGTGAGAAGTCGGAAGACTTCACCGGATTCCACCGTATCGAATACGGCCTGTTCGCGCAGAATTCGACCGAAGATCTCGCGCCCATTGCAGACAAGCTCTATGCTGATGTGCTGGAACTTCAGAAGCGGGTGAAAGACCTCACCGTGCCGCCAGAGAAGGTGGTTGGCGGTGCTGCTGCCTTGCTCGAAGAAGTGGCGGCAACCAAGATCTCCGGTGAGGAGGATCGTTACAGTCACACCGACCTCTGGGATTTCAAGGCCAATGTCGACGGTGCCCAAAAGATTGTCGAGCTTTTCAAGCCATTGCTGGAAAAGGAAAATCCGGACCTCGTGAAGAAGGTGGAAATCAACTTCAAGACGGTCGATGACATTCTCGCCAAGTACAAGAAGGGCGACGGCTACGAGTCCTACGACAAGCTGTCGGAAGATGATCGGAAGGCGTTGGCTGGTCCGGTAACAACGCTTGCCGAAGATCTCTCCACCCTGCGCGGCACGCTCGGCCTGAATTGAGAATAGAGAATTGAAATGGCGGGGTAACCCGCCATTTCATGCGCTCATGCGCAGCTTGATTTCTGCATTCAGCAGGACGCGCTGGGTTTCCGGCAGTTCCAGCCGGTCATCTGTTGTTTCGCCCAGCGTCCGAAACAAGAGTTCAATCGCCAGACGTCCGATCTCGTTATAGTCCTGAGCCACCGTTGTGAGTGGAGGGCAGGTATATTCCGACAGCGGATTGTTATCGTGACCCGCGACGCGAACGTCACAATCCTTGAGCCTGCCGATTTTAAGGCCGGCCTGCCAGAGGCCGCTAGTTACGCCGAAGGCGATGCGGTCGTTTGAGCACAGAACGGTGCTGGTCGGAAGTCTGCCCTTTTCGCGCAGAATTCTTGCGGTCTGCTCGAATGCATAACGTTCGAAATCCCAGCTGCGGCTTTCCTCCAGATCGATGATGCGCGGCTCATAACCGAGCTTTTCCATTGCCAGACGATAGGCTTCCTGCCGCTTGACAGCATTATTATTGACCATGGGCATGGAAAAATAACACGGCTCGCTGCCCGAGCGGCAAAGGTAATCGACAATTAGGTGGAAGGATTTGAGATTATCGGTCCCAACAAAGGGTGAGGTGCTGTCGAGCGGAGAGTCGACATATACAATCGGAACATCTTCGGCGAGGCGCGCCAACGTTGAATGCTGCGATGCTTCACCGAGCGGCGCAATAATGGCGCCGGCGACATTCAGAGATCGCAAGGTTTCGATCGCCTGCTTCTCAAGTTCGGGCTTGCCATCGGAAGAGAGAACAATTGCCAGATAGCCGCGTTGTTCCGCGAGGGATTGCAACCGTTTTGTCATCGCCATGTAGAAATGGTCGAGCTGGTTGGGGATGATTATACCCAGAATTGTCGTGCGACGCCGATTGAGGTTCACTGCGAAAAGATTGGGACGAAAACCCGATTGTTTGATTGCCGCTTCTATCAGCTCCCGGGTCTTGGGTCGAACGGACGATGGATCGCTGAAGTATTTCGACACCGTCGGACGCGAAAGCCCTACGAATTCCGAAAAATCTTCCATGGTGCGTATCGTCTTGCGCACGTCTCTATGTCCTGTTCGTCAATCGTCGTAGGTTTGGCTGCATGCGGCAAGGCTGCTTTTGGCGAAGCGGCAATGCAAATGGAACGCGCTGATTTCTCAGGACAGAATCTGATCCTGATTGCTGCTTCATCAACGATTTCAGGATGTTCCTCCAGCTCTGTTCGCCTTCATTCTCGCTCAGGCGATATCCGGTCAAACTGTCAAAGGCAGGGCAAAACGTCAAGCCGACAAATGTCTTTGCCGAGAATGATGCCATGGCTATTCCAGTATGCTAAAACAGTAACTCGTGAATTTGGTAGGTGAAATGTCCGCTTTTTCAGCCTTAGCCCCCTCTTCACACCGCGGTCGTTTCTCCTCACAACGCAAAATTGAAAACCGTGCTTGACAAGGCGTGAAAGCTCGCGCCATAAATTTTACATATGTAAGAATTTTGCTATGCATTCGTAAAGGAGGAGACGAAATGCGGACCAAATCTTATGTTGCAGGGCTTATCGCGTCTGCTGCAGGGGTCGCACTTATGGCTGGAACTGCGTGGGCGGAAGAGCTCACCGTGGCCACAGTCAATAATGGTGATATGATCATCATGCAGAAACTGTCGCCGGAGTGGGAGAAAGCGACCGGCAATAAAATCAACTGGGTTGTTCTTGAGGAAAACGTGCTGCGTCAGCGCGTGACGACCGATATTGCTACCAAGAGCGGCCAGTTCGATATCCTGACCATTGGCGGCTACGAAACCCCGATCTGGGGCAAGGCGGGATGGCTCCTATCGGTCGACGATCTTGGCGAGGATTACGGTTATGACGATCTCATCAAGCCGGTTCGCGCCGGTCTGACGGTTGATGGCAAGCTCTACGCGGTTCCGTTCTACGCCGAAAGTTCGTTTACGCTATACCGCAAGGACCTGTTCGATGCGGCTGGGCTCAAGATGCCCGATGCGCCAACCTATGCGGAAATAAAAGACTTCGCGACCAAGCTTACTGACAAGTCGAAAGAACAATATGGTCTCTGCCTGCGCGGAAAGCCGGGCTGGGGCGAAAACATGGCCTATCTCGGTACGCTGATCAACACTTTCGGAGGCCGATGGTTCGATGAAAACTGGAAGCCACAGATCAATTCAGACGAATGGAAGAAGGCAATCAACTTCTATGTCGACCTGATGAAGGAAGCTGGACCTCCCGGAATTACCTCGAACGGTTTCAATGAAAATCAGGCGCTTTTCTCGACTGGCCATTGCGCCATGTGGATTGACGCCACTTCGGCGGCAGGCCGGATTTATGATCCTAAGCAGAGCCAGGTTGCGGACAAGGTTGCCTTCACCAAGGCACCGGTAGAGGCAACGCCGAATGGTTCGTCCTGGGCTTGGTCCTGGAACCTTGCAATTCCGGCATCGAGCAAGAAGGTCGATGCTGCAAAATCGTTCCTGAAATGGGCGACGTCGAAAGAGTACGTTGAGCTCGTAGGCAAGTCCGAAGGTTGGGTTGCCGTTCCTCCGGGCACGCGCCAGTCCACCTATGCCAATGAGGAATACAAGAAGGCAGCTCCGTTTGCGGACACAGTACTGAAAGCTATCGAATCTGCCGATCCGACCAAGCCGACCAAGGACCCGGTTCCCTATACCGGCATCCAGTTCGTAGCCATTCCTGAATTTCAGGCAATCGGGACATTGGTTGGTCAGGCGATTTCGTCGGCTGTCGCCGGTCAGCAGAGCGTGGATGCAGCGCTCGATGGCGCGCAGCGTCAGGTCGAACAGATCATGACGCAAGCGGGTTACATCAAGTAACGGCCAAAAGAGCGGTTCTGACGTTATCCGTTGGAACCGCTCTGACTGTTTGCTTTGCGCATTTCCCGTACGCAAAATCGTTCATGCTTTTGCTGGAGATGCTCTAGCGGCCTGTCGTCTTCGGTAGGAGGAGAAACGACTGGTCTGATTTTCGTAGACGTTCGCCGTGGCGAATCCGAAACGGGAAGGGGAGGATTGGTTCGAATGCCAGCAAACCAAACGTTGGCCGCAGGCACAAAGTCACGCTTTGCCGTCAAGTCGCGTCGCAGTGTCCGCACGGGACCACTGCTCGCTCCGGCAGTCATACTGCTTCTGCTCTGGATGATCGTCCCGCTGTCGATGACACTGTGGTTCTCGTTCCAGTACTACAATCTTATCAACCCGTTCATTACCGGCTTTGCCGGTTTCTCGAACTATTCCTTCCTGCTGTCCGATCCCACGCTTTGGTCGGCGATCGCCAAGACGCTTATTCTCGTTGTTTCTGTTCTGGTGATATCTGTCGTTTGCGGCGTACTCTTCGCCGTCATCTTCGATCAGGAATTCTGGGGAAAAAACATAGCGAGGCTTCTGGTCATCGCACCGTTCTTCGTTATGCCGACCGTGTCGGCGCTCATCTGGAAAAACCTGTTGATGCATCCGGTGAATGGGCTGTTCGCCTTCATCTCGCGCAGTTTCGGATTGCCGGTCATCGACTGGTTTTCACAGTTTCCAATGGCATCCATCGTCTTGATCGTGTCCTGGCAATGGGTGCCGTTTGCGACGCTGATCCTGATGACGGCAATGCAGTCCCTTGATCGGGAACAGATGGAGGCCGCGCGACTTGACGGTGCCAAGGGGCCGGTCATGTTTTTTTACATCGTGTTGCCGCACCTGCTGCGCCCGATTTCGGTCGTCATAATGATCCAGACGATTTTCCTTCTTTCAGTCTTCGCGGAAATTCTCGTCACCACTTCAGGGGGGCCGGGTATCGCCACAACGACGCTTACCTATTTCATCTATCTTAAAGCACTTCTTCAGTGGGATATCGGCGGCGCTTCCGCAGCTGGCGTTATCGCAATCATCCTGGCCAACATCGTTGCAGCGTTCCTGATCCGGACCGTTGCACGAAATCTGGATAGTTAGGGGGCTGACCGATGGCTGCAAAACGCAGGATCAACAAGGCCGCGGTCTCGGCTGGGGTTATCGGCTGGATTGTGGCGCTACTGATGTTCTTCCCGATTCTCTGGATGCTGCTCGCTGCATTCAAGACGGAAATCGACGCGGTGGCGCCCCCAAGACTATTCTTTGAGCCGACACTGGAGAATTTCGTAGCGGTCAATCAGCGAGCCGATTATTTCCGCTATGCCATGAACAGCATCGTTGAAAGTCTTGGTGCGACCATTCTCTCGCTTATTATCGCGGTGCCAGCCGCTTATGCCGCGGCATTCTTCCCCGGCAAGCGCACTAAAGACCTTCTCTTGTGGATGCTTTCCACCAAGATGCTGCCCGCCGTCGGCGTATTGGTGCCAATCTATCTTCTCGCGCGTGATAGCGGACTTCTCGATACGCGCACGGGCCTTATCATCATCTTCACCCTGTCCAATCTGCCGATTGTCGTCTGGATGCTCTATTCCTTTTTCAAGGAAGTGCCGGGAGAAATCCTGGAAGCAAGCCGCATGGACGGGGCGAAAGTCGGCCAGCAGATACGCTATCTGCTTTTACCACTAAGCCTTCCGGGTATAGCGTCGACCGCGCTTCTTTCCATCATTCTATGCTGGAACGAAGCGTTCTGGAGCCTCAACCTTACGGCTTCGCAAGCGGGCCCGCTCACCGCCTTCATCGCCTCCTTCTCATCCCCGGAAGGATTGTTCTGGGCAAAACTCTCGGCAGCGTCCACGCTCGCCATCGCGCCGATACTTGTCTTCGGGTGGATCACGCAGCGCCAGTTGGTGCGCGGCCTCACCTTCGGCGCCGTGAAATAGAGGAAATGAAATGGCTACACTTTCATTTAAAAACGCCACCAAGTCCTTCGGCAATATTGATGTTATCAAAGGGGTCGATCTGGATATTGCCGACCGTGAATTTGTGGTTTTCGTTGGGCCGTCCGGTTCGGGCAAGTCAACGCTTCTGCGCATGATCGCCGGGCTCGAGGAAATTACTGGAGGTGATCTCACCATTGACGGGCAGCGTATCAACGATACGCCGCCGGACGAGCGCGGTCTTGCCATGGTTTTCCAGACCTATGCGCTCTACCCGCATATGAACGTTCGCGACAATATGGGTTTTGCGCTGAAACTCGCCGGTGTCGCCAAGGCTGAACGTGAGAGCAAGGTTGAAGAAGTTGCAAAAACGCTGCAACTCGATCAGTTGCTCGACCGCAAGCCGAAACAGCTTTCGGGGGGGCAGCGCCAGCGCGTTGCCATCGGACGCGCGATGGTGCGCGAACCGAAGATATTCCTGTTCGACGAGCCGCTGTCCAATCTCGATGCAGCGCTGCGCGTGCAGATGCGTATCGAGTTGGCGCGTCTGCACGACCGCCTCAATGCAACAATGATCTATGTCACGCACGATCAGGTGGAAGCCATGACGCTTGCGCACAAGATCGTGGTTCTCCGTGATGGCAAGGTGGAGCAGGTGGGATCGCCGCTGGAGCTTTACCACCATCCGGTCAATCGGTTTGTGGCCGGCTTTATCGGTTCACCGACCATGAACTTCATCGAAGTCAACGCCAGCATAGTCGATGCCGATGGGGTCACAGTCCAACTCGCCAATGGCCGTTCGGTCAAAGCGCCCGTCAAAGGCGTAGGAGTAAACGCGGGTGCGCCCTTGGTTCTCGGCATTCGTCCGGAACATCTTCACCCGACCTCTGATGGTATTCTCGAGGGAGAGATCATGGTTGTAGAACGCCTTGGCGGTGAGACTTATCTCTATGTACAAAATGAAAGCGCAACCGGACTGGTTGTTGCGGAGGCAGGCGGGGGCAGCGAGGCACGTGCACACGAAACGGCCAAGCTGGGTTTTGACCCGACCGATGCGCATTTGTTTACACCTGACGGCAAGGCTCTGGAGCGCTTTGAACGGCATCCATTATTGCTGACGGAAAAGAAAACGCACCTGTAGGAGCAGGCTGCAATATCCCGGAGTATCCCCATGAGACTGAAAGACAAGGTGGCCCTCATCACTGGTGCGGCGCGCGGTATTGGGCTTGGATTTGCCGAAGCCTACGCGCGCGAGGGCGCGAAGGTCGTCATCGCCGACATCAACATTGACCGGGCGGAAGAAGCCGCGCGCAGTATCGGTACATCGGTCAAGGCGGTAAAGCTTGATGTGACTGACCTTCGCCAGATCGACGATGTGGTCGCGAAAATCGACGCGGATTATGGCGGTATCGATATTCTGGTCAACAATGCCGCGATCTTCGACATGGCTCCCGTCAACGAATTGACCGAAGACAGCTACGAGCGTGTGTTGGGTATCAACCTCAAGGGACCGCTTTTCATGATGAAAGCGGTTTCAAATGTGATGATCAAGCGCGGACGCGGCGGCAAGATCATCAATATGGCCAGCCAGGCAGGGCGTCGCGGCGAGGCGCTCGTGACGCTCTATTGCGCATCGAAGGCGGCCATCATTTCCGCTACGCAGTCGGCCGCTCTTGCTCTGGTCAAATACGGTATCAACGTGAATGCGATTGCCCCCGGCGTGGTCGATGGCGAGCACTGGGATGTGGTGGATGCGAACTTTGCGAAATGGGAAGGTTTGAAACCGGGTGAGAAAAAGGCTGCGGTGGCAAAATCTGTGCCGATCGGTCGGTTTGCGACGCCTGAAGATATTACTGGCATGGCGGTGTTCCTCGCGTCATCTGACAGCGACTATATCTTAGCCCAGACTTTCGGTGTTGATGGCGGCAACTGGATGGCATGAGGCGGTGGGGCCGAGACATAAAATGAAAGCGATCTATTTTACCGGCCACGGCGAAGCAGGCCTGACCGACTTACCGGAACCGGCATTGCAGCCTGGGCACGCCTTGATCGACGTCAAGGCGTCAGGTCTCTGTCATACCGACATTGATGTCCTGCATGGCCGCTACGGTTCCAGCGCATTTCCGTTGGTGCCGGGTCACGAATATGCGGGCATTGTGGTCGCCGTGGCAGAAGACGTAACCAATGTGAAGGTGGGCGACCGCGTTGCGGTCGATCCGAATATTCCATGCGGTTATTGCCGTGCCTGCCTCAAGGGGCTGACCAATCTCTGTTCGGATTTGAAAGCTTATGGCGTAACGCACAATGGTGGCTTTGCGAGTATGAGTCTTGTCGAGGCAAGCCATCTCCATTCCATCGGGGATCTGCCTTTCAATGTAGCGGCCCTCGCGGAACCGCTTGCCTGTGTCCTCAACGGACTTGGCGCAGCAGATCTCAAGACTGGTCCATACGGAACCGAAACCGCGCTCGTCTTCGGTGCCGGGCCTATAGGATTGTTGCTTGCGTTGTCGCTGAAGGCACGAGGTGTAAAGCACGTTGCTGTAGCCGATATCAACGAACACCGGCTGGCATTTGCGGAGGGCCTGGGGCTTGAGCCAGTCGTTTCGGGCTCGGAAATGCTGGATAAGCCTAAACGCAGCTTTGATTTTGTCGCGGATGCCACCGGTATTACCCAGGTCGTTGAAAGCATGGTGAGCTACGCGGCTGATGGCGGGACGGTTCTGATGTTTGGCGTTTGTGCACCGGAGGCCCGGATTTCGGTCGCGCCTTTTGAAATCTTCCGCCGTCAGATTCGAATTGCAGGGTCACATTCGCTCAATCGCAACATTCCGCAGGCCCTGGAAATCCTGAAGCAGGACCAAGGCGAAATGGCACGCCTTGTATCGCACCAGCTGCCCCTTAGGGAGATGCTGCCTCACTTCACCAAACATGGCGGTGATCCAGCCACGATGAAAGTCCAGTTCGTACCCGATTGAATTGAAGGAAATCGTCATGACAAAGCTGTCCCGCGTAACGCTTCAGGGCTTTGATAATGTCCATAAACCCGGCTACGACCCAACTTGTTTGAAACCGGGCATCGTGCATTTCGGTGTGGGGAATTTTCACCGTGCCCATCAGGCTGTCTACCTGGATGATCTGTTTGGAATGGGCGAGGGGTACGACTGGGCGTTGGTCGGGGCCGGGGTGCGTGGCAGTGACGACGCCATGCGTGATACGCTCATGGCGCAAGACTGGCTTACCACAGTTGTCGAACAAGAAGCTGATTATGCGGGGGCAAGGATTACCGCTTCCATGGTCGATTATGTAACCCTATCGACAGAGGAGGGGCGAAAGGCTTTGATGGCCTACCTTACATCACCTGATACTCGCATCGTTTCCATGACGATCACCGAAGGTGGTTATTACATCGATCCGGCAAGTCAGACCTTTGATCCTGCCCACCCCGATATTGTGGCGGATGCCGCCCATCCAAATCAACCGAACACCGTCTTCGGTCTGATTGTGCAGGCGCTGAAATTGCGTAAGGCGGCTGGTGTGCAGCCCTTCACCGTGATGTCGTGTGATAACATTCCGGGCAATGGGCATGTGACCGAAGATGCTGTCGTCGGTCTCGCGAAACTGGATGATCCCGCCTTTGCCGATTGGATTTCAGCCCATGTCGCTTTTCCAAATTCCATGGTGGACCGCATTACGCCGGCCACCGGCGCGCGTGAACGCGAGTTCGCAGCGAAGGAGTTCGGGATCGAAGATGGCTGGCCAGTCTTCTGTGAAGGTTTCAAGCAATGGGTGGTGGAAGACAATTTTCCTGCTGGACGTCCCGCGCTGGAGAAGGTTGGCGTCACGTTTACCGATCAGGTCGCCGCTTATGAATTGATGAAGATCCGTATTCTGAACGGCGGCCATGCGGCTATCGCTTATCCGGGCGGTTTGCTCGACATACATTTCGTGCATGAGGCCATGGAGCACCCGTTGATCCGGCGCTATCTGGAAAAGCTCACCACGGAAGAGATCATCCCTGAAGTGCCGCCGGTGCCTGATACCGATCTGGAGGCCTATCGGCTTCTCATTGACAAGCGCTTCGCCAATCCAAGCATCGGCGATACAATTCGCAGGCTATGCCTCGACGGTTCCAACCGCCAGCCGAAATTCATTCTGCCAACAGCTTCTGATCGAGTGGCTGAAGGCAAGTCTGTGACAGGATTGGCGCTCGTTTCCGCATTCTGGTGCCGCTATTGCTATGGCAGAACCGATAGCGGCGCGATCATCGAACCTAACGATCCGTCGTGGGATCGCCTGGCTCGACAGGCGGCACTCGCGAAAAGTAATCCGTCGGCCTGGCTTGCAATGGAAGACATCTTTGGCTCGCTTGCCTCAAATTCAGCCTATGTCACGGCGTTCTCGTCCGCGCTTCTACGCATCTGGCAGGATGGGACTGTTAAAACGCTCGAGCGGTATCTGGCAGGTGACCCGCTATAACCAAATTACAATGCGCCCGGATAGACCCTGACCGGACGATTGTCCTTGACCGACTCCATGACCACAAAAGTGGATGTGCTCGCCACATTGGGCAAGCTCGAAATCTTTTCGCCCAGCACCTCGCGGTAACGCCGGATGTTGGGCGTTCGCACTTTCAGAAGATAGTCGAAAGAGCTGGCAATCATGTGGCATTCTTCGACTTCGCGTATTTTGCGCACCGCCGTGTTGAATGCTTCAAGTGCGGCTTCGCGTGTGTCGGACAATTTAACTGTCGTGAAGGCGATGTGATCGAGACCAAGTTTTTCGGGATCGATTTCCGCGCGGAAGCCGACAATATAGCCTTCATCGACCAGTCTTTTCAGCCTCGCCTGGCAAGGGGTCTTGGATAGGCCGACCTTTTTCGAGAGTTCGGTCACCGGAATGCGCCCATCTTCGCTCAGGACTTCCAGAATGCGTCGATCAAACTGATCCAGATCGTCTAAAGAATCTATCTTTCGCATTCTTTTTGCCTTCATTCGAGCCAATAATAAGATCGATAATCCTTCATATGAAGCAAATGAAGGCAGAATGCAATTTGGACAAATGTTAGTGTGCGCCCACATAAAGCAGAGCTAAACTGGGCAGAGACGCTCGGGGCTGTTTTCATTTGCGAGCATTGCACCATGACCGACACCATACCCGTCCCCACCAATCCGGTTTTCCAGACTTTTGCGCCGCCGATCCGCGAGCAAAACGCGATGAGGCAGGCGATCACCGCCGCTTATCGTCGTCCTGAAGCCGAATGCGTTTCCGCATTGGCTGCGCAGGCTGCTTTGCCGGAAGAAACGGCCAAGCAGATCCGTGCCACGGCCCGCAAGCTGATCGAAGCGTTGCGCGCCAAGCACAAGGGCACAGGCGTCGAAGGTCTGGTGCATGAATATTCGCTGTCGAGCCAGGAAGGCGTGGCGCTGATGTGCCTTGCCGAAGCGCTGCTGCGTATCCCCGACATGGCGACGCGCGACGCGCTGATCCGCGACAAGATTTCCAATGGCGACTGGAAGTCCCATATCGGCGGCGGGCGTTCGCTTTTCGTCAACGCGGCAACCTGGGGCCTTGTGGTCACCGGCAAGCTGACGAATACAGTCAATGATCGCGGCCTGTCAGCCGCTCTGACGCGCCTGATCGCGCGTTGCGGCGAGCCTGTCATTCGCCGTGGCGTTGACATGGCCATGCGCATGATGGGCGAACAGTTCGTCACCGGCGAAACCATCGACGAGGCGTTGAAACGCGCCAAGCCGTTGGAAGAACGCGGTTTCCGCTATTCCTACGACATGCTGGGTGAAGCCGCGACGACTGCTGCTGACGCCGAGCGCTATTACAAGGATTACGAGACCGCGATCCACGCCATTGGTCGTGCATCGGCTGGTCGGGGCATTTATGAGGGCCCCGGCATTTCCATCAAGCTTTCTGCTCTGCATCCGCGTTACGTCCGCTCACAGAGCGACCGCGTGATGGGAGAGCTTCTGCCCAAGGTGAAGGCGCTCGCTGTCATCGCCAAGTCTTATAATATCGGCCTCAATATCGATGCCGAAGAAGCTGACCGTCTGGAACTGTCGCTCGATCTGTTGCAGAGCCTCATCGAAGACCCGGAGTTGGCGGATTGGGAAGGCATCGGCTTTGTGGTGCAGGCCTATGGCAAGCGTTGTCCGTTTGTGCTCGATTTCATCATTGATCTGGCGCGGCAGAACAAACGCCGCGTGATGGTTCGTCTGGTCAAGGGCGCTTACTGGGATGCCGAGATCAAGCGTGCGCAGGTGGATGGACTGGAAGATTTCCCGGTTTATACGCGCAAGGTACATACCGATGTTTCCTACATAGCCTGCGCCCGCAAGCTTCTGGCTGCGACCGATGCCGTTTTCCCGCAATTTGCAACCCACAATGCGCAGACGCTGGCCACCATCTATCATTTGGCTGGGCCGGATTTTAAAACCGGCAAGTTTGAGTTCCAGTGCCTGCATGGCATGGGTGAGCCGCTTTATGATGAAGTTGTCGGCGCTGACAAGCTTGGCCGTCCGGCCCGCATTTATGCGCCTGTCGGCACGCATGAAACGCTGCTGGCTTATCTCGTCCGCCGCCTTCTTGAAAACGGCGCGAATTCCTCCTTCGTCAACCGTATCGGTGACGAAAATGTTTCCGTTGATGAGCTGATCGCCGATCCGGTTGAAGTCGTTCGCTCCATGGCTGTTGTCGGGGCACGCCATGATCAGATTGCCCTGCCGGAAAATCTCTATGGCGCGCGCAAGAATTCCGATGGTTTCGATCTGTCGAACGAGACTACGCTTGCTGAACTGAGCAAAATTCTGAAAGACAGCGCCACTCGTGCATGGACATCGGAGCCGCAGGTTGCTGGCGCCAAGGTGAAGGGAACCAGCCGTCCGGTGCTCAATCCCGGCGATCACAGCGATGTTGTAGGCCAGGTGACGGAGATTGCCGAGGCAGACGTAGCCAAGGCCATGAAGGCAGCAAAGAAGGCAACGGCGAGCTGGTCGGTGGTCGCGCCTGCTGAGCGTGCAGCCTGTCTGGAACGTGCCGCTGACATCATGCAGCGTGATATGCCGGTTCTACTGGGCCTCATCATGCGCGAAGCTGGCAAATCCATGCCAAACGCGATTGCCGAAGTACGCGAAGCCATCGACTTCCTGCGCTATTATGCGGAACAGACCCGGCGTACGCTGGGCGTTGGCCATAAGGCGCTGGGGCCTATCGTCTGCATCAGCCCGTGGAACTTTCCGCTGGCGATCTTCACCGGCCAGATTGCGGCAGCGCTTGTCGCCGGCAATCCGGTGCTGGCAAAGCCTGCCGAAGAAACCCCGCTTATTGCAGCACAGGGCGTTCGTATCCTGCATGAGGCTGGCATTCCCGCTGATGCGCTGCAGCTTCTGCCGGGCGATGGCCGCATTGGGGCCGCGTTGGTTGCTGCCGAAGAAACATGCGGCGTGATGTTCACAGGCTCGACCGAAGTGGCGCGTCTCATTCAGGCGCAGCTTGCCTCCCGTCTGTTGCCAAATGGAAAGCCTATTCCGCTCATTGCTGAAACCGGCGGTCAGAATGCAATGATCGTGGATTCTTCTGCGCTCGCCGAGCAGGTCGTTTTCGACGTGATTGCATCGGCATTTGATAGCGCCGGTCAGCGTTGTTCAGCGCTGCGTGTTCTCTGCCTCCAGGAAGACGTCGCTGACCGCATCCTGACCATGCTCAAGGGCGCACTGAAGGAACTTTCGATCGGTCGTACCGACCGGCTGAACGTCGATATTGGCCCGGTCATCACCGATGAAGCCAAGACCATAATCGAAAAGCACGTTCAGGCTATGCGCGATCTCGGCCGCAAGGTCGAACAGCTGCCGCTTGGGGCTGAAACCGAGAAGGGCACTTTTGTTGCGCCGACCATCATCGAGATCAATTCGCTTCGCGATCTGAAACGGGAAGTCTTCGGCCCGGTATTGCATGTCGTGCGCTACAAGCGCGATGATATGGAGCGTCTGATCGACGACATTAACGCGACGGGTTACGGGCTTACTTTCGGCCTGCATACACGCCTTGACGAAACCATCGCCAACGTTGCGGATCGTATCCGTGTCGGCAATATCTATATCAATCGCAATGTTATCGGCGCCATTGTCGGCGTGCAGCCTTTCGGCGGGCGCGGCCTGTCCGGCACCGGACCCAAGGCTGGTGGCCCACTCTACCTTGGACGTTTGGTGGAAGCAGCGCCGATCCCGCCGCGCCACAGCTCGGTTCACACCGATCCGGCGCTTAAGGACTTTGCCAAGTGGCTTGGCAATCGTGGCATGAATGATCTGGCACAAGCTGCCCGCGATACCGGCAGCGCCTCGGCGCTCGGCCTTGATCTGGAATTGCCGGGCCCGGTCGGTGAGCGCAATCTTTATGCGTTGCATGCGCGTGGAAATATCCTGCTGGTTCCGCAGACGGAAACAGGCCTTTATCGCCAGATGACTGCTGCCCTTGCCACGGGTAATACCGTCTATATTGACGAGACTTCGGGCTTGCGGAATGTTCTGAAAGATATTCCGGCTTCCGTGGCAGCGCGTACGATCTGGACCAATAACTGGGAATCCGATGCGCCATTTGCCGGTGCTCTGATTGAAGGCGACGCTGAACGCATCGTGGAGATCAATAAGAAGATCGCGACGCTCCCCGGGCCGTTGGTTCTGACGCAGGCGGCTTCCTCGGAAGAACTGGCAAACAACCCGGACGCCTATTGCCTCAATTGGCTTCTGGAAGAAGTTTCGACCTCGATCAACACCACGGCTGCGGGTGGCAATGCCAGCCTGATGGCAATCGGCTGACCCAAAAAAGGCGGCTGCGGCCGCCTTTTTCTTTTTCGGTCGGTCTTGCATGGCTGTGCACCGATAACCTGGAGCGGTTCCTGTTCTAACAGAATCGCCGGAACCGCTCTAAGTGTTTGTTTTAGCGCATTATCCATCCCAAAACCGTTTCACACTTTTGCTGGAAATGCTCTAAAACAGAATTATTGGATTATTTTTTATGGTTTCAGAATAAAATTTACAAAGGCATTGACAGGCTTTTATAAAAAGCAAAGACTATGCACACGCTTGCAAAAGCGTCGGCGTGGAGGCGCCGCATAAAGGGAGGAAAACAATGCGTTCGGCATTTTTCGTTGCTGCGCTCGCTGCGGGCGTATCTTCATTTGCTTTTTCTGCGCAGGCCGCAGGCAATCTCAATCTCATTTGTTCGGCGGATGTGGTCATCTGCGAGCAGATGAAGAACATGTTCGAGAAGGATACCGGCATCAAGGTCAACATGGTCCGGCTTTCTTCCGGTGAAACCTACGCCAAGATACGGGCCGAAGCGCGCAATCCGAAAACCGACATCTGGTGGGCCGGCACGGGCGATCCGCACCTGCAGGCAGCTTCCGAAGGGCTGACGCTTGAGTATAAGTCGCCGATGCTCGAGCAACTGAATGATTGGGCCAAGAAGCAGGCCGAAAGCTCCGGATTCCGCACGGTCGGGGTTTATGCCGGTGCGCTCGGTTGGGGTTACAATACTGATATTCTGGCCAAGAAAAACCTGAAAGAGCCGAAATGCTGGGCTGATTTGCTCGACGCATCCTACAAGGGCGAAATCCAGATGGCCAACCCGAACTCTTCAGGCACGGCCTATACGGCGTTGGCTACGCTCGTGCAGATCATGGGCGAAGACAAGGCCTATGAATATTTGAAGAAGCTCAACGAGAACGTATCGCAGTACACCAAATCAGGCTCGGCCCCGGTCAAGTCGGCGGCGCGAGGGGAGACAGGTATCGGCATCGTCTTCATGCACGATGCGGTTTCGATGACGGCGGAAGGCTTCCCGATCAAGTCAGTCGCACCGTGCGAAGGCACTGGTTATGAAATTGGCTCAATGTCCATCATAAAGGGTGCCAAGAATCTTGAGAACGCCAAGAAGTGGTATGACTGGGCGCTGACCGCCGAAGTGCAGTCGCACATGAAGGATGCGAAGTCCTTCCAGTTGCCGTCGAACAAGTCGGCTGAAGTGCCAAAGGAATCGCCGCGCTTCGAGGACATCAAGCTCATTGATTATGACTTCAAGACATATGGCGAACCGGCCAAGCGCAAGGAATTGCTCGAGCGCTGGGATAAGGAAATCGGCGCGCACGCCAACTGATCTTTCGTTAGCTTGAAATCCGGGTGCGCCGCTCCTGTTGTGCGACGCACCATTTCCAAATGGCGGAGCTGCCAGCGGTATTCCTGAAGAATGCAGGAGCCGGAGCGCTGGTCATTCCTTGGAATCTCCATGGGGAGGACACGGACATTCATGAAACAGCATAATCGCAGACTGAATATTGTTCTTATGCTGGCGTTGGCAGCATTTGTCTTGCTGCCTTGGTACCGCATTGAAGACGGCTTTCTGAGTTTCGGTTGGCTGGACGGAATGTATGGCGACGGTGCAACGGCGCCGGGCTTCTGGCAAATGGCCTTCTTCGGGCGTCCGTGGCTTGGCGCTATCGCCGTGTTGATGCTTCTCTGCGCCTCTGCCCGTTTCATATTGCCTGTAGAGCGTCGTAGCGGTGTTTTAGTCTGGGCAAGTCTCCTTGGTGTGATATTTCTGGCGCTGCAAGGGCTGGCTATCGGCTTTTCCGGCTGGAACTGGACGATCAGCGAAAATCTGTTCGGCACGCTCGCAGACGGTCAGCCGGCCTTCGGCGCAGGAGCGATCCTGACAGGCCTATGCTTTCTGCTCATTTTTTCGTTTGGTCTGGCGGAACGCGGCGTGATGAAGGGGGACGCTTTCGTCGTCTCTTCCATCACCCTGCTTGTCGCGCTGGTAGCTGTATTTGTCTTCTATCCTGTCATCAGCATGTTTGCCGGGTCGGTGCAGGATTTCGATGGCTCGTTCAAGCCTGAAGGGTTTATTGACAATATTCAGGATTCCTCGATCTGGAGCCTGGCCTGTCTTGTCGGGGAAGGACGGTGTGGCGTCGCATGGCGCACATTGTGGCTGGCGCTGATGACGGCGACGGGGTCCACAGTGCTGGGCCTCGCCTTTGCACTGGTCGCTACCCGCACGGGTTTTCCTTTCAAGAAGGGATTGCGGCTTCTCACCATATTGCCGATCATCACGCCGCCCTTCGTCGTCGGGCTTGCTTTGACGCTGCTTTTTGGCCGCGCGGGGGTCGTGACGGAGCAGTTATCCAGCATATTCGGCATCGAGCCCGGACGGTGGCTCTACGGCCTCATTGGCATATGGATCGCTCAGGTCCTGTCGTTTACGCCCATTTCCTTCCTCGTGCTAATCGGCGTTGTCGAAGGTGTGTCCCCGTCAATGGAAGAGGCATCGCAAACCCTGCGTGCCGATCGCTGGCGGACGTTCCGCAAGGTTTCATTGCCTCTGATGGCGCCGGGCCTTGCCAATGCGTTTCTCATCGCCTTCATAGAAAGCATGGCGGATTTCGGCAATCCGATGGTGCTCGGCGGCAGCAATGGCGTGCTCTCGACAGAAATATTCTTTGCCGTGGTGGGCGCCCAAAACGATCCCTCGCGTGCGGCGGTTCTCGCTATCGTGTTGCTGTGCTTTACATTGACCGCGTTTCTCATTCAACGCGTATGGCTTTCCGGCAAGAACTTCGCCACGGTGACCGGCAAGGGTGATTCCGGAATGCATGCCGGCTTGCCACGCGGGCTAAAAATCGGCGTTTATGCCCTTGTCATCCCTTGGATGGTTTTCACTGTCGTTGTTTATGCGATGATCCTCATCGGCGGCTTCGTGCGACAGTGGGGGCTCGATAATACGCTGACGGTCGAACATTACGCACGGGCCTTTTCTATCAATTGGACCGAGAACGGCATTGCATGGACCGGCGTGGCGTGGAACTCGTTCTGGACGACCATGGAAATTTCACTGCTATCGGCACCACTCACTGCGGCAGTCGGTCTGCTGACGGCTTATCTGATCGTTCGTCAGCGTTTTGTCGGACGCAATGTTTTCGAATTTGCCCTGATGCTGAGTTTTGCCATCCCCGGAACGGTAATCGGCGTCAGCTATGTCATGGCCTTCAACTTGCCGCCGCTTGAAATGACCGGCACAGCGCTGATCCTGATTGCATGTTTCGTGTTCCGCAACATGCCGGTGGGCGTGCGTGGGGGGGTCGCAGCCATGAGCCAGCTCGACAAGAGCCTAGATGAAGCCTCCCTGACGCTGCGGGCAAACAGCTTCCGCACGATCCGCAAGGTCATTCTGCCGCTGCTGCGCCCGGCGATCACTGCGGCGTTGGTCTATTCCTTCGTACGCGCAATCACCTCCATCAGCGCGGTCATCTTCCTTGTATCGGCAGAGTACAATATGGCGACGTCCTATATCGTCGGCCTGGTCGAGAACGGCCAGTTCGGTGTGGCCATCGCATATTCATCGATGCTGATCGTGGTCATGATCGTCGTCATCACCAGCTTTCAGCTTCTCGTGGGTGAACGCAAGCTCAGGCGCGAGAACCGCGTTGCAGCCGTCACCCCCGTCAAAACTATTCGTCAGGAGAAAGCCGCATGACTGCGATCCGTCCCGGCTCCGTTACATTTGAAAATGTCACCAAGAAGTTCGGTAATTTTACTGCCTTGCCCGATCTGTCCCTGACTGTCGAGCCGGGAACGTTAGTGACGCTCCTGGGCCCGTCCGGTTGCGGCAAGACGACGACATTGCGGCTGCTGGCCGGACTCGAACACCCAACGTCCGGCCGTATCCTGATCGGCGGCAAGGACGTGACCAATCTGCCGGCCAACGAGCGCGACGTTTCGATGGTCTTCCAGTCCTATGCACTCTTCCCGCATATGAGTTCGCTCGACAATGTGGCCTACGGCCTGGAGTCCTCGGGCTTGAAAAAGGCCGAAGCGCGCGAACGTGCGGAAGAGGGGCTCAAGCTCGTCGGTCTTGCAGGAATGGGGCATCGCCTACCTGCCGAACTCTCGGGTGGGCAGCAGCAGCGCGTGGCCGTGGCCCGCGCTCTCGTGCTGGAACCACAGGTTCTGCTTCTGGATGAACCGCTTTCAAACCTCGACGCCCGGTTGCGGCGCCGGGTGCGGACCGAAATTCGGGAGTTGCAGCAGCGGCTCGGCTTTACTGCCGTCTATGTGACACACGATCAGGACGAGGCGCTTGCCGTTTCCGACACGATCATCGTCATGAAGGAAGGCAACATCGCCCAGAAGGGAAGCCCGCGTGATCTCTATGAAACACCGGCCTCCGCTTTCATCGCGGACTTCATGGGGGAGGCGAATGTTGTGCCATGTGAGGTAGTGACGGCGGATGGAGGTGAAGCGGTCATTCGTGTGGGTGGCCTGATCCACCGCGTCGCTGCCCCCAACGCCCGGCCGGGGCCGGCGCAGCTCGCAATCCGTCCCAATGCCGTGAGCTTACAGCCGCGGGCCGGCGGCGGCTTCCCGGGACGTGTCGCGCATTCAGCCTATCTTGGCGATCATATTGAATATGAAATCGAGACCGAGCACGGCAAGCTTTTCATTGTCGATCCGGCGGTCGAAGAGGCTCTGCCGCCACAAACCGATGTCTCTATCGAGTTCAAATCGCGCGGGCTTGCCATTATCAATCAATAGGCGCAGAAACGTCGCGCCTCTCCTTATCTCTCATCGGAAAACCAACATGACTTCCCATCCCGGACCGGAACTAGAAGCGCGGCTGGCGCTTGCCGAAAAGATAGCGCGCGAAGCGGGCGCCAAGGCTCTCGACTATTTCAAACGACGTGAAACGCTGGTTATCGAAACCAAGCGCGACCCTCAGGATGTGGTATCGATTGCTGACAGGGACGTCGAAAAGCTCATTCGCACCCGTGTGTCGGAAATCTTTCCGCAAGATGGCTTTCTGGGAGAGGAATACGGGCTGAACGAGGGTACGTCAGGTTACACCTGGGTCGTCGACCCGATTGATGGCAGCAGCCCTTTTGTCAACGGCATGCCGAACTGGTGCGTTTCCATTGCCGTTCTGAAAGACGGAGAGCCCGTCATCGGCGTAATCCAAGCCCCGTGCTTTGACGAACTCTATGCCTCGGCAAAAGGCTTGGGCGCAACACTTGATGGCAAGAAGCTGGTTCTCGATCCAAGCCGCACGATCCGCAATTCGGTGACGGGTATCGGTGCCAACAACTATGTGACGCCGCAACTCGTGGCCAAAATCGTGGAAGATCTGCTGGAGGCGGGTGGGACCTTTATTCGCAATGGTTCGGGCGCGCTGATGATAGCCTATGTCGCGGCTGGCCGGTTGGTGGGCTATTATGAACCCTACATGCATGCCTGGGATTGCATGGCTGGGTTTTGCCTCGTGCGTGAGGCCGGCGGTTATGCGCATCCTTTCCCAGTCGATGGAGAAAAGCTTACCAAGGGCAACAAGGTTTTCGTGGCTGCACCCGGTGCGGTTGATGATCTCAAGAAAGTGGCCGGTCTCTGACTGATAGTCCCGGCGTATTGGCGCTTATTCCCAGCCATATTCTGAATAGGGTTCGCCTCCGGCGGCGCTGAGAAGCGCCTGCCGGACATAGGGAATGGTGTTTTCCGGGAGATTGTCCAGATGTTTCCATTGGAGATTGGCGTGCTTGTCCGGCTCGCATAGCGCGGGGGTGCCTGCCCATTCCTCGGTGCGGAAGAAATGGCCTATCCACGGGCTGCCAGCCGTCAGGCTATGCAAGGTGTGGACTGATTTCAGAGATTCCGGCGCGATGACCACGCCCGTCTCCTCAAACGCTTCGCGAATGGCTGCGGCGCGGATTGTTTCGCCCCCATCAAGTCCCCCTGCAGGAAGGCTGAATGAACCGTCCATCCATCCCGTCGCTTTCCGCTGCAACATGCAGATTTCTGCTCCGCGCGCCAGAATGACAAAGACAGCGGACGAAAGCTGAAAACGGACACGCCCACTCAATGGGATCTCCTCCAAAAACAAATCGGCAAGTCTTCTACGGACTTGCCGAAAGCTTACACGAGTCGGTCAGTTTCCTAAGGAGGATCAGGAGTTGTCCCGTTGGAAAATCCAGTCATGATCGGGGTGGTTCTTGAACCGCCATTTGCGCAAGGGACCGGCCATCACATTGAGATAATACATCTCATAGCCGTAGGGTGCGCCACATGGGTGATGGCCTTTTGGAACAAGCACGACATCTCCATCCGCGACCGCCATGGTTTCATCAAGGCTTCCGTCTTCGGTGAAGACACGCTGGAAGCCAAAACCCTGCGCCGGATTGAGACGGTGATAATAGGTCTCTTCCAGATAGGTCATGTCGGGAAAATTGTCTTCGTCATGTCTGTGGGGAGGATAGGATGACCAGTTTCCCTGTGGTGTGAAGACCTCGGTAACAAGAAGGCTGTCGGCAACATCCCGGTCTTCCATCGCAATATTGTGGATGAAGCGGGTGTTGGCGCCTTTTCCGCGCTGCTCCAGTGTCAGACTTTCCGGCCCAAGCTTCTGTGCCTTGCGGCCGGGTTTGCCCGGCGCGGTGCAGATCGCCAGAACGCAATCTGTCGTGGCAGTCGCGCGCCAGTCGCTTTCAGCAGGCACATAGAGGCAGTGCGGCGGCAGTTTCTCGAACACATTCATGCGTTCGCCTATCTCACCGAAATCCTCGCCGGAGGCGGAAATCTTCGCTTTGCCTTCCACAAGGACCAGGATCACTTCGGTCGATCCGGTCTTTTCGGATGCACTCTCACCGGGCTTTAGACGATAGAGCCCGAATCCGACATACCCCCATTCGGCACTTTCAGGGGGGATGTCGTGGACCTTTCCATGCGTGCCCTTGGGCTTGCGCAACAAATTGGCCATGTCTCAGTCTCCTTTGTCGAGCCCTGCTTCACGTGCGAATGATTTCAGTGATTTCAACCCGAGTGACTGATACTGGTATGGATTGCGAACTTCCGGGTCCTGTTCGGCTTCGATCACCAGCCAGCCCTGATAGGCTTTGTCAGCCGCGACTTTCAGCACAGACGTGAAGTCTACGCCGCCCTCTGCATCGCCGGGAACAGTGAATACACCGCGACGAACTCCCTCCAGAAAAGACAAGCTCTGGTCCCGTACCTCGGTAGCTATCGCCGGACGAACGTTCTTGGCGTGGATATGACCGACGCGGCCCATATGCTTTTTGGCAACCTGTTCCGGATCACCACCGCCGAACAGGCAATGGCCGGTATCGAGAAGGAGCTTCGTGTGCGGCCCGGTATGCTGCATCAGAAGATCAATCTCGTCTTCGCTCTGCACTACCGTTCCCATGTGATGATGGTAGACAAGCGCGATACCTTGGGCCGCGGCAAATTCTGCCAGTGCTTCGACGCCCGTCCCAAATTCTTCCCAGCGCGCTTCTTCCAGGACCGGACGCTCGGATAGCGGCTTGTCGTTGTCACCATGAATGGCGTTCGAGGTTTCGCAAACGATGATGACCTTCGAACCCATCGCCTTCAGAAGATCGAGCGCAGGCTGCATGGCCTTCTTTTCTTCTTCGACGGAATTCACCAACAGATTGAGTGAATGCCAGCCCGATACGTAGCGAAGCCTGCGGGGCTCGAGCACGGCTTTAAGAGCGTCGGCTTCCTGCGGAAACTTATGACCTTTCTCGATCCCGTCGAAGCCGATTTTGGTGGTTTCATCGAGGCATTGATCCAGGGTGATGTACGCGCCGAGGCTGCGATCATCGTCGTTCGACCAGGCAATTGGATTGGTGCCATAGAGGATCATCGGTCAGTTTCTTTCTTTGAGCTTGGCTTCGTAATCTTTACGGGCAGCGCGCACCTGTTCGCGCTCCGAGACTTCCGGCACGGCAACATCCCACCACCATCCACCGGTTTCAGGCGTCGGGTAGGGGTCGGTGTCGATAATGACGACTGTCGTGCGCGGACTGTTGCGGGCTTCGGCAAGGGCATGTTCCAGCTCGCGGATCGATCCTGCTTTCTTCGTATCCGCGCCCATCGCTCCGGCGTGGGCAGCGAAATCGATCTTCGATGGATTAACATGCGCGGCATGGTCGAGCAGGTTGTTGAACTCGGCGCCGCCGGTCGCCATCTGAAGCCGGTTGATGCAGCCGAAACCGCGATTGTCTGTGATCACGACAGTGATCTTCTGCCCCATCATGACGGCTGTGGCGAGTTCGGAATTGGCCATCATGTAGGAGCCGTCGCCAACCATCACGATGACGTCGCGGTCCGGTTCGGCCATCTTGATGCCAAGGCCGCCAGCAATTTCATAACCCATGCAGGAGAAACCGTATTCCATATGATAGGACATGGGGCGACCAGCCTTCCAGAGTTGATGGAGCTCTCCGGGCATCGTTCCGGCCGCACACATGACGACAGTGTTTTCCCGTGCCTGACGCTGTACCGCGCCAATCACCTGCATATCGGTCGGCAAGGCATTGCCGTCGCTGGGGGCAGCAGTGAAATTGTCTGCTGCGGCAAACCATTTCTCTTTCAATGCGGCATTGACGGGTTGGCGCTTATAGCTGCCGATTGCCTTCGAGAGCGTTTCAAGGCCGATCCTTGCATCGGCAACCAATGGAAGCGAACCATGCTTGGAGCCATCATAGGGCTGGACATTGAGCGAGAGGAGCTTGTGGCCGGGGTGCTTGAACAGCGCCCATGATCCGGTTGTGAAATCCTGAAAGCGCGTGCCGACACCGATCACGAGATCGGCTTCGGCCGCGATCGCATTGGCGCTGTCTGCCCCGGTTACGCCGACCGGGCCGAAATTGAGCGGGTGATCCCACGGCAGGGCCGATTTGCCAGCCTGCGTTTCGATGACCGGAATGCCGTGCGCTTCGGCAAAATTGCGCAACGCTTCGTGGGCGCCGGAATAATGTACACCACCGCCTGCGACGATAATAGGTTTAAGCGCTGCCTGGATCGCCGTGGCTGCGCTGTTCAGTTCGTTTTCGTCCGGTGGCGGACGACGCCAGTGCCAGACTTTCTGTTCAAAGAATTCTTCCGGCCAGTCATAGGCTTCCGTCTGTACATCCTGGCAAAAGGCGAGCGTCACCGGCCCGCAATCGGCAGGATCGGTCATTGTGCGGAACGCACGAGGCAGGGCGGTGAGAAGCTGTTCCGGCCGGGTGATCCTGTCGAAATAGCGGCTAACCGGACGAAAACAGTCATTCACGGTCATGGTGCCGTCGTTGAAGTCTTCGATCTGCTGCAAGACGGGATCAGGGCCGCGATTGGCAAAGACATCACCGGGAATGAGAAGGACGGGCAGGCGATTTACATGGGCAAGGGCAGCTGCCGTGACCATATTCGTCGCTCCGGGGCCGATGGAGGAGGTGACAGCGCAAGCGCGTTTGCGGCCAAGCTGCTTGGTATAGGCAATGGCTGCATGGGCCATTGTCTGTTCATTGTGGCCTCGCCACGTGGGTAATTCTTCGCGAATGCCATGGAGTGCTTCTCCAAGCCCGGCCACATTCCCATGGCCGAAAATAGCCCAGACACCCGCGATAAAAGTCTCCCCTTCCGGCGTCAGCTGGTTTGCGAGATAGCGCACCAATGCTTGTGCGGCGGTCAATCGAATAGTTTTCATAGCTCCTCCAGCGTCCTCCCGGCAGAACGAACTCAATATTTGCGCACGCTGTCCCAAACGTTGCAAAGGCTGCGATAGCGCGTAGCCATGTCGGCAATTGCTTCATCGTCGCTGATCGAACCATTCAGCCATTTGCGTGCCGCGTCACCAAAGATGGTGCGCCCCACCGCAAAACCTTTGACAAGGTCGAAGTCGGCAGCGATAGCAAGGCTGGCTTCCAGTTCTTCGGCGGGTGCGTCCAGTCCCAGGACGACGATGCCGCGTGTGTGTGGGTCGTTGCGTGTGATTGCGTCACAGGCATTGGCCCAGGCCGCTTTGGTTTTCATAGGCTCGAGCTTCCACCAGTCGGGATAAACCCCGATTTCGTAGAACCGCTCGATCACACGAGCTGTCGTATCGTCATCGACTGCTCCTGCTTTTGACGGGATGATTTCGAGCAGGAATTCCAGTCGGTTACGCCGGGCGGCTGCGAAAAGACGTGAAACAGTTTCTTCCTGCTGCGCCTTGAACTCAGCCGTGTCATCTGGATGATAGAAGCATAGTAATTTTACGACATTCTCGACAGGCCACTCCACAAGTCCGCCGCAGTCGGGTCCCAGTTCCGGCTCCAGTTTAAGTGGACGCGAACCGGGCCATTCAGTCGGGCGCCCGATCCACAAGCCCGTGCCTGCTGCCCTGTAAAGAGCATCGCGGCCCAGCCGCCCATCGCATAATATGCCGTAGCCCTTGGCCCCGTCAGCCACCTGCAAGGCAGCATCCAAGCACAGCTGTTTGAATTCTCCGATCTTTTCGCTTGAAACACCCGCTTCGGCGGCCATTTCTTCAAGCTGGATGCGGTGGTCGAACGCAAAGACGCGCATGTGAGGCCAGCCGCCGCTCCGGTTGGTGGACCAATGTATCTGCTCCAGGGCCGCATCCTTGCGCAAAGCCTTGTTGCGAATGCCAGTGCGGAAAAAATACTGAAGCTCTTCCCAGCTCGGATAGGCTGGCGTGCATCCATGCCGCGAGACTGCAAAGGCGCCGCAGGCATTGGCGAATTTGAGGCTGGTAGGCCAGTCCTCGTCCTTCAGCCAACCGCGCAGAAGTCCGGACATGAACCCGTCGCCTGCCCCAAGCACATTGAAAACATCAATCGGAAAACCTTCGCCGCTCTGTCCCTCGTCGAGACTGTCGGGAATCGCGCCTTCAAAAACCACCGCTCCCATCGGACCGCGTTTGCAGACCAGTGCTGCGTTCGTTACATCACGCACCGCCTTCAGTGCCTGTAGCGTATCAGTCGAACCGCCTGCGATATGGAACTCCTCTTCTGTTCCAACGACAAGATCAAACAGATGAAGCGTCGATTGCAGCTTGGCTGTGACGGCTGCGGATTCGATGAAACGGTTTTCGCCGTCACCGTGGCCGGAAAGTCCCCAGAGATTGGGGCGATAGTCTATATCAAGCGCCGTGCGGCTGCCATTGCCACGGGCGAGGCGAATTGCCTTCAGGACCGCCGCTTCCGTCTTCGGATGGGATAAATGTGTGCCGGTTGCCAACACACAGCCCGCTTCGGCGATGAAATCCGGATCGATATCGTCCTCGCATAAAGCCATGTCGGCGCAATTTTCGCGATAGAAGATCAAGGGAAAATGCTGCTGGTCGCGAATGCCGAGAATAACCAGGGCAGTCAGGCGCTCTGGGTCGGTAACGATGCCCCGAGTGTCCACGCCCTCCCGCTCCAGTTCCCGCAGCAGAAAACGCCCCATATGCTCATCGCCGACACGCGTGATCACCGCCGATTTGAGACCAAGCCGCGCGGTTCCGGTTGCAATATTGGTGGGGGAGCCACCGACATATTTGTTGAAGGAGGCCATGTCTTCCAGAAGGCCGCCCACTTGCGCGCCATACAGGTCCACCGAAGATCGGCCAATCGTGATCAAGTCGAGCCGTTTCACTCCATCCTCCCTCGGTATTTTCTTATTGCTGCATGGCTGTGCATGAATCATGACACATAGCAGTTATTCCATTTTTGATTAAAATGGATTTATTATTCTATTTCAACTGAAAAATGGAATGTGCAGGGGAAGGTCAGTCGCTTTGCCTTAGTGTCCCTACGGCGACGGCAAGTGCGATAGCCAGGCAAAGCGTTGCGGAGAGCGAACGAAATGCACCGAAATCCACTTCGGAAACCAGCAGTGTCTGCTTGGCGGATTTGCTCATGGGGCTGACAAAGGTGTCTGTGATACCGACGACGTCAATGCCCCGCGCGGCGACGGTTTCAGCCATGGCGACCGTTTCCGGCGAGTAGGGGGAAAAGGTAATTGCCAGAAGCACATCGCCTTCGCGAATAGCGTGCAGGTTTTCCAGTTTGCCCACGGCACTGTGCAGCATGGCGGGAACGTGCATTTTCTCCAGCGCGTAAGCCAGATAGCTCGCGACCGGAAAGGCGCGACGGATTCCGACGATATGGATTGTATGCGCGCTCGCCAAAAGCTGAACAGCCTTTTCGAGTGCTTCTGGATCAATGGTCTTCAGCAAACCTTCGAGGGAGGTGCGCCCGGCCTCGGCAAACTCCGCAAGAAGGGCAGGGGCGCTACCCGTTGCGGTTTCTCGCAAATGCTGCAACCGGGTCGAGTAATCAGGCCAGCCACCCGCATAGGAATCCCGGAACAGCTTCTGCATTTCGGAAAAGCCGGAGAAGCCCATGATCTGGCAGAACCGCATGAAGGCGGAACTCTGCACGCCTGCCCCTTCGGCCATCTCTGCGACAGTCGACACGGCGATACGATCATGATTGGCGGCAACGAAAGCGGCGCACTGCTTGAGCCTCTTTGGCAAGCGGTCGGACACCTCCAGCAGCTTCGCTTCGAATTCCTTGATATTTGCCGGAACGCTGATCGGTGACGGGGCAGGGGAATCCATCATTGGCCTTTCAATATGGTCTCTTGACAATCTTTATGTCACATTCTAGCAAAATAGAATAAATATTCTACAGCGTATCTTCAGGTGAATGAAGATGGCTGTTTCCTGGGGAGGATGAGGCAATGGTGACACGTCTGGCGTTACTCGGTGCGGGCCGTATCGGCAAGGTGCATGCGGGCGCAATCGCTGCGGACAGGCGGGCCAGGCTGGTTGCCGTTGCGGATGCCAATGAAGCGGCAGCACGCGCAATTGCCGACTCTGCCGGGGCCGAAGTTCGCAGCATCGACGCTATCGAAAAGGCAGACGACATTGATGCTGTGCTGATATGCACGCCGACCAATACCCACGCCGATCTTATTGAACGGTTTTCGCGCGCCGGCAAGGCCGTTTTCTGTGAAAAGCCCATTGATCTCGATATTGCGCGCGTCCGCGCCTGCCTCGCAGTTATCCGCGAAGCCGGCGCGAAGGTGATGCTGGGTTTCAATCGCCGGTTCGATCCGCATTTTGCTGCAGTACGCAAAACCATTAAAGACGGACGCATCGGCAATGTTGAAATGGTGACGATCACCAGCCGCGATCCCGGCGCGCCACCGGCGGAATATATCAAGGTATCCGGCGGCATTTTTCGCGACATGACGATCCACGATTTCGATATGGCGCGTTTTCTGCTTGGGGAAGAAATCGAGAGCGTATCGGCGTCGGCCTCGGTTCTTGTCGATCCAAAAATCGGGGAACTCGGTGATTACGATAGTGCGAGCGTCATCCTGACGACCGCCTCCGGCCGACAGTGCGTCATTTCCAACTCACGACGAGCTTCCTATGGCTACGACCAGCGCATTGAAGTCCATGGATCACTCGGGGCTGTTTCGGCGGAAAATCAACGTCCGGTTTCGATAGAAATCGCTTCCAGGGACGGTTATAACCGTCCGCCTCTGCACGATTTTTTCATGACGCGCTACACGGCTGCTTATGCAGCGGAAATCGCTTCGTTTATCGATGCACTTGATACAGGAAAGGCGCCCTATCCTTCAGCAGAAGACGGGTTGCAGGCCTTGGCATTGGCTGAAGCTGCTCTTCGTTCGGTCAAGGAAGGTCGGACCGTCAAGGTTGCGGAGGTCCTAGGGTAATACGGTAATTTCGTTTGCCTTTTATCGCAATCGGCTGCGATATGCGGGACATGGCCTACGAGATCGATGATTTACCGTTCGAAGAGTTTTTTGTGCCCGTGAGCAATGCTACGGCGGCCTTGGTTCGACTCGACGAGCGGCTTTCGCGCTCACCTATTCACGATGGCATGATCGAACGGTTGCATATGCACGATGCCGTCGCTTCGATGTGGCTTGAGGGCGAACTGGTGCATATGGAAGACCTGGTCTTGCATGATGCCTTGATGGACAACCGGATGCCAAGCCATGCCTTGACGATAGCGCATGCGGTTTTGCGCATGCGCAGACAGATTGCCGGAAAATCAGCAGACTGGGCCCTCGGACCCGCTGGTATCCAGCAATTGCTCGGCCGATCCATCGATCTCACCCCTTCGGAAGTCGAACCGCGCCAAGCTACGGATGATGATTTCGACCCGTTGCTCAATGACATTGACAGTCTGCTTGCGCGGACGGGTGCTCTTCTGGAAGGCGTGGCTCCCGTCAGACCCAAGCCGGAAACGACGCCGCGTGACACGCTGCTTTATGACGATGACTGGGATGAGGATGCGCGTTTGCAGGAATGGCGCGATTGTCTTGCCGGCACGAGGCATCTGCCACCGCTGATGCGAGCCGCATTGATCCATGACGCCTGGTTTTCGCTGGAGGTTGTGCAGCGGTCATCGTGGATAGGCCGGCTTCTGACGGCCGCACTCCTGCGCCAAAGCGGTCTTGCAACGGGCCATCTGCCGACAATCAGTCTCGGCCTGCGTGCGAAACGGCCCGATGAACGTCGCTCGTCCAACCGTGTGATCAGGCTCAGAACGTTTTTTGAAAGCATTGAAGAAGCTGCCGACCTTTCCATGAAGGAGCATGACCGGTTGCTTCTGGCGCGTGAACAAATGCAACGTAAGCTCAAAGGGCGCAGGTCCAATTCGCGCTTGCCGGAACTGATGGAGATGGTGCTGCGCAGCCCGGTCATTTCCAGCCAGATGGTGGAAAAGGAATTGCAGGTCACGCAGCAAGGGGCGCTGAAACTGATTTCGGAACTCAATTTGAGAGAGATCACCGGACGCGGGCGGTTTCGGGCCTGGGGAGTTCTCTAGATCAGCTTCATGCATTTGCGGCGCAGATGATCCGCGAAAAGCTCGAACTCGTTGCGGCGGGCAGCATTGGAGCGCCAGACCAGAACCAGCGATCGGTAATTGTTCTTGCCCTCGTAAGGAACGACGCTTAGTTCCGTTCCTCGCGTGACACCCGCTTTGACCGCCACCTCCGGCAGAAGGGTGACGCCCATTCCGAAATCGACAAGCTGCACCAGTGTCGTGATCGATGTGGCATGGACATCGCCGCTTGCTTGCGCCGGTGTGGAACCTATGGCGGCCATGACGTGTTCGCGAAGACAATGCCCTGTTTCCAGCAGGAGAAAGGGCTGATCCTGCAAATCGTCAGCATCGACCCGGTCGCGATTGGCCAGGGCATGATCGCGCCGCACCGCCAGATAGAAGATATCGTGACCAAGCTCTGATACTTCAAATTCATCGAGATCGTATGGATGGGCGACGAGCGCAACATCGAGGGATCCTGAACGCAAGCTGTCCAGCAGGGAGCGCGTGAGGCCTTCGCGAATGGTAAGCTGCAGTTCGGGAAAGGCCCTGGAGGTCGCAGGCAGAATTTTGGGTAACAAAAAAGGCGCTATCGACGGAATGACTCCCATCCGCAATCTGGTCGTCAGCGGGCGTTCTGCCTGCCGCGCATGTTCAGGTAGTTCTTCGATGAGAGCTACGATAGTGCGGGCTCGCTCCAGAAAATCTTCGCCGGCAGGCAGAAGCTGCATTCGTCGGCCTGAGCGATCGATCAGCGTTACGCCGAGTTCCGCCTCGAGGGACTGAATGGCGGCACTCAAGGTTGATTGGGTTACGCCCACGACTTCGGCGGCTCGTGAAAAGGAGCCCGCTTTGACGAGGGCCATGAAATAGTGGAGTTGACGGACACTGATGTTGAGCATCGAATCTTAAGTCCTTGTTCCATCGTTATAATCGATGGAATTTATCGATATAATCGCTTTGACCGATTTGGCAAGAAACCCTATATATGACTCGCAGAACGGAAAATTCTGAAAATTCAGAAAATTCCGCATAACCATCGAATTTTAAAGGTAGGTATAAGATGCTCGGTATCGGCGACAAGCTCCCCTCCTTCAAGGTCACCGGCGTAAAGCCCGGCTTCAACCATCACGAAGAAAACGGCGTTTCGGCGTTTGAAGAAATCACCGAAGCAAGCTTTGCTGGCAAGTGGAAGGTTATCTTCTTCTACCCGAAGGATTTCACCTTCGTTTGCCCGACGGAAATCGCTGAGTTTGCCCGTCTTGCATCTGATTTCGAAGACCGTGACGCAGTCGTTCTGGGTGGTTCGACCGACAATGAATTCGTGAAGCTCGCATGGCGTCGTGATCACAAGGATCTCGACAAGCTGCCGATCTGGTCGTTTGCCGACACCAACGGCTCGCTGGTCGATGGCTTGGGCGTTCGCTCGCCGGATGGCGTCGCGTATCGCTATACCTTTGTTGTCGATCCGGACAACACAATCCAGCACGTTTACGCAACCAACCTCAACGTTGGCCGTGCTCCGAAGGATACGCTGCGTGTTCTCGATGCGCTGCAGACCGATGAACTTTGCCCGTGCAACCGCGAAGTCGGTGGCGAAACGCTCAAGGCAGCTTGATAGGTCCTGATTGAGTGCGGAAAGGCGGGTCAAGGCCCGCCTTTCTTTTATCTGAAGCGGTTCCAGCCCAACATGGACATCGGAACTGCTCTATCTCTTTGTTTTTACGCATTCTCCCATGCAAGACCGCACCGCATTTTTGCTGGAAATGCTTTGATATCCCGAATGGCAGATAAAGAGGGTTCCATGTCCATTGATGACCTGAAGTCAAAAATCCCGGATTTCGCCAAGGACGTCCGTCTCAATCTTTCGTCCATGGCAAGCGATGAAACACTGACGCCACAGCAGAAATACGGCCTGTTCGTTGCGTGCGGCATTGCCTCTCGCAACGCCGACGTGCGTAAGGCGTTTGTTGGCGAAGCCACCGCCAAAGTCGACGCTTCCGTCATTCAAGCCGCGAAGTCGGCTGCGTCGATCATGGGCATGAACAATGTCTATTACCGCTTCGTACATCTCGCTACCAATAAAGACTACCGTACCATGCCGGCAAAGCTGCGCATGAATGTGATCGGTAATCCGGGCGTCGACAAGGTTGACTTCGAGCTCTGGTCGCTGGCGGTATCTGCCATCAATGGCTGCGGCATGTGCATCGATGCGCATGAGGATGTGCTGCGCAAGGCCAATGTGTCGTCGGAAGCGATCCAGACGGCTGTCCGCTTTGCATCGATCATCCAGTCGGTGGCTATCGCATTGGAAGCTGCCGACACGGAATAGGGCCCTCGCGCCTCACAAGGAAAAGCCCGCGCGGATCGCTCCACGCGGGCTTTTTGCTTCGTACAGTTTACTATTCGCCGCGCTTGAACGAAATGAAGGTAAAGCCAATCAGCGAAACCACGGCGGCTGCGACCATGTAATAACCGACATAGTCGAAGCTATAGTGCGTTGCGAGCCAGGTCGCGATGTAGGGTGCGACCGAGGCACCCAGAATACCTGCCAGATTGAAGGTCAGCGAGGCGCCGGTGTAACGGACAGAGGTTGGGAATGGTTCGGCGAGCGCGGCACCGATCGGGCCATAGGTAAGACCCATCAGACCGAAGCCGATGATGAGGAATGCGAGGACGCCAGCAGTGCCCGCCATGAACAAGGGCGCCATGATGAAGCCGTAGAGGCCGATCAGGACGGTGACGATAATCATGACCGGGCGCATGCCGAAACGGTCGGACAGCAGCGCAGCCACAGGGATCATCAAGCCGAAGAAGACCACGCCGATCATCTGAAGAATAAGGAATTCCTCGCGGCTATAGCCAAGGGCGCGTGTGCCCCAGCCCAGCGAAAAGACCGTCATCAGATAGAACAGGACGAAGGTTGCAACCGCACCGATGGTGCCTAGGAGAAGGCTCATCTTGTGCTGCTTGAACAAGGTTGCGACCGGTACTTCGACGCGTTCAGCCTTGTCGATTGCTTTCTGGAATTCAGGCGTTTCGGCGATCTTCAGACGGATGAACAAACCCACACCGACCAGAAGAGCGCTGGCTATGAAAGGAATGCGCCAGCCGAAAGCAAAAAATTGTTCTTCGGTAAGAGCCTCGGCCAGAATGAGGAAGATGCCCGTCGCCAGAATGAAGCCAACCGGAGCGCCGAGCTGCGGGAACATGCCGTACCATGTCCGCTTGCCTTCGGGCGCGTTTTCAGTTGCAAGCAGCACCGCGCCGCCCCACTCGCCACCGAGACCAAGCCCCTGGCCCAGACGGCACAGAGCCAGCAGAAGAGCTGCCCAGACGCCTATGGAGTCGTAGGTTGGCAGGAAACCGATGGCGACCGTGGAAATACCCATGGTCATGAGCGCTGCGACCAGCGTAGCCTTGCGTCCGACCTTGTCTCCGAAGTGGCCGAACAATGCTCCGCCGATGGGGCGTGCAAAGAATGCAATCGCAAAGGTTGCCAAAGACTGGAGAAGCGCGGAGTTGCCGTCGCTTGCCGGGAAGAACAGATGGGGGAACACGATCACCGCGGCGGTCGCGTAAATATAGAAGTCAAAAAATTCGATCGTGGTGCCGATCATGCTTGCGGCCAGAACTCGGCGCGCGGAGTTTTTCTGCGGAGCAACCGCTACAGCGACTGTCATTGTTTCAGTTCCAATATTGCGGGCCGTCTTTTTAGGGGAGGGAGCCCAAGATGTGGCTTCTTTAAAGCCGGCGAATATAGAATCGCAAGCGGAAAAGGGCTTTTAAGCAATTTTGTGATTTCGGATGGGCTGTTTTGGAAACAAAAGCGAAAGTGGATAAAATTCCTGTCAGCGCGCGTTCTGATCTTTCATTTGCCGCAAGGGCTGATTAAATTTCCTGTGTCATCTGTACGAAAGTAAACATGTTTCGAGCAAAGTACGATATCGGCTTGAGGGGGGCAGCCCGGGACCATGCGGTCCTGCGCTTGCCTTCCCGTGGGCTCGTGACGTTGCTTGCAATCCTGTTTCTTGTTTCCGCGCAACTTTGTTACGCCATGGCGCATGAGGCGCCCTCTGTGCAGACGGTTTCTGATTGTCATGTGAACATGTCGCATCAGATGGACGACACATCGGTCTCGGCGGATGCGGGCAAAACTGCGCCGAAGGATCACGGCGGCAAAACACCGAATGCTTGTGTGATGATGACGTGCGGCTGTGTTGTTCAATTGGCAACGGATTTGCGCGCGGATGTTCCTGTACAGGATTTTGGTTTGCCGCCGCTCGTTGCAGCGCTGAACGGCAAATCCCCGAACAGCGACCTGCGACCGCCCATATCGCTTCAGGCTTGATCTTGGAAATCGCCGCCGAAATTTGGCGGCTATCACGATTATTGTCTGGAGACTTACCATGACTGGAATTACACGCCGCCGCCTGTTCGCTCTGGCGACCGGGGCGGCCTTTGCCACGACCATCCGCCCAATTGACAGCTTTGCTCAAGACGCTCATCAGCATATGGCCCACGGCGCGGGGGCCTTGTGGACCCCGACTGCTGGACGGCCTTTGCCTCTCCCGCCTCTGATCGAACCGGATGCGTCGGGTGTCGTCAAACTCAAGGTGCAGGCAGGGTGGCACAGTTTTGAAGAAGGAAGCGAAGCAGCATCGGCTGGCGTCAACGGTGCCTATCTTGGTCCGCTCGTGCGCTTGAAGAATGGTGAAACAGTCACCCTTTCCGTAGAAAACGGCATGGATGATGAGACTACGCTTCATTGGCACGGGCTTTTCGTCCCCTCCATACTCGACGGCGGCCCCCATAATGTGATTGCGCCGGGCGCGGAATGGAAACCGAAAATCACGGTCAATCAGCCAGCCTCGTTCAACTGGTTCCATCCGCATCTGCATGGAAATACCGCCCGTCAGGCGCATCTCGGCATTGCCGGTCTCATGGTCGTGACTGATGGCAAGGATGCTGCACGCGGGCTGCCCGAAGACTACGGTATAGATGATATTCCGCTGGTGCTTCAGGATCGTCGGGTGATTGAGGGGGACAGGATTTATCAGCCTGACATTATGGACTTGATGCATGGTTTCCGTGGCGACAAGCTTATCGTGAACGGGATAGTTTCACCGGAAGCGCGGGTCCCTCAGTCCATTGTCCGTCTGCGCATCCTGAACGGTGCCAATGCGCGAAACTTTCATGTTCGTCTCGGTGATAATCGCCCCTTATTTGTCATCGCGTCGGATGGCGGTTTCATCGGAAAGCCGGAACCGGTCAAAAGGTTGTCCATAAGTCCCGGTGAGCGCTACGAGGTTCTGGTGGATTTTTCCCAAGGCAGGGCAGTCGATTTGCTGACCTACGAAAATGACAGCGGTGGCGATGATCTGCATTTGATGCGGTTTGAGGTGGACAGCGCCTTGCAAGCGAAAATCAAGTCCTTTCCAGATCGTCTGGATGGGCCAGGCGTCCCGGACGAAAACCTTTCCGTAAAACGCCGCTCGTTCTTCTTTGACGAGCGAATGACGGAAAATATGAGGCTGATGATGGCAAAACCGTCCACCGATCCTCATGCCGGGCATAACATGGGCAGTATGGACATGAGCTCCATGCAGTCTGGCGCTATGGATCATGAGATGCACGGGGCCAGAAGTTCTGCCGATGCAGGTCCGGCGCTTGACGCCTTGTCGTCAGGCGTAACGATGGCGATCGCAGGCAAACCGTTCGACATGGGTCGTATCGATGTCGAGGCCAAGCTTGGGTCCTGGGAAATCTGGGAACTTACAACGAAGGAGATGCCGCATCCATTCCATATCCATGGGGCGTCGTTTCGCATTCTTTCCCAGAATGGCAAAGCGCCCCCCGCACATCAAGCGGGCTGGAAGGATACGGCTTTGATTGATGGGAAGGCTGAAATATTGGTTCATTTCGACCGTGAAGCGGCGAAAAGCCATCCATTCATGTTTCATTGCCACGTGCTGGAACATGAAGATGTGGGCATGATGGCTCAATTCATAACGGTATAATCCGCCTCTGACCGCGTGACAGTGTTTGTCACGCGGTCGCTCCGGCATTTTATTTTCGAACAATTTCGAGCGGTGTGCGTTGTCGTCTCATCACGAAGGATCGCGATCAGGAGGAAACAATGCAGCCGTTTTTGATTGCTTCAGCAATGATGCTTCTGGCAGTTCCAGCCATTGCCGCGGATATGAGCGTCAAACTTTATGAAGCTCTGCCAACAGGCCAGGGAAAGGAAATTGGCACCGTCACCATCTCGCAGATGGATGCTGGATTGTTATTCAAGACCAATTTGAGAGGCCTTCCTGCTGGTGAGCACGGCTTTCATGTGCATGAGAAAGGCAGCTGCGCACCGGCTGAACAGGATGGAAAAACTGTCCCGGCGCAATCTGCCGGCGGGCATTACGATCCGTCGCATTCCAAGCACCACATGGGACCGGAAGGTGAGGGGCATCTTGGTGACTTGCCTCTGCTCGAAGCCGACGCACAGGGTAACGTGACTCAAAGCGTGACGGCCCCGCGGCTCAGGTCGCTGGATGAAATCAAGGGGCGAGCCTTGATGGTTCACGTGGGAGGAGATAACTACTCTGATAAACCCAAGCCGCTTGGCGGTGGCGGCGCTCGGTTCGCCTGCGGGGTCATCCAATAATCGCTATCCCCAGTTTTCGATGCGAATCTTGGAACCATCGGAAAACCGGGAAATGTGAAACGCCGAAGGATCGACGACCGGCGTTTCACCTGTAACCATATCGGCAACGAGCTTGCCCGCGCCGGGACCAATCCCGAAGCCATGCCCCGAAAAGCCTGTTGCTACGATCAAGCCTTCAATGCCCGGGAGTGGCGAGATGACCGGGATGACGTCCGGCATCGTGTCGATGAGCCCTGCCCATTCCTGCTCTATCGTTGCCTGGGCGAAAGAGGGGATTGCCTGCCTGAGCTTCGTCAGCACCTGAGCGTTGGCGGCCTTGTGCGGAGCAGGATCGAGCGTGCGAATTTTTTCGAAAATGGATATCTCGTCGGCAGGCCGGAGTTTCCATTGGAAAGCTTCTTCGAAGAAGCGCTCGCCGAACCGGAAGCGCAACGACCGCCACTCGGTTGAAAGCGAGGGTATGAAATCCCGAAAGAACCGGAAACTGTCGGGCACGATATCCGCGATAGAGCCACCGAGGCTTGCAACCGTGTATCCGCCATCAAGCCTCTTGCGCAGGGCAAAGTCCGAAAACGCAATTGCAGGTTCGACACCGGCATCAATGGGAGCCGTGCGGAATACGGAAGAACGCACCTTCAACTGCGGCAGGTGGGCCTTGAAGCTCGAAACGATAAGTCTTGACCAGGCTCCGCCCGCGACGATCACTGCCTCGCAGCACAGACGGCCTTTTTCGGTAAGGACTGCCGTGACCCGGCCATTGGTCGTCTCTATACCGCGCACGGCACAGTTTTGTAGAATGATGGCGCCATTCTCTTGCGCTTTTGCGGCAAAAGCCGGAACCGCCTTTTGCGGTTCGGCCCGTCCGTCGCGCGGCGTTATCATGCCGCCTGCGAGCCGACGATTGATGCCGGGTGCCAATGCTGCGACCTGATTTGCATTGAGAAGTTCCGTCCCAATGCCGTGTTCCCGAGCTATCCTGATCCACTCCGCATAAAGAGCCATTTGCTCTTCTTTTTCAGCTGTGTAGGCAATTCCGGTCACACGGAAACCGGTTTCGCGCCCCGTTCGCTCATTCATGCCTTCCCATAGTCGCATGCTTTCGACGATGAGGGGCATTTCCCGGCTGTCGCGCCCGGTACGGCGGCACCACCCCCAATTGCGGCTGGATTGTTCCCCCGCGATCTCCCCCTTTTCAAGGAGAGTGACAGGAATGCCGCGTTCGGCCAGAAAAAGGGCAGTGGAAACACCGATGACGCCGCCGCCGATGATGGCAATTTTGGTTTCCTGCGGCAAGCTGTCAGCTGTCGCCACCTTATCCGTGACCGGCCCCATTTCGGTATTCTCCTGCAATGCGATTGGGTGATTTGAGCATATGGAAGCACAGTGAACATGGCTCGCTTTTTGTTCACGATCAACCGGATAACCTGTTACACAATACTTAGTTGCGATATTCCTGAGATAATCCATCCTGTTTTTGTAGCTTTCTGGAGAATGTGTCTCTATATCCGCCTGAACTGCAATCTGGACACGCGATCTTGCTTATGGACGCAGCACGCAACCCGCATGATAAAAGACAGGTATTCGGGCAATCCGGCCCAGCACTGACTCTGTCCGGTATTACCCGCCAGTTTGGCGCTGTGCGTGCGCTCAATGATGTCTCTCTCGATGTTCACGAGGGCGAGATAATTTGCCTGGTCGGCCATTCCGGCTGCGGTAAGACTTCCCTGCTGCGCATTATCGCGGGCATCGATGTTCCAGACAGTGGAACACTCACCATGGGGGGGCAGGCGCTGGTCGGCCCATCCGTCTTTATTGAGCCTGAAAAACGGAACGTGGGTGTCGTCTTCCAGGACTACGCTTTGTTTCCGCACCTGACGGTAAGAGAAAACATCCTGTTCGGATTGCGAAGAATGCCCCGCCACGCGGCGGATGCGCGGACAGGAGAGCTTCTCGAACTGGTGTCGCTCTCGCACATGGCGGATCGCTATCCGCACATGCTGTCAGGTGGCGAGCAGCAACGTGTGGCACTTATCCGGGCCCTTGCTCCGAAACCACAGCTTCTGCTGATGGACGAGCCGTTTTCGAACCTTGATAGAGGACTGCGCGCCCGGGTTCGCCGTGAGACAGTGGCTTTGCTGAGGGAGCTTGGCACAACGGCGATTATCGTAACGCACGAAGCCGAAGAGGCGCTGTCGACCGGAGATCGTGTCGTATTGATGCGATCTGGCGAAGTTGTTCAGAATGGCCCGGCACGCGAGCTTCATGACCAGCCCGTGAACCGGTATGCAGCGGATTTTTTCTGTGACTTCAATGTGATACCCGGAAAAGTCGAGGGTAATGGGCTGGTAACTCCCTTTGGGAAAATTGCCATAAGTGCACAGTTTGGACCCGACGCTGAAGCGTTTGCCTATCTGCGTCCGCGTGACTTTACGATTGTGACCGATAGTGAGACTGGCGAAGCTTCATTGCGTGGTCATATTGAAGCCCGCACCTTTCTCGGTGAAATCGAAGAACTGGTCGTGCGGGTAACAGATGCGGCTCCGCGCCTGCGTGTACGCACCGAACTGCGGCTTCCGGCTTCTTCCAACGATATAGTGCTACGCCCGCATTGGGATAAGGCGCTGATTTTCCCCAAGTGACTGAAAATATCCGCTGTCGAAGTGTTGCAGCAATTGACCGTCGGTGCGCTGCACCGTATAACTTGATTGCGTAACTCATAATTTAATATGAAACAGGTCCATCTGGAGGTAAAATGTCCAAGTTCGCGCGTTCTGGCCTTGCTCTCGCCGCAGTAACGTTCTTTGCAGGAGCTGCCCACGCAGATGAAGTGAACATTTACACGACGCGTGAACCGGGCCTCATTCAGCCCCTGCTCGATGCTTTCAAATCGTCTACCGGAATTACCGTCAATACGGTTTTCCTGAAGGACGGTCTGGCAGAACGCGTAGCTTCTGAGGGCGCCAACTCGCCCGCCGACATTCTTATGACGGTCGACGCCGGGAACCTGGTCGATCTCGTCGACAAGGGACTCACCCAGCCTGTTGATTCCAAGGTGCTGAAAGAAGCTGTTCCGGAACAGCTCCGCGACGCCAAGGATAACTGGTTCGCATTGTCCATGCGCGCTCGCATCGTCTATGCCGCGAAAGACCTCGAGCTCGACAAGATCAACTATGAGGACCTGTCCGATCCGAAGTGGAAGGGCAAAATCTGCATCCGTGCGGGCCAGCATCCTTACAATACAGCACTCTTCGCGGACTATATCGCGCATTACGGTCCGGAAAAGACCGAAGAATGGTTGAAGGGGCTCAAGGATAATCTTGCGCGCAAGGCTGCCGGTGGCGATCGTGATGGTGCCAAGGATATCGTAGGCGGCATTTGCGATATAGCCGTTGCCAATTCCTATTATGTCGGCCTGATGCGTTCGGGTAAGGGCGGTGACGAGCAGAAGACCTGGGGCGAAGGCATCAAGGTTCTGCTGCCGACATTCAAGGATGGCGGAACCCAGGTCAACATCAGTGGCGCAGCCGTTGCAAAGAATGCACCGCACAAGGACGCAGCAGTCAAGCTGCTCGAATATCTGGTGTCCGACGAAGCCCAGCAGCTCTACGCCAAGGCCAATTTCGAGTATCCGGTAAAGCCGGGCGCTCCGCTTGATCCAATCGTGGAATCGTTCGGTGAACTGAAGATCGACAGTGTTCCGCTTTCGGAAATTGTGAGCCATCGCAAGCAGGCAAGCGAACTGGTCGACAAAGTCGGTTTTGATAACTAAAAGCCGAATGAACTAACCAGACCAGCGCCGGTGCATTTCATGCGCCGGCGTTGTACTAGAGCGCGTCTCCCGAGAGCGGATGCTAGTTCGGGCAAAGACGTGCATTAAAACAAATGGATAGAGCATTTCCGAAGATCTAACAGGAAATGCTCTATAGAGAGACCAATGGAAGCTTTTGCAGCCACCCGGAAACGAGTTTTGCGACCCGCAAAAGCGGGACGCAACTGGCTAAGGCTCTCGGCATTGGTTGCAGTTCTGGTTTTACTTCCGGTTCTTGCCCTTGCCTTTGAAGCCATACAAGGATCTGCGGGGCTCTGGGCGCACCTTCTCGCCACCAATCTAGCGACAGCTTTTCTCGAAACGGTAATTCTGCTTATCGGTGTCGGCATCATTGCCGCTTTCATAGGAACGTCAACGGCATGGCTGGTGACGGCATATGATTTTCGCGGGCGGCGCCTGCTTGAATGGGCGCTTTTGCTGCCCTTGGCCGTACCGACCTACATCGTTGCCTATGCCTATCTCGATATCCTGCACCCTATTGGTCCGGTGCAGGGAGCGGTGCGATTCATGCTGGGATACGATAGTCCGCGCCAGTTCCGCTTGCCCGATATTCGTTCAATGGCCGGATGTATTATTCTTCTCGGCTTCGTTCTCTACCCCTATGTCTATATCCCTACACGGGCAATGTTTCTAACTCAGTCCGCCAGCCTTATCGAAGCGGCAAGAACTTTGGGCGTTAGCCGCAAGGGCATTTTCTGGCGTGTTGCATTGCCGCTCGCGCGGCCTGCCGTAGCGGTTGGGGTCAGTCTCGCTTTAATGGAAACGCTGAATGATGTAGGCGCCGCCGAATTCCTGGGCGTGCGCACATTGACTGTTTCGATTTACACCACATGGATTACGCGCTCGGATTTGCCAGGCGCTGCGCAATTGGCCCTCGCTCTCCTGTTTCTGGTGGTTGCTCTTGTTTCGATTGAACGCTGGGGGCGACGCAAGCAACGTTTTGCTTCCAACATCCGTCATTCGCGTGGCTTCGAACCATTGAGCGTCAGGAACGGGCGGGGCGTCTGGTTGTTCTGTCTCTGCTCCCTTCCAGTCGTCATTGGATTTGTTCTGCCGGCAATTTATCTGGTCGTGGAAGCGGTGAAGCGCGCCCGTTTTGCCGGTATCTCTCCGCGATTGGTTGGCGAAGCTTTCAATACCGTTGTGCTCGCGTCAGTGGCTACAGCGTTGGTGCTGATATGCGGAATATTTGTTGCATATGCTGTCCGGCTTTTCCCGGGGGCTGTTTCACGCTGGTCGTATCGCGTGTCCACGATGGGATATGCGGCTCCGGGGACCGTTATCGCCATCGGCATTTTGGTGGTGGCCGGTAGCTTCGATCAACTTTTCAATCTGTTCACATCGCATGTCTTCGGTTATTCGGCAGGGCTGGTGCTGATCGGGACAGGCGCGGCGGTCATCTATGCCTATGTCGTTCGATTTCTGGCCATCTCCGCAGGTGGCATCGATTCCGGGCTGGAGCGCATACCCGTGTCACTGGATCATGCTTCGCGCACGCTCGGGCGTGGCGTTACCGAAACGTTTTGCGCAGTTCATTTGCCACTATCGAAAACAGCCATCGTGGCGGCGGGTCTCCTCGTATTCGTAGACTGTGTGAAAGAACTGCCTGCAACACTTCTGCTGCGCCCCCTCAACGTCGAGACTTTCGCAACGCATCTTTATGGCGAGGCCGCACGCGGAACATACGAAGAAGCCTCCCTTGCCGCCCTCGCCATCGTGACGGTCGGAATTTTACCGGTGATATTGCTTGCGCGTGTCGGTAGGCGCTTCGGTAAGCGTGTTTAATCTCCTGCCATTAACAGCAACAACAGGTGACAAAATCGATAATTCAGGATTGCTTAAATAGTTATCGATACTTTTATTCGGGGAACCAAGCACAGTCGGGATAGTGCTTCTGGTTGTATTTAACAAGAACTGCACCTTAGGCGGGGCAGGGGGCTGCATGTTCAAAGTTCTGGAATGCGTGACTGTACAGCACGATCAGCCTTTTGTGGTTCTGGCTGCATCCATTTCATTTGCAAGCATGTTTGCATTTTTCCTGTTGCTGGCCCGCGCGCGCGAATGCACCAGGAGCCGCCGTGACAACTGGCTCGCAATCAGTGCTTTTGCCGGTGGAGTTGGCGTGTGGGCAACCCACTTTGTGGCGATGCTCGCTTACAGCGGCACCGTAGCAATCGAGTTTGATTTTACCGCCACCGTTCTTTCGGCGGCGACGGCTGTTCTCGGTTTTTGGTTGAGCCTACATCTACTTAAGGGTGCTGCGCTGAAATATGCTCTGATGGCGGCCATTTCGGCGACGCTATCGATAGCCGCAATGCATTTCACAGGCATGAGTGCGATCAAAGCAGCGGCTGACATACACTATGATCTTCCACCGATCTTCGTGGGCGGCGCAATCTCGGTCCTGATTTTGCTGGCCGCTTTCTGGTTTGTGACGAATGCTTCCGGCTGGTCACGTATTCTGCTTCCGACCGTAGGAGGCATACTCGCTGTTTGCACACTCCATTTCACCGCGGTTGCCTCGACTGAACTGGTCCCAAACCCCACTCTTCCCGCGGCCGATCCGCTTGGGATCGGACGCCTCTGGCTCGTTGTTGCCATCGCGGCAGTGGTGTGTAGCGTGGCGCTGGCGACAATTTCTGCCGTGTTTATAGACCGTTACATGACGGACTTGAAGGGGTTTGCAAACGCCACATTAGACGGTTTGGCCGTTATACGGGATGGCGGGATAGTCGAGATGAATGCCCGGTTCTCTGAGCTCATGCGGAGAAGCGAAAAGTCGCTGATGGGTATTGAACCCGATACTTTGTTATTGGCGGCTGACGGGCTTCCGGTCTGTGCTCGCCGTGCCGAGGCTATCGAGGCGGCTCCAAGGTTTCCCAATGATGAACGCATTTTTGAGCTTGCGGTCCATGCCATCGAATATCAGGGACGTCCTTGCGAGGTGCTCGCCGTACGCGATCTTACCGAAAAACGCGCAGCTCAACGCCAGATTGAGCACATGGCGCGTCATGACGCGCTCACCGATCTGCCCAACCGCATGTTTTTTGAGGAAAGGTTGGCGAATGCCGTTGCGCGTCCCAGCCGCGAGCCTTTCGCCGTGCTGGCACTCGATCTGGACCGGTTCAAGGCTGTGAACGACATTTTCGGTCACGCCGAAGGCGACCGGGTATTGAAGACGGTTTCCAGCATCCTGAAGCGCTGCGTAAATGGCATAGATACTGCCGCACGCATCGGCGGTGACGAGTTTATTATTCTGCAAGTGGGCGTCCCGCAGCCTAGAGGTGCCCGGAAGCTGAGCGAGAAGATTCTGGAAGCCTTCCGCTTGGAGCTGAATACCGTGCTTGATCCGACCGCTGTCGGCGTCAGTATTGGCGTTGCCCTATATCCAAATGATGGCAAGGATGCGGAAGCCATCCGGCATGCGGCAGATATCGCGCTCTATCGGGCGAAGACGGAAGGGCGCGGATTATTTGCATTCTATTCCCCGGAAATGGATCAGGAGATAAGAGAGCGGCGCCAGCTAGAAGCGGATTTGCGTCACGCGATGGTGCGGGGACAGATCGGTATCGCCTATCAACCTTTGTTTGCGACGTCTGACGGGCGTTGTACGGGTTATGAGGCATTGGTCCGCTGGAATCATCCGGAACGCGGGCAGATACCACCGGACGTGTTCATCCCTATTGCCGAGGAAACGGGAACAATCGTGGCGCTGGGCGAATGGGTTCTGCGTGAGGCTTGCCGCACGGCCGCCGAATGGGAGAGCCATCTGTCCATCGCTGTAAATCTGTCTCCCGTCCAGTTCCGGCTCGTCAGCCTGCCGGATACCGTCAGGTCGGTTATCGCAGAGACCGGGCTTGATCCGACGAGACTGGAACTGGAGGTAACCGAATCCGCTTTGATGAAGGATCGACTGACGACTCTTGAACTGCTGCGTCGAATGAAGAAGTCGGGAGTTCGCATTGTTATGGACGATTTCGGGACCGGTTATTCATCGCTCAGCAATCTTCAAAGTTTTCCATTCGACAAGATCAAGATTGACCGCAGCTTCATCACCAGCATGGAAACGGATGTCAGCGCCAGAGCAATTGTACGAGCCATTGTCGGGCTTGGTCGCAGTCTCGATCTGCCGGTCGTGGCCGAGGGGATCGAAACCTTTGACCAGCACCGCATGGTGATCGAAGAGGGCTGTGAACAGGTTCAAGGCTTTCTTTTCGGCCGGCCGGCTAATGCGCCCGCTCCAATCGACCCGTCGCGCTGCCTCAACAAAACGGCTGTGGGGCAAGTAAAAGCCAGCTAAGAAGCCCGATCCTTGTGAATAACCGCGAGGTTTCGCTATTTCTAAAGGCTGCCTTGCTGTGCCGAATTGTTACAAAGCTGTTATCTGATGCGATTGTGAACGGAACATTGCAGCGAAGCGCCGACGGCTCGGAACCGCAAATTCGTTAAGCAATGGAAGGGGTTGCGTAGTCCTTGATCTGGCATAGCACCCAGAATAGGGCAATGTTTTCAACACGATATTTCGCGTGAACGCAATAATAAGTGAATTTATCCGGGGGAGCTTTCCATGCTTGTAACACGTTGCGGCCACAAAGCGAAAGCTGAATAGGACGAACAGTAATAGTACTCGGATCGCAAGAAACGTTCTGGCGGATTTCTTGGATACGAATTTAGTCAAGTGGATGATGGAAACGATGCTCACCTCGCAACAATGGCTTCCGGTCGAGTTGCTCAATATCGGTCTGGCCGCTGCCCTTTTCTTCGCCTGCCTTGTTCACTCGCTGTGGAAGGCCGTGTTCGACGAGCTTAACCCTGTATTCTGGCGCCGGACGGCAGCGTTGCTCTGGGCCGGTATCTTCATTGTCGCGCTGAGCGGCGGAATTGAAAGCTTCAACTGGCCGCAGGCAATTGGTTGGCTTTTGGTTCTCGGCGGCGTTGTCGCGACTGTCACACGTACCGGCATGAGCTATTATCGCCAGTACTGCGCCCACACATCGCGCGCCGTCCATTCGGGTCGCGCCCGGCTTTCGGGACGGTGATCGCCATGTTTGCAAAGACCCTCGAAATGCCTTTGCGGCTCCACCGCCCACATAGCCTGCGCTCGTTCTTTATCCGCGCTTTTGGCTCTGCACTATCCCGTAAACATTCGTAGAGCGTGCACCTGATCGGCAGTAGCTAAGGATGGGCCCTTCGGCTTCGTCCAGTGCTGCTGCCATCGCATCCACATCTTCTTGCGTCAACTGACCGCCGACGACCGGAATATAATAGGTTGCAAGTCCTGCTTTTTCTGCGACGCGTGCAATTTCGCTGAATTCGGGCTGCTGGGGGCCTCCCTCGCCATCGGGCCGGTTGCAGATGATCGTGCGAAATCCCTCTGCAGCGATGTCGCGCACATCGTCGGGTTCGATTTGCCCTGAAACCGAATAATTGTCGTCTATCTGGCGAATATCCATGTTTTCCTCGCTTGCCGCCCAACTTGCGACGGCTTGTCCGGTGGCAACTTACATTAAAGTTGTTTTCATGCCACATGAAACTGCCGGGAAAAATGGGCGCGGTGACGGGAGAGCGGTTGAGATGACGATCCACAAAGTTAGCCGGAGTACTCCACGTATCGCCCACCGTGCGTCGGGCTTCCATGAGGGTGAGCGAGTGGTGCCGGAGGAAGTGCCCGTGGCGGTGAGCTATAACGGTTCTACCCAGGCCGTGATGATGGCTACCCCCGATAATCTTGAGGACTTCGGGATCGGTTTCACCCTTACCGAAAATATTGTGGACGATATTTCCGAGATTGAAACCGTCGAGGTCGTGGCATTTGAGAAGGGCATCGACATACAGATTAGATTGTCTGAACGGCCTGAACAGAGGCTTGCCGCGCGACGCAGGTTCATGGCTGGCCCCGTTGGCTGTGGTCTTTGCGGGATAGACTCGATTGACCATGCGTTGCGGTCCCTACAGGCCTTGGAGCAAAGCGGTCGAACATTTTCTCCCCACGATATTTCGCAAGCTGTCGGATCTCTGGCAGACGAGCAGCGATTGAACTCTCAGACCCATGCCGTTCATGCGGCGGGTTTTTATGTTCCTGGCAATGGGCTTATCGCCGTTCGCGAGGATGTCGGGCGCCACAACGCATTGGACAAACTTGTGGGGGCTGTTTTGCTTATCGGGTGCTCGCCAGAAGACGGTATCGTTGTAATTACCAGTCGCGTTTCTGTGGAAATGGTGCAGAAAGCCGTTATGTTCGGCGCGCCTGTTCTGGCTGCGATCTCTGCGCCAACCGCTTTGGCCATTCGGACGGCTGATGAAGCGAACCTGACGCTTGTTGCACTGGTGCGTGGTGACGACTTCGACCTTTATGCGCATCGTGAGCGCATCATTGGAGAAGGACCGGCCTTTTCTTAAAGGCCGGTCAGCGCACGTTACGCTAACGCAGCAATACGGCTACGCTCACTCACAAGTTGCAAAGCAGCATTCGCTGCTTCCACGCCCTTGATCTTGAAGTGGGCATGGAAGAAATCGTGGTGCTCCTTGCTTTCATGGAAATGATGCGGCGTCAGGACCACGCTGAGCACTGGAACTTCAGTCTCCAGCCCAACTTGCATCATGCCGTTAATGACGGCAGTTGCCACGAAATCATGCCGGTAAATGCCGCCGTCCACCACGAAAGCCGCACCGACGATAGCGGCGTATTTTCCAGTCTTGGCCAGGGTTTTGGCATGAAGGGGGATTTCATAGGCGCCGGGAACGTCGAAAATTTCGACTTCCACATTGGCACCAGCTTTTGCCGAGAGTTCGGCAATAAAGCTTTTGCGGGCCTCATCGACAACATCGGAGTGCCAACGGGCTTGAATAAATGCAATTTTGAATGAAGTCTTGTTCGGATAGCTCTGGTTCATAGGTCCTCACGAAACTAGAATCAGGGCGCACAACAGAACGCATGGACAGTGCCGGAATGACACGATCCTGACGTTCAATCGCTCTCTTCCATCCGGACTTTAACCGTCGGCTCCGGCATCTCACCGGATCTGCTGACCCTGAACCATAACCGAATCGGCATGTGTTCAGGCGCTCGCGGGCTCGAAACTATCGCTTCATACCGCCGGTGGGGAGTTTCACCCCGCCCCGAGAACAAGCCCGCACACCATTGTGCGAGCGGCCTGAAATTATGATCTCCTCGCGGTCTTGTCCAGTATGGCGTGAGAAATTTCCGCGCTGTTATTTCATGGTCGAATCCGCCTTGGAAAATTGCAGCGTCTCAAGCAATTAATCCTTGAATTTCTAGGGAGTTTCTAGGCAGGGAGTGCTACCCATGGTTTATTCGATTGAATTTCTCCCGTTTTATCTTTCGAGCATATTGACACGCCGATGGGGTTTGGGCCTATCCTGTGCGTCACAGCTTGTCTTGGGGATACCTTCGCGTCCCATAAAGACAACGTTGTCAATTCGGGTGAAGCGGCGTAAGAGTAAGATGGAGGATCTCGGTTAGTACGTCGTGAGGGTGGCTGGGCGCAGGCGAAAGCGGCAGCTTTCGCATTTTGTTGCGGCAGTGGAAAAGCGAGGAACCGGATATGCGAAGCAGCCGGTTTCGGATCCGTGCCGAGGAGGCCCGGATGGGAATGACGCGATGGATCGCCGCGCAGAAGCGAGAGCCTGCCCGGATATCCGTTAGTTAGTTTTGTTGGTTTCTACGGGAGGTAGATATGCATAAACTTTTGAAGCTCGCTGCGATGGGTACGGCCGCCTGCGCTTTGCTCGCTGGAATGTCGCCGATTTCCAACGCCCAAGATAAGCAGAATGTTGAAGTTCTGCACTGGTGGACCGCCGGCGGTGAAGCCGCCGCGCTCGACGTTCTCAAGAAGGATCTTGAAAAGAAGGGCATCAGCTGGACCGATATGCCGGTGGCTGGCGGCGGCGGCACGGAAGCTATGACGGTGTTGCGCGCACGTGTCACGGCAGGCAACGCGCCGACGGCTGTGCAGATGCTCGGATTCGATATTCGCGACTGGGCAGAGCAGGGTGCTCTTGGCAATCTTGACGAGATCGCCACCAAGGAAGGATGGGAAAAAGTTATTCCGGCTCCTCTGCAGGAATTCGCAAAGTATGACGGCCATTGGATTGCGGCGCCTGTCAACGTCCACTCCACCAACTGGATGTGGATCAACAAGGCCGCGCTCGACAAGGCTGGCGGCAAGGAGCCTGCAAACTGGGACGAACTGATCGCGCTGCTTGACAAGTTCAAGGAACAGGGGATCACGCCTGTCGCTCACGGTGGTCAGCCGTGGCAGGACGCGACAATTTTCGATGCCGTCGTACTTTCCTTCGGTACGGACTTCTACAAGAAAGCTTTCGTCGATCTTGATCCCGACACGCTCGGCAGCGATACGATGAAGCAGGCTTTCGACCGTATGACGAAGCTTCGTTCCTATGTTGACGACAACTTCTCTGGCCGCGACTGGAACCTTGCTTCCGCTATGGTTATTGAAGGCAAGGCCGGTCTTCAGTTCATGGGTGACTGGGCAAAGGGCGAGTTTGTCAAGGCTGGCAAGAAGCCGGGTGAAGACTTCGTCTGCATCCGCTATCCAGGCACGCAGGGCGCGATCACCTTCAATTCCGATATGTTTGCAATGTTCAAGATTTCGGATGACAAGGTCCCGGCGCAGCTGGAAATGGCGTCCGCGATCGAAAGCCCGACATTCCAATCGGCCTTTAACGTGGTGAAGGGCTCTGCCCCAGCCCGTACCGATGTACCTGATACCGACTTCGATGCTTGCGGCAAGAAGGCCATCGCTGACGAGAGGGAAGCGAGCGAAAAGGGTACGATGCTGGGTTCCATGGCACACGGCTACGCCAACCCGGCTGCGGTCAAGAACGCCATCTATGACGTCGTCACACGTCAGTTCAACGGCCAGCTCTCATCTGAAGACGCTGTCAAGGAACTCGTATCGGCAGTTGAAGCTGCGAAATAACAGCGAGAGCGTCCGGGAGTGTTCCCGGACGCCATTATCTCCGTGCTCCAGATGTTGGAAGCGGTGGCAGCAAGAGCCGGAAATCAAAACAATAATTGCATGATGGACGTCTGCATGTTTCCATCGGAGACGGCGGCAGACTGAGCTTATCGGGTGCATTCTGTTGCGCATAATGCTGACGCGTTGGAATGCTGATCAAACAGACGTCCGGACGGACAGCCTGCTGATGTGGGCTAAGCGGGCGACGTAAACAGGGTGGCGCAAATATGCAGCGTAACAGCCGATTACAGGAACTGGTGCCAAAGCTGGTTCTGGGACCGAGCTTTTTGATAGTGCTCGTGTTCGTCTACGGTTTCATAATCTATACCGGCATCCTTTCCCTCACCAATAGCCGAATGCTGCCGTCCTTTGGTTTCGTCGGACTTGCGAATTATACCAAATTATGGGCTTTGCCCCATTGGTGGCGTGCGATCACCAATCTTGCGATTTTTGCCTCGCTCTACATCATTATCTGTTCGGTGATCGGATTATTTCTGGCGATCCTTCTTGACCAGAAGATACGCGGCGAAGGCATCCTTAGGCCGATCTACCTCTACCCGATGGCCCTGTCCTTCATCGTTACCGGAACGGCATGGAAGTGGTTCCTCGACCCAGGCATTGGACTGGAAAACACAATGCATTTATGGGGTTGGGAGAGTTTCTCCTTCAACTGGATCAAGAGCAATACCATGGCAATCTACTGTCTGGTGATTGCTGCGGTGTGGCAGTCCTCCGGATTTGTGATGGCGATGTTTCTCGCGGGCTTGCGTGGGGTAGATAACGAAATCATCAAGGCAGCCCAGATCGACGGTGCGTCAACCGGAACAATCTATCGCCGCATCATCATTCCGTTGATGCGCCCGGTGTTTCTATCCGCTTTCGTGGTTCTCGCTCATCTTGCGATCAAGGCATATGACCTTGTTATCGCGTTGACCGGCGGTGGACCGGGACAGGCCACGGAACTGCCAGCAACTTTCATGTATTCCTACACCTTCACGCGGAACCAGATGGGTATCGGCGCGTCGTCCGCTATTATCATGCTGGTCATGATCTTCTCGATCATCATCCCTTACCTTTATTCGGAAATTCGCGGAGGGTCGCGGTCATGAGCGCCCAATCGCAAGACAATGCCATCAGCAGTGGAAAGCTGACACGGGCGCTGATCTATACCGCGTTGCTGGTCTTCGCTTTCTACTATCTGCTGCCGCTCTATGTGATGCTGGTTAACTCGTTCAAACCCCTCGAGGAAATCCGTCAAGGGGGAATGTTGAACCTGCCGCAACAGTGGACCATCGAGCCATGGCTATCGGCCTGGTCCACTGCCCAGATCGGGGTGCAGCCTACCGGGTTGAAGCCGTTCTTCATCAACTCGATCCTTATGGTCGTGCCGGCGGTTGCTATTTCGACCATTGTTGGCGCGTTGAACGGCTACGTACTGACCAAATGGCAATTTCGCGGCTCAGATATCTTCTTCGGCCTGCTGTTGTTGTCGTGCTTTATCCCATTTCAGATCGTGCTCATTCCTATGGCGCGCGTTCTTGGTTTCCTGGGAATTGCCGGCACGATCTGGGGGCTGATCCTCGTGCACGTGGTGTACGGTATCGGGTTCACGACGCTTTATTTCCGCAACTACTACGAGGCTTTTCCAACGGAACTGGTTCGCGCAGCCCAGATCGACGGGGCAAGCTTTTTCCAGATATTCTGGCGGATTTTGCTGCCATCCTCAGGACCGATCATTGTCGTTTCCGTGATCTGGCAGTTCACCAATATCTGGAATGACTTCCTGTTTGGTGCTTCCTTCTCGGGTGCGAATTCTACCCCGATGACGGTAGCACTCAACAATCTGGTTTCCTCCTCCACCGGCGTCAAGGAGTACAACGTCCATTTTGCAGCAGCCATCCTCGCTGCTCTGCCGACGCTGATCGTCTACATTGTTTCCGGCCGCTATTTTGTACGAGGCCTGATGTCCGGCGCCGTTAAGGGATAAGTTGCAAATGTCTTTTCTGAAAATATCCGACCTCTACAAGTCCTACGGCAATGTTTCGGTTTTGAAGGATATCAATATCGAGATCGACGAAGGCGGTTTTCTGGTTCTCGTCGGGCCGTCCGGCTGCGGCAAGTCCACGCTGCTCAACACGATTGCTGGGCTTGAGCCCATCACTTCCGGGGACATCTCAATCAACGGCAAGTCTATTGCAGGGCTGCATCCGTCGCAGCGCGATATTGCAATGGTCTTCCAGTCCTATGCGCTTTACCCGAATATGACGGTTGCCGGGAACATCGCTTTCGGCATGGAAATTCGCAAGGTTCCAAAGGCCGAGCGTGACAAGGCTATTCAGGAAGTCGCCGACATACTCCAGATCGGTCATTTGCTGGATCGCAAGCCGAGCCAGCTTTCCGGTGGCCAACGTCAGCGCGTGGCCATGGGGCGTGCTCTGGTGCGCAATCCTCAGGTCTTCCTTTTTGATGAACCGCTATCGAATCTCGACGCAAAACTGCGCGTTGATATGCGCACGGAAATCAAACGGCTGCATAGCCGGATGAAGACCACGATCGTATATGTGACGCACGATCAGATCGAGGCGATGACGCTGGCTACCCAGATTGCAGTCCTGAAGGATGGAATCTTGCAGCAGTTCGGCACGCCGGCCGAGATTTATAATAACCCGTCCAACATGTTCGTTGCCGATTTCATGGGCTCCCCAGCAATGAATTTGCTGACAGCACAGGTCGAAAAAAATGGTTCGGGTTATGCGATTAATCTCAAGCGCGGTGAGGGCGAACCGCTCAAGCTTCCGTTGAAGACAGCACCGCAGGGTCTCGGTGCCTATGAAGGCAAGGATATCGTGTTCGGCATCCGCCCCGAGGCATTGACCGATCCCGATGGAGCAGACCGCAATGCCGACGCAATCGTGGAAGGCGACTGCCTTATCGACGTTGTCGAGCCGGCGGGCTCCGACACGTTCGCGGTCACGCGTCTGGGCGGCAAGCATGTCGTGGCACGTCTACGCGCCGATGCCCGCATCACCGCAGGGCAGCCGGCCCGGCTGGCTTTCAATCTCGACAAGTCGGTTTTCTTCGATCCGAACAGTCAGGCCCGCATTCTCTGACCCGTGGCTCGGACAGGGCAGTCTCGGGGTTGCGCATTTCAACCGCTGGAAATGAAAAGAGCGCTTCCAATGAATGGAAACGCTCTTTTTCATGAGTGCCTGGAGGGCAAAAACTTGCTTGGGGCGCGTTAACGCAGGAAATCAAGTCCGAGAAGACCGACTGCGAGGGCAGTGTTGAGCGAAATGATCATCATTCCATAGATGATAGCGGTTCTTGTAATATCGTTCATTTCCTACCTCCTTGAACCGGAGCGGCCCCCCACCCGGTTCGAAGCTTCGTGAAACTGTAACGAAATGTAACAAGCTGTTACGGGAAGCGCAACCCTGTTTTACACAAATGTGAACGGCTGAAATCTCGCGTGAGGCATTCCGGTGCCGGTCTACGGCGATCGTCTTGAGCCTAAACCGCGAGAAATGACTGATTTTATCGCGCATTCACTGCATTGTGACGCCGTTCGGCTAGCAATAATTAGTTGGGCGCTACATAGAATTGCCGATCCTTTCGTGCCCGTTTATTCGGAATATCATCGTGAATCGCATCATTCCTCTCGTGTTGGCCATAGCCCTGTTCATGGAGCAGATGGATTCGAATGTCATCTCGACTTCGCTTCCCGCTATCGCAGCCGATATCGGCACAAGCCCCATTGCGCTCAAGCTGGCGCTGACGGCTTACCTTGTTGCGCTCGCGGTTTTTATTCCCGTCAGCGGCTGGATGGCTGATCGTTTTGGAGCCAAGAATGTGTTTCGGGCGGCGATAGCGGTGTTCGTGGTTGGGTCCGTTGCTTGCGCCGCATCGAATTCACTCACCGCTTTCGTCATTTCACGGTTTTTGCAGGGCATGGGCGGCGCGATGATGACCCCCGTTGGGCGTCTCGTCCTTATTCGTTCGACCCCACGCAGTGAACTCGTTTCAGCCATGGCCTGGCTGACAATCCCTGCGATGGTCGGGCCGCTTGTCGGCCCGCCGGTGGGCGGCTTCATCACGACATTCCTGACCTGGCATTGGATTTTCCTCATCAACGTGCCGATCGGTTTCGTGGGGATCTGGTTTGCCAGCCGGTTCCTTCCAGATAACGACGAGCGCATCGTAAAGCGACTTGATTGGACAGGTTTTTTTCTTTCGGGCATCGCCATGTCCGGGGTGGTGTTCGGACTGTCGGTAGTCAGTCTGCCAGCTTTGCCGCCTGCGGTTGGTTTTACCACCCTTGCAATCGGTGTCGTCTGCACGGTTCTGTATCTACAGCATGCGAAAAGGGTCGACGACCCTTTGTTGAACCTGAAGCTTTTTGATAATCAGGTGTTCCGCGCAGCGGTTATTGGTGGCAGCATTTTCCGGTTTGGGATTGGTGCCATTCCGTTTCTGTTGCCGTTGATGTTTCAGCTGGGTTTCGGTCTCACACCCTTTCAATCGGGCATGATGACATTTGTGTCGGCAATTGGCGCGATCAGCATGAAATTCGGTGCAAAGCGCATCTTTGTCCTTGTCGGTTTCCGGCGCGCCCTGATGGCAGGTTCTTTGATCTCGGCCTGCTTCATTGCGGTCAATGGGCTGTTTACGCCAACGACGCCTTACTGGATCATCATTGGTTTTCTGTTGGTGGGAGGCTTTGCGCGCTCATTGTTCTTCACCGGGGTCAACGCGCTGGCCTTTGCGGAAATACCCGACGAAAAGACCAGTCAGGCTACGCCCATCACGGCCGTTGCCCAGCAGGTTTCCATCGCTATCGGGGTCGCATTGGCAGGTGGTATTCTGGAGATCAGCACATCTCTTCGCAGAGCCCACCTCGAACTCGTAGATTTCCACATCGGCTTCTTCGTGGTTGCCGCTGTTTCGGCCTTGGCTTTTCTCTGGTTTGCCCGGCTTGCGCCGGATGCTGGCAAGGAACTAGCCGCGCCGACCGTCAAGAAACACCGTAGCGAGGAGCACGCAACAATAGAAGCTGCGAGTACCTCCACTGGAAAATAAGCCTTAGCCCTTGAAATCGCGAGCGAGCAGATAAAGCTCCACGGACTCGGCGCGGGATGCCGGTGGCTTTACATGATGCACAGAGCGGAATTTCTGCTTGAGCAGTGCCAGGAGTTCGTTTTCGGTGCCGCCCTGGAAAGTCTTTGTAAGAAAATGTCCACCCGGCTTTAGAACCGAAATGGCAAAATCGGCAGCGACTTCGCAAAGATGTACGGTGCGCAGATGATCGGTACGGCGGTGGCCGGTGGTCGGGGCAGCCATGTCCGAAATGACCAGATCGGGTTTGTCTCCCAGAGCTTCCATCAGCTTCCGCGGTGCTTCGTCGTCCAGAAAATCCATTTCCAGCAGAACGACGCCGGGAAGGGGATCGACGTGGAGATAGTCTATGCCAACGACGTGCGGGTCTTCGTCGGTTGAACCGACAACCTTGGCCGCAATTTGGGACCACCCGCCCGGCGCGGCCCCGAGATCGATGATCTTTTGGCCTTTTTTGAGCAGATTATAACGGTCGTTGATTTCAATGAGCTTGTAGGCCGCACGTGAACGATAGCCGTCTTGCTTGGACTTATGCACGTAAGGATCGTTCAGGTGGCGTTGAAGCCAACGGCGCGACGATTCCTTGATCGTGCCTGCCTTTTTCTTCACGCGCACCTGCAGATTGCTGGAGCCCGCGCCCCCGCGACCGCCAGTTTTCACTCCGCTTTTATTGCCGCCTGTCTTGCTCATCATCAGTGCCTGTTTCTAGCGCCTGTTGCGCGATTGTGCCGCCATGCGCCATCGCGCGACATCAGTTCGGTCAAAATGCCTTCACGCAGACCACGGTCGGCAACGAGTAGCTTCTCGCTCGGCCACACTTTGCGTATTGCGTCAAGGATAGCACAGCCTGCCAATACCAGATCGGCGCGATCCGCGCCAATACACGGGTTGGCTACGCGTGCATCAAAATCCCACGACAGCAGGCGGTTGGTCATTTGCGTTACGTCTTCGGCGCCCATCCACATTCCGTCGACTCGCCGACGGTCGTAGCGTTCAAGTCCGAGATGTATTCCGGCCAGAGTGGTCACAGTTCCGGATGTGCCAAGCAGATGGAAGCGCGGGCTGGCGGTAAGGTTCCCAAGGCACTGCCGCTCGGCAAATTGCGCAAGCAGATCGGTTACATGGGAAACCATGGAATCGAAGCTTTCCTGCGTGACATTCCGTCCGCCGAAACGTTCTGCCAGCGTCACGACGCCGACGGGAAGAGACGTCCAGGCCATGATGTGCTCGGCAAGGCGTGGGGACCGTCGACGGGAAACATCGATCAGGGCGATTTCTGAAGAACCGCCGCCAATATCGAACAACACCACGGCATCCGTTTCACGAGTTACCAGAGTGCCGCACCCAGAAACTGCCAGGCGGGCCTCTGTTTGCCGGTCCACGATCTCCAGTTCAAGACCGGTTTCCGCACGGACTCGTTCCAGAAACTGCTCGCCATTCGATGCCGAACGGCAGGCTTCGGTCGCGATCAGCCTCGACCGTCTGATTTTTTTCCCTGCCAGTTTGTCGCGGCAAATCTTCAGCGCTTCCACTGCGCGATCCATTGCATTGTCACTGAGCCGACCGGTGGCGCTCAAGCCTTCCCCAAGCCGCACAATCCGCGAAAACGCATCCACGACCCGGAACTGACCAGGTCTTGTCGGGGATGCTACCAGCAACCGGCAATTGTTGGTGCCGAGATCCAAAGCTGCGTAAAGGGGGGCATCACCCTTGTCGTGCTGCACGCCGTTGCTGGCTCTGGGCGTCTGGCCATTGGTGCTCTTACGCTTGTTTTGGACAGGGACGTGCGGGTTCTCTGCACGCACAGCATTATGCGAAGTCTTGACCGATACTTCAGCTGCCGGCGGCGTCTGAGCACCAAGTTGCCGCGATTGCTTCTTTTTACGTGCACGCCGGCGGCGATTCGAGATTTTCCCGGAAGACCGCTGTTGGTTGTTGCCCGGATCTGTAGCGGCTGGCTTTTGTGACGAGGTTTCAAGGGCTGGCACGGACTTGCCGCGCCGACGCCGACGCGCACGTTTACGCTGGGCCTGCGAACTCGTGCCTTCGGTTTCGTCCTGTGCTTTTGAGCGTCCTGAATCGGATGCACTACGGGCATTACCGATATCTGCAACGGCTTTTTTGCGCGGTCTGCGCTTGCCGTTATCGGACGGATTCCAGGCTTGCGAATTGCCCGATTGTCCGCCGGACGCCCCTTGATGCACCGTTTCTGCGGTGCGCTCGTCGGGGTTCTTCAAGGTTCTTGTCCTTATGGCGCCGCGCGAACCTGTGAGGACGCAAGCAAGGCGCTTCAATTTCTACGTTGTGCATAATGTAACAGTGGTTTTCTGTTTTACCAAGGGGCAGGCTGTCGGGAGCCGCCGGAAAATTTCGAATACACGTATGAAATTTGAACCAACGGCGTGCCGAGGGCTTTCGCTGGTGGCGAAAGCCCTTACGGAACCGACCTGGCTACAGGTTAAATATCGTAAGTATGGGCTGCGTTGATTGTCGCGACGAATTGTTTCGTGCGCTCACGCGTAGGCCGGGTGAAAACTTCGTGTGCGGAGCCGGTTTCAACAATATTGCCCGACTCGAGGAAGACGACATTTTTTGCAATCTTCGATGCAAGCCACAGATCATGTGTCGCGATCACCATGGTTGTGCCTTCCCGGGCGAGCTTGCTCAGAACATCAACGACCTCTGATGCCAACTCGGGGTCGAGCGCCGAGGTAGGTTCGTCGCATAACAGCACACGCGGCGAGGGTGCCAGTGCACGCGCAATAGCGATGCGTTGCTGCTGTCCACCGGAAAGGGTCGAAGGCCAGGCATCTGCCTTGTGCGCCATGCCCACTTTCGTGAGCAGTTCCATCGCACGTTCCTTGGCCCTGTCCTTCGGCCATTTCAGGACGGTAACGAGTCCTTCCATCACATTCTGGATCGCTGTCTGGTGTGGAAAGAGCTGGAAGTTCTGAAAAACCATACCCGTCTGGCGGCGGATTGACTGGATCGCTTGCCAGCTGGGCTTGCGGTCAGGCTCGAAGCTGAGGCTCTGGCCACCCAGAACAAGAGTGCCGGAGGTCGGTACCTCCAGCAGATTGATGCAGCGCAACAGCGTGCTCTTGCCGCCGCCGGACGGGCCCACAAGCGCGGTTACCGTTCCCTCTGCAATTGCAACGTTGATGTCGTTGAGAATGACCGCGTCGTCAAAACGCTTCACGATGTGTTGCAGCTCGATCATGCGTTTGTCTCCAGCGTGCCGCCATAGCGACCGAAGCGTCGTTCCAGCCGTACCTGCAGGGCAGAGAGAACGGAACTCATCACCAGATAGATCAGAGCCGCTTCGATATAGAGGATGAGAGGTTCATAAGTGGTGGCCACGATGCGTTGTGCTGATTGGAAAAGCTCCGGCACTGTGATTGCGGCGGCGAGCGAGGTATCCTTCACCAGGGAAATGAAGGAATTGGAAAGCGGTGGTACTGCCGTACGGGTCGCCTGTGGCAGAATGGTGCGCGAGAGGGCCTGACGCCAACTCATCCCGATGGAATAAGCGGCTTCCCATTGACCTTTCGGAACGGCTGATATCACAGCCCGGATTATCTCCGAACTATAGGCGCCGACGCTTAGGGTGAAGCCGATTACCGCCGCAGGAAAAGCATCCAGATAGATGCCTGCACTGGGCAGGCCGTAAAAGATTACGAACAACTGCACAAGCAGTGGTGTGCCGCGGAATATCCAGACATAAAAGCGGGCGATGGACGAAAGCCAGAGCGGCGCGAATAGCCGTACAAGTGCTGTCAACAGGCCCAACGTAAGGCCGAAAGCAAAGGACAAAAGAGTGAGGGGGATGGTGAAAATCAATCCAGCCCACAGAAGGGTGGGCAGAGACTCCGCCATTAGTTGAAGCCAGTCGGGCACGTTCTTCGGCTCCTCATCAATATCTAAGCGTCAGACTGAAATGAAGCTGGGCGCTCATATCTTATACAGTCTGGCATTCATGTCGTTGGAATAGTTTTTCGCGCTCACAATAAAACGAAGCCGGAAGTAGCTTCCGGCTTCGCGGCATGAACCGAGACGACGCTTACTTGGAGACGTCCTGGCCAAAATATTTCTGCGAAATCTTGTCGTAGGTGCCGTCGGCCTTGATTTCATCGAGGGCCTTGTTGATGGCCGCCACGAGTTCGTCGTCGCCCTTGCGGACAATAATGCCGGACGCATCCGCATTTTCCTTTTCGGCGACAACCTTGACCGGTGCCTTCGGTTGGTGCTTCTTGAAATCGAGGAATGACAAGCTGTCATTAAGTGTGGCGTCGGCGCGGCCGGTCAAAACCAGCTGGATCGACTGGTCGAAGCCATCAGTAGCAACGAGTTCGGCGCCAGCTTCCTTCGCCAGTTTCCCATAGTTGCTGGTGAGGGACTGAGCCGATTTCTTGCCCTTGAGATCCGCAAAGTCCTTGATCGTATCGTTCTTGTCGTTGACGATCAGAACGACCTTCGAAACGATATAGGGATTGGAGAAGTTGAATTTCTTCTGGCGTTCTTCGGTAATGCCTACCTGATTGATGACGGCGTCATAACGCTTGGCATCAAGACCTGCGATGAGACCATCCCATTTGCCTTCAACGAATTCCGGCTTAACGCCGAGCTTGGCGGCAACCGCTTCACCGATTTCGACGTCGAAACCAACGAGCTTGTTGTCCTTGTCGTGATAGGTAAACGGCGCATAGGTGCCTTCAGTCCCAATTTTCAAGACACCAGCCGACTTGATGGCGTCGAGATTTTCTCCGGCCATTGCGCCAGTGAGGAGAACTGCCTGAATGATGCCTGCGGTAGCGAGAATCTGAGCGAATTTCATTGTGGTATCCGTGATCTGGTTGATGTCCTATTGATCGCAGAAATTTAATTCTAATGATGCGTCGAAACCGGGTCGCAACGTCCCTCAATTGAGAGTTTATTTCTAATTATCAGCGACAGGATGAAATTGTATTCCATCTGGGGTATTTGTCCAGATGAGAAACAGGAAGACGCTTCCATTGATCGTCGGGATTCTGGCTCGCTAAGGTATGCCTCGAAATGAAAACGCCGCCTTGAAGGCGGCGAAATCTTTAGAATGTCGGATTATTCCGGTTTTCCGTACCCGCCACCGGTCGGTGTGACGACGGTGAAGGCTTCACCTGCCTCCAGAACGGTCTGGTCGCAATTGCCAAGCACTTCAACCGAACCGTCCCCGCGGCGCACTTCGTTACGGCCGGTTTGTCCCGCCTCGCCGCCATCGAGGCCGAAGGGCGCCACGCGGCGATGCCCGGAGAGAATGGCGAATTCCAGCCTCTTCAATGCCCGGATCGTGCGCTTGGTGCCGTCGCCAGCGCTCCATTTGCCCTTGCCGCCCGATCCTTCCCGAATGTGGAAATCTTCCAGCAATACCGGAAAACGGGTTTCAAGAATTTCCGGGTCGGTCAGGCGTGAATTGGTCATATGTGTATGCACCGCATCCGCGCCATTGAAGCCGGGGCCGGCTGGTGCGCCCGAGCAGATGGTTTCGTAATATTGATATTCGTCGTTGCCGAATGTCAGATTGTTCATGGTGCCTTGGGCTGCGGCCATCGCCCTGGTCGCGCCAAACAGACAGTTGGTAACAGCCTGACTTACCTCGACATTTCCGGCCACGACCGCTGCCGGATAGCGTGGTGAAAGCATGGAGCCTTCCGGCACGATAATCTTGATCGGGCGCAGGCAACCCGCATTCATCGGAATGTCGCCTTCGACCAGCACGCGGAACACATAGAGCACAGCCGCACGGGTAACAGGTTGTGGTGCGTTGAAATTGTCGGAACGCTGTTCGGACGTGCCAGTGAAATCGACAGTCGCTTCACGCTTTTCCTTGTCGATCGTAACTCGCACTTCGATCTTGCAACCCTGATCCATTTCATAGGTGAAATGGCCATCCGGCAGCTTGTCCAGCACTCGGCGCACGCTCTCGGCAGCATTGTCCTGAACATGGCCCATGTAAGCCTTCACGACATCCTCGCCGAAAAGCCCGATCATCTTTTTCAGCTCGGCAACACCCTTTTCGTTGGCTGCTATCTGCGCCTTCAAATCGTTGACGTTCTGGGTCAGGTTGCGGACAGGATAGGTTGCGCCGGTCAACAGATCAGCCAGTGCATCTTCCCGGAACGTACCCCGGGCCACCAGCTTGAAATTGTCGATATAGACGCCTTCCTGCTCGATATTGACCGCAAGCGGCGACATGGATCCCGGCGAGATGCCGCCAATATCCGCGTGATGTCCACGGCTTGCGACCCAAAACCGGATTACACGATTGTCATCGTCGAAGACCGGCGTGCAGACGGTGAGGTCGGGAAGGTGAGTGCCGCCATTATATGGGGCGTTGATGAGGAATACATCACCGGGCTTGATCTCGCTGTTTTCGCGAATGGCGGTGGCAACCGATGCGTCCATGGAGCCCAGGTGCACCGGCATATGAGGCGCATTTGCAACGAGATTGCCTGCAGCATCGAAAACAGCGCAGGAGAAGTCGAGACGCTCCTTGATATTGACCGAATAGGCAGTGTTCTGAAGCGTCACGCCCATCTGTTCGGCGATGGACATGAAGAGATTGTTGAAAATCTCAAGCATGACGGGATCGGCTTCAGTGCCGATGGCCGTACGGGCGGGAAGCGCCTTGATACGTGTCAGCACCACGTGGTCATGGGCGCTCAGACGCGCCTGCCATCCGTCTTCGATGACGATTGTCTGGTTCTTCTCGATAATGATCGCCGGGCCGGTAACAGTCTGGCCGCGCTGCATCTGTTCGCGCAAGACAACGCCCGCATCGTGCAATTCGCCTTGCGAGAAGAAGCGTGTCCGCTCGGCTGTTGCGGCTTCCAGATCGCTCTCAAGTGATTGCGCGCTTTCGGTTTCACCCGCGCCGCCGCCAACGGCTTCTACTTCGACAGCATCGATAACGAGAGCCTTGTTTTCCGCAATGAAGCCGAAACGGCGCTTATGCGCGGCTTCAAACTCGGCGCGAAGACGGTCGGCGCTGTCCTCTTCGGGGAAGGTGGCTTCAACGGAGAGGACCGTATCGGTGCCTGCATAGCGGATGTGAGCGCGCAGATGTCGTTCAATGGCATCTGCTTCGATGCCTTGTATAGTGAGTTCGGCAACGCATTCCTGCGCAAGTTCTTCGCCTAGCTCCTTCAACGCTTTTGGAGCGTCGATATCGAGTGGGACGCCAAGCGCTTTTTGGCGCGTGGCGCGAATATCAGCAAGGCCCATGCCATACGCTGACAGGAGCCCCGACATCGGATGAAGAAGGATACTTTTCATGCCGAGCGCGTCCGCCACGAGACACGCATGCTGGCCCCCAGCTCCACCAAAGCAGTTGAGGGCATAGCGCGTCACATCGTATCCGCGCTGGACTGAGATTTTCTTGATGGCCTCAACCATATTGGCCACCGCAATTCGGATAAAACCGTCCGCCACTGCTTCAGGCGAACGACCGTCACCGATTTCGGCAGCGAGCGCGGTGAAGAGTTCGCGCACCCGCTCAACGTCTAGAGGCTGGTTCTGTTCAGGGCCAAAGATCGCCGGGAAAAATTCCGGCAGCAGCTTGCCAAGCATGACGTTGGCGTCGGTGACTGCGAGAGGTCCGCCATTACGATAGCAGGCCGGGCCCGGGTTGGCGCCTGCCGAATCCGGACCGACACGGAAGCGCCCGGCGTCGTAATGCAGGATCGAGCCACCGCCAGCGGCAACCGTGTGGATCAGCATCATGGGTGCGCGAACACGAACACCAGCCACTTCCGTCTCGAAAGCACGTTCATATTCGCCGTCGAAATGGGCCACGTCTGTAGAAGTGCCGCCCATGTCGAAGCCGATGACTTTCGGGAAACCGGCCGTTTCGCCGGTGCGGGCGAGACCGACGACACCGCCCGCCGGACCGGAGAGGATGGCGTCCTTGCCCTGAAAGAGATCCGCCGCCGTAAGGCCGCCCGACGACATCATGAACATGACGCGCGCGCCGGTGCGCTCGACATCCAGTTCGTTTGATACCTGTGCAACGTAGCGGCGGAGAACGGGTGACAGATATGCATCAACGACGGTGGTGTCGCCCCGTCCGACCAGCTTGATCAGCGGCGAAACTTCATGGCTGACAGAGACCTGCTCAAAGCCAAGGTCGCGCGCAATGCGAGCAATTTCAGCCTCATGCGCGGGGAACTTATAAGCATGCATGAGGGCGATGGCGATGGATTTGTAGCCCTGTTCTTTCAGTGCGACCAGTGCGCTTTCGGCTTCGGCGGGATCTAGCGCCGTTTCAATTGTCCCGTCAGCCTGTACGCGCTCATTCAGTTCGATCACCTTTTCGTAGAGCGCCTCCGGCTTGATGATCTCGGTTGCAAAGATGTTCTTGCGTTCCTGATAGCCGATGCGCAGCGCATCGCGAAAGCCTCTGGTGGTCACCAGCGCCAGCCGCTCGCCCTTGCGCTCCAGCAGCGCATTGGTGGCGACTGTCGTGCCCATACGGACTTCTCCGATGATTCCGGCGGGGACCGGATCGCCGGTTTTCAGGCCCAGATGTAGGCGAATGCCCTGGACGGCAGCATCCTTATAGGCAGACGGGTTTTCGGAGAGAACCTTGCGCGCATGAAGCTGGCCCTGTGGATCGCGCCCGATAACGTCGGTAAATGTGCCGCCGCGGTCGATCCAGAAATCCCATACTCCACGTCCCGTTCCGCTCATTATCGGCTCCCTCATCCAATGCAACTGGTGCATTTTGACATCTTTTCAGAATTTCATAGTCCCACTTTATTGACAAAATGTCGATAAGATGGTGACATAAAATACACATAAATGAGGGAGCAGCAAGAATGGGGAAGAAAAGGGACGGTGAAGTAACTGCGACGTTCTCCACCGAGATTCGGGAAGCGAGTTTCGAGGAAGTTGCGCTGCCCAAGCATCTGCGTCCTGTTGCTTCGATTGGCCCCATCGTTTCATCCGCCCATCTCGCTGAAGGCGGTTCACCCGGCATGTCCGAGGTCGAGTATGGCCTTATTCTCGCGTCTCATGCGTTTTCCCGTTGGATGGTACGTTGCATGGCTGCGGCAGGATTGCCGGGTCTTTCCCCTATCGAAGTGCTTATTCTCCACTCGATCCGCCATCGGGATCGCGAAAAGAAACTGGCCGATATCTGCCTCGTTCTCGATATTGAAGACACGCACATTGCAACTTATGCCATTCGCAAGCTTGAAAGTGCCGGCTTGCTGACCACCGGCAAGGCTGCCAAGGAAAAAACGGTAAAGATCACCGCCAAGGGGGCCGAAGCTTGTGCGCGTTATGCGCAGATTCGGGAGCGTCTTCTGGTCGATTCCACTTCCAATGCACGACCTTCGGAAGAAACGCTTTCGGAGGTGGCGGCCCTTTTGCGATTCATGTCCGGCGCATTCAATCAGGCCACGCGGTCTGCCATCACACTTTAAGAGGGTCAGAGTTTGAGCGGAACCGAATTGAGTGAGCCAGTTTCAAAGCCTTTGCTGACCGTCGATGGCCTCAGTGTCGAATTTGGGGCAAGCCGTGTCGTTGACGATTTGAGCTTTTCGGTCCATCCCGGTCGGACGTTGGCTGTGGTGGGGGAATCCGGTTCAGGCAAGTCGATTACGTCGCTTTCCATCATGCGGCTTGCCGATATGAGCGGCGCGAAGTTCCCCTCAGGTCGAATTATGTTGGGCGAGCGCGATCTGCTCAAGGCTGACCAGAAGACGATGCGAAGCATTCGCGGCAAGGAGATCGCCATGATCTTCCAGGAGCCGATGACTTCGCTAAACCCGGTTTTCACTATCGGCAACCAGATATCCGAAGTTCTGATGCTGCACGAGGGCATGACCCAGCAGGCGGCGCTTGCAGAAGGCAAGCGACTTCTCGAAATGGTGCGGCTTCCGGATGCGGAAGGACTGTTGAAGCGCTATCCGCACCAACTCTCCGGCGGTATGCGTCAGCGTGTCATGATCGCCATGGCGCTCGCCTGCCGCCCGAAATTGTTGATTGCCGACGAGCCGACGACCGCTCTCGATGTGACCATTCAGGCCCAGATACTGCACATTATCAGGGAGTTGCAGCAAGAGCTTGAAATGGCGGTAATTTTCATCACGCATGACATGGGTGTGGTGGCGGAAATGGCCGACGATGTCATCGTGATGTGGAAGGGTAAAAAGGTAGAGGAAGGTCCAGTCGGACAGATTTTCTCAAAGCCGCAGCATGCCTATACCAAAACGCTGCTGTCGGCGGTGCCGAAACTTGGCAGCATGACGGGCGAAGCCTTTCCCAAGCGAATGCCGGTCATGACCATGCGCGACGGTGTGCCGGTGGTGGCAGGGGAGGAGCGCAATCAGGACACTGCGCGCTACGATAGCAAGCCTCTCCTCTCTGTTGACGATCTCTATGTGCGCTTCCCGATCAAGAAGAACCTGTTCGGCAAGATCACGCATGTCTGCAACGCGGTATCGAATGTCGCCTTCGATATCTATCCGGGCGAGACACTGGCGCTGGTTGGTGAATCCGGTTCGGGCAAGTCGACCATAGGGCGCACAATCCAGCAACTTCAGACACCATTGTCCGGGGATATTCGCTTCAACGGCAAGGCATATTCGGCAATGAGCGCGGCCGAACGCTATGCAATGCGCCGTGAAGTCCAATATATCTTTCAGGATCCGTTCGCATCGCTCGACCCACGCAAGACGATCGGCTTTTCCATTGCCGAACCCATCCGTACGCATGGCCTTCTCGATAATGACAAGGCGATCAATGCGCGCGTTGCGGAGTTGCTGGAGCGTGTCGGTCTTGGCCCGGAACACGCCAGGCGCTATCCGCATGAGTTTTCGGGCGGTCAGCGTCAACGCGTTTGCATTGCGCGTGCGCTTGCTTCCAGGCCGAAGCTCATCATTGCCGACGAAGCGCTTTCAGCGCTGGATGTCTCCATTCAGGCGCAGGTCATCAATCTGTTCATGGACCTGCAGAAAGAGCACGATCTGGCCTATCTCTTCATCAGTCATGACATGGCGGTGGTCGAGAAGATGAGCCATCGGGTCGCGGTTCTCTATCTCGGCCAGATCATGGAGCTTGGTTCGCGCCAGCAGGTTTTCGAAACCCCATCACATTCTTACACGAAGCGGCTTCTGTCGGCTGTGCCGATTGCCGATCCGACTGCGCGGACCAAGCGACCTGCGCTGGAAGGTGAAATTCCAAGCACGACCCGCCTGATCGACGACAAACCGGCGATTTATAAACATCGCGAGGTCGCAGCCGGGCATTTTGTAGCTGAAACTGCCTGAACCATAAAAGCTTAACGAAACCCAAAGGGGAAAACAATGATAAGGAAAACACTCAAAGCCGTTTTCATGGCTTCCGCATTGTCGACGGCTGTGTTTGCATCTGCTCCGGCGTTCGCTGCCGGAAAGCTCACCATTTCGTCCCCGCAGGACCCGGGCAGTTGGGACCCGATCGACACTTTCCTCGTCAATTGGGCTTCTGTCGCCACCAATATTTTCGATGGCCTTGTCTATCGTGGACCGGACCTCAAGATTGTCCCGGCACTCGCGACTTCGTGGGAAGAACTGGACAAGGGCAAGCGCATTCGCTTCCATCTCCGCGAGAACGTCAAGTTCCAGAACGGTGAGCCTTTTAATGCGGACGCCGTCAAATTCACCTTCGAGCGTCTGTTGGGCGATGAAGGAGCGAAAGGTCCTCAGCGTTCCAACTATATTGCAATCGAAAAGGTGGAAGTGATCGACGAAAAAACCGTCGATTTTCATCTGAAGGCGCCCGATCCGGTTCTTATCACCAAGCTGGCCGGTTACGGCGGCATGATTGTTCCGCCAAAGTACATTCAGGAAAAGGGCGACGATTATTTCAATATGCACCCGGTGGGGACCGGGCCGTTCAAGTTCGTCTCATATGAGCCGAAGGTAAACATCAAGCTTGAGGCTTTCGCAGACCATTGGGGTGGTGCGCCGAAGCTTTCGGAACTCGAATATCGCTTCATAACCGAGCCTTCGACCGCCGTTGCCGAACTTCAGGCCGGTCGCGTCGATCTGGTTATCCCGCCAACCATTCCAATTGGAATGATCCCGACAATTCAGGGCGACCCAAAACTGGAGCTGGTCACCGCTTCTGGGCCTACGGTTTATGCCTTGCGCTTCAATACCGCTGACGGCATCACCAAAGACGAACGCGTGCGCAAGGCGCTGATTATGGCGGTGGATCGCGATGCGATCATTCAGTCCATTCTGGCAGGTCAGGCGGAAGCGATTGCCAGCTTTCAGGGCTCGTTATCCTTCGGCTTCGATCCGAATATGAAGCCGCTGCCTTACGATCCGGAAGGTGCGAAGAAGCTTCTCGAAGAAGCGGGCGTTCAACCCGGCGCAACCGTGCAGATCGATGTGCGCGGGCAGGAGGCAAGCTTCAATGAAGTGGCGCAGGCAGTTGCGAGTTTCCTGCAAATGGTTGGTATCAACGCAACCATCAAGCCTTACGATACCAACGTCCTTTTGAACGACATCATCCCGCAGGGCAAGACGGGTGCCATGTTCCAGCAGTCCTGGGGCGGTTGGACCTTCGACTACGACAACACTGCCTATTCGATGTATCATTCCGGCGAGAAGTGGAATCCCTACGACAAGGACGAAAAGCTGGACAAGATGCTCGAAGCACAGCGTTCGGTTCTTGACCGTGGGGAGCGTGAAAAGCTCCTGCAGGAAATCGCGCATTACGCAGCCGACCGCGCACTCGAAATGCCGCTCTATAACCTCAAGGCGATCTTCGGCGTCAACAAGCGCGTGAAGAACTTCGTTCCGGTTCCCGACAGCCGTCTGCGGTTGACGGACGTTACCGTTGAGTAAGCAAGAATGACAATACGGCGAGCCGGATATGTCCGGCTTGCCGCAGCATTGCGGAGGCGCACTGGTGGCCGGATTTCTGATTAAACGAATTTTGCAGGCGTTATTTGTGCTCGTCGCGATGACGCTGCTTGTCGCTTTCGCGGTCCGCCTGACGGGCGATCCGGCATTGATGCTGACGCAAGGTGCGGGCAGTATCACCGAAGCCGATCTTGCACGCATCCGCGAAGGTCTTGGTCTCAACCAGCCGTTCTTCGTTCAATACTGGCAGTTCCTGAAGGGCCTGTTCACGATGGATCTGGGGCGCAGTTTCCTCGGCGGTACACCCGTATCGACGCTGGTGGCTGGCGCCTTACCTGCTACGCTGATGCTTGCTTTCGCTTCACTGTTCGTTTCCATCGTGATTTCCGTCCCGCTTGGGATCAAGGCGGCCGTGTCCCGCGGAAAATGGGCCGACCAGTTGATCCGCATTTGCTCGCTGGTGGGCCTTTCCTTTCCTAATTTCTGGCTGGCGACCATGCTGGTGCTGCTTTTCGGCATCTCACTGCAGTGGCTGCCGCCAAGCGGCATGAGCGGCGTTGCGAGCTTCATCATGCCGGCGCTCACAATGGGTATCATCCTGACGGCAACGAATGTCCGTCTCGTGCGCACGTCGATGCTGGAAACGTTGCAATCGCAATATATCATGGTGGCACGGGCCAAGGGATTGAGCGAGAACAAGGTTCTCTACAAGCACGCGCTACGCAATTGCGCGATCCCGCTGATCACTTATCTCGGCCTTCAGTTCGGCGGCCTTCTCGGCGGCATCGTGGTAGTCGAGCGGGTGTTCAACTGGCCAGGCATGGGCACACTCGCCTTTGACGCCGTGGCAGGGCGCGATTATCCCGTTCTGCAGGCCACTATCGCGATCCTTTCCATGCTGATCATCGGCGTCAATCTTCTCGTGGACATCGCCTACGGGCTTGTCGATCCGCGTATTCGCACGGAGTAGGACCGATGGCGACCAAGACTTCATCCGTTCTGTTTTCGCGTTTTGCGAGCCTTGAGTTCATCGTCGGTGTCGTGCTCACCGGCTGTATTTGTCTGGCTGTGGTTTTCTCGGGCTATCTCTTTCCCGGTGGCGCTAACAAGATCGATCTTCTGGCGCGCCTGACGCCGCCATTTGTCAATCCGGCACATATTTTCGGGACCGATCCGCTGGGCCGTGATGTGCTGGCGCGTGTCGTCACCGGCGGCAAGGTTTCGCTGTTTGTCGGTTTTGTTTCGGTGATCGGCTCCGTTGTCATCGGCACGGTCATGGGCCTTGTCGCCGGTTATTATCGCGGCTTCTGGGATATGGCGCTGATGCGCTTTGTCGATGTGCAGTTGGCTATGCCGTTTATCCTGCTCGCCATTACGGTCATGGCCATTCTGGGCGGCGGGTTATTCAACACCATCATTCTGCTGATCGTCTCGCAATGTGTGCAATATGCGCGACTTGTGCGGGGCTCGGTACTATCGCTACGCGAGCGGGAATTCATCCTGTCGGCCCGCGCTATCGGCGTGAAGGATTGGCGCATCATTTTCCAGCACTTGCTACCGAACTTGCTCGGTCCGGTGATCGTGCTCATGACTCTCAATGTCGCAAACAACATCCTGCTGGAATCGAGCTTGACCTTCCTTGGCCTCGGTGTTGATCCGACTATCCCGAGTTGGGGCGGCATGTTGGCCGACGGGCGTACTTATCTCCAAACCGCCTGGTGGGTGAGCATATTTCCGGGTCTCGCCATTCTGTTCACTGTGCTAGGCCTCAATCTCCTTGGAGACTGGCTGCGCGATAGCCTCGATCCAACAGGCAGGACTTCACGATGAGCGTGCTTTTTGAGAAAACCTATCCCCGCACCGTTCACGCGCTTGTCGAACGTTTTATGAAACCGGAAATGCGCGGCGCGAAGATGGAAGCCTGGTTGTTCGACGACCAGCCGAGCCGCTTTGCCGCCGAAATGAAGCTGCGTGAAGCAGGTGTCGAGGCACGATTCCGTTCTGCCTACAAACCACTCCTTCACTTCTTTCTTGAAGAGGTGGATAGCGTCACGCTGAGGTCGGCTGCGATCCGCTATCCTCGTCATGACGCCTGCGTGCAGAACCGCTTTCTCCTGGAGACTTATCCGTTGTCCGCGCTGCTGCCGGGGGTGGATGTCACTTTCGCCGCTTCTGGGAAAGACGACTTTCACTATGAAGTTGATCTGCTTTTTGCCGATGGTAACAGCGAGAACCACCGGGTTTTTGCTCCAAACCGCGTGCACGAGGATTTCATCGGCGAAACGCTGGTTTCGCCGACTGGCTGGCTGTCCATCACGCATCATGGCAGAACTGATAGCGAACGCTTTGAAACATCATACGAAAAGCTGTTCCACGATACGATCTCGGCTATCGCCGCGCATGACTGGAAGCATGGCGAACCCTATTTTGACGAACTGAATATTGCAGTCAGCCTACCGATCACCGACCGCCGCCTGCCTTACGATGAGGAAAGGCTCAGCCTCACCGAAGCCATGCACGAGGATATCTATTTCTCGCTGCTCGAAGTTTTCCAGAAAAAGTCCGGCCGTCCGGTCGGGGATCGTGGTTTGCAACCGGGCCAGATCGTACCGGAAGTCCGCTTTCACGATGCGGCTCCTTCAGTCAGGGTCGAAACACGTCCGCTTGCCACAGCTGATGCAGTGACCGCTGAACAGGTGCTGGGAGAGGCTCAGGCGCCACTTTCCGCAGATCAGATCAAGCGTGAGATTATCGCGCTAGGTGGCCTGCCCTTTGAGGCAAAAAGCCGTGCAGGTCGGAGCGTTCGCGCGACCTATATCCAGGGCAGCGACGCGGCGATGATGATCAGCGCAGGTCAACATGCCAACGAGACCACGGGTGTCGTCGGCGCACTGCGTGCGGCCAACCGGCTGATCTCGCGTGAAAGCGCCCATTTCACGATTTCACCGCAGGAAAACCCCGACGGATACGAAATCCACAAACGGCTTTGCGCCTTGCAACCGCATCATATGCATCATGCTGCCCGCTATACGGCGCTCGGTGACGATCTGGAGTATCGCAAAGGCGAGGGGCTTTACGAAAAGGCTATCCGCGTTGAGGCGGAAAAGCTCACAGGCGCAAAACTGCATGTCAATCTGCACGGCTATCCGTCGCATGAATGGACGCGCCCGCTATCGGGTTATGTGCCGCGTTCTTTTGCCATGTGGACCCTGCCAAAGGGCTTTTTCCTCATCATCCGTCATCACGCTTCATGGGAGCGGCAAGCGGAGGAACTGATAGACCGGGTAACGAAGCATCTGGCGGCTATCGACGGGCTGGTTGCGTATAACAACGCCCAGATCAGGCTTTTCGAGCAACATGCCGGTGAAACGGGTTTCCGCATTATCAACGGTTTCCCATGCCTTGTCGGTGTGGATGATCGACACACCGTGCCGCTGACGCTGATTACCGAATATCCTGATGAAACGATTTATGGGGATGCGTTCGTCAAAGGACATACCGCGCAAATGGAAACGGTTCTGGCATCATACGATGCCTTGCAGGCACTGTTTCCGTCCAGCGCGGTTGCTTAGAGCGCGTTTCGATCCGATTGGATCAGATCGGCGCTTTAAAGATAATAAACGCCGATACGCTTCCCGCCGATGATTTCGACGGCAATCTCCATCTCGTAAATGTCTTCGAGGATTTCCGGATGAATGAGTTCGTCCGGGTTTCCCTGATGGACGACCTTGCCGTGGCGCATGGCAACGATATGGTCGGAGTAGCATGAGGCGAAATTGATGTCGTGCAGAACCAGAACGACCGTTTTTCCAAGTTCATCCGCCGCCCGGCGCAGCAGCTTCATCATTGAAGCCGAATGCTTCATGTCGAGATTGTTGAGCGGTTCATCCAACAGCACGTAGTCCGTGTCCTGGCAGAGAACCATCGCCACGAAGGCGCGTTGGCGCTGCCCGCCGGAAAGCTCATCCAGAAAACGTCCGCTTAAATCGTCAAGGCCGAGATAGCCGATGGCCTGTTCGACATGTTTGCGATCCTCATTATTCGGGCGACCCTTGGAATAGGGATAACGGCCGAAAGTTACGAGATCACGCACGGTCAGGCGGGAATTGATTGCGTTCTCCTGCCGCAGTATCGACAGCCGTTTTGCCAGCACGTCACCCAATGTGGTCAAAACGTCGAGTCCGTCTACGGTAACCCGCCCTTTGTCCATAGGCAGGAGACGGCTCATCATGGAGAGTAGGGTAGATTTTCCCGCACCGTTCGGACCGATGATCGAGGTTATGCCGCGTGCTGGCAGTTTCAGGGACACATCATCCACAACCGGGGTGCCATTGTAGGATTTGCTGACTTGGCTGATTTCTATCAACGCGCGTGCCCCCTGACGAGAAGGATGATGAAGACTAGGCCGCCCAGAAACTCGATAATGACGCTGAGTGCGGAATTGAATGAGAAGACACGTTCAAGAATGGTCTGTCCGCCCACGAGGCAGAAGACTGCAAGCAGGGCCGCTACCGGCAGTATAATTCGGTGCTTTGCCGAACCTGCAATCATGTAGGCCAGGTTGGCCACCAGCAGGCCGAAGAAGGTAATGGGCCCGACCAGTGCGGTGGAAACGGAAACCAGCACCGTGACCATGAACAGGATCTTGCGCACGATCCGCTGGTGATCGACGCCAAGATTGATCGCGGCGTCGCGCCCGAGAGACAGCACGTCAAAGACGTGAATAAAGCGCAGGCCGTAGAGCGAAACTGCAACAACGATAACGGCCGACATTATCAGAATGTCGCTGTTGATGGTGTTGAAGCTTGCGAAAAACCGGTCTTGCAGGACGGCGAAAAGATTTGGATCGAGCATCCGCTGCATCAGGTTGGAAATGCTGCGGAAAAACACACCGCAGACAATGCCGACGAGCATAACGAGATGCAGGCTGCGTGTGGCGCCCGAGAAAAGCCAGTAATAGAGCGTCCCGGCGAAAACCACCATGATGGCGGTTTCTGCGAGAAATCGAATGTTCGGTCCGAGCCAGTCCATATGGACAGCGCCGAAGAAGAAGACCACCACGGTCTGGATCAGGATATAGAGCGCATCGAAGCCCATGATCGAGGGCGTCAGGATGCGGTTGTTCGTGACCGTCTGGAACAAGACCGTCGAAACTGCAATCGAATAAGCAACCAGTAACATGGCTGCAAGTTTGGTACCGCGGAAGGACAGGATAAAGGACCAGCTTCCTTTTGCGCCGACAGTCATGAATGCGGCGACTGTAAGCAACGTGAGCAGGCAAAGCAGCGTGAGGTTCAGGGTGGGGCGCTTAAGCAAGGCGTGAACCTCGCCGCAACAGAAGGTAGAGGAACAGGACGCTCCCTACGACACCCATCATCGTTCCGATCGGGATTTCGTAGGGGAAGCGGACCAACCGTCCGACGATGTCGCAGGCAAGAACGAGCCCTGCGCCGAGCACCGCAACCCATGGCACCGCGCGCCGCATATTGTCACCCATGAACATGCTGACGACATTGGGAACGATAAGCCCCAGGAAAGGTATCATGCCAACCGTCACGACGACCGATGCACTGACCATCGAGACGATGATTAGGCCAAGTGTGACCACGCGGCGGTAGTTGAGCCCAAGGTTGGTGGTGAAATCCTCGCCTAGTCCCGCGACCGTAAAGCGGTCGGCGGCGATATAGGCGATGACAGTCAGGCTGAACGCGAACCAGAGCAATTCGTAGCGCCCGCGAAGAACGCCGGAGAAGTCGCCGGTCGTCCAGGAATTGAGCGATTGCAGGAGGTCAAAGCGATAAGCAATGAAGGTGGTGATCGCGTTGACAACACCACCAAGCATGATGCCGACCAAGGGCACGACAAGAACGGAACGCAATGGAATTGTACGAAGAATACGAAGGAACAGGGCTGTTCCAGCAAGCGCTGTGACGGATGCAACCAGCATTTTGCCAATAACCGGCGTCTCCGGTGCGAACAGTATAACCAGAAGAATGCCGAGACCCGCGGATTCCACTGTGCCAGCCGTTGACGGTTCAACGAAGCGGTTTCGGGTCAGCATTTGCATGATCATTCCCGAAACGGCCATGGACATGCCCGCCAGAATGATAGCAAGAGTGCGCGGAATGCGGCTGATGAGCAGAACTTCAGTGGCACGGTCTGTGCTTCCTGCCCCAAAAAGCGTACTCAGCGATACCTCGCTGACGCCGATGAACAGGCTTATGACAGCCAGTACGGCAACAACGATAACGGCTGCTGCAAGTCCCTTCACACGCATTTCCTGTTCTATTGCCTGATTACGAATTCGGGCCACCGATGGCGGCCCGATCGAATTGGGTTTGGAAAGCTGTCACTTTGCCTTGTCGAAAGCCTGCGAAAGCTGATCAACCGTGCCGTGAAGCGCACCGAGGCCGCCTCCGACGAGATACCAGTTCTGAGCGTTCAGATAGACGACCTGATCCTTCTTCCAGGCATTGGTCTGGCGCACGAGGTCGTTGTCGAGAACCTGCTTGGCCGAATTGCCTTCCCGACCAATCGCCGCATCGCGGTCAATGACGAACAACCAGTCCGGATTGGTTTCCAGGATGAATTCCGAACTGGCAGGCTGGCCATGGTTGCCAGTGGAAAGGTCTGGCGCTGCCGGCTTGACGCCGAAGCTCTCGTGAAGGACTCCGAAGCGCGAACCAGGACCATAGGCGCTGATCTTTCCGCCGGATGTGAGGATAAGAAGCCCTGTACCCTTATTGGCAGCCTTTTCCTTCAGGGCAGCAAGCGCAGCATCAAGCTTTTCGACTTCAGCCTTTGCTTTTGCTTCCTTTCCGAAAATCTGGCCAAGCTTTTCCACATTGGCTTCAGTGTCGACGATAAAGTTTTTCGCGTTGGTGGTGAGATCAATCGTAGGTGCGATTTTCGAAAGTTCACCGTATTTGGCGGCTGAACGGCCTGCCACGATGATGAGATCAGGCTCTGCCGCGTTGACGGCCTCATAATCAGGCTCGAACAATGTGCCGATCTTTACGTATTCATCGCCCTGATATTTCTTCATATATTCAGGAAACGATATGCCGCTGGGAACGCCGGTTACTTTGACGCCGAGACGGTCAAGATTGTCGAGGGTGCCAAGATCGAAAACCAGTACTTTTGTCGGTGAGGCTGGAACCGCTGTTTCACCTTGGGCATGCTTGACGGTCAAATCCGCGGCATTTGCAGATGCAGCGACGCCAAGTGCCACGACAGCGGCACCACACAAGCGGGAAACCTGTTGAGCGATATTCAGCATGGTGTTCGATCCTTTCATCAATCCTGTGCTTTATAGTCAAGTATCTTCGCCGTCAAAGACGGAGAGGTAAAATTCAGTTGTTTTTGACGATGGGAGCTTTTCCGAGCAGGATGAAATCGAGGCTGTCTTCTACCGTTAACGGTATCATTGATCCGTGGCTCTCATTTTCAAAACGACGGAATGCTGCATCCATTTGCGGCAGTTCAGAAAGCTCCTTGAAGATATCCGCACCAGAGGGCCCGCCGCGCAGTTTCTTCAACCGGTCATCATCCTGCTTCGTCTGGCCAGGCCGGTTACCACGTTTGCCCGAGGTTTCTATAAGCAAGCGGATGGGGCGAGGGCTATCCTTGGAACTCGTGACGAACTGATCCTTATCTTTCAAAATTGAGCGGTCATTCCACCAGATCGATGGGTCTGCTGCACTATAACTCTGGAAGGAAGCCGGGTGGTTGAACAGGGCATATAGTGTAAACAACCCGCCCAGAGAGTGCCCGAACAAAGCCTGCCGGTCTTTGTCGATGTTGAAACGCTTTTCGATCTCAGGCTTCACCTGATTTTCGATGAAGTTGAAGAAGGCCTCTCGTCCTCCTGTCTTCGGTACATTGAAGTGAACCGGGATCAGATCATCGCGCGTGGGAGGGGTGAGGTCGAAATATCTCAGCCGGACAATTTCTTCCGGATTGTCGGTGGGGTAGCCGATGCCGACAACGACAGCTTTCAATGCTGGGTTTTCCGCCATACGTTTTGCAGCAATCGGCAACGTGCGATTGCCGTCAATCATGTATATAACCGGGTAACCGCCTTCGGGTGCCGCACCTTTGGGGGCAGCAGTGAATATACGATAGGCAATGCCATTGGCCTCCATGTCAAACGACGAAGTGACAGGCTCGGCAGCTTGCACGGTTGAAGCGGTAAGTATCCCCGTCATTGTCAGGCACACCCATTTTACGATCATCGTCACTACGCTCATAGGAGCATCCCATCAGTGGAAGGCGCCAGCCGTTGGGGCAGGCGTCTTGGCTTGCAATCCTAGAAGCGGGAAGTCATTCCGACCCAGAGACGACGCCCATCGACGACTGAATTGAAGTCATCCACGTCCACCTTCTTGTCGAAGATGTTGTAAACGGCGGCATTCAAGGTGACATTCTCGCTGAAGTCATAAGACCCGCCAATATCGAAGGTCGCATAGGGCTTGTATTTACGGGCGACCACCTTGCCGTTTCTGTAAACCGGTTCGCCGGCTGTTCCGATACGCGCGCCCGCATTGGTTTCTTCGCCGTGGTAGTTACCGGCTGCCCATGCGCTCAGGCCTTCAACCGGCGTTATCCAGTCCGCACGCAGGCTCGCCATGTGCTTCGGCGTGCGTGCCAGAGGCAAGCCCTTGTAATCACCCGTCTGCTGTTCGGAGTCGGTGTAGGTATAGTTACCGCGTAAGGTGATCGTGTCGGTTGCTTCCCAGTTGAAGGTGAGTTCCACACCCTGCATCACGGCTTCATCGATATTGAAGCTGTACCAGAGGCGATAATTGGGATCTTCGCTCCAGCGAACAGGATCACCGTTCGCATCCGTGATCAATGCATTGCTGATCTTGTCCTTGAAATCCGTGTAGAAATACGTTGCGCCCAGACGAAGGCCGGACTGATTGTCCCAGAGAACACTCGCTTCATAGCTCGTGCTCTTTTCTGGCTGCAGGTCCGGATCGCCGATGATCACGCCACAGGTGCCGTTAGGACCGTATGAGCATCCCGCCCCGCCCGTCGTATAAGCGTATCCCGGGGCGATAGTGCGCAGTTCTGGTGCGCGGAAACCTGTGGAGATGCCGCCCTTGAACGTCAACTGTTCAGTTGCGTGCCAGACGGCATAGCCGCGCGGGCTGAAATGCGATCCATAAATCTCATGGTCATCCATGCGCAGGCCACCCGTCAGGGCGAAGTCCGGGGTGATCCACCATTCGTCTTCGGCAAAGAGCGCCCACTGGCGGACACTGAATTCCTCGTCCAGACCGGTGCGGCGTCCCGGGTTTTGATCGGTGAGCACCGATTGCATGAACTGCCCACCTGTTACCAGGGTGTGATTTCCGTAGAATTCAAACGGCGTCGTGAACTTGCCATCGAGCACAGAGTTGCGGATGTGCGGAGAACGTAGATTCTCGACATAGCTCTTCGTCTTCTTGTCCCAGTTGAAATTGGTGCGCTCCGCCCATTCCTGCTGGAACGAGAACTCCGATGTTGTCGGACCCCAGCGGCCGGTGTGGCTGATAGACCAATGATCGCGATCATTGTAGTTGTAGGAGTCCGAACCCGACGCTGCCGTATTGCCAACGGTGGAGTCGCGGCGAAGGCGCGTCTTTCCCAATTCGAGCATGATATCGTGATCTTCATTCGGCGTGATCGTGACACGTCCCGTGATGTCGATATCCTTCTGCTCAGGCGTGCCGCTGACGATATTGTCTTCCTGCCGCTTGAGACCACGCCCCCAGAGCTGAACGCCTACAAGATTGGGAACCAGCGGCCCGGTCATATAGTAGGAGCCTTGCAATGAGTTTCCGAATTTGGAGTGCTGCTGTACCGTGCCGTCGACCGAGAAAGAGCCGCTCCACGTGTCCGACACCTTTTTGGTGATCACGTTGATAACACCGCCCATGGCGTCCGATCCGTAAAGCGAGGACATCGGGCCGCGAATGACTTCGATCCGTTCAATGGCGTTCGCCGGTGGCAGGAAGCTCTGTTCGAAACCGGAATTGCCGTTGGTGCGGGCGTCGCGGGTGCTCTGCCGTTTGCCGTCTACCAGAAGCAGCGTGTAAGAGCCGGGAAGACCGCGAATGAAGATGTCCTTTTCAGCCGCGGGACCGGTTACAGCTACGCCTTGCACATCTTTTAGAGCGTCCGTCAGATCGCGATAGACGCCTTTTTCCAGCTCTTCTCCGGGAATCACGGTGATACTTGCGGGCGCGTCGGTGATGTTCTGTTCGAACCCGGTCGCCGTGACAACGATTTGTTTGAGTTTGACGGCTCCGTCAGCACCCGTCTCGACGGCTGCTTCCGCTGCCTTTTTCTTGGCGCTCGCCTCGGAAGATGCTTCTTCTTTGGCCTTGGTCGCGGTTTGCGCGTTCGCAACCGCTTCGCTCAAAAGCAGCGCTGTGGAAAGACACGTGCCCGCAAGGATCGCCCGGTACACGAGCGGTTTGCCAGCCATACGCCTGTTTTGTGTACCATCGGCCCACAATCCCCGAAACAAGCTCGTCATTTTCGTCACCGTTTAAAGTTGAGTTTTCAAGTCTCCTTATGTATGGCGATAAGGTGACGTCAATCGTCATGTTTTATAAGCATTCTAAGTTCCAAAAACTGCAAATGAACGGGCACAAAAGTGATGTCGGGCAAGGAAGCGAAAACGCAGCAGCAAACGGCGAAAGGTGAGAACGAAAGCCTTCGCTTGGGACAATTACGCCTGCTGATCGCTCTTGATGCACTTCTTGTGGAGGGCAGTGTTGGCGGCGCTGCAAAGCAGATGGGGTTGAGCATTGCGGCGATGAGTCGGCTGCTTGGCCAGATCCGCGAGAAGTTTAACGACCCCATTCTGGTTCGCTCGGGACGTAACATGGTGGCTACGCCGAAAGCCGAAGCGTTGCGTGCGCGTTTGCGACGCCTTGCGAATGAAGCTGAAGCACTCCTCAATTTGGATCTCGCCGAAGTGCCGAAATCCAGTTGCACCGGCCATCATGGCTGGAACCGAAGCGCCATCGTCGCACCGCCGCCGCTCGGTATCCGTAAGGTGGTCGAGCTTGAAAACCACCCCACGCCGGAACAGCTTGCGGCGCAGTTCGCGGACATCCAGGGCGAAAATGATCCAATCAGGAGGCTTGCAAAATATATCGCTGTGGTAGGGCGAAAAGCCGGGCACACCCGCCCGCTGGAAATGTCCGAAGCCGAGGATGCTTTCACGACGATTTTCACAGGGAATGCCGATCCGATGCAGATCAGTGCATTACTACGGCTTATTCACTACCGTGGAGAAACTGCACCGGAACTGGCTGGCATGGCGCGGGCGGCAAGAAGAATTTACTCAGCCGACGCCGGACTGAATATGCCTGCACTGGATTGGCCAGCCTATCTGTCGCCCAATTCCATGCAATCACCGTGGTTCATGCTTTCGGCATTGCTGGTCGCCCGGGCTGGCTTTCCGGTTGTCCTGCACGGAAACTGCGGTACCGGCGAGATATCGGGCAAGCTTGAGATCGCTGCCGAAGCTATCAATCTTCCGATCGCGACATCACACTCTCTGGCGAAAGATGCATTGAGAGCACATGGCATATGCTTCATGCCTATGGCCGGTTTCGCTCCTCAGATCCATGCGCTGATGGCGCTCTATCCCCTGTTCGAGTCGCGTTCATCGATGAACAGCCTCGTTCATCTGCTTAATCCGATGAACCTCAAGGCATCTTTCCTTGGGGTTACCCAACCCGCATATCGCAAATTGCATCGCGATGCAGGTGCGCTTCTTGGCTTGCCGTCGATCTCGGTTGTTTCGACCAGCCGCGATGTTGCGGAACTGGTTCCACACAGGGCCCATACCGTCCACAGACTTCTGGACGGTCGTGAAATAGATCTGCTGCTTCCCACACTATCCAGAGAGAGCGGAGACAAGCATTCGAACTTCAGCTCATTTGAATACTGGTATGGCGTCTGGTCCGGTGCGGCCGTGGACAAGCGCGCAGAAAATACAATCGTTGCCACCGCTGCCATGGGGATGATGACGGCAGCATCCGCCGACAATGAAAGCTATACGCTGTTCTTCGACAAGGCTGGAGAACTCTGGCGCAATCGGCATAGCCAAACGGCAGGATGATTCAAAATCAGCTGCAATTGCGGAACTTGAATCTGTTTCACGTTCCCCAAAATTTGAAAAAGCTTTCCCTGCGGCTGTCCGGGATGGCAAGTCCATGCTTTGTCTACTGATTTTATAGGCTTTATCTTCTCCCCGTAAGTTCGATTGCGAAAGGGGAGCGCCGATGGTTAGCCCGATATTCGGTGAGGCGGGAACGTCGATTTTCGAGGCGATGTCGCGGCTTTCCGTTGAGCGCGGAGCTATTAATCTGGGACAGGGTTTCCCGGAAGGCTTTGAGCCAACTGAACTCCTTGACGCTGCTGCCCTCGCTCTTCGTGAAACTTCACAACAGTACCCACCCATGATGGGCCTGCCCGTCCTCCGTCAGGCGGTTGCAGAAAACACGAGACGTTTTCTTGGCCTCGACATTGACTGGGAAAAGGAAGTCCTCGTCACTTCCGGCGCTACGGAAGCGCTAGCCGATACGTTTCTCGGGCATCTGAACACGGGCGACGAGGTAATTCTGTTCGAGCCAGCTTACGATGCTTATGCAACGCTTATTCGTCGTGCAGGAGGAACGGTGGTCCCGGTACGGTTGAAGCCGCCTCTGTGGGAACTACCGCGTGAGGAGTTGGCGAAAGTCATCTCTCCACGGACGAGGCTGATTGTCGTCAACACGCCGATGAACCCGGTAGGCAAAATATTCGATCTCGATGAATTGGAGTTTCTCGCCGATCTCGCCATCAAGCATGATCTCCTGATTGTATCGGACGAGGTCTACGAGCATCTCGTCTTCGATGAAAGGCCGTTTCATTCCTTATGGGGCGTTGAAAAAATACGTGACCGTATGGTGCGTATCGGCTCTGCTGGAAAAAGCTTTTCCCTGACGGGTTGGAAGGTTGGTTATGTGACCGCTTCCGAGGCGACTCTTGCGCCAATTGCCCGTGCGCATCAGTATGTAACTTTTACCACGCCCCCGGCTTTGCAAACGGCAGTGGCGGTAGGGTTAAGCTTGCCGGACAGTTATTTCACCGGCCTTCGTGCGGCGCTGGCATCGCGGAGAGACCTTCTGGTCGAAGGGCTGAAATCTGCGGGGTTCGAGGTCGCCGATGTACCAGCCACCTATTTTGCTGTGGCGGACATACGAGCACTTGATAGCGGAGACGATGATCTCGATTTCTGCCGACGTTTGACGCTTGAAGCAGGCGTAACACCTGTGCCCATCTCGTCCTTCTACGGTGCGCGCGATGTGCGCAGCCATGTGCGTTTCTGTTTCGCGAAGCGCGAAGAAACGCTGCAGGAAGCCAGTTCAAGGCTGGCACAGTGGAACAATGAACGCAAACGGCGCGCTGCGTAAGCGTGCCTCAAAAACAACCACAGGGAAAATGACATGCATCCAGTTTCATTGTTGCGCGGAGCTGTTTCCGCAGCACTCTTTTCCGTACTCGTCGCTTCACCTGCATTTGCGGACAAAATCCGTTTCGGCGTGACTTCTGGTCCACATGCGGAAATCGCCGAAGCACTGGCACCCGTCGCCAAGGCAAAGGGATTGGAAATAGAGATTGTGGAGTTCTCGGACGGCGCACTGATCGACCCGGCAACGAATGATGGTGATCTCGACGCCAATGGCTTCCAGCATACGCCTTATTTCGACCAGCAGAACAAGGATCGAGGTCTCAGCCTTGTTGCCGTCGGCGGTCGTACTGTGCTGTTGCCGATGGCCGGATATTCGCACAAATATAAATCACTTGGCGAACTGCCGGAGGGGGCACAGATTTCGATTCCCAATGATCCCAGCAATGCGGGTCGTGCCCTGAAACTTCTCGAGGCGGGGGGCGTTCTCAAGCTCACACCGGGGGTGACTTTCAACGCAACCGAACTCGATATCGTTGATAATCCGAAGAAGGTCAAAATTATTCCAATGGAAACGGCCCAGCTTCCCCGGTCGCTGGAAGACGTGGATTTTTCCGTTATCACTTCGCATTTCGCGCTGAGTGCCGGGCTGGTGCCGAGCCGTGATGCGATTTTGATTGAAGATCAGCTATCCGATTATTTCTGCCTGCTTGCTGTCGCGGAAAAGAACAAGGATGCGCCCTGGGTCCAGACGCTAATCGAATCCTATAAGTCCCCCGACGTCAAAGCGTTCATCGAGAAGAAATTCGGCGGCAACATCATAGCGGGTTGGTGAGATGAATGTGCTCGTACGCAGCGAAAATATGTCGAATACGGCACTGGGTGATGTGACATCACCACTGTCGATCATCGACATACGTTCGCTGACAAAGACCTATGACGAGAAGGCTGGTCCGGTCATCGACAATGTTTCGCTTCAGATTGAAAAGGGAACCATTCACGGTATCATTGGCCGCTCAGGTGCAGGGAAGAGTACGCTGGTCCGTTGCCTGAACGGACTGGTGCATCCAAGCGATGGGAAAGTCTTTGTTTCGGGCCGTGAGATCACAACCCTCCGGCAAGAAGAACTACGGCAGGTCAGGCGTGAAGTATCAATGATATTTCAGCATTTTAGCCTCCTTTCCTCGCGAACTGCTTATGGTAATGTAGCTCTACCGTTGGAACTCGCCGGTATTGATCGGAAAACTATAAAATCGCGTGTTAACGATCTGCTTGAGTTGGTGGGCCTCAAGGAAAAGGCTGGTGCTTATCCATCGGAACTGTCAGGCGGTCAGAAGCAGCGTGTCGGCATAGCGCGGGCATTGGCTCTGGAGCCCAGCGTCCTGCTATCCGATGAGGCTACCTCAGCGCTTGATCCCGAAACCACGGAACAAATTCTTTCTTTATTGAAAGACATCAATCGACGCCTCGGCCTGACGATTGTGCTTATTACGCATGAAATGGAGGTAGTACGCGACATCGCTGACTATGTGACGGTTCTCGATGGCGGCAGGGTCGTTGAAAGTGGCCCGACTTTCGATGTTTTCGCTTTTCCGCAATCCCCAACCGCCCGGTCATTTCTGGCAAGCATTGTTGCTCATGATCTTCCGGCGGAAGTGTCTCGGCGGCTACTGCCGGAACCTGTAGCGGGATCGGATCCCGTTCTACGTATCGTGTTCGCCGGTGATGCCGCCCACGCGCCTGTCGTTGCAACGCTTGTGCAGCGTTTCGGGATAAATCCGAACATACTGCATGGACGTATAGATTATATTTGCGGCAAACCTCTGGGCATCATGACGCTTGTCGCTGAGCACGGTCCGGCTGATCTTGCCGCTGTCCGAAGCTATCTTTCTTCACTCAATCTTCATGGAGAGGTTATCGGCCATGTTGTCCGATCTGCTTCCCCCGGCGCTCGCCGGGCTCTTGCTTGAATCGCTGAGGCAGACGGCCATTATGGTGGCCGCATCAGCTGTCCTGTCCACTTTGATCGGCCTACCGCTGGGCGTCGCGCTGGTTGTTACCGGCCCCGGCCAGTTTCTTGAACGACCGGCTTTTAACCGCATAGCAGGCACGATCGTCAATCTGGTTCGATCCACGCCGTTCATCATCCTGATGGTGGCGATCATTCCCCTGACGCGCCTGATTGCTGGAACCACGGTTGGCACCTATGCAGCCATCGTTCCTCTGACAGTGGCAATCGTACCCTTATACGCGCGACTAGCGGAAACGGCGATGCGTGAAGTAGACCAAAGCCTGATCGAGGCTGCGGAAAGCATGGGCGCGACGCCTATCCAGATCATCTTCAAGGTGCTGCTGCCAGAGGCGCTGCCGGGGATTATTGCCGGGCAAACGGTTACCCTTGTCAGCCTTGTCGGATACTCGGCGATGGCAGGAACGGTCGGCGGCGGTGGCTTGGGCGATCTCGGAATTCGTTTCGGATATCAACGCTTCATGCCGGAAGTCATGATCGCCGTTGTCATCATTCTGGTTGCAATCGTGCAATCCATTCAGATTACCGGCGATTATGCCGCTCGCCTTGTCAATCACCGCGTGGCCCGCAGCCGTCGCTCGCGCTAAGAATTTTCAGGAGGTTTCCATGACCATACATACCACGCCGATCAACCTGCCTTTGCTTGATCTGTCCCGTTTCAACGGAAGTGCGGAGGAGCGCGGCAGCTTTATTGAAGAATTGCGCCGGACGCTTCACGACCACGGTTTTTTCTATCTTACGGGCCACGACGTCGATCCAAAACTCGTGGAAGACGTAGTAAGTACGGCGAAGAAGTTCTTCGCACTGCCCGCGGAAGAAAAGCTGAAGATCGAAATGGTGAAGTCGCCCCATTTTCGAGGCTACAATCGAGCTGGCTTTGAACGGACACGCGGCCAGCAGGACTGGCGTGAACAGCTGGATATCAACACTGAATCGGAGCCCGCCGTAATTGGTTCGGACAGCCCGGCGTGGAAGCGACTGATCGGCCCGAACCAATGGCCGGATGCGTTGCCGGAACTCAAGCCGTTGCTGCTTGCCTATCAGGCCGAGGTGACGCGTGTCGGCATCGACATTCTGAAAGCCATCGCTGCTGCATTGGGACAGCCGGAAGACTTTTTCGCCCAGATTTACGAACCGCATCCGTCTCAGCTCTTGAAGATCATTCGTTATCCGGGCCGCGATGTGGCGGAAAGCGAACAAGGGGTGGGTGCCCATAAGGATGGTGGCTTCGTTACCGTCCTCCTGCAGGATGTTGTTCCCGGTTTGAGGGTTCAACGCGAAGACGGCGAATGGATCGATGCGCCTCCAGTCCCAGGCACCTTTGTCATCAATACCGGGGAACTGCTTGAGCTTGCCACGAACGGATTCGTGCGGGCGGATGTACACGGCGTCGTCGCGCCGCCAGCAGGTGTTGAACGCTTCTCAGTCGCGTTCTTCCTTGGCGCTCGTTACGATGCGACTATTCCGGTTATCGATTTGCCGGAGGAGTTGAAGACCAAGGAACGCGGCGTGACTGTGGACGCGCTTAATCCGATCTTCCGCGAGGTAGGTGCAAATAATCTCAAAAGTCGCCTCCGGTCGCATCCGGATGTCGCACGTGCCCATCACGCGGATTTGCTGACTCCCGAACAGTTGGCAGAACGCACGCCGGGATCGGCATACTGATCGTTTGATTGTCGTTTTGACGGGGCGTATCGTTATTTGTGAACCGGGACGCCCCATTGCCCATCCCTTAACGGCCAATTGCGCTGGTGTCGTCAGTCGCCAAGGAATGGGTCGGGGGTATGTCGACAATTCGCTTCTTGAGACCGTGCTCTGTTGAGCGATGCTGCCTATCATTTGCGTGTCTGCAGATATTTTAAAGCTGTGATTGTTGACAGGCCAGAGGCGGCGATAACCATTTGGCGGCAGTCTTTGCCGATTTGATCGACCGGTTTCACCTCAACTTTGCAAAAATTTCGGCAAATTGACCGTAGACTTGTCATTTTGAACAATTTGCCCCCTACAAATTTAACAAATCCACGGCTTGATCGGTCAAAGCATCAATGGAAATCTCCCTACACTTATATAAGCGTGACGTAGGGAGGGGATCGCTGAAATGCCTGTAATGCCCGAATTGTGTGCCGATACCATAGTTTATAACGGCACGATCTGGTGTGGATACGAAGAGGGCACAGTTGAAGCCCTGGCCATCTGGCAAGGCAAGGTGCTTGCTACGGGTACGAAGGACCAGATATGGTCCTTGAGGGGCGACAAAACCCGTTTGATCGACCTCGAAGGGCGCTTCGCGACACCCGGATTAAATGATGCCCATCTGCATCTTATCTCGGTCGGGCTTACACTCAAATGGATTGATGCGACACCGCAGGCCGCGCCAACATTACAGAGCCTGCTTGATGCCATTCGCGAGAAGGCTGCTTCTGCGCCTCCCGGGACCTGGATCAAAGCACGCGGTTATGACCAGACGAAGCTCGACGTCGGTCGTCATCCCCATAAGTCGGAGCTCGATGCGGTCGCTCCAAACCATCCCGTCATGCTCGTACGTGCTTGTGGCCACGTGTCGATCTTCAACTCGAAAGCCTTTGAGCTGGCCGGTGTGGATGAAAACTTCCCGGTACCGGAAGGCGGTTTGATCGAACAGAAAAATGGCGTTCTGACCGGGATGGTGGCTGAAAATGCTCAAGGCGCCGTTCGCAGGGCTATCCCCAAGGCGACGACGGAAGAAATGATCGAAGCCATTGAGGCTGCGGGCAACCTTCTTCTTTCCTACGGCATTACCAGCGTTATGGATGCAGCTGTCGGTCAGGTTGCGGGCTTCGATGAAATCCGTGCCTACAACATCGCGAAGCTGCAAAAGCGTTTGCCGGTACGCACCTGGCTCGTACTGCTTGGCGACCCTGGGCCTTCCATCGTTGAGGAATGCTATAAAGCAGGGCTTGTTTCCGGTGTCGGTGACGACATGCTGACGGTCGGTGCCGTCAAGATTTTCCTCGATGGCTCAGCAGGCGGGCGGACCGCGTGGATGAGCAAGCCTTATCTTGGCGACGACAACAATATCGGTGTCCAGATATTACCGGACGCGGAATTGGAAGCGCTGGTGCTGGACGCGCATAAGAAGGGTTACCAACTGGCATGCCACGCTATCGGCGATGCAGCAATCGGCCAGCTGATCATGGCCTATGAAAAGGCGCTAGTCGCTTATCCCGATCCCGACCGCCGCCATCGTATCGAGCATTGCGGTTTCTCCACGCCGGCGCAACACGAGCGGATGAAGAAGGCCGGCATTTATCCGTGCCCGCAACAGGTCTTCATCTATGATTTTGGAGATGCCTATATTTCTGTTCTCGGCGAGGAACGCGCCCTTTCAAGCTACCCGCTGAAGACGTGGAAAAATCTCGGTTTCAAACCCGCGACCGGCAGCGATGCGCCGGTTTGTCACCCCAATCCCTATCCGAATATCTATTCGATGCTGACCCGTGAAACGGGCAAGGGGACGGTGATGGATGCCCGCGAGTGCGTGACCATTGAAGAGGCTCTGCAGGTTTACACCGAGTTCGGAGCTTTTTCACAGAAGTTGGAGAATGTGAAGGGCAAGCTCGTGCCTGGACAGGTTGCCGATATTGCAGTTTTCACGCGCAACATGCTCACTGCAAAGCCGGAAGAAATTCTCAACGACACGCATTGTGTTCTTACCCTACGCGACGGTGAGATCGTGTTCGAACGGTCGTGAAGCGATACTCCGGTTCCTGCCGGATCATAAAAAGAATTGAAGCGGAAACGCTTCGGCGCAATGTCGGACAGCGAAGTTTCGGCGGAACTGTCCGAATGAACGGTTCATCTGAATCGCAAGAATGACACTTATGAAGGGGAACAATATGAGAAAATTTGCATTGCTGGCGGCGCTGTCCGCAGCTCTGTTGACGGGAACGGCAGCCTATGCTGCGGATGAACCGCGTTCAGGGGGCGTTATCAATTTCGTCGCGCCTTACGGCGACAGCTTCTCGACGCTGGACATTCAGGCATCGCCTGCCACGCAGGACGAGTTCTACGCCAAAGCTATTCACCGCACGCTCTATGATTGGGATGCCGATTTGAACAAGCCGGTGCTCGGTCTTGCAACGGACGTGGCCGTGTCCGACGACCGGCTCGTCTATACCTACAAGCTTCGTCAGGATGCATTTTTCCACAATGGCAAGCCTTTGACGGCAGACGACATTATCTGGAGCTACACACGGATAATGGACCCGAAAAAGGCATTCCCACCAGCACGCTACATTGCCGAGATCAAAGGAGCGGAGGAATATACGCAGGGTAAGGCCAAGGAAATCTCCGGTCTGAAGAAGATCGATGACCATACGCTCGAGATCACGTTGAAGCAGCCGATCGATCCGGGTTTCCAGTTTATGCGTAACAACACAGCGATCTATCCTGCAGGCGAGGGGGACAGTGAGGAATTTCAGCGCCACCCCGTCGGTCTCGGACCATACAAGTTTGCCGAATATGTTCCCGGCTCACGCCTCACGGTCGAGAAGTGGGACAAATACTACGAGAAGGGCAAGCCTTACGCCGACAAGATCAATATCATGATCATGGGTGATGCGGCGGCGCGCGATGTCGCGTTCCGCAACAAGGAAATCGATGTAGCTGTGCTTGGCCCCGCGCAGTACACTGCCTATCTTGCCGACCCCGAACTGGCGAAGAACATGGTCGAGGTGGCGGAAGTTTATACGCGCGCCGTCGGCTTCAACCCGGATTTCAAGCCGTTCCAGGACAAGCGCGTCCGTCAGGCAATCAACTACGCGATCGATAGCGATCTCATCATCAAGCGTCTGGTCAAGGACAAGGCCTATCGTGCTGTAGGTTGGCTTCCAAACTCATCACCAGCCTTCGACAAGGATGCGAAGCCATATCCGTATGATCCCGAAAAAGCGAAAGCCTTGCTCGCAGAAGCCGGATATCCAGATGGTTTCGAGTTCGAACTGACTGCAACGCAGAATGAGAGCTGGGGTTTGACCATTGTTCAGGCGATCATTCCGATGCTCGCCAAGGTCGGCATCAAGGTGAAGGCCAAGCCGGTAGAGGCCTCTGTGCTTGCTGATGTGGTTCCGGCTGGCAATTTCCAGGCCTATATGTGGTCGCTCGAAAGCGGGCCCGATGCACTCACCGCGATGCAGTGCTTCTATTCCGCGACGCCGCAATCCGCATGCAATTATCAAAAATTCTCCAATGCGGAATTCGACAAGATTGTCGACGAAGCCAAGGTGGCAAAAACCGAAGAAGAGAAGAACGAACTTCTGAAGAAGGCGAACAATCTGTTGCAGGAAGAAGCGCCGGTCTGGTTCTTCAACTACAACAAGGCAGTGATGGCACACCAGCCATGGCTGCATGGCCTGCAGCCGAACTCGGCGGAACTCGCGGTTCAGTCCTATGAAAAGCTCTGGGTGGACGACACGGTTCCGGCCGGTCGCTAGTTCCAGCTGTTCTGGATCGGCCCGCTCTTTCTCGGGCGGGCCACTGATCCCCTTTGCTCCAGCGTAATCGGCGCTGATCCGAAAGGAGGACCGTGTGCTCTATTTTATTTTCCGGCGCGTCCTACAGATGATACCGACGGTCGTGGCGGTATCGTTGTTGATTTTCGTTATCTTCAGCGTGGTTCCAGGTAGCATCGCTTCCGGCCTTATCGCCAATGGCAAGGGCATGAACGATCCGAAAATGGTCGAGAAGATCACCCAGGAATTCGGGCTCGACAAGCCTGTTCATGTGCGTTTCGGTAACTATCTCGTTCAGTTGGCGCAGTTCGATCTAGGGACTTCTTATCGTTCAAGGCAGCCGGTTATCTCGCTTATTCAGGAGCGAATGTGGCCCACGCTGAAGCTCGCTTTTGCCGCGATGGGACTTGCTATCCTGATCGGGGTGCCGCTCGGATTTCTCGCAGCGTTGAAACCCGGAAGCATTCTTGACAGCGTGACCATGATAGGAGCGGTTTCGGGTCTTTCCTTGCCGCAATTCTGGTTGGGTCTGCTCGCCATGTATCTCTTTGCATTGACGCTCGGATGGCTGCCGAGCTTCGGTTATGGCGACGGCGGCATCAGAAATATTATCCTCCCGGCGCTCACTCTGGGTGTCGCGCCCCTTGCACTGTTGGCAAGAACGACGCGAGCAGCCGTGCTTGAAGTGATGGGTGCCGATTTCATTCGAACAGCGCGTTCCAAAGGCATGAGCAGCTTTCGGCTTGTGAAATGGCATGTCATGCGAAATGCGCTGGTGCTGATCATCACGACTATCGGCCTGCAGTTCGGATCGATGATGGGGCAGGCCGTGGTGGTGGAGAAACTTTTCTCGTGGCCGGGTCTTGGTTCCTTGCTGATTGATAGCGTTTCGCTGCGCGACATCCCCGTCGTGCAGGGGGCAATTCTCGTAATCGTGTTGTGGTTTCTGGTTATCAATACGATCGTTGACATCCTCTACGCGGTTATCGACCCGCGTATAAGCCACGAGTAAGCCCATGAAGCTCCGTTTCAATCTCGTATTCGGCGGTTTCATATGCATCGTCATCGCGGCGGCGGCGATTTTTGCACCGCTGCTGGCCCACTATAACCCGGTCCTTGATGCCGATTTGATGAACGCCGAACTTCCGCCTGACACACAATTCTGGTTTGGTACCGATGCACAGGGGCGCGATGTCTTTTCGCGAATCCTCTATGGCGCGCAGGTGTCACTGACCGTCGGCGTCGTCTCGCAGTGCATCAACACTGTCATTGGTTTGTGTTTTGGCATTTCCGCGGGCTATTTCGGCGGATGGTGGGACGATCTCGTCAACGGTCTGACAAATCTGATGCTGGCGATACCGTCGCTCATCTTTGCTCTGGCAATCATGGCTGTCCTCGGTCCCGGTTTGCCGAGCCTTCTGCTTGCTCTGGGTTTGACGAACTGGTCCTGGACCTGCCGGATCGCGCGCAGCTCAACCCTTTCTCTCAAGAAACAGGGATATGTTCAGGCCGCCAAGATGCTCGGTTATAGCGATGTCCGCATCATGATCACGCAGATTGTGCCGAACATGATCGGCCCTATCCTTGTTATCGGCACTCTTGGAATGGGCGATGCTATCCTTGCGGAAGCAGCTCTTTCCTACCTTGGTCTCGGTATCAGCCCCCCCGATCCAAGCTGGGGGAACATGCTCACCGATGCGCGAGAGCTGATTGTGAACGCGCCTTGGGCTGCGGTGTTTCCGGGCCTGGCTATCTTCCTCACGGTACTCGGACTCAATCTGTTCGGCGATGGTCTTCGTGACTGGCTCGACCCGCATATGAGGACGCGCAAAGTATGAGCGAACAACCACTTCTAGAAGTCGAAAATCTTCGCATCGATATCGTTTCCGGTTCAAGCAAACATAACGTGGTCGAGGATGTATCGTTCACAATCGCCGCTGGCGAGACCTTTGGTCTGGTGGGCGAGTCCGGCTGCGGAAAGAGCATCACCGCGCTGTCCATGATCGGGCTGTTGCGTAAGCCGCTGTCAATTACCGGAGGCGCGATCCGCTTCAAAGGACAGGACCTGCGAGCCATGTCGTCGCGCGAAGTGCGAAAGCTGCGTGGCAATCGTATCGCGATGATTTTTCAGGAACCGATGACCGCCCTTAATCCCCTGTCACCAGTGGGAAGACAGATTGCGGAAATGTTCGTGCTGCATCAGGGGGCAACCTGGCATGAGGCAGAACGCAAGGCGATTGAAGCACTTGCCAGCGTTCAGGTGCCCGCACCAGAGCAGCGTGTGAAGAACTATCCGCATCAGATGTCTGGCGGCATGCGCCAGCGTGTGATGATCGCGATCGCCCTTGCATGCAATCCCGATCTGCTGATCGCCGATGAACCCACGACCGCGCTTGACGTGACCGTTCAGGCAGAAATTCTGCGTCTTATGCAGGAACTTTGCACGGCGCGAGGGACTTCCGTTCTGATGATCAGCCATGATCTTGGGGTCATTGCGAAAATGTGTCGTCGCGTGGGTGTCATGTATGCCGGGCATCTGGTCGAGGAGCGTGTAACGGCGGATCTGTTTCATCATCCGGCACATCCTTACGCGCATGGTCTTCTGGCGTCCCTGCCGCAGCTTGGATCGCGCCAGACGGAAGGCCAGCTACGGCTTCAGGAAATCGAGGGTGTCGTGCCATCGATTTCCGCTTTTCCAAAAGGCTGCCGGTTCGAGCCGCGTTGCACGCGTGCGACCGATGTTTGCCGTGCGCAAAAGCCGGGCTGGACGCCGCTTGAGGATGCCGGTGTGGTGAGGTGCTTCCATCATGAATGATCTACATTCAACCAAACTGGCAGAACCTTTGGTTCGCATCGATGATGTCTGCGTTTACTTCCCGGTGAGCGGTGGAATTTTCAGTCGTTCCAAGCAATTGCTGCGCGCCGTCAACAATCTCAGCCTGACGCTTAACAAAGGCGAGTGCCTTTCGATTGTAGGGGAGTCTGGTTGCGGTAAGTCCACACTGGCCCTCTCCATAGTCGGCTTGCAGAGACCGACCAGTGGGCAGATCTATTTTGAAGGACGTCCGATCACAGGCAAGAATGAACCTTCCCGTCTGGAACGGTCGAAGATGGCGCAGATGGTCTTTCAAGATCCGTTTGCTTCACTCAATCCTCGCCAGACGGTGTACACGTCGCTCGCTGCACCTTTGCGACTTCACGGCGTGAAATCGCGTAGCGAAATCGACGGTCGCATTGAAGAGATCCTACGTCTCGTTGGTTTGAAACCCGAGCAGGCGAGGCGTTTTCCGCACGAATTTTCCGGTGGTCAACGCCAGCGTATAGGGATCGCACGAGCGCTGTTACTTAATCCGAAAGTCATCGTGCTCGATGAGCCCGTTTCGGCCCTTGATGTCTCGATCCGGGCGCAGATCATCAATCTGCTCCTGGAGCTGAAGGAGCGGCTTGGCCTTTCCTACATCATGATCAGCCACGACCTGAGCGTCGTGGAGCATATGAGCGACCGGGTGGCGGTCATGTATTTCGGGCAGATTGTCGAAAGTGGTCCGTGGGATCGGATTTTCTCGAATCCAACCCACCCTTATACCCGGCGGCTGATTTCGGCCATTCCTGACCCGATGACCGAATTGACGGGCGGTCGACTGATTGACGATCGAAACCCGCCGCAACCGCCTGCCGGTTATGCGTTTTACCCAGACAGCTTCGGCACGCATGACGTTCATAAGATACCACCTCCTACGCAATTGATTAATATTGGTGGAGAGCAGCGTATCCGCGTTATGAAGAAACCCTGATTTGCAATAAAAAGCGCCGCTAAGCGGCGCTTTTTATTGCTATATTGGAAGTTCAGCCGCTGATGAGCTTGACTTCCATGAAGTCTTCCAGCCCCCATTTGCCGCCTTCGCGACCATTACCCGACTGCTTGTAGCCTCCGAACGGGCTGCCCGGCGCGCGGGAGGTGCCATTGATCTGCACCATGCCGGCACGCAACTTTCGAGCCACGCGTTTCGCCCGTTCCGGGCTGCCGGTCTGGATATAGGCTGCAAGTCCGTAAGGCGTGTCATTGGCAATGGCGATGGCTTCTTCTTCCGTATCGAAGGGGATCATAGCCAGCACCGGTCCGAAGATTTCTTCGCGGGCAATCGTCATGTCATTATTCACATCGGCAAAGACGGTTGGTTTGACGAAGTCCCCTTCGGTGAATCCATCGGGACGCCCCGTTCCACCAGCCACAAGCCGAGCACCTTCGTCGATGCCCTTCTGGATCAGTTTCTGCACTTTCTCGAACTGGATCGAAGAGGAAAGCGGGCCAATATGATCGCCTTCTTCTGCCGGGTCACCAACCTTCGTGCCTTCCGCCACCTTCCTGGCGAGTTCGACCGCTTTGTCGTAAACCGAACGTTCGACCAGCATGCGCGTCGGCGCATTGCAGGACTGGCCGGTATTTTCGAAACAATGGGCAAGGCTGCGGGCAATGGTCTTTTCGAGGTCGGCATCGGCGAAAACGATATTCGGCGACTTGCCGCCAAGTTCAAGCGAAACCCGCTTCACCGTTGCTGCTGCAGCTCGAGAGACCGCTGTGCCTGCGCGCGTCGAGCCGGTAAACGACATCATGTCGACATCCGGATGCTGCGACAGGGCCTCACCAACGACAGCACCTTCGCCATTGACGAGATTGAACACACCTTGCGGGAAACCAGCCTCATCCACAAACTCGGCGAAGAGCATGGCCGACATGGGGGCAATCTCGGATGGCTTCAGTATGACGGTGCAGCCGACAGCTAGCGCAGGGATAACTTTTAGCGCGATCTGGTTCATTGGCCAGTTCCAGGGCGTGATGAGGCCGCAAACGCCAATCGGTTCGCGCACTATCGTCTGGTTCGGAAATTTCGGAGAAAGAAGCTCTTCGAACTCGAAATTCTCGAATGCTGCGATGAAGGCTTTGGTATGCGAAAGGCCTGCCGCAGCCTGCGATTCCCGCGCAAGCGTGATTGGCGCTCCCATTTCCAGCGAGATCGCCTTGGCCATTTCCTCAAGACGAGCTTCATAAATTTCCACGAGCCGTCGAATATAACCGATGCGGTCCGCGGCAGAAGTTTCGCTCCAGGACGGGAATGCCTTGCGGGCAGCTGCGACCGCCAGATCAATGTCTTTCGCAGAGCCTGCAGAGATTACGGCATAAGGCTTCTCGTTAGCGGGATTAATGACCTCAATGGACTTGGCCTCTACCGGAGCGCGCCATGCGCCATCGATATAGAAGTCTGTTTTCTGAATGAGGTTTTTCTGAAGCATCGTGCCGTCGTCCGTCGCGCTTAATGTCCCGGGTCGTTTCAAGCGGACCCGGTTTGTGTTTTGACACTAATACCCGGACATTGCAGCGTCAAAACAGAAGGCTGCATGGAAGCATCAATTTTTCTTATTCATTATCGTAAGCCTCAATCTCGACGCCCAAAGCGGCCAGCCCTTCCTCAAGATAATCTCCGAGAAGTGGTGTGCCGATAAGATACTTGGCCTCCCGACCATTATCGCGGTCGGCAGCGGTTGACAGGGCTTCGTCCCATTCGTCGACGCTGAAATCACCCCGTCCTACCCACATCAGCGCCAGCAGTTCCTGTCGTTCGTCTATGTTAAGAGAACGAATAGCCGCAAAAAGTTCCTTTCGAGTGGGATTGGTCAGCGAGGCATCGAGAATATCAACTTCGTTGTCATCGCTGGCGTTGGATCCGGAGTCTTCATCGGTAGCGGGAACCTGAACATCATATTCCCGAGCCTTGGCGATAATAAATTCCAAATTCTCAATATTGTTGACCAACTCGACCACGCTCGCCTCCGTCACCTTGGCTATTTGTCAAACAACGCTTTCGCGAAGCCTTGGTTCCGGTTGCCTCAAAGAGCGGGATCGGCTTCGCGCAGCCTGTAACCGACGCCTGTTTCGGTCAGGATATAATGCGGCTGATCCGGCGATTTTTCAATCTTCTGCCGTAGCTGGCGGACATAGATGCGAAGATATTGCACGTCAGCCGCCGGTCCCCAGACCTGGCTTAAGATGAAATGGTGAGTCAGCACTTTCCCTGCATGCTGTACGAGCAAGCTCAGGATATCATATTCTTTTGGCGACAGCTTAATTTCTTCGCCGTTCAGTTTTACAATGCGGCGCACGAGATCGACGGTCAGACCACCACATTGGAAAAGCGGCTTTTGTCCCTGCTGTTGTAGTCGATGCCGCAAGGCGACCCGAAGACGAGCGGCAAGCTCCTTCATTCCGAAAGGTTTCGGGATGTAGTCATCTGCCCCTTCTTCAAGGGCGCGGACAATCCCGGCTTCATCGGTGCGGCTCGAGAGGATGAGAATTGGCAAGCTTATTCCGTTCTCTCTCCAGCGTTGGAGCAGAGTATGGCCGTCGGTATCAGGAAGGCCCAGATCGAGCACCACGATGTCGGGCTTATCCATTGCAATGCGTTCGTCAGCTTGGCTGCCATCTGCAGCTTCGACAACGGTATAGCCTTCTGTTGTCAGTCCGACCCGCAGCAATTTGCGGATGGCTGGTTCGTCATCGACAACTAGAATCTTGAGCTTCGGATCGTTCATGAATCCCTGTCAACTTCATCAGCGGGAATGGGCAAGGTGACCGTAAATACAGCGCCAGTACCTTCTTGTTGGTTACCTGCCCGGATGGAGCCTCCCATCGCCTCGATGAAACCGCGTGCGATAGGAAGACCCAGTCCGGTGCCAGCCTGAACGTGATCTCCTTTACGCACACGATAGAACGTATCGAACACATGCTCCAGATCGTCATGAGGAATCCCTGGGCCTCGATCCGAGATTTCCAGCGTTATGTTGGATGTATCCGCGTGAGCTTTAACCGTAATGGGCGAATTCTCCGGAGCGTATTTTGCGGCGTTGTCGAACAGATTGAATAAAGCCTGCTCAAACAGGACGGCGTCAAGGTGGACCATCGGCAGATTGACTGGAACCGCGACGTTGACCTGATGGCAGGCGAGTATCCTGGATGCACGATTGAGTGCAGCCCCGATCAGGTCTCCAACAAAATGAAGCGAGAGATTAGGCTTCATCGCACCGGCTTCGATGCGGGTCATATCAAGGAGATTGGCGATGAAGCGGTTCAAGCGTTCAGATTGATCCACGACGGTTGCAACAAGCTCTGATCGGTCGGCGTCCGGCAAAGATGCGGAATAGTCGCGCAGTGTCGTCGCGGCTCCGAGAATGGCAGCCAAAGGGGTCTTCAGATCGTGCGAGATGGAGGTGAGCAATGCCGAACGCAGCTTGTCAGCTTCGGCGGCCAGTTTTGCCCGCTCTACATCGCCAACAAGCTGAACGCGTTCGATGGCAATTGCTGCCTGATCGGCCAGAGCTTCGAAGAGACGCTGTTGCTCAGGCGTGAGAATTGGGCCCACACGATCATTATCGAGACCGATAACGCCAACGGACGTTCGTGCAGTTTTGAGAGGCAGATAGAGCCGCTTTGCACCCGGCAGCGTATTGGCGCCGCGGCCTGCCGGCAAGTCATGCTCCCAGGTCCAGTGCGCGGCAGCTATATCAGCATCGTCCAGAGTATCATCTGGCGGATAACCGGCCCTGACAGCAATGCTGTTAACGTCGGGAAGCAGAATTACGACCCTTACCTTGAGCATGGATGCGATCTGGAATGCCGTTGCCCAGAGCACATCATCAATTGAACCTGTTCCTGCCAGCTTTTTACTGAAGAGATACAGATCTTCCGTCATGCGCGCGCGTTGTCGCGCAGCCGCGGCCTGCCTTTGGACGCGACTTGCCAGATTGCTGGCGATAACGCTCACAAACAGGAAGAAAACCAACGCTACGACACTTTCGGGATCGGCGATTGAAAGCGTGTAAAGTGGCGAGAGAAAAAAGAAGTTATAGGCGAATGCGCTGATTACGGATGCAAAAAGCGCAGGCCAAAGACCGAGGGTGACTGCGACACCAAGAACGCCAACAACGAATACCAGCGCTATGCTGCGCACATCCAAAAACTGATCGAGCAACAGCCCGACAACAAGGGCTACGCCGGTCATTGCCATGCCGATCAGATAGGGCGTTACATCGGGCGGTGTGTTGTGCCGGGCGGTGTTTATCTTGCGGCTGGCGCTCCCATTTTCGTGCTCGACCCCGGCTGTTATATGAATATCGATAGCACCGGAAAGCCGGACAAGCTCGCGCGCGACGGACCCGTCAATCATCTCGCGCCAACGCGACTTTATGGACTTTCCGGCTACGATCTGAGTGAAGTTGTGAGCTGAAGCGTAGCGAACAATGTCTTCGGCTACTGACTGGCCCGGAATGGTGATCGTTTCCCCGCCAAGCTGTTCGGCAAGCCTCAACGCCGTTGCAAGCCTGTCCTTTGCTTCATCGGCGAGCCCCGCAGAACGGGCGGTTTCGATATGGATTGCGGCCCATGGGGCGCGAAGGCGATCTGCAAGCCGACGGGCATAGCGAACAAGCGATACACTGCGCGGACTGTCATCGACGGCGACCAATATGCGATCGCTTGCCGCCCAGGGCCCTTCTATCGCATGAGCGCGCATATGGCTGAGAAGCTGTTCGTCTACACGTTGGGCGGTGCGGCGCAGCGCCAGTTCGCGTAACGCTGTCAGGTTGCCGGGGGAAAAATAATTGCGGATCGCCCGTTTCGCTGTCTTGGGAAGGTAGATCTTGCCTTCATTGAGCCGTTTAATGAGATCTCCGGGGGTGAGATCAATCAGTTCGATGTCGTCGGCACGGTCGATTATGCTGTCGGGCACAGTTTCACGCACGCGAATACGGGTGATCTGCGCCACAACATCATTCAGGCTTTCGACGTGCTGGATATTGAGCGTTGTGTAAACGTCGATACCGCGCGCCAGAATTTCCTCTACATCCTGATACCGCTTGGGATGCCTGCTGCCGGGCGCATTCGTATGTGCAAGTTCATCTACCAGAACCAGCTGCGGCTTGCGCGCCAGAACCGCATCGATATCCATTTCTTCGAGTTGATGACCCCGATATGCAACGCGCGCGCGAGGAATGATTTCAAGCCCTTCAGTAAGGGCTTCAGTCTCCGCTCGTCCGTGCGTTTCGACAATGCCGATGACGACATCTATTCCATCAGCTTTGCGCGCGCGGCCCGACATCAGCATTTCATAGGTCTTGCCGACACCTGGCGCAGCACCGAGAAATATCTTCAGACGGCCACGCGTCTCGCGTTCCGCCTGTTCAAGCAGAGCATCCGGGGAGGGTCTGTTTTCGCCGAAACGAAGCGGGTCCGATGTCAAACAAGGCTCCTAACAGGAAAGGGCGGCAAATCTTGCCGCCCGAGTTATTCTACTTGGTTTCGTCCCTGTCCAGAACAAGGTTCAGCTCGAGAACATTGACCACCGGCTCCCCGAGGAATCCAAGTTCACGAGGTTCGATCTGTTGCTCTACAATCCGGCGCAATGCGGCTTCATCAATCCCGCGTGCCTTTGCAACGCGAGGCACCTGATAGAAGGCTGCCTCCGGGGAGATATGCGGATCAAGACCGCTTGCAGATGTTGTCACGAGGTCAATCGGTGGTTCTGTAGAGCCTTCTTGGTGCGCAAGGGCCGCGGCGTTCGCTTTAATCCGCTCAATGAGCTTTGGATTGGTTGGGCCCAGATTGGAACCACCGGAGCTTGCGGCATCGTAACCGTCTTTTCCTGCGGCAGATGGCCGACCGTGAAAATACCGATCGCTGGTAAAATTCTGGCCGATCAATTGGGAGCCGATGATTGTGCCGTCCTTTTCGATAAGGCTGCCACTGGCTTTCGCCGGAAAGATCGCTTGGGCGATGCCGGTCATGCCGAGCGGATAGAGTAATCCGGTTATAACGGTAAGCGACACGATCATGACAAGCGCTGGACGAAGTTGTTTCAGCATTTTTGCTTATCCTTATACGAGGCCAAGGGTGATAATCGCCAGATCGATGGCCTTGATGCCCACGAACGGCACGACGACACCGCCGAGTCCGTAGATTAAAAGATTACGCGAAAGGAGAGCGCCTGCGCCGACCGGCTTATAGGTGACGCCTCTCAACGAAAGCGGGATCAGGGCCACAATGATCAGGGCATTGAAGATGATGGCCGACAAAATGGCACTCTGTGGAGAAGCCAATCCCATAATGTTGAGCGCGCCCAACTGCGGATAAAAGGCCAGAAACATCGCCGGAATGATTGCAAAGTACTTCGCAATGTCATTGGCGATGGAGAATGTGGTCAGTGCCCCCCGCGTCATCAGCAATTGCTTGCCGATCTCAACAATTTCGATGAGTTTCGTGGGATCACTGTCGAGGTCGACCATATTGCCTGCTTCACGCGCGGCAACCGTGCCGGTGTTCATGGCCACGCCTACATCAGCTTGCGCAAGGGCAGGGGCATCATTGGTGCCATCGCCGCACATTGCAACAAGTTTGCCCTTGGACTGTTCCTCGCGGATCAAAGACAGTTTGTTTTCAGGCGTTGCCTGCGCCAGAAAGTCGTCCACCCCGGCTTCGGCGGCGATGGCTGCTGCGGTCATCGGGTTATCACCGGTAATCATGACTGTACGAATACCCATCCGGCGCAGTTCCGCGAAGCGTTCACGGATGCCGCCTTTGACGATGTCCTTCAGATGCACGACACCAAGGAGTTGACCATCCTTGGCGACAGCAAGCGGTGTGCCGCCCGCCTTGGCGATCGTATCAGCGATGGATTGCAGTCCGGACAGGGTGCCTTGATCAACGCGGCTGCTCTGCTCCACATAGGCGAGCACCGCATCCACCGCACCTTTGCGAATGACAGAACCTTCAACATCTACCCCGCTCATGCGGCTTTGTGCGGTGAACGGTACAAAATGAGCGTGAAGGCTCTGCATGTCGCGCCCACGCAGGCCGTATTTTTCCTTGGCAAGAACGACGATAGAGCGACCTTCCGGTGTCTCATCGGCAAGCGAAGCCAACTGTGCCGCGTCGGCCAAGTTTTGCGCGGTTACGCCGCTGACAGGTACAAAAGCAGTCGCCTGACGATTGCCGAGGGTGATCGTTCCGGTCTTGTCGAGAAGAAGCGTGTCGACGTCCCCTGCGGCCTCTACGGCACGACCAGACATGGCAAGCACGTTGAACCGAACGAGACGATCCATGCCCGCAATGCCAATAGCGGAAAGCAAGGCGCCGATTGTAGTCGGGATGAGTGTTACAAACAGTGCAACCAGCACTGTGACCGGAACATAACCGCCTGCATAGGTCGCAAAACTCGGGATTGTCACAACGGCCAGAACGAATATCAGCGTCATGCCTGCAAGCAGAATGTTGAGTGCGATCTCATTCGGCGTCTTCTGACGTTCGGCACCTTCCACCAGGCTGATCATCTTGTCGATGAAGGTTGAACCCTGCGCGGCAGTGATGCGGACCTTGATCCAGTCGGACAGGACCTGTGTTCCACCGGTGACGGCGGAGCGGTCGCCGCCGGACTCGCGAATGACCGGTGCGGATTCCCCGGTGATGGCCGCTTCGTTAACGGAGGCCACGCCTTCGATGACTTCGCCATCCGAGGGAATAATGTCACTGGCTTCCACCAGAACCACATCACCCACCTTCAGACTGGTCCCCGGTACATTCTTCCAGCTTTGGCTTTCCGGACTATCCAGAAGTTTGGCCTGCGTTTCTGTTCGTGTGCGGCGCAGGGAGTCCGCCTGCGCCTTTCCACGTCCTTCGGCGACGGCTTCAGCAAAATTCGCAAACAGAACCGTGAACCATAGCCAGAGAACGATCTGGAACGAGAAGCTGGCATCGGGATTGCTGGTGGCAACGTCCTTCAGGAGAAGCAACGTGCTCAACAGTGAAACGACTGCAACCACAAACATTACCGGATTGCGTGCAAGGCTCCTCGGGTTGAGCTTGCGGAAGGCATCGCCGATGGCGGGTAAAAGGATGCGGGCATCGAGAATGCTCGCGGATTTGGACTGGCTCATAAAGGAGGCTCCAGTAAATTACGTTTCCGTTTCGGAAAATCTCAGATCAACCCGGCAAGCTGAACCGCGAGAAGGATGGCGGTCGTTGCCAGAAGGATAGAGAGGATGCAGTTTGAGGGGCGCAGCATCAGAACATTTGTCCCTTGATCATTGCGAAGTGCTCGGCGACGGGCCCGAGCGCCAGCGCGGGGAAGAAAATCAAGCCACCGACTACGAGAATGACGCCAATCAGCAAGCCGACGAAAAGCGGGCCTGTTGTCGGGAAGGTACCGGCGGATTGCGGAGCGGCTTTCTTGGCGACAAGCGAACCGGCGATTGCGAGAGCCGGAATGATGACGAGAAACCTTCCCATCAACATGGCGAGACCGATCGTGATGTTGTACCACGGCGTATTGCCGGATAATCCACCAAAGGCAGAACCATTATTCGCTGTCCCTGAGGTATAGGCGTAGAGGATTTCCGAGAAGCCATGCGGGCCGGGGTTGGCGATTGACGCCAGACCTGTCGGTAGGACCGAAGCAATGGCCGTGAATCCAAGAATGGACAACGGCAGGCAAAGGACGGCCAGCATCGCCATCTTCACCTCCTTGGCTTCGATTTTTTTGCCGAGATATTCGGGAGTTCGCCCAACCATCAGGCCAGCTACGAAAATGGCGACGACGACGAAGAGGACTATGCCGTAGAAGCCTGCGCCACCCCCGCCGATGATTATCTCCCCAAGCATCATATTGATCATGGGGATCATTCCGCCGAGCGCCATCATGCTGTCATGC